>CAUUHV010000026.1:0-31611 GCA_963545085.1 uncultured Catonella sp. | reverse complement strand
TACTGTGTCACGATTCTACCGGCAATGCTTAATACCATAATCCCAAATGCAGCCAACGAAGCAGAGTTATCTGTATTTCCTGTTACCAGTGCATCCAGAATCATGAAAAGTGCGCCAAGTTGAGCCGCATAAAAAACTGCATTGATAAATCCCCAAATAATCGAATTGCGGATATTCTTTTGTTCAGAACCAGCAAAGCTCCAAATCTTCTTAAATACGCCAATCATTCTTAATCACCGTCCTTTGCTCCAATATGCGCGTTCCACATCTCCTGATACAAAGGAGACCTGTGCAGCAATTCATCATGCGTTCCTATATCTTCAATTCTGCCCTCTTTTACAACAACAATCTGATCGGAATCGGTAATGGTGGAGAGCCGGTGTGCGATTACGATCAAGGTTTTTCCAGAAACCAGCTTTCCAATGGCCGTCTGTAAAACAGCCTCATTTTCCGGGTCAAGATATGCGGTGGCCTCATCTAAAATTACGATAGGAGCATTTTTCAGCATAGCGCGGGCAATGGCAATTCGCTGGCGTTCACCGCCAGATAAATGACCACCGGCGCTGCCGACACGAGTGTCATATCCCTGCTCCAGTTCCCGAATAAATTCATCGCAGCCCGCATCTCTTGCGGCCTGTTCTACTTCGGCATCCGTAGCGCCTTTCCGTCCCATGCGTATATTTTCCCGCACCGTATCATCAAACAGATAATTGTCCTGTGATACATAGGCAATATGATCTGCAAGCTGGTTCTGCGGTATTTTTTTCAGGTCGCAGCCGCCAAGCGTGATCTCGCCTCCGCCCACATCCCAAAATCCTGCAATCAGCTTTGCAATGGTGCTTTTTCCGCTACCAGACGGTCCAACCAATGCGGTCACAGTTCCGGGTCTGATTTTCAGCGTAATTCCATGCAAAATCTCTTTCTTATCCGCATGATAGGAAAATGTCACCTGATTCATTTCAATGGTCAAATCCTTCAACTCGACTTCTTCCATCGGGCGAACCAGTTCTTCCTTATCCAAAATTCCGCAGACCTCGCCGACTACCGTTCCCATTGCGGCGATACTGTCCATATAATTGCTGGCGGCGAGGATAGGGCCGATGATTCCTAAAGAAATAATAATAACTGTAATAAAATCCGTCATAGCAAGACTGCCACCCGCATAAAATAGGAACCCAATGGGCAGTACGGTTAAAAGTGTTGCAGGACAAATGGCAGTATAAGCAGACATGGGCCACTGGCAGCTTTTCATCCAGTTATAGAAATAAGACGCATCATAATTTACTGCATCTGTATATTTTTGATATGATTTTGCACTTTGACTGAATGCTTTTATCACCTCAATACCGTTTACATACTCTACAACGGCATTATTCATCTGCTGGCTTGCTTGAACGGAACCCTCATACTTTGCCGGATAGGTGCGAAACATAATCATTACAAAACACATTCCCAGGGGTAGAGTAATCAGAATAACTAAAGCCATCCGCCAGTCCAAAACAAAAACATAAATCAGCAGGATAACGGGAATCAACATATTCGCCGATATTTCCGGTATCATATGAGCCAATGTTGTTTCCAATCCCTCGACACGGTCAACAATGGTATCCTTCAGCCGCCCGGAAGGGGTGTCTAAAATCACACCCATAGGTAGGCGGGAGAGTTTTGAAAGCAGTTTTTTGCGAATTTCTTTCAAAACCTCAAAGGTGGCGGTATGCGATACGGATGTTGACCAAATGGAAAACAGCACTTTCAGCAAATATCCAGCTGCCGCCATCAGGCAGTATGCGGCAAAGAATGAAATCTCTTTTGTGCCGCCGATCAGTGCGATCAGCATTCTTGCAACAGCAAAATAAGGAATAATTCCAGCCGCAACACCCAAGATTGCCAGAACGATTGATAGTGCATATTTTTTCTTTTGTTTCCCCGCCAATCCCATTAACCGGGATAACGGATTTTCTAATTTCCTTTTGTCCATAATAAACCTCCTTGTTCTCACCATGGTTAGATTTAGCTAACCATTTTGCAAAAAAGAAAAGCCGATAATTTGAGGAATTACGTTCCATCAAATTATCGGCTCGGCGTCGCTGCGTCTGGCTCGGATGATAATTGAATGACCATATTTTTAATATCTACAATGCTTTCCCGGTTGCACTTCCGGCAATATAACGGCCATCGGTGCGCCTCGGTATCCGGGTGGATTTTTGTACGAGTCTTTGCTCCGCAAGCAGGGCAATAAACCCATCCATCGGTGTCTACCCAAGTTTCAGTGTCAGTCAAGAAACACTCCCCCTTTCTCCATTCACTTGCTCTGCTTCATCACCCTCAAAAATCGTTTTCCAACCAGTGTTGTAAAATTTTCTTAACTTGCCGATATGCTCAGATGCCCGTTCCTGCGGCATGTTATGGATCACGATTTCAAATAAACCTGAGTAAAAGGCGTATGATAAGATGTGTGCTAATTCTGGTGTTAATCTTCCAGAAGAAAAAGCATCGTTATTCGTTTGCTCAATAAATTTCGTGGTACAATCTGTATCAATTTCAACAAGTCTGTGTAAAAATTCCTGATAGACTTTCGTTTCCCCACTCATCAAAAGGATTTTGAATATATCAAAATTTTCATAGATATACCCGAAAAACTTTTGAAATCCTTCGTCTGCATACGACCTTTCATTCGCTTTCTGCACTTCGCCCGGCAGAGCTTTGAAGCCTTCCAAAGCATTTTTTAAATAATTGCAAAGACCATCTGCCACAGGTTCTACTAAAGCACGATACAGGCTTTCTTTGTCGGGGTAACGGATGTAGATGACACCTTTGGTATATCCGGCCTTTTCCGCAATGATGCGCAGAGAAGTATTTTCATAACCGTTGGCTAAAAATTCTTCTTTTGCACACTCCAACAGTTTCTCTGTTACACCTTCTATGCGCTTTGCCATTACATCACCTCCACAAGTTAATTCTACTGGTATCAATTCCACCGGTATCAATATACCATGAAGTACTTTCGCTGTCAATAGGGCAGTTCAAATTGTTATTACAATACCTAACAAAAAACAATATGGCAGATTAAAAAACTCTGTAGGTGCTTTCCGTGTGTTCACCAGCTCACTCAGCCCAACCGGTTTGCTGCCCATAACTAAGGGCACCATCTAACACTTGGTAAGATCGTTGATCTTTGCAGATTGGACTCCACCATCACAATAATGGCTTCGTCACGGGTTAGCTCCTTCACCTCGCATTTCAGAGTTTCAAGCCCAGCAATCTCACATGCCTTTTTGCGCCTGTGGCCGCTGATAAGCTCATACCGCCCATCCTCTTTCAGCCGAACCGTTGCCGGGGTCATCACTCCATTTCGCTTGATGCTCTCAACAAGCTGTTCCATATCCTCATCCAGTAAAACTTTGAACGGATGATCTGGAAACTCGTCAATTTCCGCAATCGGAATGTCCCGTATCTTGCTCAGTTTTGCTTCCACACGGCTTTCGTCCGTCTGGAAGAGATCATCGTATGCGGTCAGCTCGATTTTGTGTCCGTTGCTTCTCGCCAATTTCTGCCACCTCCTTTCCTAATTGTTCATAGGCAGCGGCTACCTTTCCGCTTTTGTCATAAACAAAAATGCTCTTTCCCTCTGCGGTAGCTTCTACTGCACGAATGGAATGGGGGATTTCGATATCAAAAACCTTGATCCTTTGCCCGTATGCACTTTTCACCGAAGCGGTAATTTCTTTTGAAATGTTGGTGCGGGGCATTACCATTGTCATCAGAATACCGTCTATCCGCAGTTTAGGATTGATCTGCCGCTTGACCATAGAAACTGAGCGAAGCAACAGCTCCAGACCTTTCGCTGAAAGATAGTGCGGTTGTGTTGGGATAACCACACTGTCAGCCGCCGCCAAAGCATTGATGGTAATCATGCCAAGAGAGGGCATACAGTCAATCAGTACATAGTCGTAATTCTTTTTAACCTCATTCACATAGGTTTTCAAGACACGCTCACGGCTCATGGCATTGATCAGCCTGACTTCAAAGCCAGACAGCTCAATATTGGACGGAAGCAGATCCACGCCCTCATTGTGATGCAGGATGCCTTGTGAAACATCAAAGGCTTTATCGTCGATAATACTTTGCATCACCGTGGAGAGAGTTATGGGAATGTCATCTGGTCTGCTGTACCCCAGAGCCATGGTTAAGTTGGCCTGTGCATCTGCATCAATCAGCAGGACTTTCTTTCCTTGCTTTGCTAGACTGACACCCAGGTTGACTGCTGTGGTTGTCTTTCCCACGCCACCTTTTTGATTGGTCAGAGCAATCACTTTGCAATTTGACATAGGTGCGTCCTCCTTTCTTTTAGATTTAGCCGTCTTGTCAGGGCGGCTATGTAAAGTTCCCCAGAACGCAAAAAAGCCGACTGGTTTTTATACCAATCGGCTATGTAAAGCAGTATTCATTTATATGGCAAACTAAAAGATCAATCGGAATTATTTATCTGTAACCTATGATTTACATATTTTAATGTCTATCAATCTTGAACTTCTTTATGGGTGCATTGATTACCTTGAAAATCAGTTCATCCACGCAGTCCGTATATCTGCCTTGTTGGATCAACAGATTTTTCAATTCTACAAGGCCTTGAAGCAAAAGGCTTCTATCATGGCTATCCACATAAACATGAAATGTTTTTTCTCTCATACGATGCACCTCCTTACAACATCATTATACGAGAAGCGGTGTACCCCCCTCAAATATGCCAGCAAAAGGACGAAATAAACTTCAAAAAAATTCCTTTTACTCGGTAACATTCGCCCATTCGATTAGCAAGGTTTTTTGCATGATTTTTCGGCAAATTAGCAGGAGAGGCAGTTTGATTAGCAAAAATCGAAAATTTTCTGCTAATCATTAGCAAGCTAATCGGTGACAAAAATCAATCGTTCGAGTTCACCATGGTCACTTCCGATTAGCAAAAATGCTTCCTGCTAATCGCTGTTTGTTATGTGTTCGATTTTTCTTGGGAAAAAGAAAACGCCGAAAACCTTGAAAAATCAACGTTTTCGGCGGAGTTTTTGGCGTCGCTAAGAGGATTTGAACCTCCGACCTACCGCTTAGGAGGCGGTCGCTCTATCCAGCTGAGCTATAGCGACATTTAGAAAATCTATATTTAATTTTACTTGTTACCGTTTTCCTTTTCCTCCGGGGTGTATGTTTCAACACTTTCTTAGGAGGCGGTCGCTCTATCCTGCTGAGCTACGTGGACACGCATTCTGCAATACCTAATGCCATATTATTATAAATAGCCTATGAGATAAAGTCAAGGCATTTTAAGCTCGAATTATTCGCACATAGTGCATAAACCTCTTAATCCGCATGATAAAACGGGATAAGAGGTTTTCAGGCTGTGGCTACGGAATAATTCTTATCTCTCCGTAAGCTCCGGGAAGCTGAAAATAGCGTCCTCTCCGTCATTCGCTATATCTACGGTATAGGTCTGGGAAATGTAACCCGGTTTTGAGATAGTTACGCTATGCTCTCCGGTAACCTTTGTTATATCGCAAGGCACCGTTCCCACTTCCTTTCCATCAAAAGTAACCGAAGCTCCTGCGGGATTTCTGAAAGAAATAATCCTGCTGTTATCCACCTTTACCTCAATTTCTCTATCATTTTCGTCCTCATTATCGGTTTCATCCGACCCATTATCATTTATTCCGTTTTTTTCATTATTCTCGCTATCTGCCGCAGAATCACCGCCCTTTACTTCCCGCTTCGGCTCATCCATGCCGTCATCCTTCTTGTCCGCTTTCTCTTCATCCTCGGTTTTTTCGGGCACAAGAGAAATATTTATCGTAGACTTAGGAGTGGAAACGGTTATTATCCTCTCCCAATCCGTATATCCCTCCGCGCTCGCTTTTACTATATATTCGCCGTAGTCAAGGCTCATAGCTCTTGAAAAATTCACTCCTTTTCCGTCTATAAAAAGCTCGGCTGTTTTAGGCTCCAACTTAAACTTAACTCTGCTTCTCCTTGTCATATCCGCAGCAAGATAGCCTATATCAAGCACTTCCGTTCTGTTTCTTTTTATATCCACCACCTTATTTACGGTAAGTCCGCCGTTTTCCATAAAAACCTTATAAGAGCCCTCTCTTAACGTAAATTTCATATTTTCCGAAATATCGTCAAATACTTCGTAACCCACCTCGATATTGCCGCCCAGGAATTCATCATAATTTATAAAATCAAGCATTCCGTGCCCTTCCGTTACCGAAATCGACACTATCTTTTCGCCTATTCCCCTTACTTCCAAAATATCCTTATCAGGTATTATTTCCTGAATTTTTATCTGCTCAGCGCCGCTTATAACCGTAATTCCCGAATCATACATATACTTCCTCTCTCCTATTTTCATAGAAAAAGAAATATCATTTATTTCAAGATTTTTCACTCCCTTATAATCCCACGCTTCTTTATTTACGGCAATCTTATCAAGCATCGGTCCGCCTTCTCTAAGCGCCATATCCACCACGCTTCCGAGTGGCAGCTCCTCCATTACGGATTCCCTGTCATAATAGCTTTTTACCGAAGTAATGTTATCAAAATCAAATATTTCCTCTTTCATTTCTGAAAGCATATATACGCTTATTTTCCCGTTATCCCGGTCTACGCTTCTAAGTACACCCGTAAGAAAAGGCGTATCATCCGCAATTTCCCGGATTACGGACGGACTTTCCGCCTTTAGCGCAGGTTTACCTTCCTTCTCATTTTTATTTTTAGGAAAAATGGTTGTTAATCCTACGCCTATTCCCATAACCGCAAGAATAATTATTATCGCTATCGGAATCCATTTACTTCCCCTCACTTAGCTTCACCTCCGCTATAAGTCCTTCCCTCGTATTAAGCTCCGGTTCTTTTATCACCTTATCCAATAGGTTTGTAAGAGTTTCTCCTATCATCTTCCCTTTAGGTATACCAAGCTGTATTAAATCATTTCCGTTTATCTTAAGCTCGGATATTTCCGTACAGTCGCCTCTTCTTATTATATTTTCATACAAAAAGCTCTTATCCGCAAGTCCTTTTGCCCGCCTTGCCTCAAAAAAAAGCAGCATAAGCCTTTTCCCTGCAAGACTCATCGTCTTTCTCATCTCATATTCATCTTTTTCAAGGCTTATTTCAGATAAATCTACAAGCTTTTTAACCGCGCTTACAGTTTCATTGTCAAGTTTCAACCTTCTTAGCGCCTTATACGCCGCTTCCGCTCCGGTCCGCTCCAAAAGGAGACTCAGCCTTATCATCAAGAGCCCTTTCCTGTCCGCATAAAAAGCACTTTTCATAGCCTTTAAATAAACTTCCGCTTTATCTGTATCATTTTTAAAATATTCGTTTAATTCAGGTAGCCATACGGACATTATCCCGCTCTCATACACTAACCTCATTTTATCTGGATTATTCGATAAAATAAGCTTTTCAAGCTCCTTTGCCACCCTTTCCGCACTCACTTTTTCAATAGTGTTTGATAAATTTTTAACAGCCTTATAGGTATTTTCTTCTATCTCAAAGTTCAACTGTGCCGCAAATCTTAATGCTCTTAAAAGCCTTAAAGCATCCTCCCCGAATCTCTCTTCCGGTATACCTACCGCGCGAATACGCCTGTTTTTTAAGTCTTCCGTACCTCCGAACTTGTCTACAAGTCCTCTTCTTTCGCTGTAAGCCATCGCGTTTATTGTAAAATCCCGTCTTTTTAAATCCTCTGTAAGAGAAGCGGTAAACTCTATGTTGTCAGGGTGTCTGCCGTCGGTATAATCTCCATCAAGCCTGAACGTTGTCACTTCAAATCCTTCTTTTTCAATCAATACCGTAACCGTGCCGTGTTTTATCCCCGTATCTATGGTAACACAAAAGAGCGCCTTCACCTCTTCCGGTTTTGCTGAGGTAGTAATATCCCAGTCATCAGGCACTCTTTTAAGTATTTTATCTCTCACACAGCCGCCAACGGCGTACGCCTCAAAACCGTGACTTTCAAGGCGCTCTATAATAAGCTTCACTTTTTCAGGAAGATCTATCGTTATCAATATGCTTTTCCCCAATATACAAGCTTCTTTGCAGGTTTTCCGCAGCAAACGCAGGTTTCTCCGATTTCTTTCTCACCGAAAGGCATACATCTTGAGGTTGCGCCGGTATCCTCTTTTATTTTATCCTCGCAGCTTCTTTCTCCGCACCACATAGCTCTTATAAAGCCCGGCTTTTCCGCTGCCGTCTTTTTAAACTCTTCATAACCGGACACTTCATAAGTATGAGCCTCTCTATGTGCCTTAGCTCTTTCAAGCATTTCCCTCTGCATATCGGAAAGTGTCTTTTCAAGTACATTTTCAAGCTCGGAAAGAATGACCTCCGTCTTAACTCCGGTATCACGTCTTACTATAACACATTTATCCGCGGCTATATCTTTAGGTCCAAGCTCAACCCTCACGGGGATTCCTCTCATCTCCTGCTCCGCGAACTTAAATCCCGGGCTCTTATCGGTATCATCTATTTTTACTCTGAACTTCTTAGAAAGAGAATTTTTAACCTCTGTCGCCTTGTCAAGCACTCCCTCTTTATTCTGCATTATAGGCACTACCATAACCTGTGTGGGCGCAATCTTAGGAGGAAGCACAAGTCCGCTGTTATCGCCATGTACCATTATCAGCGCGCCTATTATTCTGGTAGTCACACCCCATGAGGTCTGATGAACATACTTTAATGTGTTATCCTTATCGGTAAACTGCACCTCGTAAGCCTTTGCGAAACCGTCGCCGAAATTATGGCTTGTTCCGGACTGCAAAGCCTTTCCGTCATGCATAAGAGCCTCCACGGTATACGTGGCATTTGCTCCCGCAAATTTTTCCTTTTCGGTCTTTTGTCCTTTTACTACAGGAATGGCAAGCTCTTCCTCAAGAAAATCGGAATATACGTTAAGCATCTGTACCGTTCTTGCTTCCGCCTCTTCCTCCGTAGCGTGAGCCGTATGTCCCTCCTGCCACAAAAATTCCCTTGTACGTAAAAACGGTCTTGTTTCCTTTTCCCATCTTACAACCGAGCACCACTGATTATATACCTTAGGTAAATCTCTGTAAGAGCGGATGTCCTTTTTATAAAAATCACAAAAAAGAGTTTCCGATGTAGGTCTTACACAAAGCTTCTCGCTAAGCTCCTCGGTACCGCCGTGAGTAACCCATGCAACCTCCGGAGCAAAACCCTCAACATGGTCTTTTTCTTTATTTAAAAGACTTTCCGGAATAAGCATAGGCATATATACGTTCTCAACACCCGTTTCCTTAAATCTTCTGTCAAGCTCTCTTTGTATATTTTCCCAAATAGCGTAGCCGTAAGGCTTGATTACCATAAAGCCCTTAGTGCTTGAGTAATCGGTAAGTTCCGCCTTTTTAACCACGTCCGTGTACCACTGCGCGAAATCTTCATCCATCGAGGTGATTTCTTCCACCAATTTTTTCTTATCCGCCATGCAAGTATGCTCCCGTTTGTTATTATTAAAGTCCGGTCTCGATTAGGGCTTATCCCACCCTTAGTCTGAATTTATTGAATAATTTCTCGTCATCAGTAGGAATTTTCGCTATATCCGCTCCCAATTCCTTTAGCTTTTCCTCGAAGTTCTCGTAGCCTCTTTCTATATAATCTATATGGTCAACTTCGCTTATTTCCTCCGAACAAAGCGCCGCAATCACAAGTGCGGCTCCCGCTCTCAAATCGGGTGAGCTCATCTTCGCTCCCGAAAGCTTCTCGACTCCGTCTATTATAGCCGTATTTCCCTCCACTTTTATGCACGCGCCCATTTTCGCAAGCTCGTCCGTAAATTTGAAACGATTCTCAAATACGCTTTCCGTAACCACACTCGTTCCCTCGGATGTAGCTAAAAGCGCCGTTATCTGCGGCTGCATATCGGTAGGAAAACCCGGATAAGGGAGAGTTTTCACATGGGTGTGTGAAAGCCTTTTATTCGAGCTTACCCTTATCGCGTCGTCAAATTCATCCACCTGAGCGCCCATCTCAATGAGTTTAGCGCTTATCGCTTCCATGTGCTTAGGTATTATATTTTTTATGAGTACATCGCCCCTTGTGGCGGCGGCTGCCATCATATATGTTCCTGCTTCTATCATGTCCGGTATCATGGAGTACTCGCTTCCGTGAAGCTTTTCAACTCCCTTTATTCTTATTACGTCCGTTCCCGCTCCTTTTATATCGGCTCCCATGCTGTTTAAGAAGTTCGCCACATCCACCACATGAGGCTCCTTAGCCACATTTTCAAGCACGGTTCTGCCCTCGGCTAAAGTTGCCGCAAGCATTATATTTATCGTAGCTCCCACACTTGATACATCAAAATATATATGGTTTCCGATGAGCTCATCCGCACTCACCTCTATCATGCTGTTTTTTATATTTACTTCAGCTCCAAGCGCCTCAAATCCCTTTATATGCTGGTCAATAGGTCTGCTGCCTATATTGCAGCCGCCCGGAAACGCTACCTTAGCGTCCTTATTCTTACCTAAAAGCGCTCCCAAAAGATAGTAGGAAGCCCTTATTTTTCTTATAAATTCATTGTCCACGGCAAATTCGCTTATGGTACTGCCGTTTATTTTAACGGTGTGGTTATCCACCCTCTCGACTATAGCACCTATTTCCTCTATTGCCTTTAAAAGCACCTTTATATCGTTTACCTCGGGCAGATTTTCTATGGTAACGGTTTCGTCGCACATAACAGCCGCGGCAAGTATCCCTAACGCCGCATTTTTGGCTCCGCTTATAGTGACCTCGCCGACAAGCGGCTTACCGCCTTTTATTACAAATTCATTCATCCAAACCTCTCCATCCTAAAAAGGAACTCCTCTACACATCCGCTCATTATAAACTCTGTTTACATAAGTGTCAACTAAGGGCATCTACAACCGCCCTCATGCAGTCTTGAACCGAATTTTTCTGTACGTTTACCGTTATGTCCGCGTATTTTTTATAAAGAGGAACCCTTTCATCATAAAGGTCTTTAAGTGTCTGTCCTTCTTTTAAAGCAACTCCTCTGTCTTTAAGGTTTCCAAGCCTTATCGCCACCGCCTCATAATCAAGCTCCAAATAAACCGCCGTAGATATCTCTTTTAAATGTTTCATTGCGTTTTCACAGTACACTACACTGCCTCCGGTGGCTATAACCGAATTTTCGCATTCAATAGAAGCATTTACCCTGTCCTCGACATGAAGAAAACCGTCCACTCCTCTTTCCTTTATTATCTCATGCAAAAGCTTTCCCTCGGTTTCCTGTATTACTATGTCGCTGTCAATAAAATGATATCCCAATACCTTCGCAAGCAGCACTCCGATTGTACTTTTTCCCGCTCCGGGCATTCCTATAAGCGTTATATTCTTATGCCTCATCCGTTTTTTTCCTATATTGATTAGGATGTCAAAAGTGTTTGACACTTGTATCCTATGTTATGAGTGATTTTGTACCTTTTCTAATTATACCCTGTAAATCCTGTTTTGCACAGGGTTTTAATGTAAATTTGGCGGAAATTCGGTTTTTAATTTTTTGAAAACATGATGTGGGTTTCAAAAGTATTTGACACCCAATGATACAGGACTGCTTCGGATTATAAATGCCTAAGCGGAGCGTGTCAGGTTTTTCGTAGAAAATTCATCACAAAAAAATTCTTACATGTCCGAAAAACCGGAGCGAATCTGGACATTTATAATTCGAAGCGTTACTGTTTTTAGATATTGTTATCATTTCATTTTTCAATATTATACAAGTATCAAAAGTATAAAAACTCACTTTTTACTTACCCTTGATTTCTTTATTCCTGCCTCTCTACTTTTACCTTGCCCGTTTTTCTTAACCGTTTTCTCCGCAGCTTTCCTTTTATCTCCCTTACTCTCCTTCTTTTTCCTTACGGAATATCCGAAATTTCCTATCTCCTTACCTAACGTATAATATCTTCCGTGAGAATAAGCTATAAGCGCAGCCTTATTAAGGTCAAACTTCCCCGTTTTATCCATAAATTTCTCGTCCGCCCGTACATTAACCACTTCCGCGATAAACGCCGTATGACTGCCAAGCTCTAAAACTTCCTTGACCTTACATTCAATATTTACCGGGCTTTCCGCTATTGCCGGCGCTTTCACCTTTTCGGAAGGAACCGCCGTAAGCCCCGCTTCCTTAAACTTATCCAAGTCCCGCCCCGACTTCACTCCGCAAAAGTCCGCAGCAAAAGTCAGTTCTTCAGTTGTTAAATTTATCACAAATTCGCCCGTATCTTTTATAATATCGTAAGAATACCGTTCCGGTCTTACAGAAATGAACACCATCGGCGGATTCGTACATACCGTTCCCGCCCATGCTATCGTAATTATATTTGGCTTTCCCTCCCTATCCGCCACGCTCACCATCACCGCAGGCAGCGGATAAAGCATATTCCCCGGTTTCCACGTGCTCTTTGCCATTATTTGCCTCCCATCTATATGTGAATGTCATTTTATAAAAACAATCTTATTGCAAAAATATTTTTTGTAATCATCTTATTTCATTTTATCTTAATTACTTCAAATGCGTGAATTAACAATTTCATAACCGAACAGCATTACAATTTAATTCTTGCCCTGTTTTAAGATAGTCTCTCGAAAAAGCATAGTTAACGTCGGTACTTAATGAGCATAAGCGTAGAGAAATGTGAATTTAGTACCGCTACGTTAACTACCGAGCGAGAGCGCCTTTTTAGAGAGACTATCTTACAAGCAGGGCAAGTCACCGGTCTAAATTCCATTTTAATTTCACTTCCCCTTAAACTCCTTCTCCACATAACAATGCTCATGTTTCCCAATAAGCTTATCTCCCTCAAAATCAAGTTCTATTATATACGGCATAAAATCTATAATCCTCAAAAAATCATCAAGCCCGAAATTATTATCATAAAAATTTAATATAGTGCTTAAAGCCGTGCCGTGGGTTCCTATAACTATAGCCCTATCCTTATTCTCCGCTAAAATTTCATTCAAAGCTTCTATATTTCGCTTCTGAACCATTGAAAGCGACTCTCCGCCCTCCTCATGATAATAATGGTCGCTCCAACGCTTTTTAAACATATCGTGATTATTCCCGTTTGCTCCCTTCTCACGTTCTCTGAGCCTTTCGTCCGTTACTATCTCTTTGTCAAAAAACGCTGCCGTACCCGCAATAGTATCCATACTTCTTTTATACGGACTGCAATAAAGCGCTTCTATCCCCTTATCCTTAAGAAAATCAAGCACTACTCCCGCATCCTTCTTTCCTTCCTTCGTGAGCGGTCTTGTCCTGTCCTCTTTCCATGCGTGTTCCGGCTGCGCGTGTCGTACAAAATATACCTTTGTCATGATTTTATTTCTCCTATGTTTAACCGAATTTTCTCCCCTTCTTGACACTTTCCCTGATTTTCATTATACTGTCTTTACCATGCAGCCGGGGAGATAGCGGTGCCCTGTACTTGCAATCCGCTCCAGCAAGGGTGATGTTTCGTCTGAGGGGTATTTCCCGTGAAGCCGCCCCGAATTAAGGGCGTTGAAGTTTGGGTCCTACGCAATGAGAGCTTGTGAACCGTGTCAGGTCGGGAACGAAGCAGCACTAAGCAAAATCTTTCATGTGCCGTAGGAGCGCCTGGACCGAGTTCTTAACGCGGGTAACGTTCATGAGATTACTTCGAAGCGAAACGCATGGTTTTAAACATAACCTCTTGTCGGGGTTATTTTTTTCCGCTTCTTAAATCCGATGAAAACGTAGGAAGTATTCGACAATCGCTGATACGGGATTGCTGCAGCTTTGCTTTTCGCAATCCTTGCAAAATATGAGTAATCCGCTCATTTTTTTGCAAAAATGGCTACTTACTCATATTTTTGCGTGTCAAAAGATAATAAATCCTTCCCGAAGCAAGCTCCGCTCGGATTTTTATACTTTTGACACTTGTATCTTAAATTTTTAAAAAATTCGCTCATCATCTCGGAGCATTCCTTTTCCATAACGCCTCTTACAACCTCCGCCCTATGGTTAAATCTGTCATCCTCAAGCAGATTATAAATTGAGCCTGCACAGCCGGCCTTTTTATTCATTGCCCCTATAATAACCCTTTTAATCCTCGACTGCACTATAGCTCCGGCGCACATCTGGCAAGGCTCAAGCGTCACATAAAGTGAGCATTCCTCAAGTCTCCAGTCGCCGATTTTCTTACAAGCCTTTTTAATTGCCGAAATCTCCGCATGAGCAAGCACACTGTGCTCCTTGTTCCTTTTATTATATCCCCTTGCTATTATTTTTCCTTCATACACTATAACGCATCCTATAGGCACTTCATCGATTTTTTCAGCCTTTTTCGCCTGCCTTATCGCTTCTTTCATAAGCTTTTCGTCCTGCATATCCCATCCGTTTCTTTTATATTACAAAATTACTCCGCGCGCTCATAAGTTTTGCTTATAGCACCTCTGATACTCTCGTTTTTCCAAGCATATCCTTATAGTATTAAAAAACGGCATAAAACTCAATCATTTTTATAAAAAATCGGCAAATTACAGTTTGTTCCTTCTTAAACTTTTTTAAACAGTATCCGATATGATAAATAGTGAATACGTACGGCATGGTAGACTTAACCATGCAGCTCACACGTTGCAAAAACAGCAAGTTAAGAAAGTGAGATTTTAATGAATATTACAAAAACCGCCATGCCCGATTCTATCAGCTCTCCTTATCAGCTTGAAGGACGAACGGCTAAAAATTTATATAAAGGTCCGTCCGGAGAATTGAAGGATAAACTTGACAAAATATATGAAAAAATCAATCGCATAAATAAGTCTTTTCCGGATCCAAAAGATCATATAAGAAGAAAATATTTTGACCCGACCTATGTCCATTATCGGGTTTTAGACGGCGATCTTCTTTCGGGAAATCGTACGACTGCATATAATAACGAGATGAGAGTTTTAAATGGAGGCAAACCTTTGGGTTATTCCGTTATAGACTATGCATACCGCGGCAATGAAGCACCCAGGATTCATGGAAAAATAGAGAGCTTCAGGCGCATGATTCATGACAGGCTCAATATGGATTTTCAAATATCAAAACTTTTTAACGAAAACGGCATACATATTCCGAGCGAGGCTTCTCTAACTTTTAGAAGCGATTTATATACCAACAGGATATCAGTTTTAGGTGAGATAGATGATAATTTAAAGCAAAAGATTGAGAATGTTTTAAACCGTGGTAAGAATGCGGATGTTTTATCATTACATATCGCTTATTCAGCTTCATCCCTTGGCAAGTCTGAGCAGTATAGCCTTGAAAAGAGCAGGCTTTGGAATTTAGCCGGTAAAATTTACAAATATACCGGTTATGATATGAGAGATTTGGAAGCAAGGGACGGCAGCTTTTTTACAAAAGACGGAGAAAATGTTTTAGAAAAGGTTGCAGAAGGCGTAAGAGAGGCAACTAAAGGCAATACTCCGACCGAACGGGGAGCTGCGTTAGGTATGTTAAGCTCGGATATGAAATACTTTTCGGAGAAAGGCATCTATAAAAAAAATGCCTTTACCGATATTGAGTTTAAGGACGGTCATTTACTTGATGTTCGCCAGAAATATAAATACGGAGTAGGACAGAACGGCTGGATACATGATATGGCAAGAGCAGAAGACGTGGACGATTATGAGCTGTCTAAAGACGGAATCAAGCTCATTTCCAAAGGAAAGCCTTTTGAGCTGCCCAATAAAAAAATAAACGCATATCAGAATACTTATAAAGAAGAGAATTTACCGAAAAATATGATTATTAAAAAAGCTCTTGATAAGTTTTTTGACAAACATCAGTTTGACATTCCGTCCGGAACAAAGTTTAATATTTTATATGAAAAAATCCCTCATAAGCTTTTTGTATATGGCATTCAAAACAGCACAGTTTCCGAGATGCTTAACACGTCCATCAATCAGAACAGAGAATTATTAGACTTGTTTTCCCTGCTGTCAAAGAGGAAATTTTTGACGAAAGTATAAGCCCGAATTATTCACGTCATAGGTCACAGACCTCTTAATATAAGTAATATATTCCGCGGCAGTCGCCATGTGTCGGGGAAGCTTGCCTATAGGCTTACCCACCGCGGAAATTAAGGTGCACAAACCGCAAAAACAAGAACTCAGCACATTATCTATCAGTTTCGTTTTCTGTGTCTAACAGCTTTAAAAATACAGAGGGTTCACACACCTTAACCGAAGTTTTCGTATAGTCTTTCACATTTCTTGTTACAATGAGGTTCATTTCTGAGCGAATAGCTGTTTCCACCATAACAGCATCTTCATAATCGTCTACTTCAGAAGATATTGCTTTTTTACAGTCTATGGAAGCAGTATCCAATAAATGAAACAAGATAAAAAGTTTGTTCAAAATTTTGCGTGTTTCTATATCGCTATGTATTAAACGATGTGTCAGATAATATATATCCGTAACCGACTTTGCAGTAATATAGCCCTCAAATTGCTTATTTGCAGAATGTATAAAAAGCTTTTGTGCCGCTTCCGCAAACGGAGCGCGAGACTGCAACGCATCAATGATAACGCAGGTATCGACTAAAACTCTCATATTGCATTCAGCCTTTCTTCCATAGCTTCCTCCAAAGTTATATCATCAGGCAGAATACCGAATAACGACTTGGCAACATCTACTCTGTCCTGATAAGGATTAGACAATTTTGCAACAACTTTTCCATTACGGGTTATATAAATATCCTCCGTTTCCGCAAGCATAAGATATTTTCCAAGATTAGTTTTTAATTCGGTTGCAGTAATTGACATACCTAATCCCCCTTTCTTAAAACTTCAATAAGTATTGTTTTAAAAGAAAACATCTCTTTTTAACTATATTATATATAAATCGTTCGATTTATGCAACAAAATCGAACGATTTTGTTGCGCCATACGGCATAAAACAGGACTTTTACCTCTTAAAAATCCCCTTTTCGCGACCTGTTAAACCTCATCGCTCTGTGCTAACCTGTTTTCAAAAGAAGGAGGGATTATGAAAGCAATCGAGATAAAAGATTTATGTAAAAATTTTGAATACTACGAAAAGAAAGAGGGATTAAAAGGCTCCTTTAAGAATCTGTTTTCAAGAAAAAAACTCACAAAAGAAGCCGTAAAAGAAATGAGCTTTTCTATTGATAAAGGTGAGATAGTGGGGTTTTTAGGCAAAAACGGTGCAGGTAAGACCACAAGCCTTAAAATGCTTTCCGGTATTTTATATCCCACTTCCGGAAAAGCCGAGGTTTTGGGCTTTACCCCATGGGAGCGAAAAAACGAATTTAAAGAAAAAATTTCCATTATAATGGGGCAGAAAAACCAGCTTTGGTGGGACTTGCCGGCAATCGACAGCATGGAGCTTAATAAACGGATTTATAATATACCTGATAAAGATTATAAAAATCGGCTTGATGAAATGTCCGAATTGCTTGAAGTAAACGAGCTTTTGAATATTCAGGTAAGAAGACTCTCATTAGGTGAGAGAATGAAGATGGAAATAATCGCAGCCTTGCTGCATCAGCCCGATGTACTGTTCTTAGATGAACCTACAATCGGACTTGATATTATTTCGCAGAAAAATATAAGAAAATTTTTAAAAACATACAACGAGAAAAATCAGGTTACCATTCTCCTTACAAGTCATTATATGGAGGACATAAATGACCTCTGCAGGCGTTCCATAGTCATAAATCACGGCGAAATTGTCTACGACGGCGAAACCGAAAAGATAAGAGACCTCCTTGGAAATAAAAAGATAATCAAGCTTACTTTTAAGCGAAAGCCTGATGATGATTTTTCAAGATACGGCAATATAAAAGAATTTAAGGATAATATGCTTACGCTCGAAGCCGATAAAAGAAGGATAAATGAAATTATGGCGGAGCTTCTCTCCACTTACGATATAGCGGATTTTTTAGTGGAAGATGTGGCTGTAGAGGACGGAGTGGCTCTTTTATATCAAAGCGCGAAGCAAATCGGAGAATGACTATGAAAAAATATATAAGCTGCTTTTTTATGGGAATTTCCAAGGCTACCGAATACAGATTCGACTTTTTCGGCAGTTATTTCGGAGCAATCTTTCCTATACTTATACAGGTGTCGATGTGGAAAGCCATCTACGAAACCACCGGAAACGCAACGCTATATGGCTACACCTATCATCAAATGCTTTTATACACGTTTTTTGTCGGAGTAACTGCAAAATTTCTTTCTACCGGCTTTGAATGGGAAATGAATGACGATATTAAAAACGGCGGACTCAATAAATATATAGTTAAGCCTATAAATTATTGCTGTTACAGGGGAGCCTGCTTTTTCGGCGAAAGATTTTCCCTGTCCGCCCTGTTCTTAATTATACTTGCAGTGATTGTTGCGGCATTTAACGCACTCGGATACTTCAATATAGATTTAATCCGGATAATTTGCTTTATCGCGGCAATAACATTCTCGTTGCTTTTAAACTTTGTGTTTTTCTTCATAGTCGGGCTTTCAGGACTGTGGCTCACTGAAATATCAAAAATTTTTCCGGCGATAAGCATAATAATTACGGTAATAAGCGGCGGGATATTTCCGCTCGATATACTTGGTGAACAATTTAACAGGGCTATATTATTTCTTCCGTTTAAATATATGCTGCAGTTTCCGGTAGAAATCATAACGGGAAAAGAAGCCGCTGTACCGCTTCTTTTCTCTTTCGGCATACAAATTTTTTGGATTATTTTTTTCGGAAGTTTCGCCGGCATTCTTTGGAAAAAGGGGCTAAAAAAATATGTCGCTGTAGGAGGTTAAAGTGTAATGAATTTTATAAAAAGATATTTGACTTTGATTTTTATATTCGCAAAAAACTCTCTCGCAGGTCAGCTTGAATATAGAGTAAACTTTCTCATGAGCGTATTGGTCGAGGCGGGATTTTTAGTCGTAAAGCTCACTTATGTACTCCTTATATATAAAACGGGCGTAAACATAAACGGCATGAGTCCTGATTATATGCTTGTTTTCATAGGCACCTATACCGTTATGACGGGAATTTATATGTCCTTTTACACCAATTTCTGGAATTTGACAAACTACATAAGAGAGGGAACGTTAGATATATATTTAACAAAGCCCGCTTCAGGTTTATTTTTGGTGACTTTCAGATATATAGATTTTGCCACTCCTATTCCCGCTGTAACCGCCGGATTTATCATGCTCGGCATAGGTTGGCACAGATGCGGCTTTGACGTCAGTTTTGCCAACATAGGAATATTCATAGGCTGCCTTACGGTAGGCACGGTTCTTACTTATTCCATTTTTTTAATGCCGAGATTATTAGGCTTTTGGACCATGTCAACCGCCGGAATCGCACAGATAGGCGACGCTATATGGGATTTTAACAATATGCCGATGAGGATCTATAATAAAATAATTCAGGATATAGGCTGTTTCATTCTGCCGGTATTTTTAATTACCAACATTCCGGGACTTATAATAGGCGGCAGTATAAGCAAAAACCTCTTAATATGGTATTTTATCTCCCCTGTAATTACACTGAGCCTGTGTGTTATAATGTGGAAAGCGGGTATTAAAAGATATTCAAGCGCAAGCAGCTGAAAGGGAGAGGAAATGTCCGTAAGAAATACATTCAGGGATAATCCGGCTTATATAATAAGAGAAATTTGCATGGCTACGAATATTCCGTACAGGAGCGCATTTAAAGGTCTTTGCGGTGAAAAAACAGTCGGAAAATACAAAAACGGGGAAAAGCTTTTTGATATATTTATATTTTCCACCATTTTAGAGAGGTTGGGATTTTGCCCCGATCATTTTGAAATGCTCGTCTCTGAAAAAGTACATGAGTTTTTCTTATGGTATGAAAAATGTCTGAACTGTATGGAAAAAAGTGATTGGAAAGGTTTGAAAAAAGGAATAGACGAATTTAATCTCATGGCTTTAACAAACGAGAGAATACAAAAGAGTTACAGGGATTTTTTTAATTATGTACTTGAACGATACTGTAACAAAAATACGGAGCTTGCATATACTCATATTAAAAACGCTTTAGCCGCCACAGGACTCGGATTATCCGAAATTTCCGATAAAAATCCTCTTTTATCCGCATTCGAGTGGCATTTACTTCTTAATTTATGCGATATGGAAATTTTGTTAAATCCCGAGAAAAAAACCGAGATTATAGACAGGCTATACGAAATTTACCTGTATAAAATGAAAAATGCCGTTGATGAAGATTTAGTCGGAAGAGTGATTCCTAAAACAGCTCTTTTTATCTTAAATGCCGCCAAAGATGACTTTCCTTTGGATAAAAGGCTCGGAATAGAAAAGAATACTGTCAGAAAAATGGTTAAGGCTTCCGTGATATCCGATTTGCCTGCCATATTGGAGTTTTTTATAAAGGATGTCGAATCCTCCTGCGAGGAGGATATATATATCAAACAATATACGGCGCTGAAAAATATTTTCGATTATCTCGATATTGAAACCTCTTATAATATCGCCAAACCTGCCGGATGCAAAAAAAGATATACCGTTTTATCGGATTATCTGAAAATAAGGCGGCGAGAATTCGGGCTTACCTGTGAAGAAGTAAGCGAAGGTATATGTTCCGCGGAAAACTATCAGCGTATTGAGCGGGGTAAAATATTTCCGAGTACCAAAACTCTTGCTATGCTTTCAAACAGGCTCGGAATGAATTTTACTTTCATAAAAGGCGATATTGAAGCCGGCAGCCATAAGACCTTTTTATTAGCCGCGGAATGCAAAAAGCTTGTAGCCTCAAAAAAATTCAGGTCGGTACACGAAAGGCTCTCGGAGCTTAAAACCTCTATAAATATGGATATGCCTGAAAACAAACGGTTTATAAGGCTTTTAGAAATATCTATGGGCGAAGAAACAAACGAAACAAAAATTTCCGAGCTTAAAAATTTGTTTGAATCTAAAGAGCGGCGGAAAAACCGCTATGTTTCAGAGCCGATTGAAAATCAGGGCATGAGCCTTTTAGCTAAACTCATTGGAACCGACTGTATTAAAAATCTTGAGGCTTTGCTTGAAAATGAGAGCGAAATATCCTTCGGTAACAGAAAAAAATATATTCCCTGGTACAATATAAAAGCCGTGATAAAAACACTGATACATTTATATAATAAAACCGGCAGGCATGAAAAGAGCAAAGCGCTTGCCGATGAAGCTTTAAGAAAAATGTTCGAGGAAAATGACGTTGATATTTTAGTTCCCGTACTTGAAGATATGGCTGAAATTAAAGAAAAAACGAAAAATGACAAAAATTCTTATGAAACCGTTTTTTACATAGCGGAATTGTTCGAGCTTTATGATGACAGCAGAAGGATTAAGCAATCTTTGTTGTAACTTTCTCCATTTTTGTATTGACTATTCCGTCAATTTCAGATATTTTACTTTATGTATGATTACCACACGATAGGAGGCGCCCATGAAAATAGCGATAACTACCGATACTAATAGCGGGATTACAAAAGAAATAGCCGAAGAATTAGGAGTTTTTGTTGTTCCTATGCCCTTTTATATAAATGATGAGCTGTTTTTGGAAGGAATTACCTTAAGTCAGGAAGAATTTTATAAAAGGCTTGAAAAGGACGAAGATATTAAAACCTCCATGCCGGCTCCCGGTGATGTTACCGATTTATGGGATGAACTTCTTAAAACTTATGACGAAATAATTCATATCCCTATGTCGAGCGGACTTTCGGGCTCCTGCGCCACGGCTATAATGCTTGCCGAGGATTATGGCGGAAAAGTTCAGGTTGCGGATAACAAAAGAATCTCCATAATTCAGTACAACTCGGTGCTTGATGCGATGGAACTTATTAAGATAGGAAAAAATGCCGTCGAAATAAAGGAAATACTTGAGGCGCATTCTTCTCGCGCTTCCGTATATATTTCTCTCGAAACCTTAAAATATTTGAAAAAGGGCGGACGCATAACTCCCGCGGCAGCAGCGATAGGCACAATTCTAAATATCAAGCCTATTTTACAGATAAACGGCGCAAAGCTTGACGCTTATTCCAAATGCAGGGGAAAAGCTCAGGCAAGAAAAGGTATGATAAATGCCGTTAAGCATGATTTGGAAAATAAATTTAAGGAAAATGACGCCAAACACAGGCTTCGTTTCGGCATTGCTTACAGCGGCAATCCCGAGGAAGCGGAGGATTGGAAGAAGGAGGTCGAGGAAGCTTTTCCGAGCTATCTGGTTACTATGCACCCGCTTTCGTTAAGCGTAGCATGCCATATAGGCTTAGGCGCTTTGGCAATCACCTGTTCGGAATTACTTCCTGAAAGCATCATCGGACATTGACTTCCACCGGGTATTTTGCTGTTAAAGGAGAAGCCGCAATGAATGACAAGGTCAAAAATTTAGAAAAAAAGCTTATAGTTTCCTGTCAGGCTCTGCCGCATGAACCCTTACATTCCTCCTTCATAATGGGCAGAATGGCTTTAGCCGCAAAGGAAGGCGGAGCTTACGGAATAAGGGCGAATACCAAAGAAGACATAACGGAAATCAAAAAAAACGTAGATCTTCCCATAATAGGCATAGTAAAAAGGGATTACGAAAATTCCGCGGTATATATAACCCCTACCATGAAAGAAATTGAGGAGTTAATGGAGGTTAAGCCGGAGATTATAGCAATGGATGCCACTATCTCAAAAAGACCGGGCGGGGTAAGCCTTGAAAGTTTCTTTAAAGAGGTAAAAGCAAAATATCCGAACCAACTTTTTATGGCGGACTGCTCCACCGTGGAAGAAGCGCTTTTTGCCGACAGCTTAGGCTTTGATTTTGTAAGTCCTACGATGGTAGGCTATACCGAGCAGAGCAGGGGCCTTAAAATCGAAGAAAACGATTTTGAGATATTAAAGGCTATAATAAAGGGTTCTAAGCACCCTGTAATAGCCGAGGGAAATATAAATACTCCCGAGAAAGCTAAAAGAGTGCTTGAATTAGGAGCCTTCAGTGTTGTAGTAGGCTCCATAATAACAAGACCTCAACTTATCACAAAGGCATTTGTCGAAGCCATAGATACGATAACAAAATAGAGCGAGGAATATCCTTCGCTCTATTTTTATAATATTTTCAGCTTATTTTATTATAGTTCCGGCTCTGCCCTTCATTCCGAGCATTGCCTTGTCAAGAGAGGTTATTATTGCCCGTCTTTCGCTGCCCGTAGACACGAACCATACAGCCGCTTCTATTTTCGCAAGGTCAAGTCCCGGCTCAAAATGCCCCTCGTCTATGTACTTTCTTGCTTCATCCAAGCTTATTTCGTTAAGAGGAGCTTCATTCGCCCCGCCCTTATTCACAAACAGATTATCCTTATCGGTTAAAAACAGGATTGCTTCAGCGTCAAGCAGCTGCGCAAGCCTTGCCGCGGTAAAGTCCTTTTCTATAATGGCGCTCGCCCCCTTTAAGGCGGTTCCCTGCTGCATAACGGGAATTCCGCCTCCTCCGCAGGCTATAACCACCTGTCCCGCGTCAACAAGAGTTTTTATGGAATCTATCTCGTAAATATCAATCGGTTTGGGAGAAGGCACTATTCTCCTATAGCCCTCCGCTTCTTTAACTACGAAATTTCCTTTTGCTTCTTCAGCTTCCGCCTCAGCCTTCGACATATACCTTCCTATAACCTTCGTAGGATTGTTAAACGCTCTGTCAAAAGGATCCACTCTCACCTGAGTGATTATTGTGCATACAGGCTTATACACACCTCTGTCAAGCATAGCCTCTCTTAACCGGTTTTGTAAATCATAGCCTATATACCCTTGGCTGAGTGCTCCGCAAACCGACATGGGCGCTACCGAAAACTCCGGCTCAAGTCTTGAATACTCGGTCATTGCGGTATGGAGCATACCTATCTGAGGACCGTTGCTGTGAGTTATAACAATTCTGTATCCCGCTTCTATAAGCTCAGCTATTTTATTCGCCGCCTTTGCTACATTTTCCTTTTGCTCCGGAATGGTTCTGCCGAAAGCGATTCTTCCGAGTGCAGCTACAATCGGTCTTTTCTTTGTTTTTTCCATACCCGCTCACCTCTTAGGTTGAACTACGGCTCTCTTTTATATAGCCCAAGCTTAGGCAAAATACCTGCCACCGTAGTTAACACGACAAACAAAATCATACTGTCTATAGGAATCATTATAACATTTTTAAGCAGTCTTAACGGAAGCAGCTCCATAAAAGCCTTGCCTCCCGTAACGGACATAAGATAAGTATTCAGTCCGGCATTTATGAAAATTTTAATAATGATTTGAACAATAATTATTCTTACAAGACTTACAGGCTTCTTATAAAGCAGCGTTCCCACGATAATTCCCGTAAGCATCGGCACAAACGTATATATTATCATAAAATCGCCGTCCGGCTTTGCCATCCACTTAACAATATCCATAGCGCCGCCGTAAATCATACCGACTATCGGTCCGAACATAAAATCCACTATTCGGTTCGGTATCCATGAAAATCCTATATTGATATAGGGTCCCATTTTAACGGAAGCAACCATAGTGAGAATAATACTAAGTCCGCCCATAAGACCGCAAAAGACTACGGTATGCAAAGTTCCGAGTTCTTTTGCCGATGAAACAAAAATGTTCCGTTTGCCGCTTTTTGCCGCATTTTCCATGAAATTAACCTCCTTTGCAGTTTATCCGTGGCTACATAGGAGGCTTTTATATATACCTCTTAGCTGTAGCAGCGGGATGCGAAGAATCCATCGCAGATTTCCAATCCTTCGTTCGTGTGACAACTCCCCGTTCACACGACACTTTACGCAAATTCTTCTACTCTGCTTTAACATTTAATTGTGTGAAAACTTTTGATACACACACATCATATACTACACATAAATGGCTGTCAACGACCAATAATTTAAACTTGCCTCATTTTTTTATTTAAAAATTCCTGTTAAATCTTCCGCCTGTTTTACTTTTTCAATATTCGCCTGCAATATTTTCATTTCATCGCTATTGTAACAGGCTATATAGCATTCATTTCGGAGCCCCTGCGAGACAGCGTGTTTATCATTGAATTAAAGGAATGTTCAATGCGAGCTTATAATATTTATAAATTTATATTTTACGAGTTAAAGTACGCGATATATCGTCTTATACCGATGAAACATAGGGAAATAAATGAGTTGTTCACTAAAAAAGACAAATCACAACGGCTAAGCTTGTTTGATTACTTTACAATACATTTCAATTCCGTTTCAGACACAAAAAAAGCCCCCACCCAACAGTATTCTGTCAAACAAGGACCTTTGCTGCGTCTTCAGGGACTCGAACCCTGGACACCCTGATTAAGAGTCAGGTGCTCTACCAGCTGAGCTAAAGACGCATTACGCTGTTTTTCAAACGCAAGGGATATTATACAGTATATTTGATAAAATTACAAGTCAAACCTCCTCTTAATTTTGCACTAATTTGTATTCGTTTATTTCATCTGTTTTATTCTTTTTGCACAATATAATATTCTGTTTTTTGTCATATTACATTTTACTTTACTTTCTCGGCTTTATCCGCAATCTTATCCTTATTCGGAAATATCAAATCATGATATATAAAATCCACAATGGCTGCAAAAGGTATCGCAAGGAGTATTCCCGCCACTCCGAACATCCTGCTTCCGACTATGATTGAAATAAGAATCCATACCCCCGGTATGCCGAGCGTGCCGCCGAAAAGCTTGGGTTTTAAGATATAGCCGTCTATTGTCTGCAGCACTACCGTGAAAACCAGAAACCAGAGAGCATCCCAAGGGTTCACAAGCACAAGGATAAATCCTCCTATTATAAAACCCGCCATAGGCCCGAATGTAGGCGCAAGATTTGTAATTCCCACAACCACCGAAACAAGTACGGCGTAAGGCATGTTCATAATGGACATGAAAAAGAAATTCGCTACTCCGACTATTATTCCGTCGATAATGTCAAAGGCTATGTATCTTATAAGAATGCTGTTGCAGCGTGCCCAAAAGCTCGCAAATGCCGCATATTTCTTTTCTTTAATAATTCTCTTTAAAAGTCTGCTTAAGCTCCCCTGAAGTCTTTCCTTGTCCGCAAGAAAGTAAATAGCAAGGAAAAGCCCTATAACCATATCAAAAATGGCTTTACTTATATTTACGGATGTGGCAACTATTCTGTCCATATTTTCAGGGAAAATTTTACTCAATGTTTTTAATATATTGTCGCCGATGCCGGTTATTCCGCTGATATCTATATTTCTCTCAGACGCGGCAACGCTTACATTATGCAAAAGAAGCTGCAATGAGCTTATATAGGTATCCATATTGTTTATAAGTGTTTTTACACTGAAAAAAAGCTGCGGTATAAGAGCGAACATAAGAAGAGCTATTACAAGCACTATTATGATGAGCGCAAAAGCAACTGCCAATTTGGACTTTAAATGCTCTTTTTTTATGCCTTTAAGCAGATTGTTTCGTATAAGACTTACAAGAGGGCTTATTATATATGCTGTAATAAGTCCTATCACCAGAGGGCTCACTATCCTGTATATAACCTTCAACCCGTAAAATATATTACCCAAATTTGAGAGTATCATATATAAAACAACAGCCGAGCAGGTCGCTATGGTATATGCAACCCACCTCTTTTCAAGCCAGTCCCGGTTAAATTTCATCGCCGCTCCTCCGAAATATTTTTCATAAAGCCTGTTTTATAATTTTAACATAAGAGAATGACAAAAACCATTAAAATTCACTGACAAATTTCTGAATTTTTAACTCAAATTACTGCTGAAACATCGTTTCTCTTCAGTCAGACTTTTCACGAAGCGAACGTTCCCCGTCGCGGAAATAAATAATATTCTCCCTTTTACAGATATATCACCGGGGATATGCAAATCAGATTTTCTATCCTTGTATCCTTAACAAATAATTTCGGTATGAGTATATTGTCCGTATCACTTTTTAATGAACTGACAGGGACGGAAAGTTCGAAGCCTTCCTCTATTTCTTTAGTAAAAAGCCCGCTTTCAGTCTTAACGGAGAATATATATTTGCCGTTTTCAGAAGGAATGAAACCCGGCTTTTTAGAATCAAAAAGCCTGAATCTCAAATTTTTCTTATCATCGGAGATATCGCATATAAGTAACATTCCTTTAGATACCCAAGTACTCCCGTTATGAATAGCCGTTTCCAGTTCAAGCTCAATATTTCCTTCAGGCTCTCCCTTTATAAAAGTTGCATACTGATTTCCCATATTCCAATTCCCGTGAAGATCCATTCCGCAGGTAGCCGCCAAGTGTTTACCGGATAAAACAAGTTCTTCCCACCAAAAAAGTCCCTTTTCGTTAACCTCATGAAGCGGCTCGGGATTGTTGAATACCTCAATAAAATCAACTGCCGAAAAATCATTTATCTTCATTTCAAATTTACAGCCTTTCGCAAATGGAGCTCCGAAAGAGAACGGATGTGCAATACCGACCAACGCTCCTTTTTCTCTTGCTGCGTTAAACAAAAGCTCCGGCTTAAAGAAGTTTATTGAGTCCCAAGGCACATACACGGGCAGGTTAAGGCATAAAATATGCCCGTAATAAGTGGTATACTCCATGCCGTAAATACATTTCGCGTTATACACGCCCTTGTTCAACAATTCTTTTATTATAGAATGACCTGAAACGGTATTATGGTCGGTAATTGCAAACGCGTCTACCTTATCATCTTCCATCAATTCAAGCAACTCTCTACATGTAAGCGAACTGTCCGACTCCGTTGTATGATTGTGAAGCTCTAATCTCTTAAACATCATTTTTCCTCCCGCTTCATAGAAACACTTACTTCATAAGGAGTTTCATCCATAAGCACATTAAACACTAATACGGTTACTTTCAATACTCCTTCAAGGTTTGCCGGTTTTATACAGCCCTCCGAAAGTTCGGACGGCGAAAATATCATATGCCTTTCAAGCAATTGCTTATGTATACAGCCTATAAACTCATCATTTAAGGTTGCCATAAGATGTATTTCCGTCTTCATATTATTAAGGCAATTATCAAGCGCCTCGTCATCATTTTCTCCAAGGCTTATCCCGTATTCTTTTTTGCAAAATTCTTTCAGTTCTTCCAACGGCACCATATCAGCCGACGGAAAATGCTGTTTTGAAAATTTCATACATATATCAAGCTCACTGCACTTTGCGGGCAGACAAACGGTATAAGTAATCTGTCCTACGAACCCTGCATTTAACAGCCCTTTCACCTTATATAACTCTTCCATAATACCTATCCGTCCTTTCTCTCGCTCTTTCTGTACATCAGTGGAGTAATGCCTTCGGATTTTTTAAATACCCTGAAAAAGTACTGTGTATCCTCATAGCCTACTTTCTTTGAAATATCGGCTACATTTTCATCGGTGTTTTTAAGATATTCTTTTGCCGCGCTCATCCTAAGCTCTGTAAGAAAATTTATAGCCGAACGGTTTGTCTTTTTCTTAAATAACGCGGAAAAATAATTCATATTGAGATTATATCTTTCCGCGACATCATTTATGCTTATATCTTTATTAAAATTATTTTTCATGAATTCTATGGCGGACGAGATTTTCTCATCGGCTGTTTTCTCTTTGTCTCCGTTTTTTCTGACCATCATCTCAATTATGGAGCCAAGTTCCTCTCTCACTTCTTCTATCTTTTCAAATCTTCCCGACTTGGAAAACCCCGAAAGCACCGGTTCAACATCACCTTCTTCATAATCCGTGAAATTTCTAAGCAACAGATTAAGCACTCTAACCCACATAACCCTAAGATAGTTAATTCCGTATTTTTGGAGAGCTTCTTTTGAAAATATATCAAAAACCGTGTTTTTTGCCTTATCCGTTTCTTTTCTTTTGATATAATTTTCAAGATTGTTAAGCTCGGAAATAGGAAATTTTTCAATCGGTACGGTTTTCATATCTTCATAAAAATATATACTCGCTCTGCCGAAAAGTATTCTTTGATTTAGAGCCTTTTCCGCCTGTTTTCTGCATTTTTCACCGATTACCCGCAAAGACCTGCTCATACCGAAGGATAAAATTATATCCATATTTTTTTCAAACACCGCCTGCATCCCTAAGAAGAGTCTTTCGGCATCTTTTCTTAGGCTTTTCTCGTTGCAAGAATATAATAAAATAAACAGCTCACTTTCATTAGTCAGGTTATTCGCAATCAGTTTATCCGACTTGGTCTTAAGCTCATTAAATACATTTTTTATGGAAAACCTTAAAAGCTCCGTTTCATTTTGCGTGAAACTTCCGCTCTCATAGCTGCTTCTGTTTATACTTATTATGCCTAAACTGAAATATAAACCTGTTTCTTTATCTTTGCACAGTAAATCCGGGTAATTCTCTTTAAGAAACGGATAACTGCCCGCTCCGCTGCCGTTTATCAATAGGTTGAAGTCTTTTTCAAAAAGATATTCGTCTTTTTCTCTTGATAAAATTCCTTTATGAATGGAAACGTCTTTTATTATTTTTTCATTTTTAAGCTCGGTAATAACCTTATCGAGGCTTTCTTTAAGATTTGAGACGGATACCGGCTTTAACAAATATTCAGATATTCCGAGTGAAATAGCTTTTTTAGCATAGGCAAACTCCGCGTAACCGCTTAAAAGAATAAACTTAGTATTCTTTTTCAGCGCCTTTGCCTCCTCAACAAAGCTAAGCCCGTCCATTTCAGGCATGGCTATATCGGTAATAACTATATCCGGTTTCGCCGTTTCAGCAATTTGAATAGCCGACTTACCTGTATCGGCTTCAAATATTCCTTCAAATTCATAGCCGAGAAAACTAAGTTGGGCTATTATTCCCTGTCGTATAAGGCTTTCATCATCCACCACTAAAATTTTATACATATCAATCCTCTTTAGCCTTGAGCTTCCGTATTTTTTCATTAAAACGCGACTATACTTTCCAATAACACATCTGTTTCCGTCACATCGTTATTGTTTATGTAATACGGCTTATAAGCAGCGTGATTAAAGCGCGTTTATGAAAAAACACGGGAACTTAAGTCTTAAGCGCTTTTTGCCGGAAAATAAATTATACAACTGCTGCCCTTATTAACCGAGCTTTCCAATTTGACACCATATTCATCGCCATAAACAAATTTAACACGCCGGTTTACATTTCTGATTCCGACACCTGTACCGTCTTCATTATCAGCTGTCGGATTTTTCATCGCGTCATTTATTATCTTTACACGACCGCTGTCCATTCCCATTCCGTCATCCTCTATTCTGATAACGAGATTGGCGGACTCCAAATTTGCATGAATTTCTATCGAACCTCCGTTAGCCTTCGGCGCTATCCCGTGTAAAATGGAATTTTCAACTATAGGCTGTAAAATAAACCTTGGAACAAGGCAGTCTTTCGTTTCCTGCTCGATATCGTAAAACACTTCAAGTTTATCTCCATATCTGACTTTCTGGATAAAAATATAGTTTTCTATATGCTTAAGCTCATCTTTCAGTGAAACAAAATCACCATAATTTTTGCCGAGACTGTACCTGAAAATTTCGCCCAATTTCCCGGATATATCCCCGATTATAAATACTTTATTCACAGCCGCGATACCGCTTATCGTTTCAAGAGTATTATACAAAAAATGAGGGTTAATCTGTAGTTGCAGATTTTTAAGCTCAAGCTTTTTCCGGTCAAGCTCCTGAACATAATTAGTTTTAATCAACTTATCAAGTTTAATGAGCATATGGCTGAAATGCTCATCCAAAACCGAAATTTCATCACCGCCCGATATAGCTTTTTTTACACTTAAGTCACCGGTTTCGGCAGACTTAAATTTATCTACAAGCAGATTGACCCTCTTCGAAAAACGTCTCGCAAAAATGCCCGCAATCATAACTATGATACAGATAAGGGCAAACAAAACAGGAAAAAATATGTTTATTATCTGCCTTTTTTTACTGACTAATTCATTATTGTCAAAGGCAAGAGTCGCAGTAAGCCCAAGCTTATTAAGCTTAAAATTGTATATTACATAATCATCTATATTAAGGCTGTTCTCGTCATTAAGAGCTTTATTACTTAGTATTTTTTCCTGAATCTTATAATCCATGGTCGTTTCTGAATATAAAATATTGTTATCTTTATCGGATAAAATTATATCAAATGAATTATTGCCGCGGTCTGTCGATGTGGACATAAACATCCTGTTTAAATTTACGTCAAGTTTAACGGCACCGATATTATTCTGTGTCATAGACTTCGTATCCAGATTATATATACTGTAGATTATTGACGCCATGTTTATTTTAATATTTTTATTTGCCATGGAAGGATAAATAAACCATTTTCCTTCATTATTTTTATAATGACCGTACCAGCTCTCCTTTTCCGCAATTTCCCATGTTGAAGCACTTCTTCCGAATATATTGTTATTTTTAACCTTAGTGTAAACCATGCAGTTATTTATTTCATTTCTGCCTTCAAGCAGCAGACTTTTAAAAATTTCCTCACTAATCAATTCCCCCTTTATATAGGGGGAATTGGATTTATTTAAAAGCTGTTCAAGTATTATC
>CAUUHV010000025.1:0-32659 GCA_963545085.1 uncultured Catonella sp. | reverse complement strand
AGTCTATGAGTAGCGTTCGTTTATGCGTGATAACGCAAACGACTTCATAATGCTTGCGAATGAACATAAGCTTGCTTATATGCTTATTTACGAGCTTATGAAGGGTAACGATACGAAATAGACTGCGCGACAGCGAAGTCTATGAGTAGCGTTCGTTTATGCGTGATAACGCAAACGACTTCATAATGCTTACGAATGAACGTAAGCTTGCTTATAAGCTCATTTACGAGCTTATGAAGGATAACGTGCGTATACAATGAACACAACCACTAATTATCAAGGGAGGTGACGATTTGGCAACGGTTAACGCAACCAGAATGGAGCTTACAAGGCTCAAGGGAAAGCTTGTTACGGCAACCAGAGGACATAAGCTCCTTAAGGACAAACGAGATGAGCTGATGCGTGAATTTTTAGATTTGGTAAGACAGAACAAGGCTCTCAGGGAAAAGGTCGAAGCGGATTTGAATAATGCGAATAAAAACTTTGTAATCGCCCGCTCAGCCATGTCCGATGAAACCGTAAGAGTCGCTTTCATGGCTCCTAAGCAGGAGCTTACCGTCGAAGTAAGCACAAGAAATGTAATGAGTGTGGATATACCGCAGTTTGAAACCGTGACGAGGACTCCCGACGCGGGAGATATTTACTCCTACGGTTTTGCCTTTACTTCAAGTGACCTTGACACCGCCGTCCTCTCTCTCTCAAACCTTCAGAATGACCTCATAAAGCTTGCTGAGGTGGAGAAGTCATGCAGTCTTATGGCTGCCGAAATAGAGAAGACAAGACGCCGTGTAAACGCTCTTGAACATGTTATGATACCTGAGCTTCAGGCAAATATAAAAATGATAAGCATGAAGCTTGATGAGAACGAAAGAAGCACTCAGATTCGCCTTATGAAGGTAAAGGATATGATGCTTGAGGAAGCTCATCACTATAAAGAGAAACAGGCTGCGGGTTGATATCCTGAAACTGTTAAAATATTTTACCTCTTTTGAAGATACTGCACGTTCTTCAAAAGGGGGTTTTTTCTTGTTTCCGCATACTGATAAGGAAGTATACCGAATAGACCGTCCTGCATTAAATAGAGAGCTTACCTCCATTACTCAGCCGTTACTAAAATAAGTCGAGCGGGAAAAGTTCATATTTATAGTCTATGAGCTTTTTTCTCTCACATCACCGTCAGTAATATTCGATACACGACAATTTAATCGATATCTTCAAACAAAAAAGCTGTCACAAGAAGACTTTCATATCCTGTGACAGCTAATTCAACCTATCCGATTATTTTAAAAGCTCTAATCTGGAAGGATCATTTGCAAATGCTTCTTTTATATTCTCCTTTGTTACTACAAGTGGAGGAAGCTCATAAATTCCGACATCTTTCTTTCCATTGTTTACAGTAGTATCAAAAGCCGGAATATCATTTCCTGCCTGTAAAGCCTTAATTACTTCAAGAGTCTTTCCTACCAACGCTTCCGTAGGCTTTGCAACAGTTGAATACTGCTTTCCTGCCCATACCCATTCAACGGATTCATTCTCCGCATCAAGACCGGAAACAACAGGAATTTTCTGACCTGCCTGCTCACAAGAAGTGATAATCGCTCTTGCAATACCGTCATTCGGACAAAGTACGCCATGGATTTCCTTATCGGCATAGAATCCGGATAAAAGAGAATCCATTCTTGCCTGTGCCTTGGAATTATCCCAATCTGTTGTTGCACACTGTGTAAAGTCGAGCTGACCGGAAACAATATTTAAAGTTCCATCATCAATCTTAGGCTGAAGAACACTCATAGCTCCCTTAAAGAAGTTAGGCGCATTCGGATCAGCAGGTCCGCCGCCGAACAACTCAATATTATAAGGACCCGCTCCTTTTTCTTTTTCTAATCCCTCTAAAAGAGCCTGTGCCTGAATCTCACCTGTCTTTACGCTACCGAACTGAACAATCGCATCCACACCCGTGGTATTTTCAATCAGACGGTCATATCCGATAACGCTTACTCCTGCCGCTTCCGCTTCTTCTAAAACGGTTCCGAGCTGAGAGCCGTCAATCGGTCCGACCACGATTACCTTTGCTCCATTCTGAATCATAGACTCAATCTGCTGCTGCTGTTGTGCAACCTTATTATCCGCAGCCTGAAGAATCACCTTAAATCCGGCTTTTTCCAACTCTTCTTTGAACATCACGTCCGCTTCTTTCCAGTTCTGAGTTCCAAGCCAAGGAAGGGAAACGCCGATAGTAGCGTCAGCAGGGAAACCTTTATTCTCTCCCGCCGCAGATCCGCTCTTATTCTCATCTACTTTAGAAACCTCTTTACTTGGCTCCGCCGTCTTAGAAACTTCACCGTCCGCCTTTCTCCCACCGCCGCAGCCTGCCAAAAACATAGACATAGCTAAAGTACAAGCTGTCATTAGTAACAATTTCTTTTTCATAAATTCCTCCTTTATAATTAAGTCTTTCGACTCGGTTACAAATTATTTTCCGAATAATCTCTTGGTAATCGACTTTCCGTTTGCCTTATTATTATAAACATCAAATGCTACCGCAATTAAAAGAACAAGACCCTTAATCACCTGCGTTCTGTCCGCTCCTACACCCATTAACATAAGTCCCGAATTTAAAACCGCCATTATCATACCGCCGACCATAGTCGCCATAACGGTACCCGTTCCTCCGGAAACCGCCGCTCCTCCGATATATACCGAGGCAATCGCATCAAGCTCCCAACCTATTCCGTCTGAAGGTCCCGCTGCCGTAGATCTTCCTACAAACATAATTCCCGCAAGCGCGGATAAAAAGGACATATTTAACATGGTTAAGAAATATACTTTTTTTACATTTACACCGGATAAAGCCGCTGCATTCTTATTTCCACCCACCGCATAAAGATGTCTTCCGAATACAGTCCTTTGGGTGATAATATGATAAATAATCACTAAAATCAGTAAAATAAGTCCCGGAATAGGAAAAGAAGTACCGTATCTTCCGGTTCCGAAAATCCATGTAAGAAATCCGATTATTACCGCCACCGCCAAAATTCTCACAGCTACCATGGAAAGACTTATTTTTGCACCGGATAAGGTCTGTGATTTCTTATATTTTTTAAACTGTATATAAGCGAAAAACAAAATTCCTAAAATTCCCAGTAAGAGGGTTGAATTATTTATTCCGAGATCGGGACCCCATTCCGGAAGGTACCCTGCTCCGAACCATTTTAATTCCGGCGGTGCAGGTACGGAAATTGATTGTGAAATCCAGATTACACCGCCTCTGAAAATCATCATTCCTCCAAGAGTCGTGATAAATCCCGGTATCCCAAGTTTCGCAATCCAGAATCCCTGCCAAACGCCTATTATAACACCCGTTAAAATACCGATCAGCACTGCAATATACCAAGGAAGACCAAAGGTTTTTGCCATAATAGCCATTGACATACTACAAAAACTCGCCACTGAACCGATGGACAAATCAATATGCCCTACAACAATTACCATGAGCATTCCGATAGCCAAAACTAAAACATAAGAATTACCGGAGAGCAAATTTTGGAAGTTTGATGAAGTAATCATTCTTCCTTCCGAGGCAATATTGAAAAAAACAATCAGGACAACAAGGGCGATTGCCATGGTATATTGGTGAAGCTCTCCACCCAATAACTGTTTTATTTTCTTCATCTCTTTTCCTCCTTCGACTTTGTTCCTCTTCCCGCATCCGTCATACTTCTCATCAGTGTTTCCTGTGTCGCTTCTTCTCTGCTTATCATCCCTGTAATTCTTCCCTCACAGATAGCATAAATACGATCCGACATTCCGAGCAATTCCGGAAGTTCGGAAGAAATAAGAATAACCGCCTTTCCCTGATCGGCAATCTCATGAATAAGTTTATAAATTTCAAATTTTGCGCCGACATCAATTCCTCTTGTCGGTTCATCCAAAATAAGAACTTCAGGCTCTGTAAATAACCACTTTCCTAAAACTACCTTTTGTTGATTTCCTCCGGATAGAGTCGTCACGCAGTCCGCTACATTATTGGTCTTGATTCCTAACGTTTTCCTACTGTCTTCCGCCGCTTCTTTTTCCTTAAAAGAGCTTATTAAAATACCCGAAAGAATCTTCTCCAAATTTGCGGAAGTAATCGTTTTTTCAATACTGTCAAGGAGGTTCAGTCCTAAATTCTTTCTATCCTCCGGGACATAGGCAAGCCCATGATTGATGGCTTCATAAACCGTTTTCAGCTCTACATGCTTTCCTTTTATCTCTATTTTTCCGCTTCGGTAAATACCATAATTTCGCCCGAAAATAGAACGCATAAGTTCTGTTCTTCCTGCGCCTACAAGACCCGCAAATCCTACAACCTCGCCCGCTCTTACATAAAACTCCGAATTTTTACAAATCATTCTGTCAGGAATATTAGGATCTTCAATATTCCAATTTGAAACCTTAAAAATCACTTCTCCTATCTTTGGCGTATGAGGAGGATATCGGTTTTCAATCGGTCTTCCCACCATCGCTTTAATAATTCTGTTCTCATCCACTTCTCCCGACTTAACCGGATAAGTTTCTACCGTTTGACCGTCACGAATAATAGTTATGGCATCTGAAACCTCGGCAATCTCATTCAGCTTATGAGAAATCATAATACAGGTAATGCCCTTTTCTTTTAAATCTTTCATCAACATTAAAAGATTTTTGGAATCGGTTTCGTTTAAGGCGGCTGTCGGTTCATCCAGAATAAGAAGCTTAACATTCTTTGATAAAGCTTTGGCAATCTCCACCATCTGTTGCTGTCCTACACCCAAATTCTTAATCAGCACATCCGGAGACAGCTTAAGACCCACTCTTTCCAAAAGTTTAAGGGTTTTTTCCCTTGTCATATCCCAGTCAATAAGCCCTCGCTCCACAATTTCATTTCCAAGAAAAATATTTTCCATAATGGATAACTCGGGAATTAAGGTCAGCTCTTGGTGTATAATAACAATACCCGCCTTTTCCGAATCCTTAATACTCTTAAAGGCCATCTCCTGTCCCTTATAGATGATTTCTCCTTCGTAATCCCCATGAGGATATACACCGGATAAAACCTTCATTAAAGTAGATTTTCCGGCTCCGTTCTCCCCGCAAATGGAATGTATCGTTCCTTCCCTTACATCCAAAGAAACCTGACTGAGCGCTTTCACCGAATGAAAGGACTTTGAAATTTCCTTCATTTCCAAAATGAAAGGATTCCCCATATTGCTACCCTCCTATCTTACAAATTTACAAGATATTTACTTGGTGACTTTAAAATATGATCTGTCGCTGCGGCTGCGGCTCCCCACAAAGTAGGATCCGTATCAATCTCACTGATTTTTATCTCCACCTTACCTGAAAGCTCCGCAAAAATCCGCTCTTTTACTACTCTCTTAATCGTCGGCAAAATCAATTCATTTGCCTTGGAAATACTGTCTCCAATTACGATAATGTCGGGATTGTAAGCGTTAATTAAATTTACACATCCATATCCGATATACTCGGCAATCTCTTCCATAACGGAAACGGCATTCCGATTTCCTTTTCTTGCCGCTTCAAAAATCAGCTCACAATCCTCTTTAATCACCATACTCTTATCTGTAAAACATTCCGAAGCCTTCTTTCTTGCAAGCTTTGAAACGGCAAGCTCCGAACAGTACAATTCCAAGCAGCCGTAATTTCCGCATTCGCACCTCTTACCCCTTACATCAATACTGATGTGTCCGACTTCACTTGATGCTCCTACCGCGCCGACCTGCAAAGAACCTCTGTCTATTATTCCCGCGCCGACTCCTTCTCCTACCAGAAAGTAAGCCAATGTATTCGCTTCATTGGATTTCTTATCAAACCACCATGCCGCCAAAGCTCCGGCTCTCGCATCATGCTCTATAAAAAACGGAATTGAAAACTCATTTTGAAAAGCTTCAAAAAAATTGATATTATGCCATGTAGGTCTGCCCGTAACAAGTGCTATCCTGCCTTCTTTCCTTAGATAAGGTCCCGGAACGGCAAGCCCGATCGCCACCACATTCTGAAACTTTGAAACGGCATCCCTTATCATGCTCTTTAAATGTTCAATGACGGTTTCCGCCCTTTCTTCTTTCGGACAGATACTCTCGCTCTGATAATATATCTTTCCCGAAAGATCGAAGACACCGACTGAAAATAGACTTCTTGAAAACTTCACCCCGACAACCTTATATTTTTCAACATTCAGCTTAAGCCCGATACTCCTTCTGTTTCCATTTCCCTTTATAATTCCTGTCTCCGATACAATCCCCATTTCCATCAGAGCCGTAATAATTTTGGTAATAGCCGCCTGAGTCAGACCTGTCAACCTCGAAAGATCCGCCCTTGAGCAAAAATCCCTTCCCTGTAAAATTTTAACTATGGTAGAACGATTCATCTCCATCAAATCATTGTGGTTGCTTCCTACAAGTTTCATATCGCCACCACCTTTTAGTATTAACTCGGTTTATTACTTAACTAAGTTAAGTATAATTCCATTACACATTCCTGTCAAGTGAAATTTATTCTTTACCAATATAAAAAATCTTCTATACCTTCATTGTTTTCCTTAAGTTTCCCCTTGACACCGCACGCCTTATACTATATTATACTCCTCGGACAAAATATCTTTAAGTCGGTACGGGATACCGACAAGATTGCCAATATTGATTAGGTGTATTTATAATCTTGTCGCAGTATGCCCCGGCAAGATTTTTTTGTGTGTAACAAACAATATTTTTCAGACAGGAGAAGCTATGAAACTTAAATCGCAGCTCATGTCTACTGATGAGATAACTCGCGCGCTTAAGCGTATCGCTCATCAGATAACGGAGCGAAACAACGGGATTAAAGATGTCATTCTCTTAGGCATAACAAATGGCGGTATCCCTATAGTCAAGCGGCTTGCAGATTATCTTAAATCTATAGAAAATGTAGAAATCATGTATGGCGTACTTGATATAAGCAATCACAGGGATGATAAAGATAAGCCTAAAAAGCACACTTCCGAAGCTTCAAGTATTCCTTGCGATATAAACGGAAAGAATGTAGTTCTTGTAGATGATGTCCTTTACACCGGCAGAACTGCCAGAGCCGCCTTTGATGCTCTTTCCGATTTCGGTCGTGCCGGAACCGTCCAACTCGCCGTCTTAATAGACAGAGGTCACAGGGAGCTTCCTATAAGAGCCGATTATGTCGGAAAGAACATCCCTACCTCCCGAAGCGAAACTGTCCGTGTCGATTTTGACGAGGCGGAAAATGAGCCTGTCGTAAATATTTACGACCTGTAAATTTACTTATAAACACTTCAATATCTAAGGAGAACAAGATGAATAACAATATTCCCGACTTAAACGGCGGTATCTACGACGCAAGAAAGCTCGGTATTCCTAAAATGCTTCTTTTGGGATTACAACACACTTTTGCTATGTTCGGCGCTACAGTCCTTGTGCCTATCTTAACAGGACTTGATGTCGGAACCACGCTTCTAATGGCAGGTATCGGAACGCTGCTCTTTCATCTTTTAACAAAAGGAAAGGTACCCGCCTTCCTCGGTTCCTCATTTGCCTTTTTAGGAGGATACGCCGCTGTGGCTCCTCTTGGTGCCTCCAACAAAGAAATGCTTCCTTACGCCTGCGGAGGAGTATTTTGTGCCGGTCTTGTCTATATAGTAATGGCATCACTTATAAAAGCCTTCGGCGCTCGCAGGGTTATGAAATTTTTCCCGCCTGTAGTCACAGGACCTATAATCATCTCAATCGGTCTTATTCTCGCTCCTACAGCCATTTCAAACTGTAATACAAACTGGCTTGTCGCACTTTGTGCAATAGCAACCATAATAATCCTCAACATCTGGGGAAAGGGCATGTTTAAAATAATTCCTATAATTATGGGTGTACTTGTATCTTATATCGTCGCAATTATGATGGGAGACGTAAGCTTCACAGGAATCGGCAATAAAGCATGGATCGGACTTCCTCCTGTAACTATAATGAAATTTGATGTTTCGGCAATAATAACAATAATGCCTATAGCTTTAGCTACGATGATGGAACATATAGGAGATATTACCGCAATAGGCGCTACAACTAATAAAAACTACATAGCCGATCCCGGACTTCATCGCACGCTGCTTGGCGACGGACTCGCCACCTGCCTTGCTTCCGCTTTCGGCGGTCCCGCAAACACCACCTACGGCGAAAATACGGGCGTTTTGGCTCTGACAAAAATCTATGACCCAGTTGTAATAAGAATAGCCGCCTGCTTTGCCGTACTGCTCTCATTCGTTCCTAAAATAAGCTTTCTTATAGAGAGTATTCCCGCAGCCTCTATCGGAGGAGTATCGCTCATCCTCTACGGAATGATTTCCGCAGTCGGTATCAGAAATGTGGTTGAAAATCAGGTGGATTTCACAAAATCGAGAAACACCATAATCGCCGCCCTTATTCTCGTTTGCTCTCTTGGATTTAACTCCGTCGGCGGAATCACTTTTACTGTTTTCGGAACAAGCATTACACTTTCAGGGCTTGCCATTGCGGCGATTGTCGGAATAGTTGTAAATGCCGTTCTTCCTGGAAATGATTATGAATTTACAGAAGAAAAGGGAACGGAAGAAAAATTCCAGACATTTAAGCTGTAATATTTTATTCCCGCAAGTAAAAAACCATATAGACAAGTTTTCTTGTCTATATGGCGACTGCCGCAGAATATTTCACCCTCTCCCGAAAGATTTTCAATTTTCTTTCGGGAGAGGGCTTATATTATTTATAATACTTTGTATACAGTGTATTCCAATGTTCAAGAACCTTTTCTTTATTGTCGATCATCCACTGAACATCTCTGTCAACCCACTTTACGTCTTCATTCTTCGGAATGTACTTATAGTCGATATTCGCATTTTTATTGGTAAGACGTATTGTACCGAGAGCGTTTCCTCTTTCCGTCTGACTCTCCGCCGACATAAGGAAATCCACCATCGCCTTAGCTGCCGCCATGTGCGGAGCTCCTTTAACCACGGCGCATCCGAAAGCGAAGTTTGAGCTTCCCGAAGCGGGATAAACCAATTTCACGTTAGAAGCTCCGCTCTTTAAGAGGGTAGCTGCGCCGTCCTCATAGGTAAGTCCTACAACATACTCTCCGTCAGCCACATTCTTAAAGCATGCCGAAGAACTTCCCTGAATAACCATTTTGTTTTTCATAAGCCCTTCTATCATATTCCATGCTTCATCGCTGTCATTCCCGTAAATAGCCATAATATTGCATAAATTATTCCATGCGGCGGACGACTCATTCGGATCGGAAAACACTACCTTTCCTTCAAGCTTTGAATCTAAAAGATCTTTATAATCCTTTATCTCAATTCCCAATTCTTTCTCCAAATCCGTATTTACACAAAATACTACGGACGAAAGGTGATCATAATTATAAAAACCGTTGTTTGTCTTGTACTTATCGGGAAGCTCATCCTCATGAACGGATGTATACTGCTCAAAAATATCTTTGTATTTATCTCCGTCAGCCTGGTTCATACCGCCCAACATAACGTCACCCTGCGGATTTGCCGCCTCCGCCTGAAGTCTTGCGAAAAGTTCTCCCGCCGAGCCGTTCACCACCTCCACATTGATATCCGGATACAGTTTATTAAATCCCTCCAAAACAGTATCCACGTCATCATCCGTCATGGAGCAGTAAAGCGTAAGAGCGTTGCCGAGATCCTCGGCTTTACTTGCCTCTTTACTTGCCGTTTCACCGACATTTGAACTCGATGCCTCGGAAGTCCGCTTTGTCATATCGGTCTTACTTTCTCCCGATTGCTTCGTCTGAGTAGAGCAGGCTATTAAACCGAATGCCAATGCTCCAAGTCCTAAAATTTTCAACAGATTCTTTTTCATAATTTTCTCCTTTTTATTCCCGCAGCGAGCGAACCGTACAGACAAGCTTCTCCACTACACGGTGACTGCCGCAGGGTATTTTATTTAAATTTTTAAACCTTCACATCTTCAGATTTGCTCACAGCCAGATAAATAATTAAAGAAATGGTTGTAAGCACTGTAAGAACCGCCGAAAATGCCGCCGCGATTCCGTAATTACCTCTTGAAATGGCAACATAAGCCGACATTGTAAGCGTAATTGTCTTGTTATTGTATAAAATAATCGCGCTCGAAAGCTCCGTGACAATCGCTACCCAGCTTAAAATGGCACCCGACAAAATTCCGTTTGTCATCATAGGAACCGTAATCTTTCTAAATGTCTTCAGTTTTGACGCTCCCAGACTTATTGCCGCTTCCTCAACTGAACGCGGAATCTGTACCAGTGTCGCCGTAGCCGAACGTATAGTATACGGCATCCTCCTTACTACCAAAGATATAATCATAATCCATATTCCTCCCACCAAAACAATAGGAGGCTTTGAAAACGATACAGCCATGGCAATACCTATAACCGATCCCGGTATAATATAAGGAAGCATGGAAACGGTGTCTATCATATTGTTCGCCAAATTACTTCTTCTTACCACCAGATAAGCTATCACAATTGATATAAGAATGATTATAGCTAAAGAAATCACACTTAAAAGCAGAGTATTGTTAATTGATCTGAGTAACAGTTTCTTCGCCGCCTGTGTATAGTTTATCAATGAAAAACCCGGTTTAAATACCGACCTGTCGCAGTTTCTGAAAGATAGATATATAATATAAATATTCGGCAAAACGGCGATGCCGGCAAGTCCGTATGTATAAACATACATAAGTACACCTCCGATTCCTTTCGGAGTCTTTTTCTCTACGGGATGCAGTGCGCTGCTTGCAAAATTATAACGGTTTGCCGCCAGTTTCTGTATAAGGAATACAACTGCCGTAACTAAAATCGCCACCACACTTATAGTTGCCGCAAAAGCATGATTAGTGCCGTTTTCTCCGACATACTGCTTATATATCTCCACAGGAAAAGTCCTATACCCTTCACCGATAATAAGCGGCGTTCCAAAATCCGCGAATGCCCTCATAAATACTAACAGCGCCGCCGCCAATATGGTAGGCATGGACAAATTCAGTATAATTTTGAAAAACCTTCTGATTCCTTTACACCCCAAGCTTGCTGACGCCTCAACCAGAGAATTGTCAATATTTTTAAATGCTCCGTTCATATAAATAAATACGAGCGGAAAAAGTTTCAGCGCCTGCACAAAAAGTATACCGTTAAAACCGTAAATACTTCCTATATCAATACCCACTTTTTCAAGCAGCTGCGTAATAACCCCGGCGCGTCCGAGCAACATAATCCATGCGTATGCCCCTATAAAAGGAGCCGACATACAGCAAAGAATACTTACCACAAAAATAACCTTCGCTCCCTTTAATCGGTAAAAAGAGTAAAAATACGCAAAAGGAATACCCAGTATCAAGGTTGTGAGCGTAATTGCTATCGTTACCGCAAAGCTGTTGAAAATGGTGCTGCTGTAATACACATTTGTAAAAAACTTTTCAAACTGCTCCAAGGTAAAACGTCCGTCTTCCGCAATTACAGACTGTCTTAAAACCCCGAACAGAGGATAAATCAGAAAAATGGCAAAGATTACCGCAAGACTGATTGTAGCGAATGTCCACACATCGACTTTTCTTTTCATAACTCCTCCGAAACAATCATATCATTGCTTACATCGGTAAGAATATTTACATTTCCATCCTCCGTAAACACATTAATTTTCTCCGTATTGATGTTTAAAAATATTTCTTCGCCTACCTCCAAAATATTTGTAATGGTGGATTCCTGTATAATTTCCGCGCTGTATCCGTCCTCAAGCTCCACCGTATAGTGGGTATTCAGCCCGAGGAATATACTTTCCGTGATTTTTGCCTTTATCACTCCTTCTCTTGTGTCACATAACAAAAGCTCCTCTGGACGTACACTAATCTTTACCGGCTGATTTTTTAGATATTTCTCGTTTACATTTTTTAAAAGCACTTTCGCGTTCTTTCCGAAAATCAGATAGGCTTTTCCGTCTGAAATCTCCAAATGTCCGTCTAAAATATTGGAACGCCCTATAAAAGTACTTACAAAGAGGTTTGCGGGTCTTTGATAAATGTTTTTCGGGGTACCTATCTGTTGTAAAGCTCCCCCTTTCATTACCGCAATTCTATCCGATATAGCCATTGCCTCTTCCTGGTCATGAGTAACGTATACAGTAGTAATACCTATCTTATTTTGGGTTCGTCTTATAGCGCTGCGCATTTCCACTCTGAGCTTCGCGTCCAAATTGGAAAGAGGCTCATCCATAAGAAGCACATCCGGCTCTATAACCAATGCTCTTGCAAGAGCTACTCTTTGTTGTTGTCCTCCCGACATTCGCTCCGGCTTTCTGTCCGCCAACCCTTCTATCTGCATCAGTTTTAAAAATCTCTCTGTTCTTTCTTTTCTTTCTCCTGCAGGGATTTTTTTGTTTTTTAATCCGAATTCCACATTTTGTTTAACCGTATAATGCGGAAAAATGGCATAATTTTGAAATACCATTCCAATATTTCTTTTAGACGGATCCAGATCGTTTATTCTTTTGTCGTTAAAGAAAAAATCCCCTCCTTCAATACTGTTGAATCCGGCAATCATACGAAGCAACGTAGTTTTTCCGCAGCCTGACGGACCTAAAAGTGTGAAAAATTCCCCTTCTTTTATAGAAAGACTTAATTTTGGAATAATTGTATTATCGCCGTATTTTTTTACGGCATTTTTTATTGAAATTGCTACACTCACGATTTTCTCCTTCCAAAAAAATATTAAGCCCGACGAAAACTTGGCTATTTTTTCATCAGGCTTAATATACTATAGGAATATTTCATAACATTTTCCAAAATATTTCATAATTGTAACATTACGTTTCTACATATTTTATTATTTTTTGACATTCAAAAGGATTTCTTTGGTAAAATAGTCTATAATTTCTTCTCTGCGGTAAGCTGCTCCCCATGGGCTGAATTTTTTATTATAATTCAAAGTCTTCCCTTCATTATTTATATTAGCCAACTGATTTTGCTTTACGTCCTTTTCGTAATTTCCGACCGGAATGACGTTACCTAAACCTACCAGAATTTCTCCCGCCTCTTTTGTAAGGCAAAAATCGACAAATTTTTTTGCGTACGGATTGATGTTTTTCGATTTTATTAAAGAAACGGGAACCAAAGTCCAGCCTGCGCTTTCATATACACTGCTTTCAACAGAATATCCGAAGGAATTTACCAGACTCTGATCAGATAAAAAATTAATACATATCAGATACTCTCCGAGTCCTGTCTTTTCCGCGGCGCTGAAACCGCTTCCTGTATATTGTCCTACCTGCTTATTCAAAGCCTTTATATAATCCCTGCCCTTTTTCTCTCCCATATTATCCAGTATGGACGCAAGAAAAATATACCCCGTTCCTGAAAAAGCCGGATTCGGTATCACAATTTCCCCTTTAAACGCCGGGTTCAGCAAGTCCTCTAAATTATCCGGATACGGTATACCTTTTCCCGCAAATTCCTTGTTCCATCTGTCCTTATTTACACCGATAGAAAGAATTTCCATATACTGAGGCTTCCATACATAATTCGGATCTCTGTAATCCTCCGAAATATTCTTCTCGTTTTCCGATAGGTACGCCTCTAAAACCCCTTGAGATTTCAATTTTTCATGAGCATCCACAGTCCCGCCAATCCACACGTCATATCCTCTGCCGCTTTTTCTCGATAAAAGTCTTTTTTGCGCCTCACCTGTCGACATTCTGACATAATTCACCTTACAGCCCGTCTTTTTTTCAAATTCCTGTGAAAGAGCCTTTATCATATCTTCATGGTATGAACCGAGGATGAAGATTGACCCCGTTTCCTTCCGTATGGCTGAATTATTACAGGTTTCTCCCTCAATTTCATGAGCTTTTCTCTCCGTACAAACCGCGGAGCGACCGTCCAGCCCGCTCATGTCAGCCATAATCTGCATAATGCTTCCGGACTGACTTCCGTACGAATCAAAAACAGTACACAATCCGCTCTCATAATTGACAATATATACTTCCGGACTTTTACTGTTTTCATCCACATACAACTCAATACTTGAAATCACTTTTCCCTTACGCGACACGCTCCTCCATCCGTTTTCATAATGCGCCGGCGTTTTTGCGGACAAAAGAATTTTTCTAAGCATATCTTTCTGATCCGTCGCGAGCGTTTTTTCATCTGAAAACTCGGTATCGGATGACTTTTTCTTAATCCTAACTTTGCTTTGCGCCTTGATAATATTTGACAGATTCCGCGTATTATAAAGGTTATTTTTTAGTAATGACAGATATGAAGCAAGTTCCGCCGTATCTCTCTCATCTCCGTATTCAACTCCGTTAATCCTGATTCCCTTTCCAAGCTCGAAATTTATAAGTTTACCGTCCGACATATAAACGGTACCGTACAGAAGTTCGCTTGATTTTGAAAAGTTACCTTCATTATCCGCAGGCTTAAGAGCTGAAATATAATCATAAAAAGACCGTATTATTTCGGTATCTGAAACGGAGGTAATCCCCCAAATCGGATCTTCTATTCTTATATTCTCCGGCATTGAGTTGCCTCTCATGCTGAAAAGATAATCATTGTCGTCAATAATGTATACCTTAGCATCTCCCATAAACAACCTTACGACGAAAAAAACGGAAAAAGCCGCCAAAATAACGACCGGTATAATCCCTAAAATATCTTTTAAACCTTTGTATGAAAATTTCTGAAATATTTTTTTCAATGAGTTATCTCCATAGGAAGTTCTATTACAAATTTGCACCCGCCTGTAGATTTTTCAGCCAAATGTATTTCTCCGCCAAGTCTTCCTGCCAATGAAGCACATACGGAAAGCCCCAACCCGCTTCCTTTTCCCAAGCTGTCATTGCTTTGATAAAAAGCTTTGAAAATAAGATCCCTGTCCGAAAAATCTATTCCTTTACCGTCATCCGCAATTTCAATTAAAATCTTGCCTTCATTCAGACAGTCTTTCTTAGTATCTATCTGAATCCGCCCGCACTCACCGTGTATTATGGCATTGTCTAAAATTGTAAGTATAATTTCCTTTAAAATCTCATGATCCGAGATAATCTTTATGTCCCGTCCGCCCGTTATCTCACAGTCGATATGCAGTTTATTTAACCTCGGCTTTAACAGCAGTACGCATTCTTCCGCCAGTTCCGCCGGACATACTTCTGTCGGTTGAATCGGTCTTACATCCGAACCGTGTCTGGAACCCGCTATCAACGTATTGATGGATTTTAACAGTTTTTCTCCTGCTTCCTCTATTATAAAAGCATCTTCACAAATCTCATCCGGATCCTCGCTGACCTGAATCATCTGCGAATATCCTATAATAGAAGTTAACGGCGTTTTAAGCTGATGCGCCGCACCGTTGAAAAAAATTTGCATCTGTCTGCTCTGCGTATCCAAGTCATCGACATACGCCCCTATTCTTCTTTGCATTTCATTGAAAGCATAACCCAACTCCTCTATTTCATCGCCGCTTTTTATCTCTACCGTTTTTTCTTTACTGCCGCTTTGAATCATGCTGACAGATTCTTTCAGCTCATTTATCGAAACCGTTATTTTTTCCGTCATCAACTTCGTAAGAAAAATATTTAAAAACATGATAATAAATGTAAAGCCGACAATGCTTCCGATTACTTTAAACAGAAAAATATACTCCGTATCCATTGGATAAATTAAACGTATAACTGCCGCAGCCTCCGTTTCTTTTCCGTCTTCTCCAAAAACCGGTGAGGAAAAAGAAAGATATTTCCGGTTATTCAGGTAAAAATACGTATAGCATTTTTTAGAAGCCGCAACTGAAATATCCTTTGTATACAAAATATCGCCAACATCCGAGTCTGCCATCAGAAGAAAGTTTTCATCCGGGTTTCCGGTTTGAGAAACGCCGTATATCTGCGTCCTGAATCCCGATTTTTCAGAAATATATTCCGACAAATGGCTTGCGGTTTTTTCCGCATCTTCATTTAAAGACTGAAAATCTCCTGATTTTACATAGCGCATGGCATAAAGCTGATATGTATAACTGCGGTTTTTCAGATTTTCTGCCGCCTGTGTATCAAGACGGTAGGAAAGGATGATATAAAATGCCATCAGGATAATAAGAAAAAACGGTATCCAGATTAACATATTCATCCGATAAATTTTGCTTTTAAGTGTTCTTTTCATATAATTTCACTTCTGTCAAAATATTCGTAATGACCGCTGTTCCAAGTTCACGTTTTACAATATTACAGTTCAAATTTATAACCTATGCCGTAAACGGTCTGCACATATCCGTCACAAGGTACAAGCTTTGCTCGCAACCTTCTTATAAGAATATCCACCGCCCGGGTATTTCCTGCGTAATCAAATCCCCACACCTCGTTTAAAAGCTTTTCTCTTCCGAAAACAATGGCATAGTTTGAAGCTAAAAAATATAGCATATCGAATTCCTTATAGGTAAGATCCCTGACCTCTCCCGACACGAAAGCCTTTCTCATTCCCGCATCGATATTCAAATTGCCGTATTCCAACTTTCTCTGTTTACGCTCCGTCGGCACTCTGGAATAATTTATCCTGCGCCACAACACTTTAATCTTTAACGCAAGCTCTTTCATATTTATGGGTTTGGTTATAAAATCGTCCGCTCCCAGTTCCAGTGCCGCTACCCTGATATAGTTTCTTCCCTGCGCCGTGATAAATATAATCGGAATACTCATATCATATTCCTGTATTTTTTGGAGCACTTCATAACCGTCCATATCCGGCATCATAATGTCCAAAAGCACAATATCCGGTTTTTCCGTTTTTACCTTGTGTACCGCCTCGCTCCCGGAATACGCTCCTGAAGTTTCATACCCTTCTAATTTCAAGCTTTTTTGAATAAGTTCCACGATGTTTTTCTCATCGTCTACAATCAATACTTTCATAACATATTTTCCTATCGGATTTTTATCATATACAGTCTAAAATACCCACCCTTCCGTGACAATATTATGTTATGATAATTATATCAAAAACAGAAAAAAAAAGCGAATTATCATTCATAGCTTTTGAAAGTCCGCAGACAATTTTTCCCAAAATAAAAGTGGCGGTATATTGTCTTCATATCGCCACTTTTAATATTTTTATAAAACTTTGCTTACAAATCAATCTTCTTCACCGAATCTCTGTAAATTATTTTTCCGTTTACCAAAATAGGTCCGAGCACTTTTTTTTCAGGCTCCGCAATCTGCTTTATAATAAGCTCCGCCGCCTTCTTAGCTATATAATTCGTATCCGGAGCTATAGTAGTTAACTGCGGCACCGAAAACCTTGAAAACACATCATTATCAAAGCTCACTATGGAAATATCCTCCGGCACCTTTATGCCCTTCTCCTGTAAGGCTTTAACCGCGCTGTACGCAGTATCGTCACAGTTACAGACAAATGCCGTAGGGAGTGTTTCAGGAAAGCTGATGTCTATTTTCTCGTTATCAGGTGTTCTGTCATCAATCACCCATTCATTTTTAACCTCAAGCCCGTTTAACATCATAGTCCTTAAAAACCCCAGATAACGATCCATTATACTCTTTGTAACCTTTACAGAACCTATAAAACCTATTTCCTTATGACCCATACTTACCAGATACTCGGTAAGACTGCATACGCTGTAAATATTCTCGATTAAAACCGTTGGAGTGTCGGAACAATCATCATCAGTATCAACATACACTCTCGGAAGCTTCGTTTTTCTGAGAGTATTTAAAAATTCTTCTTCGTGCCTTCCGAGCGCTATTATTCCATCAAATCCATGCAGCCTAAAAAGTCTCGCCGTGTCCTCATAGCTTTCTTTTCTGCTTACCGAAATAAGAGTCCCTATATTATTACGTTTGGCAAGCTCTATTGATATTTTCTGATAAATATTCGGATAAAAATTGGACTCGTCCGCTTTTTTTAAAAACTTATCCGCACAGAAAACGGCAATATGATGCCCTTCCGAACCGTTTTCGGATTTAGGCGCCCTGTAGCCGTATTCTACGGCTTTCTCAAGTATCTTTCTTTTTAATTCCGGACCTACCCCGTCTTTACCGTTTAGCGCCTTGGACACTGTAACCTTACTTACATCAAGCATATCGGCTATCTTTTGCATAGTTATTTTTGTTTTAGCCATTGCTTTTACCCCTTTTATAAAATCATTCGTTATAGCTTATTACCGCTCCTTCACCTTGATACAGCTTAACAGGCTCCAAAAGCTCAACTTTTAATACCGTCATATATTTGCCGCAATCGAAAGAATCAAGAAAAATCCATGTGAGTCCCGGTATATTAAACCACGGAGCTCCTCCATAAGTGTCGTGTCTAAGCTCCTTTCCGCTCGTAAGTATTTTAGCGCTCTTAATTTTACTGCACAAACCTTTTATACAAATTCCATTTCTCGGAATATCGTAAACAAAAAGGTACAAGGTCTTTCCGTCCTCAGAAAGCGTACTTCCGCCGGCAAAATACTCATAAGGAAGCCCCGCCTTCGTATCATAAATCGCTTCTTCATTTTCTTTTATAAACTTACCCAATTCCTTAAGAACTTCCCTCTGTCTTTCATCTATTGTACCGTCCTCTTTAGGACCTATATCTAAGAGAAGATTCCCGCCCATAGTTATGGTATCGACAAAAATCCTGATTACCTGCCCTGCCGTTTTATAATGATTATCGTTATGTTGATATCCCCACGAATCATTTATGGTAGTACAAAATTCCCAAGCGCCCTCAGGTCTTTTTACAGGAAGCCCCTGCTCCGGAGTGAGATAATCTCCATATCCCGCAAGCCTTGAATTTATTATAAGATCCTTATTAAAGGAAAGCAGATAATCTTTAAACTCGGGAAGTCCCCACTGCTCAGCGCTTCTCTCCCAGTCGCCGTCAAACCAGAGGAGATCCGCCTTACCGTAGTTTGTCAAAAGCTCTCTTAGCTGATTTCTGTCAAACTTTAAAAAGTTTTTCCACCTCTCCTCGTCCTGTACGCCGTCCTTAGGTGAACTGAAAGGATTACACTCCGATTTATCCTCCGGCACCGCGCCTCCCTGATAAACGCTCGGATAATCGGGATGCGACCAATCTATAAGAGAATAATACAGCCCTATTTTAATATCTTTTTCCCTAAACGCTTCCACATATTCTTTAACCAAATCTCTTTTTACCGGAGTTTTCTTTAGGATATTTAAGTCTGAATACCCTGTGTCAAAAAGTGCCATACCGTCATGGTGTTTCGTCGTAAACACGGCGTATTTCGCTCCCGCTTCTTTTGCAAGCTCAGCCCAGTCCCTCATATCAAGCTTCGAAGCTGTAAAATCTTCCGCCTGCGCCATGTAGTCCTCATAAGAAATTCTACCGTTATAAAACGACCATGACTCCGCTACTCCTTTTACGGCATATATGCCGTAGTGTATAAATAAACCTAACTTTGCCTTTTTAAACCATTCTTTCATAATCTTTCTCCGATTTAATGTCTAACGCTTTTCTTAAGACTCCGGTAAGTGTCCTCGTTTCATCAAGTCTATATTCCCAGAACATTATTCCGCCCAAGCCGTTTTCAAGCACGTATTCAGCCTTTTCTCCGCACGAGCGCTCATCATCATAGCTTATAAACGTATCTCCGTTAAAAAGCCACGGAGCTCTCGCTTCCTCGTCAAAAAATCTCTTATATCCGTTTTTATTTATATATTTCTTAACAAGCTCTCCATAAGACGGTCCGTATCCTCCTACGCTTTTTGCCATCTGATGAAGCCCGTTATCTCTGTCAGGTACTCCTGTCCACATACGGGAATAATACGCTGCCCCGAGTATTAACTTCTCTTTAGGCACCCCTGCCTGTGCAAAGCATTTCACCGCATTTTCCGCACTCACCTGTGAAATATCTTTTTTATCATTTAAGAGATTGGTATGGTGTCCCGTGCAGATATGATAACCTCCTCTCATATCATAGGTCATAAGCTGCACATAGTCCAAATACTCCTGTACCTCTCCCATATTTGTCGAATTTACAAAATACTCTCCGGCCCCCGCCGCTATGGTAAGCATTTTTTCACTATTTCCCATATCGGTGAGAATCTCTCTCGATATTTTTATAAGCTCAGTAAAATTTTCTTTATCTTCATCCGCCGCCGTTATGCCCGCAGTGCTTATACAAGGATATTCCCAGTCTATATCAAGTCCGTCAAGCTTATATTTCTCTATTATTTTCGCAGCGGATACCGCAAATTTTTCTCTGCCGTTTTCAGTCCTTGCCGCTTCGGAAAATCCTCCGGCAGTCCAACCGCCTACGGATAAAATAATTTTGCAATCAGGATTTTCTTTTCTTATTCTTTTACATTCTTCCGCTAAATAATCGGGTGCGTAAATTACGCACCCGTTATTTATGTGTCCGAATGCCAAGTTTATGACGTCAAGCGCTTTTATATCATTCACGCTCAGAAAAGAAAGATCCTTTGTACTTACATACCCTATAAGTCTTTTTCTTTCCATAAAATTCCGTGCCTGTCCCAAGCATTCCTATGATTTTTGTCAGCTGTTTGTAAAACGTGTATACGCAGCGTTATGAATCTCCATATATCTCTCAAGACCTATCTTGTTAAGAGAGTCTACATAGGCATCCCATTCCTCGTCAACATTACCCTGTCCTGTACACCATTTTGCCTTCTGCTCATTAACAACCTTTGATATATCCGTAGACAAGGTTGAAAGCTCGTTAGCTTCTTCAGGACTGTAATTCATAAGAGGAAGCGGCTTCATAAGGTAAGGAGTGTACATTTTCTGTCTTTCCTCAGCCTTAAGCTGATCTTCCGTCTTTGTCAGATACTTTTCAACAACTTCTTTTGACTTGTCCTTAGCTACATAAGGACCCGGAGCCTCCGAAATCTTTCCGCTCTCGTTAGGAAGAATTTCAAACTTTCCGTCGCCTGTGTCCTTTAAATAAATTCCGTGCTGTAATTTTAAGGAAGTTACAGGCTCATAGAAGGAGTCTATAAAACGCATAGCCGCTTCAGGGTTTTTACAAGCCGTAGTTATAAGTCCCCTTCCCTTGTCTATCGAAAAGTCCTCACAACCCCACAGCCTTCCGGCAGGTCCTTCAAGAGGAGGAATAGTTACATACTCAACCTTTGCCGAAGTGACAGGTCCGTTTGTAAGATAAGCTCCCACGTTTCCGCTGTCTATTTTTGCCATATACTGATTATGGTCATGAGTAAATACTTCTTTGTCGATAAATCCCTTCGCGTACATATCGGCGAACCATTTCACATAGTCCTTGTAACCATCCTGTGTAACTGCGCAAACTATCTTGTCGTCCTTTACCATAATCGGATCCCAGTCGGTAGTAATTCCCCATGCTCCGCTGAAATCCGCGTCACCGTTCCATACGTGATAAGGAGGTGTAGGCTCGAAAGTAAAGCCCTTCTCATCCTTTTCACCGTTTCCGTTAGGATCTTCCTCCACAAAACGCTTCATAAGATTTTCAAAATCCGCTACCGTCTTGATATCCTCAGGCTTCACTCCCAACTTATCGCACCATGCCTTATTTATATTAAGGGTGGTGGTAGGTACAGGATCATCATTCTCGTTTATAGCCGGAAGCACATAGATATGTCCGTCAGGCATGGTTATCGCCTTACGTATTTCAGGCTTCGCATCAAGTATTTTCTTTAAATTAGGCGCATAACCCGCTTCTATAAGATCTTCCATCTGCCTTATTACGCCCTTTGAAGCGTAGTCCACTATTTTTGTAGTGCCGAGTCCCGAAAATACCATATCCGGAAGCTCATTTGATGAAAGGATAAGTCCCAGCTTCTCATCAGCGCCGTCACCGCTTATAGTAGACCATGCCACATCAATGTTACAGTTTTTCTCAATCTCTTTAAAAATAGGATAATCTTCCCACTCACCGCAGCCCGGCTCACCGTATCCCAAAGCCGTCATGCTTACCGTTTCCTTAACTACAGGAAATCCCTCTTTGGCAACTCCGCTGTCCTCGCTTCCCTGCGCACTGCTCGTTACGACCGCGCTCCCTCCGGAAGCCTTTGAAGATGTCTTTTCTTCCTTAGGAGCATTCCCTCCCGTGCAGGCGGTAAGAGCCATAACCATTGCCATAGATACAGCCAACATTTTGAACTTACTTTTCATGCTTTCCCTCCTCGTTACATGTAATATGTGTATTATTGTATAGATTCACCCGAATTGCTTACGCGACTTCTTTAATATGTTAAACCTGCCTCAGCCCCGCACGTAAATAATTCGAAAGTTATCCCCATGTTTAAAATTTCAACCTTTCACCGCTCCGAGCATCATTCCCTTAATAAAATGCTTCTGCACAAAAGGGTACATAATAAGCACCGGCAATGAAGAAACGATAATAACCCCGTATTTTATAAGTTCCGCAAGCTGCCTCTGATCCTCCAGTCTTTCCATACTTGCGCTGCTTAAATTGGTTACGCTCGTCGATTGTATAAGTATTTCTCTGAGCACCACCTGCAAAGGCATCTTCCAGTTATCTCTTATATAAATAAGAGCGCTGAAATATGAATTCCAATGTCCTACCGCGTAAATTAAAAGCATTACGGCTATTACCGGCTTTGATATAGGAAGCACGACCTTGAAAAAATATCTGAAATAATCGCAGCCGTCCACCGTAGAAGCCTCATAAAGCTCGTTCGGTATATTTAACTCGAAAAATGTCCTTGCCACAATAAGATTATATACACTTACCGCTCCCGGAAGCGTAAGCGCCCATATAGAATTATATAAATGTAAAGACTGTATGAGCAGATAGGTGGGAATCAGACCTCCGCCGAAGAACATGGTGAACGTAAATAAAAAGAGCAAAAACTTCGAGCCGACCATCTCTCTTCTTGAAAAAGCGAATGCCGCGGGTATAGTGGCTATAAGATTTATTGCCGTACCTACAAACATATATATTATGCTGTTAAAATATCCGCTCCAAATCTTTGTGAATTTAAAAATTTCGGCATAACCCTTTGTGTTAAATCCTTTAACCCAAAGGATAACATTTCCCGCCGCAACCTCGTTAGGCGAGCTGAAAGAAGCTATTACCACAAAGTAAAGCGGATAAAGCACGATTAAAAGAATCAACACCATAAAGGTATAATTCACCACATCAAAAATCTTGTCCGAGCGTCCCTGCCTTGCGAACGCTTTTCCGAAAATATGACTCATAACTTCCTCCGACCGGTTTACCAGATTGAACTTTGCCCCATCTTCTTAGCTATCTTATTAACACTTAGCAGTAAAATACAATTTATTACCGAGTTAAACAAGCCTACAGCTGTAGAAAATCCGTACTGCCCCGAAAGCAGACCCACCTTATAAATATATGTGGCAATAATCTCGGAAACTTCGGCATTCAAAGAATTCTGCATAAGAAACGCCTTTTCAAATCCCACGCTCATAACCGAGCCGGCGCTGAGTATGAGTGTTATCACTATGGTAGGCGCTATTGACGGCAAATCAATATATATGATTCTCTGTAACTTAGTCGCACCGTCTATTATAGCCGCTTCGTGAAGCTCCGGACTCACTCCCGCAAGTGCCGCTATATAGATAATCGCGTTCCAACCCATGCCCTGCCAAACTCCCGTCCATACATAAATATGCCTCCAGTATTTGGCGTTCCCCATAAATAATATAGACTCTTTTCCGAATAAAGAAAGAAACTGATTTACAAATCCCTTGTCGGCAAAAACTATATTTATTATTCCTACCAAAACTACCGTAGAAATAAAATAAGGGGCATAAGTTACTGTCTGAATCGTCTTTTTAAATTTCAGGCTTCTGACCTGATTAAGCCCTAACGCAAGCAGAATGGGAATCGGAAATCCTACCACAAGCCCGTATATGCTTATTACGAGAGTATTTCTTATAATCTCGGTGAAATAAGGCGAACGGAAAAATCTTTCAAAATGAGCGAATCCCACATTGCGGCTTCCTAAAATCCCGTTTATAGGACTGTAATCCTTCCATGCCAGTACAATTCCGTACATAGGACCGTATGAAAATATAAGAAGTCCTACAAGAGCGGGGAGCACGAATATCCATAACTGCCAAGTCTTTTTTATTCTCTTTCCTAAAGCGGGTTTTCTCACTTTAAGTACTGCCGCCTTTGAACCGGTTAGCATTATTCTCCTCCTTTTTTAACGGAGTATAAAACGGAATTACCGGCACTCCGTCAGCTTTTCTTATTAAGCTAACTTTTACTTTATTTTTTGTTTTTTGTAACCTTACAAATGTATATTACAGTACAGTCATCGTTTTGTCAATATTTTTTTATGGATTTTGTACTATATCTTATCTTATTTTATTTATTTTATTATAGTAATTACTAATATTGTAACTGTTTGAATATATATAATTCTGTTTAATTATATATATTTATCTGTATTTATCTTTCTTTTTTCAGTTATATCATTGTGAAATTTTAAAATAATGTAACTTAACAAATTTAATAAAAAAAGATTCCCTTACTCGATTTTTTGTTGTATCACAGAAAAAACGACCCGTAAAAATCCGTAAAAGTTTTTTACAAGTCGTTTTACTAAAGTACAGAACTCTTTTATTACCTCTTTAGCAAGTCAAGATACTCCATGACTTCAATAAGTGTTATCCTCCGATACATAAAATGCCGGAAATACCTGAAAAGGCAGGCTGTACCGGCATATAAGAACTTTTGAAAAGATAGTTAAAAATTATATTAGAGTTTACATAAAAATTTTTAAAAGAACCGCCCTTTAGGGGCTTTATAAAACCCTAAACGGCAGTTCTTTAAATTTAATTCTTAGTTTTTATTCTTCATTCTCTACGGTATCAGCCAACGCATATTCCTCATCGGTATCCTCAAAATCCTGATATTCAGCTTCTTCTTCCATAAAAGTTTCTTCATCATCCGCCGCAAACTCATTATCGCTGTCAAGCTTTACCGAACGATAGAACTTCATTCCGGTTCCGGCAGGAATAAGCTTTCCGATTATAACGTTCTCTTTAAGACCGATAAGCGGATCAAGCTTTCCTTTTATAGCCGCGTCCGTAAGAACCTTAGTGGTTTCCTGGAAAGATGCTGCCGAAAGGAAGGAGTTTGTAGCAAGAGAAGCCTTTGTAATACCGAGCATTACTTGAGTTCCTTCAGCCTTTTCAAAGCCTTCGCTTTCAAGCTGCTCATTAAGCTCCTCATACTCGATTATATCGGCGTGCTCTCCCGGAAGATAATCGGTATCTCCCTGTGTATCAATCTTAACCTTCTTAAGCATCTGACGAACTATCATCTCGATATGCTTATCGTTTATTTCAACACCCTGTAAGCGGTAAACTCTCTGCACCTCTCTCAGCATATAGTCCTGAACGGCGCGAACACCCTTAATTTTAAGAATATCATGAGGGTTTACGCTACCCTCGGTAAGCTCGTCTCCGGCTTCTATCACCTGTCCGTCCGTTACCTTTATTCTGGAGCCGTAAGGAATAAGATAGGTCTTTGACTCGGCCGTCTCATCATTTGTAACGACAACTTCTCTCTTCTTCTTTGTGTCCTTTATAGATATTTTCCCGGCAAATTCGGAAATAATCGCAAGTCCCTTAGGCTTACGCGCCTCAAAAAGCTCCTCTACACGAGGAAGACCCTGTGTGATATCTCCTCCGGCAACACCTCCTGTATGGAAGGTTCTCATTGTAAGCTGTGTGCCCGGCTCTCCGATGGACTGAGCCGCTATGATACCTACAGCTTCACCTACCTGAACCGATTTTCCTGTAGCCATATTGGAACCGTAACACTTCGCGCATACGCCTAAGTGGCTGCGACAGGTAAGCACGGTACGGATTTTTACCTTAGCGGCGGCTCCCGCTTCCATGATAGCCTTTGTCTTAACAATTCTTGCCGCGCGCTTTGCGGTTATCATATGATTTGCTTTAACAATTAAATCACCGTTATCATCATAAAGAGTTTCGCAGGAATATCTTCCCGAAATTCTCTCCTCAAGACTCTCGATTTCCTCTTTTCCGTCCATGAACGCAGTCACCCACATTCCCGGAATTTCTTTCTTTTTAGCGGCACAATCCGTCTCTCTTATAATAAGATCCTGCGATACATCTACAAGCCTTCTTGTAAGATATCCCGAATCGGCTGTACGAAGCGCCGTATCGGAAAGACCTTTTCTCGCTCCGTGTGCGGAAACAAAATACTCAAGAACGTCAAGTCCCTCACGGAAGTTCGATTTAATAGGAAGCTCTATCGCGCGTCCCTGTGTATCCGCCATAAGTCCTCTCATGCCGGCAAGCTGTTTTATCTGCTGGTCGGAACCGCGGGCTCCCGAATGTGCCATCATATAGATATTGTTATATTTATCAAGACCCTGCATGAGCTTTGTAGCTATCTCGTCATCGGCCTCTTTCCATGTACTTATTACCGCCTGATATCTTTCCTCTTCGGTAAGAAGTCCTCTGTGATAATTTCTCGTAATAGTTTCAGCCGTTTTTTCAGCCTTCTTTAATATTTCCGGCTTTTCAGGCGGAACCGTCATGTCCGATACCGAAACCGTCATAGCCGCTATTGTAGCATACTTGTATCCTAAAGATTTTACCGAGTCCATTATTTCGGCGGTTCTTGTAGCTCCGAAATTAGCCATGCACCTTTCAAGAATAGCCTTAAGTTCTTTTTTCTTTACGAGGAAGTCTACCTCAAGCTTTAAGAAATTCTCGTCAAGACTCCTGTCCACAAAGCCTAAATCCTGCTCTATAACCTCGTTAAATATAAATCTTCCCAAAGTCGATTCTACTATACGCTGTTCTTTCTCACCTTTAGAATTTATACCTTCTCTTCTGACCTTTATCCTTGCCTGAAGAGTAATATAGCCGTTTTCATAAGCAAGAATAGCCTCGTTTACGCTCTTAAAGAACATACCCTCGCCCTTATCGCCCTCTTTATCAAGTGTAAGATAGTAAACACCGAGTACCATGTCCTGAGCAGGCACGGCAACCACACCTCCGTCCGAAGGCTTAAGAAGGTTATTAGGAGAAAGCAGAAGGAATCTGCATTCCGCCTGAGCCTCCACGGAAAGAGGAAGATGGATAGCCATCTGGTCTCCGTCGAAATCGGCGTTAAATGCCGTACACGTAAGAGGATGGAGTCTTATAGCCTTTCCCTCCACAAGCACCGGTTCAAAAGCCTGAATACCGAGTCTGTGAAGAGTAGGGGCACGGTTAAGCATTACAGGATGATCCTTTATAACATCCTCAAGAACATCCCAAACCTGAGTTTCAACCCTTTCAACCATCTTCTTCGCCGACTTTATATTATGTGCTATGCCTCTTGAAACAAGCTCTTTCATAACAAAAGGCTTAAAAAGCTCGATAGCCATTTCCTTAGGCACGCCGCATTGATAGATTTTTAAATCCGGACCTACCACGATAACCGAACGTCCCGAGTAGTCAACACGCTTACCGAGAAGATTCTGACGGAAACGTCCCTGCTTTCCTTTAAGCATATCGGAAAGCGACTTAAGAGCCCTGTTTCCCGGACCCGTAACAGGTCTGCCGCGTCTGCCGTTATCAATAAGCGCGTCCACAGCCTCCTGAAGCATACGCTTTTCGTTTCTCACGATAATATCCGGCGCACCGAGCTCCAAAAGACGTTTAAGTCTGTTATTCCTATTTATTATTCTTCTGTAAAGGTCATTCATATCCGAGGTCGCGAAACGTCCTCCATCAAGCTGAACCATAGGGCGAAGATCCGGAGGAAGCACAGGAATCACGGAAAGTATCATCCATTCCGGACGGTTTCCAGATTCTCTGAACGCCTCTATCACTCCTAATCTTTTCGTTATTCTCAAACGCTTCTGTCCTGTAGCGTTTACAAGAGCAGATTTAAGCTCCGCCGATTCTTTTTCAAGATTGATATCGCTTAAAAGCTCAAGCACGGCTTCGGCACCCATTCCCGCTCTGAAGGTATTGCCGTACTTATCGTAAGCCTCTCTGAATTCTCTTTCGGAAAGCACCTGCTTATAAGAAAGGTCACTCTCTCCCTTATCAAGCACCACATAAGAAGCGAAATAAAGCACCTTTTCAAGCACCCTCGGAGAAAGATCTAAAATAAGTCCCATACGGCTCGGTATTCCTTTAAAATACCATATATGGGAAACCGGAGCCGCAAGCTCTATGTGTCCCATCCTCTCACGCCTTACGGTCGCCTTTGTAACCTCAACACCGCAACGGTCACAGATAACGCCTTTATAGCGTATCTTCTTATATTTTCCGCAGTGACACTCCCAGTCCTTGCTCGGTCCGAAAATCTTCTCGCAGAAAAGACCGTCTTTCTCGGGCTTTAAGGTTCTGTAATTTATAGTCTCTGGCTTCTTCACCTCGCCATGTGACCACTCTTTTATTTTTTCCGGTGAAGCTAATCCGATTTTTATAGCATCATAGGTAATTGGCTGAACATTTTCCATACCCATATCCGACATAAACCTTTTCTCCCTTCTCAATCAAAATCTTCACTATCATCGAAGGTTTCCATCATTTCACTGTCTTCAAAGAAACCAAGGTCGTCTTCACCGTCCTCGTAAAGTTCAGCTCCGCCGTCCTCAAGCTCGTCAGGCGTACCTGTCGTAAATCCGGCAGCATCCGCTCTTTCATCCTCAAAGGTAAAATTCTCATCGCTTTCAATAAGCGGCGCAAGCTCTTCATCGCCATAATCCACAGTTTCCGTCATACGTACCTCTTCGCCGTTCTCATCAAGCACGGTAACATCAAGAGCAAGCGATTGAAGCTCTTTAAGAAGCACCTTGAACGACTCCGGAATACCGGGTTCACTTATGTTTTCTCCCTTTATTATAGCCTCATAAGTCTTAACTCTTCCGACAACGTCATCAGACTTAACCGTAAGAATTTCCTGAAGCGTATAAGCCGCTCCGTAAGCCTCAAGCGCCCAAACCTCCATCTCTCCGAAACGCTGTCCGCCGAACTGTGCTTTACCGCCGAGAGGCTGCTGCGTAACAAGGGAGTAAGGTCCCGTAGAACGAGCATGAATTTTATCATCAACAAGGTGATGAAGCTTAAGATAATTCATGAAACCTACGGTAACGGGAGCGTCAAAATACTGTCCCGTTCTTCCGTCCTTAAGGAACACCTTTCCGTCACGTCCTATCTTAACGCCCTGCCAGTCATTTCTTGAATCGAGATGAGTAAGGAGATAATCCATAACCTCATCTCCCAAATCCTCTCTATATTTCTTGTCAAATTCACCAAGAGGCATGTTTATATAATCATTCGCAAGCTCCAAGGTATCGGCTATATCTTCCTCGTTGGCTCCGTCAAATATAGGAGTGGATACCTTACAACCAAGCACCGTAGCGGCAAGGCTTAAATGAATTTCAAGCACCTGTCCGATATTCATACGGGAAGGTACACCGAGAGGATTAAGCACTATGTCAAGAGAACGTCCGTTAGGAAGGAAAGGCATATCCTCCACAGGAAGCACTCTCGAAACAACACCCTTGTTTCCGTGGCGTCCCGCCATCTTATCCCCTACCTGGATTTTTCTCTTCTGAGCTATATATACTCTTACGCTCTGATTTACACCCGGTGAAAGCTCATCATTATTTTCTCTCGAGAAAATTTTTGCGTCTACTATAACGCCGTACTCGCCATGAGGTACACGGAGCGAAGTATCCCTTACCTCTCTCGCCTTTTCTCCGAAAATCGCGCGAAGCAGTCTTTCCTCGGCGGTAAGCTCCGTTTCTCCCTTAGGAGTAACCTTTCCGACAAGAATATCTCCCGCTCTTACCTCCGCGCCTATTCTTATTATACCCGCCTCATTGAGGTCTTTAAGCGCGTCGTCACCTACACCCGGCACATCTCTCGTGATTTCCTCGGGTCCGAGCTTTGTATCTCTTGCTTCGCACTCATATTCTTCTATATGAACCGATGTATAAACATCATCCCTTACAAGTCTCTCGGAAAGTAAAACCGCGTCCTCGTAGTTATAGCCTTCCCAGTTCATAAATCCGATTAAAGGATTTTTGCCGAGACCGATTTCTCCGTTCTTTGTCGAAGGTCCGTCCGCTATAATCTGCCCCGCTTCAACATGGTCACCCTTTGAAACTATAGGTCTTTGATTTATACAGGTTCCCTGGTTGCTTCTTGCAAATTTAAGAAGCTTATAATTAACAAGCTTTTTATTCGAGTCGTTTCTTATCGTTATATGATCCGAGCATGCGCTTTCAACCGTACCCGCTTCATCCGCAAGCACGCAGACACCCGAGTCCACCGCAACCTTACTCTCCATACCGGTCCCTACAACGGCTGAATCCGTGAAAAGAAGCGGAACCGCCTGTCTCTGCATGTTCGAGCCCATCAACGCGCGGTTCGCGTCATCGTTCTGAAGGAAAGGAATCATCGCCGTAGCCGCAGAAAATACCATCTTAGGCGATACGTCCATAAGCTCCACCTTCTTCTTATCATAGGTGGATGTTTCCTCTCTGAAACGCCCCGAAACCGAATTGTTTATAAAATGTCCTTCTTCATCAAGAGGCTCATTCGCCTGTGCAACTATGAAAGGATCTTCTTCATCAGCCGTAAGATATACAACTTCGTCCGTAACCTTAGGATTCATAGGGTCACTCTTATCAAGCTTCCTGTAAGGAGCCTCGATAAAGCCGTATTCATTTATCCTCGCGTAGCAGGCAAGTGAGTTTATAAGACCGATATTAGGACCTTCCGGAGTTTCTACGGGACACATTCTTCCATAATGGGAATAATGTACGTCACGCACCTCAAATCCGGCTCTCTCTCTCGAAAGACCGCCCGGTCCGAGTGCCGAAAGCCTTCTCTTATGTGTAAGCTCTCCGAGAGGATTGTGCTGGTCCATAAACTGCGAAAGCTGGGAGCTTCCGAAAAACTCCTTAACCGCAGCCGTAACAGGCTTGATATTTATAAGCGACTGAGGTGAAATACCCGCTATATCCTGTGTAGTCATTCTTTCCCTAACTACTCTTTCCATCCTCGAAAGCCCTATTCTGTACTGGTTCTGCAAAAGCTCACCGACAGCTCTGATACGACGGTTTCCGAGGTGATCTATATCATCATCGCTTCCTATATTATATTCAAGATGCATCCCGTAATTTATAGACGCAAAAATATCTTCCCTCGTTATATTCTTGGGAATAAGCTCATGTATATGCTTTTTAACGGTAAGCTTCAGCTCATCGCTTCCCTCATCTCCCGGAAAATCGTTCATAATTTCCTTTAAAACCGGATAGTAAACAGCCTCGGTAATTCCCAATTCCGCTTTATCAAGCTCCGGAAAATAGTGAGCGAAGTCAACCATCATATTGGAAAGAACCTTTACATTTCTTTCCTCGGTCTGGAGAAATACATAAGGTATCGCCGCATTCTGTATCTCATCGGCAACAGCCACGGAAACTACGGTTCCTTTTTCAGCTATAATTTCGCCTGTAGAAGGATCTGTCGCATCCTCAGCCAAAGTAAATCCGGTTATTCTGTTTCTTAAAGCCAATTTTTTATTGAATTTATAACGCCCCACCTTGGCAAGATCATAGCGCTTAGGGTCAAAAAACATTCCGTTAAGAAGAGACCTTGCGCTGTCTACCGCAAGAGGCTCACCCGGACGAAGTTTCTTATATAATTCAAGAAGTCCGTCATCCGAGCTCTCGGAAATATCCTTCATAAAGCTCGCCTCAAGTTTAGGCTCCTCACCGAACATTTCAGTAATTTCAGCATTTGTGCCCACTCCGAGCGCACGTATCAAAACAGTGACAGGAACCTTTCTGTTTCTGTCAACCCTTACATAAAATACATCATTTGAATCCGTTTCGTACTCAAGCCATGCTCCTCTGTTAGGAATAACCTGAGATGAATACAGCTTTTTACCCAACTTATCATGAGCGATAGTATAATAAATACCGGGTGAACGTACAAGCTGACTTACAATGACTCTCTCCGCGCCGTTAATTACAAAGGTGCCGGTTTCCGTCATAAGAGGAAGATCACCCATGAAAATCTCCGTTTCAGGGAATTCATCCTTTTCCTTATTTCTGAAGCGTACCTTTACCTTTAAAGGTGCCGCATAGGTAGCATCTCTTTCTTTACATTCTTCGATAGTGTGTTTAACATCATCTCTGTAAAGCTTAAAGTCTACAAACTCAAGACTTAAATTCCCGCTGTAGTCCTCAATCTTAGAGATATCGTCAAATACTTCCTTTAATCCGTCTGTAAGAAACCACTCGTACGAGTTCTTCTGAACCTCTATGAGATTAGGCATCTCGAGCACTTCGCTCTGCTTGGCATAACTTAATCTTATACCGGTTCCCGCTTTAATAGGACGTATCCTGTTTTTCTTCATTGACGTCTCACCCCTTGGTTTTCTGTTGGAAATTTCAAAACTTAGTTAAAACGCTTTTCTTTTCGCTTTTTCTGTGATATAATACTATTGTACCATTTTACTATTAACCACAATAGCGCATTCTCTATAATAGCATTTACCTGTCAAGCTGTCAATAAGCTTTTTCTTTTTATCACGCAATATAAATTGCAACACTAAGTGTCCACCTCAAGCAAATAATTCTTTGTACATTTCA
>CAUUHV010000024.1:0-34431 GCA_963545085.1 uncultured Catonella sp. | reverse complement strand
GTAATCTCCTTCTTTTATAACATTTTTTTCCATGGTTTCAAGATTTATCATTTCAAGTCTGTTATTCGTGCCGTTATCAATCTGATATACGGCGTATCTCTCATCAGGAGTAACATTGTAAGAAACGCATCTGTCCTCAACCAAAATTGTAGGATTTTGCCCGTCATCATCCACCTTTGCCAGATTATAATTCGCCGAAAGAGATATGAAATATATGGATGAACCTATTAACGCAGGTTGAAAACAATTTCCTTTATAAATCTCCGTCATAACCTTTGAATCGGGATTATACGAGTAAATATAATGATTTTCACCGGTACCCGCGTAATAAACGGCATTCTTCGTTATTGTTCCCGGCACGATATTCGCTCTTAACAGCATCTCATTTTCCTTGCCGTTAAGAAGCACGCGGTAGAGATTCATTTCTCCGTTCTTTTCAAGCCTTTGATAAAAAATATCATTTCCTATCAATCCCGCCGCCCCTATGTTGTAATAATACAGACTTGCTATATCATGGCTGTCCTTTTTATTCATCCTGTACAATCCGGAAGCCGAAAACTGGAGCACATGTTTAACGCTGTCGCTCCTTGTATAATTTAACCTTGAATAGACTATATAAGCGCTTGTCGTATTTATATATCCGGCGGTATCTTCATATACATATTTAAAATCGTCCATATTTTTTGACATTGAATACAACGCGCCGCTGTCTTTTAAATTACTGAAATATATTCTTTCACCGTCATCGCAAAATGTTCCGCCGTTATAAAGGTTGCATGCGGTATTTCCTATCCTGTTTTCATCATTCGAAATCACCCTGCTCGAATATCTTATCAGAACTATTATTCCTATGATTCCCAAAGCTGTTGCTATTCCTATAAATATGGAAGCAATCCTGTTTCTCTTTTTATTTATCATCTCATACCTCCGTTTACCGTCATTACAATTATACTTGTGTTTTAGCTTCATTTCAATATAATTAGATACAAGTGAAAAAAGTATATGAAATCCGGTTTCAGCCTGCTTGCGAGAGGATTTTTATATTTTTGCAAAAATTGCGAGGGATGTAGCCGAAGAAATTCTGTGTCGGTGAATGCAAATATTTCTCATCCTCACATCACAGTTAGATTTGAATCAAAATTTGCGAGGCGCGTTATGATTGATTTGGTTGAGAGCAGAAAAAAAATTGATGAAATAGATAAGGAAATAGTAAGTCTTTTTAAAAAGAGAATGCTGATAGCGGATGATGTCGCGGCTTATAAAAAGGAAATAGGAAAGCCTGTTTTCGACCCGGCAAGAGAAAAGGAAAAGCTTGACGCGCTCGAAGCTTATGCAGACAACGATTTTAATAAAACCGCCATAAGAGAGCTTTTTAATCAAATCATGTCGATAAGCAGAAAATATCAGTACGGAAAGCTTGTGAAAAAAGAAACCGTTGCCTTCAGCGAGCTACCGTCTTCCGCGAAAATAGGCTTTTTCGGCGGCAGAGGCGCTTATACGGAAGGGGCAATGAAAGATTTTTTCGGAAAAAATGTAAAAGGAGTCCCTTATAAAAGTTTTAAGGAAGTATGTGCGGCAATAAACTCCTTAGAAATAGATTTCGGCGTGCTTCCTATAGAAAATTCCACAACGGGCGGCATTTCGGATATCTATGATCTTTTGGTGGAATATGACAATCATATTTTAGGCGAACAGATAGAAAAAATCGACCATGCTCTGTTGGGGCTTAAAAATTCCGATTTTTCGATGATAACGGATATTTACTCCCATGCGCAGCCTATTTTACAATGCACAAACTTTCTTGAAGCCAATCCGAACCTGAATACCCATGTATACGGGAGTACCGCTGAAAGCGCCGCAAAAATCAAGAGGGAAGGAAATGCCGCCCATGCCGTAATCGCAAGCAAAAGAAATGCCGAATTTTACGCTCTTAAGGTACTTGCCGAGGATATCGCAAACGATAAAGCGAACTCAACCAGATTTATAATTTTGGGAAAGGAACAGAGATACCTTAAAGGTGCCGACAAATTAAGCATCTGCTTTGAAATACCTCATAGAAGCGGTTCTCTTTACTCCCTGCTCTCAAATTTCATCTACAACAATATAAACATGACCAACATAGAATCACGTCCCATACCGGGAAAGCTGTGGCAATATCGTTTCTTTGTCGATTTTGACGGCAATTTGAATGACGCCGGAGTGTTAAACGCCCTCGAAGGCATAAAAGCCGAGTCCGACTCTCTTACCGTACTCGGAAACTATCCGTCGGCAAACAGGATGTGAGCGGTGAAACTTAGGAGATTTCTCCGTACTTGACACAATTCCCTTATTTTAGTATTATATACTTTAACTTTTTAAGAAATTTACTCAATAAGGAGATGATGATTTGGACCCCAGTGACGCGATAACTATTATCGTGCTTGTACTTTTAATACTTCTTTCAGGCTTCTTTTCTTCTGCGGAAGCCGCAATTATTTCTGTAAATAAAATCAAAATCCGCGGCATGGTGGATGAAAATGTGAGAAACGCTACCCTCGTGGCTAAGATAACCGACGACTCGAGGCGTTTTATAAGCACCGTGCTTATAGGAAACAACATCGTAAACATATCGGTATCAGCCCTTGCAACCGCTTTTGTGGCTGAGAAATTCGGCAATATTTATATAGGAGCCGGTACGGGTGCACTCACTTTACTTATCCTTATTTTCGGAGAGGTACTGCCTAAAACCATTGCCACTCTGCATTCTGAGAAACTTTCATTGGCTTATGCTCCTATGCTTTTTATAATAATGAAGATTTTCACTCCTCTCGTGTTCCTGCTTAACGCCGTTTCAGGGGTTCTGCTTAAATTGGTAGGTGTAGATCCCGATTCGGTTTCAACCGGAATAACGGAGGACGAGCTTCTTACCTATGTTGAGGTAAGTCATGAAGAGGGTATAATAGAGAATGAAGAAAAGGAAATGATAACAAATGTGGTCGATTTCGGAGATTCTCTTGCCAAGGACGTTATGGTTCCGCGAATGGATATGCATACTATAAGTGATGATGTCACCTATAACGAGCTGCTTGCGGCTTTTGAAGAGGATAAATATTCAAGGCTTCCCGTTTATCACGAAAATCTTGATAATATAATAGGAACAATCCACCTTAAGGACGCCGTTTTTTCAAAAGCAAAGGATGAAACGTTTGATATAAATTCCGTTTTAAGACCCGCCCATTTTACCTATGAATTTAAAAAAACCTCCGAGCTTCTTATCGAAATGAGAAAAGAATCTCTTTCCATGTGCATAGTGCTTGATGAATACGGAGCGGCGGTAGGACTCATAACTCTTGAGGATTTGCTTGAGGAGATAGTCGGAGAAATTCGCGACGAATACGATGAGGACGAGGTTGACGATATTGTACAGCTTGATCAGGACGAATTTATGGTAGCCGGCGCTACAAGGCTTAACGACTTTAACGACTATTTCGGTACGGACTACGATTCCGAAGACTACGACTCAATCGCCGGAAAACTTATAGCCCTGTTTGAAAGACTTCCCGATAAGGGGGACGCCATAACGGACGGCAATCTCTCCTTTAAAGTCGAAGAAGTGGATAATCGAAGAATAGAAAAAATTAAAGTAAGAAAACTTCCCGAAGCGCTTGAAACCTCGGAATACGAGAATTACGATTCGGGAGAAGCTTAAAAAATATACAGACAGACGCAAAGAACCCTCAGACCTTTGTAAGACAGCAAAGTCCGAGGGTTTTTAATTTCCGCTGTTTTCCTCCTAATTCACCTTAACACCGGTAAAATAATGCATAAGAATTTTTTTGTAGCCGTAGCCCGCTTCCGCCATTCCTCTTGCTCCGGACTGGCTGAAACCCACTCCGTGGCCGTATCCCGTACCCGCGAAAACAAAGCTTCCTTCCGCTTCCCTCTCTCCGATATAATAACCCTTCATATTATCGGCGCTAATTACTACTATCTGTCCGCCTTCTCCTGCTTCAAGACGTAAAACCTTGCCGCCCTTACTTACAGCATACGAGCCTGAAAGACCTATTTCCTCTTTTTTTATATCTCCTTCCGCGGTTTTTCCGAGCGCATAAACGTTTTTTTCCGTTTCTCCGGGAGGTATGACATCGAATTTAGTGCTGTTAAGTCCGAAAGCTTTTCTTGATTCTTCCTTATATAGTATGATTTCTCCACTGTCTCCCGCCACTTTAAGCTCCAAAACTCTGCCTGAATCCGTTCTTTTCATTACTTTAACCTTATTTACATTTCCGAGTACTATACCTTTTGCCGAAGCATACGGGCTTACCCTGCTTAAAATCTCCGAAGCGCTGTATTTCACGCTCCATGGCTGTTTTTCAGGCTTATTTTCGTAAATGTCCGAAACACTCCTTAAATAAGGTATCTTTTTTTTCCATACATTCTCCGAGCTTTCCGTGCTTCCTCCGGAACCGGAATAGTAAAAGGCTCTTACAACTCTGTTATTATAGGTGATAAATTCACCCTCCGTGGCTTTAACCGCCTTATTCGTCCTCTCCGTTTCGACGTCCGCTCCTCCATAGGACTGATGTGATATTGTATTCGTCAAAATATAACCCTTGGTTATATCTCCGTTTTCTCTAAAACCTGCCGTAGCCGCCGCATAGCTTCTTGCGCATACCGCCTGAGCCTTAAGCGCCGCCATGTGCCATGAAGGACTCATTTCCCTCGGCACCACTCCCTTTACATAATCCTCTATATTAACCACATTTACAGGAGTAACACCGTCCTTGTCGAAGGTTCCGATTTCCATTCTTCCTCTGTACTTTTTTCCATCCAAAATTATAAGTCCGTTTTCATCCCCAGCTTCAAGCTGCGGATTGGAGCCTGCTTTTTCTGCATCAACTAAAAATTTCGCACCTCCATAAAGCGAAAATTCAAGCATGTATTTATTATTTATCACCTTATCGGAAGCTGAATTTTCTCTTAATCCGCTTTCACCTGAGGCAATATAAACACCCCAAATTGTTCCTCCTTTTCTTCCTACCCCGGTAAGAACGGGAACTGCGGAATATATTCCGGAGTGTTTAAGCCTTTTTGATTCCTTAAATGCCTCTTTTAACGAATTAAAGCTTCCCGCCAAAGCCTTATAGCTTCCTGAAACTTTTTTTACTATTATTCCGTCCTTACTTTTTATAATATCATTCGCAATGTATCCGTTTTTTCCGCAAACTCCGATTTTTAAAACCTCATTTTCTATTTTAAATGAGGGCTTATTTAAAAATTCTTTCGTAAGTCCCACTCTTATATAGCTTTCCTTAACTTTTCCGTAAACATAAAAAAACGGAGTATTCCCTATAAAAACCGCTATTAAAAGCATTATAAAAAAATACGCCGTCATTTTCCCAATCTTCATAAACCCAACCTTCAGTTTCCGCTTCCCAAAAGATGATGAATAAGCTGTCTTGCAGCCCTGCCCGAGCGCCCTCCGCAGGTAAGCTCCCATCTTTTTGCCGTTTTCACAAGATCTTCTTCGTTTACTTCAAGCTCCGGATATTCCTTCGCTATTCCAAGAACTATATCCAAAAATTTCTCTCCGTCCGGTGCGAAATAACCTATCGCTATACCGAACCTTGCCGCAAGAGAAAGCTTTTCCTGCATGGTATCGGAGCGATGTATATCCCCGTTATATTCCATATCCTTTCGGTCGTCCCAAATTTCTTTTATAAGATGTCTTCGGTTTGAAGTGGCATAAATAAGCACGTTGTCAGGCCTTACTTCAAGCCCTCCCTCAATTACCGCTTTAAGATATTTATATTCCGTTTCAAAATCCTCAAAGGACAAATCGTCCATATAAATGATAAATCTGTAATTTCTGTTTCTGATTTCCTCAATCACCTCGGTAAGGTGTTTTAACTGGTGCTTATAAATTTCAATCATCCTTAAGCCGTCCGGATAAAATTTGTTAAGTACGGCCTTTATGCTTGAAGATTTTCCCGTTCCCGCATCACCGTAAAGCAGGCAGTTATTCGCCTTTTTTCCGTTTATAAAAGCGGAAGTGTTGTTTATCAGTTTCTCTTTCTGACGCTCGTAACCTATTATATCGTCAAAGCTCGTATCTATTAACGAATTTATAGGCAAAATTTCAGCTTTTCCGCTATTTTCCGATACTCTGAAAGCCTTGTTAAACGCGAACTTACCTACGCCGAACCTGCTGTAAAACGAGGTTACCGCCTCATATATTCCGTTTTCGTCCGCCGTTTTCGCTATACGCTCCGATAACTTCCCTATAGCTGCTGTAATCGCCGTATCAAATGCACCTTTTTCATCCTTATACGGTTTATAATCCGAAATCAGAGTAAAATAATTTATGTTAAATTCTTCCTCGACTTCCGAAAAATCAATTTCAAAAAGGCTCTTGATTACCGAAAAATCCGCTTTGGCAAACTCTTTAAGGCTTACTCCCCTGTCGCCCGCGTTTTCACAGGCAAGGCTGAAAGGATTTTCGCTTTCAGCTATAAGCACGGTAAGATAGCCCTGCCAGATATTTCCGCAAAGTCCGTATTTTGAAGCGACTTTTAACAGCTCGCTCACTCCCTCGGAAAGCCTATTTTTAATATCTTTTTCGGATTCGCTGTCCGTACTCTCCGTCTTAAAATCCGACAAAGCGCCCGAAATAAGCGAAATTACCCTGTCCGAACAAAAATTCCTGTATAAAACAAGAGCGGAAATATCTTTAAACATAGGCTGTTCCTTCAAAAAATTCTATAATTTTCAGCTTTAATAATAATGTTTCTCTATACAAATATAAATTATTTGACTATACTTGACTTATAAAGTAAATACACAATATCGTTTTCATACCATATAGTTGAAGCATGGTTAGAGCCATGATTATTTATCCAATCAACCGAATCCGATGGTGCGTTATTAAATTTTAAAACTGCCATACGTCCCGATTTATGATACCGACTTGACGATGATAATTTTGCAAAGCGATAATCATTGATTCCAACATATAAATTAGTATCTTTTTTAACAGCAATTATATTAAACCGTCCGTATCGGTACTATACTGCTCTTCTCAAGTTTTGTCAATTCTTTACCGCGGAAATCCGTAACAAACACACGAGAAGATATCATGTGCAGAATGATGCCGTTTCTCAGTTTGATGACTTGATAAAAATGTATGATGAATAAGAATATTAAAGAGAGCGCGTTCTTATCACTATGTGGAGGAGGTTGTCCGCATATGCGGGGTAAAATTTCAAATTATCAGTTTTGTTACTTTTATAAGGAAATTATTGAATTAGTAAACTATACAATCGGGAATATGTTAAAGAGGTAATTCTATGATGAGAGAAAGAAAGATATTTCTCTTATATATGTTATTTGTATTTGCATCAAATTTTAATTTGTTGTCGCAATTTTTATCTTCATTTTTAGTAGATTTGAAATTTGATTTGTTTGCGATTTCAAGCCTATATCTGATATTTCAGGTGACAAAATTTGTCTTTGAGGTTCCTACCGGATATGTTGCGGATAAATATGGAAGAAAAATAAGCGCTTTAGCAGGTACAGTATTGTTGCTTATGTCATATTTTATCTATTTTACGGAATCTTTATATTTATTTTATTTGGCATTTTTTATCAAAGGAATTTCTGTAACTCTTTTAAGCGGCTCTATTGAATCCATATATGTAGAAAATGTAAAATCTGATAATTTAATCAAATATAACACAATAGAACGGTTAGTGTTTTACATCTCTCTTGCCTTATCCGCTCTGGTTGCCGGGTATATGATAGAAAAAACGAACTACATAAGCATCATATTGACGGATATTTGTATTTTGCTTATAGTCACGGCAATAATTTTTTTGTTTCCACGGCAATCGAGCCATGCAGAAAAACTTGTTTTACTTGACAACAGTCCCGACGGTAAAATGCCACGAGATGAGGGGAAGGATACTTCACATAAAGAAAATAAACAGTTTATACCCTCGGCAGCGGATAAATCCGGCATCAAAGACTGCTTGAAGGTCATGTCGAAAAATAAACTGTTGGTATATTTATTGATAATGGATTTCAGTAATGCATTCTCGTTTATCGCGATTGAAAATTTGTACCCTGCATATTTGGAAAAATTGGGGGTAGAGGTAAATCTGATCGGGATATTTATGGCATTTCAACTGATTGTTTCTGCATTGTTCGGATTGTTGACTCCTAAAATAAGGCGATATATCAGTGATAAATTTTTAATGTATATTCTTCCTTCTGCAGGGGTTTTAATTATGTTGCCGATTTATACTCTGAAAGTCCCGATAAATCTGATTCCGATATTATTCACAGTACAACTTATAGTTTTTGCGTTATACGCTCCAATAAAATATATTTTGTTTCAAAAAAATATCCCTGACAGGCATAGAGCCACATTTATATCTCTATCAAGTCAGGCGGTATCTTTCGGAGGAATTTTGTTCTATCTTTTTTCAACTTCCCTCGGATTGTGTTTTTCAATAGATGTTATAATAACGAGTGCGTTATTGGTAACTTTTGCTTTAAATTTGTACAGCTGTGTTAAATTAAGCAAAATCGGCGCCGTAAAGTAAAAGCGCCGCTATATAGCTTAACGGAGTGCAGGAAGTCTTTTATTCCTGCAGCGGGCGTTGCCTACAGATAGCCTCCCCCGCTGCACGGCACCTGTCATAAAGTATTTACTCCCGTGATTTTTGCACTTTTTCCATTTTCTTTTTCATTTTATACATTTTTCATTACATTCTCTCAGGCGCTTCAATCCCAAGCAAGTCAAGGCAGGTCACTATAACATTTTCAGTAATATACGAAAGCTTTAATAACGAATACTTCCTGTCCTCATTCTCCTCGGTCATTATGTGATTTTCATGATAAAAGGCGTTAAAAGCGTTCGCAAGCTCATACACATAAGCGCAGACCTTATGCGGAGCGTATTCCGCGGAAGCCGTGTCCATCATATCCGAAAACTTGACTAATACAAGTTCAAGTCCTCTCTCGCTCTCCGTACCGGCCCCGTTTATCCTTTTATCAGACAGAAATTTCTTTACACCCTCTCTGTCCGTACCTTTTTCTAATGCGAATTTATCAAGGATGGAGCGAATCCGAACCGCCGTATACTGGATGTAAGGTCCCGTATTTCCTTCAAACGAAGCAAATCTGTCAAGGTCGAATACATAATCCTTTGCCGCCTGATTAGATAAATCACCATATTTAAGCGCGGCGATTCCGACCTGCTTCGCGACAGTTTTCTTTACATCCTCCGGCATATCCCTGTCCGCCATCTTGCTCTCTACCTCTTCGGTTATCTCCTTTATAAGCCTTTCAAGCCTCATTATACCGCCTTCGCGGGTTTTAAAAGGTTTGCCGTCTTTGCCGTTCATCGTTCCGAAGCCGAGGAAAATAAGTCCCACCTTATCGTTTACAAGCCCCGTTTTTCTTGCCGTCCTGAAAACCTGCTCAAAATGCATATCCTGCCTTTTATCCACCACATAAATCATATCCGTAGGATTAAAAAGCTTCATTCTTTCCACTATTGTAGCAAGGTCGGTAGTCTGATATAAAGAAGCTCCGTCAGATTTAAGAATTATACAGGGCGGTATCTCTTTCTTATCATCCTCTTTTGCTATATCCACAACCAAAGCTCCCTCGCTTATATAGGCGAAGCCGTCCTTTTTCATCTTCTCGACCATATCCGGTATGTAGGTCTGCACATCGCTTTCTTTTTTCCAAAGGTCGAAAGTAACCCCCAAATTATCGTAGTTTTTCTTTAAATCCTCTATCGAAATTCTCAGAATATGGTTCCATAAGGCTTTAAATCCCGGCTTTCCCGCCTGAAGCTCCGCCGTTACCGCAAGCGCTTCCTTTTTATATTCCTCATCCTCCTTTGATTTCCCCGAAGCCGCAGGATAGATTTCTTCAAGCTCCGATATTGTAAAAGGAGCTTCTTTCGGATATTCTCCCGTAAAGCTTTCGTCAAAATAAGGAAGCTTAGGATTTCTTTTTCTCACTTCCGTTATAATAAGCCCCATCTGTAAGCCCCAGTCGCCGAGGTGAGCGTCACCCGTTACCTCGTTTCCTGCGAATCTCTCTATTCGCTTTATACTTTCCCCTATTATCGCGGAACGCAAATGTCCTACATGAAGCGGTTTCGCAACATTCGGACCGCCGTAATCAAGAATTATTTTCTTCGGATTTTCCGTACCGTCATATCCGTATTTTTCGTTTTCGGACATTTTTTCCACATAATCCGCCAAAAATCCATCTTTTAAAGAAAGATTTATAAATCCCGGCTTAACCGCTTCCACTTTGGAGAAAATCTCTCCCTCTTTCATTTCCTTAAGCTTATTTACAACTTCTTCCGCAATTACAAACGGAGGCTTTTTATACTCTTTTGTAGCCGCCATAGCGCCGTTGCACTGATATTGGCAAAGGTCCGGTCTGTTGGATATTCCGACCGTTCCATATTTTTTATCGTAACCGAGCTCAAGGAAAACCCGCTCTATTATATCTTTTATCTGTTCGGATATTTTTTTCATTTCCTTCTCGCTTTCATTGTTATATTTTTCACAATCCATTGATTCCACGAATCGACAAACCGCCTGGAGATGCTTTACCGTTACATAGCAGCCGTCTTTTAGTATGTTCACTCAACCTACAAGCTTTTCCATTTCGTCTATTACCTTGCCGAAAGTTTCAAGTGCGGAATTTATAGGCTCTTTCGTACTCATATCAACGCCCGCTATCTTTAAAAGGCTTACCGGGTCTTTCGTGCATCCCGAATGTAAGAAAGCCATATATTCCTTAACCGCAGGCGTGCCCTCCGTTAAAATCCTGTTAGCTATGGCTACTGCCGCCGAAAATCCGGTAGCGTACTGATATACATAATAATTATAGTAAAAATGAGGAATTCTCATCCATTCATAGCCTATAAGCTCATCTGAAACCATGGCTTCGCCGTAATATTTTTTATTGAGACTTAAATAAAGCTCCGTAAGATTTTCCGAAGTGAGCGGCTCGCCGTTTTCAGCCATAAATTTAGACTTCCTCTCAAACTCCGCAAACATGGTCTGTCTGTAAACCGTACCCTTAAAGCTGTCCATAAAATGATTTAACAGATACGCTTTTTCTCTGTCATTCCTGACATTTTTAAGCATATATTTCATAAGCAGCACTTCATTTGTCGTGGAAGCCACCTCAGCCACGAAAATCTTATATTCAGAATCAAGGAAAGGCTGAGCCTTATTTGAGTAGTACGAGTGCATAGCGTGCCCCATCTCATGAGCAAGAGTAAATACATTGTCAAGAGTTCCGTTAAAGTTTAAAAGTACAAAAGGATGAACTCCGTACACTCCCGATGAATACGCGCCGGAACGTTTCCCTTCCGTATCGACGACATCCAGCCAACGGTTGTTAAAACCGTCTCTTACAGTATTTACATATTCCTCACCGAGCGGCTCAATCGCCTTTAAGACTAAATCCTTCGCTTCTTCTATAGTAAACTTCATCTCATAGTCGTTTATCATAGGCGCGTATACATCATACATATGAAGCTCGTCCACATTTAAAAGCTTTTTCCTGAGTCTTACATACCTGTGCATTTTATCAAGATTATCGCCCACCGCCTCTATCAGATTGTCGTAAACCTCCGGAGATACGTTCGTTCTGTCAACCGCCATAGCAAGAGTTGACGGATATTTTCTCACCTTTTTGTAAAACATCGCCTGCTTCACTTCTCCATAGTATAATGAAGCCCAAGTATTTTTAAAGCTGCCGTAGGTTTCGTAATATTTCTCAAATACTTCTTTTCTTAACTCCCTGTCCGTACTTTCTTCAAGCGGCACAAAGCGCGAGTCTGTTATATCGACCGTATTCCCGTCCTTATCGGTAACGCTCGGAAACTTAAGATCGGCATTACCGAGCACCGCAAAGCTCTCTCTCGGAACCGCAGCCATTTCTTCGGCAGCCGCTAATATTTTCTCTATCTCGGGACTTAAAACCCTGCTTCCCATCCTAATTACATCTCGTATAAAAACTTCGTATCTTTTAAGCTCGGGCTTTTCTTCAAAATATTTTTCCACCGCATCTATAGACGCTTTTATTATTTCAGGCTCCAAAAAGGCGACTTTTTCCAAAACTTCGGTTGAAGCCGATTTGGCTTTAGCGTTAAGAGTCTGCCCTTTCGAATCCGCCGTGTTTAAATCCCTCTTTTTAAAAGCGTAGCCCTCGGTTAAATGTAGTTTAAGCATACATTTTTCATAAATCTCCATAACCTTCAAAAAATTTTCAGCGGAGCTTAAAGCCTTTCCCTCAAAAGCCGCTATTTCATCCGCAAACCTTAAAGCCTCTTCAATATCTTTCTCCCAGTCGCTCTCCGAAGGGTAGATATCCTCCAGTCTCCATTTAAGCTCCTCATTGACCTCACTTCTCTTAGGCAATTTATCCCGCATTTTTCATCCTCCGTTTCTATCTTTTCACTTTTATTTTCTTGATCGTCTCTCTGCCTTCACTATCTATGGCATAAAAGGTGTAGGTTTTTCCTTTTTTTAATTTCAGGGTTTTATTTCCGCTTTTATTAACCTTTACCGATATTCCCTTTTTTCCCGACTTAAAATACGATGCCTTTTTACTTCCCGTTACATATTTTATGGCAACAATATCATCTTCCTTATCCGTTACCTTGACTGTAACTGTGTTTTTCCTTATATTCTTTAATTTTATTACCGGAGCCGTACTCTCTACTTCTTTATCATCATTCTCAGGCTCATCCGGTCTGTTAAAAATCTCCGTATAATTATTGTTGCAATAGTCTATCGCATTCTTTATACTTAAGCATCCGCCCGTAAGTACCTTTCCCGAAAGCTCCGAAAGAGGCTTTGCGCTGCCTAAAAGCGCTTCCTTTATTTGCGAAACGGTTATCTTTGGAAATTCGGAATGTAAAAACGCCGCCGCCCCTACCGCCATAGGAACCGCCATTGAAGTGCCCACCCTGTAGGCATAAGGCGTAGGCAGATTGTACTGTGCGGCATATTTAGTAAAATAATCCGAATCGACAGTGCTTAAGATTCTTGAACCGGGAGCCGCTATATCTACTGAATTTACACCATAATTTGAGCTTATATGAAGTTTGCCGTCACTTTGCAGATTGGCTACGGATATTATATTGTCATAACCGAATGAAGCCGGGTACATAGGCTTTACATCTATATCATAGCCTATTTTATTTATCTCATCACCGTTTCCCGCAGCTACCACGAAAAGCATTTTGGAGTTTTTCATCGCCTCAGAAAGCAATTTATCCGGTGCTTCCGTGCCGAAACTGAAATTACATATAACCGCTCCGTTCGCTTCAGCATATTTTATTGCCTTCTCTATAGAGTATGTATTTCCAGATTTATCGGCACCGCCGAGAGCCTTTAAAACCATCACCCTTACCGTACTGCTTCCTACTATACCCGAAATGCCTTTTCCGTTTATATTCGCAATTATTGTTCCGGCTATATGGGTGCCGTGCATATCGTATTCTCCGGTATAGATAAGGTTATTATCATCATAAAAATTCCAGCCGTTCACATCATCTATATATCCGTTACCGTCATCATCAATCCCGTTTTCAGGAATTTCGCCCTTATTTACCCATAAAATATCCTTTAAATCCTCGTGGTTATAGTCAATTCCCGTATCTATAACCGCAACTACGGTTTCTCTTTTACCGCCGCTGTATACCGCCCATGCCTCGTTCATGTCTATATCAACATCATTTACGGCATTTACAAGAGTACTTACTCCTCCCGTCCTGTCATTATAGCTTAAGGTTCCGTCATTATTATATGCCCACTGATAACTCAAATACTCGTCCGCAGGCATAATATATCCGTCAAATGCTTTGTATATAACTGCTTCATCTGCGTAAATATGTCCTTTAAACAAATCTCCCGTCACAAGGCTCACAAATAAAAGCCATAAAACAAGCACCTTAGGTATATTTTTTCTTATCTTCATGCTGTTTTTTCTCCTGTATCAAGAAAGAAGCCTGCTCTGCAGGTTTTACCGGCTGCGGCGGGATACGAAAGCGATATCTACATTTTTGCCGCAATAAGCTCCTGCCCGGAGGGCTTTTTATTCTATAGGTAATTCCGGAGAAATTTTCTATAAAACAAAAAACTCATTATACCAGAGAATAAAGCTGTATACCGTCCAAATCTTGGTCATATCCCGTTTTTTACCGCTTTTATGGTCATTTAAAAGCTCCATGACGGCTTCCCTGTTAAAAAACAAATCCGCAGTATCGCTCTCAAAAGCCGCCTTTACCTTATTATAATACTTGTCCTCGCAGAGCCAGTCATTTAAAGGCACAGGAAAACCTAATTTCTTTCTGTCCGCAGTGTGCTTTGATATCTGCTTCATAGCGGCACCTCTTAAAGCCACTTTTGTAATTTCTCCGTCTATTCTGTATTTAACCGGAATTTTAACGGAAAGCTCAAGCATCTTCCTGTCAAGGAAAGGCACCCTGAGCTCCAAAGAATTTGCCATACTCATCCTGTCCGCCTTTTGAAGTATGTCATACTGCATCCATGTATTGATATCGGCGTACTGAAGCCTTGTAGGCTCATCAAGTCCCTTTGTTTCATCAAAATAGACCTTGGTATATTCTGAAGGATTCACAGACCTTATATCCTCTTTCAGATATTTATCTCTTTCTCCGTAGGCAAACACATAGTTATTCCTCATAAAGCGTTCATGAGGCTCCATAGCTCCCCTTATGATGAAGTTTTTACCTTTAAAATTTGGCAGAATCTTGGCAACCGAAGCCGCCGCCTTTCTTAGAAACTTGGGAATTTTTGAATACTTATTAAAATGTCCTCCCTGAATATACATAGGATAACCGCCGAAAAGCTCATCCGCGCCCTCTCCCGAAAGCACCACCTTTACGTATTTTCTCGCGTTTTTCGCAAGGAAATAAAGCGGTACCTCCGACGGATTCGGCATAGGCTCATCCATATAATACTGGATTTTCGCCGCCATATCAAAATAGTCGTCCGCGGAAACCAGATTTGAAATATTTTCCACTCCTATTTCCTTTGAAAACGCCTCTGCATAAGGAAGCTCACTGTATTTTTTCTCTGTATATCCTACAGAAAAGGTTTTTACGTCCTTCATGATTTTTCTTACTTCATTTGCGGTATAGCTTGAGTCCACACCGCTTGAAAGAAAGCAGCCCACTTCCACGTCCGCTATCTTATGTGCTTCAACGGACTTTGTAAACTCATCCGCAATCAGCTTTTCCCATTCTTCAAGATTTTTTGTTTCATCAGCCTCATATTTAATTTTATAATATCTTTCTATAGTCAGTTTTCCGTTATCATACTCAAGATAATGAGAGCCCGGAAGCTTGAAAACATTTTTAAACAGAGTTTCCTTGCCCGGTACATACTCAAAACTCATGTAATCGGGAATCCTGCTTCTGTTCACTTCTTTTTTAAATTCCGGATGCTCCAAAAAGGATTTTATTTCTGAGCCGAATAAAAATTGTCCGTCAGCCTTATAATAATAAAACGGTTTTATGCCGAAAATATCTCTTGCGGCAAAAAGCTTTTTCGACTTCTTATCCCAGATTACAAAAGCGAACATTCCTCTTAACCTGTTCAATATATCTTTGCCGTACTCCTCGTAGCCGTGAATAATTACCTCGGTATCGCTTTTTGTAGAAAAAATATGCCCCCTTTCAAGCAATTCTTCCCTAAGCTCTCTGTAATTATATATTTCTCCGTTAAAAACGATTACCATTGATTTATCTTCGTTGAACATCGGCTGGCTTCCGCCCTCAAGGTCTATAATCGAAAGCCTTCTAAAACAGAGCGCAACATCTTCATCCACATACACCGCATCCTGATCCGGTCCTCTGTGAACTATTCTCCGCCCCATTCTATAAACAATATCCTTGTTATCACGCTTCACATCGTCAGGGATAAATCCCGCAAAACCGCACATATATTAACTCTCCCGCCTGTATAAAATTAATCTTTTACCGCCGTCATATTATCCTTCGGTGTTTTCTGAATGACTTGAGATAAACTCCCGATCTATTTCTTCTACCGTCATTTGCGTATGAGCTGCCGAATCTTTATCATATACCGCTGTCAATAATCTCCTTGCAAAAGTTTGAAACTCATCAACAGTTTTTACCCCATAGTCAAAAGCATTGTAAATTCCGCTTGAACACTCGCCCCAATCCGACAAATATCCGATTATTTCAAAAAATGAGTCATTATAAAGCTCAAACTTCCCGGTTTCCCTAAACCTCAAGTACTGCGTAATACAGTTATCAAACGAATAATAAAATTTAGGAGAGCGTAACGGAAACGAATTTCGTTCTCTATTATGAAAATTTATGTCAATAATATATGATTTACGCACATCATCCATCACCGGCTTGTCAGCCGTTTTCACCGTAGTTTGGATATAACAGTAGTATGTTTCTTTATCGAAAAACTGTCCGTCTATAGCAATCAAAGCCCCCCACATACCGTCAGCATATTGAAACACCATTACCGCTCCGTTTCTGTATTTACTGTCTGTCGGAACGGGCGGAGCTATCCGTTTCTTAGGTTTCGCTTTTTTAACACTGATTTTATTCAAAAATTTTGCCAAATTGTTGCTTCTTTGCCGTAAAAATTTATCATCGGCACCTAATTCCTTAACAACGGCTAAATCTTCTCCGCTTTGAATGATTTCCCGCACTTTAAGAAAAAAATCATCTTCCAGCTGACCGACTTCCCACATACAATTTGCCAAGCTGAATATTACATTAAATCTGTCATCATCGTCTTCCTCAAGAAGTAAATCATTTTTTATATCAATCGGTTCCTCTCCGCGATTATAGCGCTCAAAAAATTCATCCTTAATATCAAGGGATGTATCATTCCCGAAAATCGTCGCACTCCATGTTCCCATAATACTCTCCTGAAATTTCTTAATTTACCCGCTTTTAGCTAAAACTTCGCTTCGTAAAGTATACCTATAATCGTAATAAATTGCAATGCGTTTTGCTTTTACAACTAAAAAGAACCCTTTTTCAGGGTTCTTTTTGGCTCCGTGTTTAAGTCTTGCAATTTTACCTCAAGAAACAATGTATCTTTACCTCTTGTTTTTCTTTGATTTTAACTGCCTCAAAAATTGCGACAGTTGGATTTATCCTATATTCTCAATAAAATTAGCGTTTGAATTTCCTCAAACGCTAATCTCCCAAACAATTATCACTTACTCGTTATTTTCACCGCAATACTGTTATAACTTTCTCCCTGTGAAAAAGTAAACGTACCCACTCTTATTATGGAAGAATATCCGTTATTTATAAGATACTTGTTAAAAGTTGTCGCGTTATCTATGACACCTGCGCTGTATAAAACCGCCGCAACCTTTTCGGAAGTCATTCCTCTTGATATGGTTACGGTGTAAGTTTTAGGCGTATCCTCAGACTTTTTAATCTTCTCCGCATCATTTGTTTCCGTTTTATCTTTTTTCGGCTTATCTGATCTGTCCGTTTTATCGGCATCTTCTTTTTGCAGCTTATCGGTATCAGCCGTTTCAGCGTCATCTTTCTTATCGGGCTTATCCGCATCCTCACCGCTTTTCTTTTCTTTTGAAGTATCTTCCTTTTTTTTAGGCTTTACTACAGGCTTATCACCCGTTTCAGAAGTTTTGTCTCCCTTTTTATCATCATCTTTTATACTCTCATTCTTATCTTTACCGCTCTCGGAAACCTTATCCGTAACTGACGGCGTTTTTTCTTCCTTTTTTTCCGTCACCTTCGTTTTGTCGGACTTTCCGGCTTCTCCGGCATCGGTCTCGGATTTTCCGGATGCGGTTTCGGCAGCGTCCGCGACTTTTTGTCCTCCCTCTGTGATTCTTTTTTCGGAAGGCTCATTTCCGGAAGTTCCGGCATCGTCTTTTCTATCTTCGGAAGCTCCTCCCTCGGACTTTCCGGTGTCTTTATCTCCGGCCTTATCTCCTTCGGATTTTCCGGAATTATCTTTTCCTTTACTGGGAGGCACCTCACCTTTTTCTTTTATTTTATCCGTACCGCTTATTCCCGCTCCGCTTGAAGTCTCGTCTTTAACCGTAACTGTACCTTTTTCCGCTTTAATTATACTTGCGCCCGTAGCTACAGCATCTTTAACCGTATTATCTTCGGATGTTTTTATAAGGCTTTCCTTTATCTCGTCAAGCGCTTTATTCTCAAAATCCTCCACAGTTACCATGCCGAGTTCTCTCGCTCTTGCCATTACCTCGTCATCGCTCATCTTCTTTACGCTTTGTCCCCCGAACACAAAAAAAAGCGCCGAAGCAAATACAAAACCTATGCCTATACCCCGTATCAAATATTTAAACTTCACCTTAACCTCCGTTACTTTCCCGCATAAAGACCTAAAATAAGGTTTACCTCTCCCTGTCCCATACCGAGCTTCTTTGAAATTTCAAGCACCGTTTTTCCCTCGGCGTGAAGCTCAAGTATTTTTGCGTTTATGTCAAGATGCTTCGGTTCTTTTTTAGTTTCTTCCTTTTTTTCAATATTTTTATCAGTCTCCGAAGCAATTTCCTTATTTTCGGAAATTTTATCATGCGGTTTTAAAATTTCATGCACTTTTTCCGTTTTTACCGACTTTGCAATCTTCTCCTTCTCATTTTCAATATCACTTTTAATATCGTTAAGCCTGCTCTCTTCCGCCTCTATTTGCTTTCTCATTCCCTCAAGCTTAGCCGAAAAATCTTTAAGCTTATCGTCCTTTTCATTAAGCATATCATAAAGAAAAACCACTTCCTTATGGTTTTGCTCTATTTTGGCTATAAGCTGCTCCGCCATATCGTTAATAGCGAGCATCTTTGTATTCGCCGTTTCAGACATACGATCCTCGCTTCTTTCAAGACTGTCATCGGCAATCGCTCCGAGCCTTGCCGTAAACTTTTCTCTCGTATCCGAGAAAATGCCCTCCATGCTCTCTTCGCTTAAAACCTTTTTTCTAACCTCTTCCGCAAGCTTTTCCTTTTCATCCTCACCGATTTCTTTTTTATCCTTAACAAAAAAACTTGCCGCCACACATATTACACCTATAATTATTATTACAATAATCGCTACGTCCATAAAATCCCCTTTACAACTTTATATCTATTGATCTTCCCTCGACTTCCATCATGAGTCTTCTAAGCTCATCGGCATCCCGGTCTTTATCCTTTTCCTTGCCGTCTCTCTTTCCTTGTTTTTTATAATATTCGTTCTTTCCCTTATCTTTAGCATCAAAAGAATCTTCTCTTAAATCACTTTTTTCTGCGCTGTTTGCTCTATTTAGATTCCTTTCCGCTCTGTTCTGCACTTCTGCGGTCAAATTCTGCTGTTCGGCAGGAATCTTATTTTCACTATGCGATTTATGAATGGATACTTCCTGACTTCTGTTAGGCATAAGATAGTTGTCGATATTCTGAATAGGCATATTCCACCTCTTTTCAAAGCTGATTTCCGCTAATATTATTAAAGCCGGTCATTCATAAGCTGCCGCGCATAAATACCCGTTTGATTCAGTTTAACGGCTCCGATTTTATATCGGCTCCGCTTCTTGTAAAACGTGTATTTTTAGTCACGTCTCTCACATACATTATCGTATCCACAATCAAAATCTTAACACCGGGATAGGTATTTCCCGCCACCTCTATGCTGCCTCCGTCCTGTTTCGCTATTTCTTCCGAAAGAAATACAAATTTTTCCTGAAGCTTTTCCAAAAGGCTTGCATCCTCTTTATATTCCAAAGTAACCGCCTTAAACTGTTCAAGCCTGTCCTGTGGAAGCTTCTCACCTCTGTTTATCTTTTTACTGTAAAGCTCTACAAGCTGGCTGTTTGCTTCAAGACGTTTTAAAACGGTATCCAACGCGCTCTGGCACTTTTTATAGTCAGCCAAAAGATGAGGATCCACTCCCACTTCCAAATTGGTGGTCATTCCCATTTCGGAGCCGGCATTCTTAGCCCTTATCAAAGTGGCGGATCTCACGGTTCCCCCGTTTATGTAGCCTCTGTTACCTTCTACGACTACATCCCCTTTAGCTGAAACATCGCTTCCTATAATCGCATCCGCTGTAACGCTTCCTCCTGAAAAAACCGTCACGTTTTCCAAAAATTTGGCTATAATACTCTCTCCCGAGCTGATTTTTCCTTTGCCTCTGCCTCTGATGCCTCCCTTTAAAATAATCCTGCCGTTTGCCGTTATTTCGGAATCTTCAACGGTGCCGCCGACAATTACATCTCCGGCGGCTTCTATTACAAACCCTCCCGTAACATTTCCTTTTACCTCAACGTCTCCGTCATATTTTATGTTTCCGGTGGACATATCCACATCATTTTCCACCACAAAGGTATTTGAAACCGCAACCGCGCCTCCGACTAATACGACATGTCCTGTAATATCACTTATAAGACGGGTTCCGTCCTCCGATAACGATACGTTTTTTCCGTACTTAAACTGCGCAGGCTTTACGTTAAGCGGCTTTATTATCTTTCCTCTTATGTCCATACCGTTCACTCCGGGCTTTTCCTTTATAAGCTCGGCAAGCACATCGCCCTCTTTAACAGCTGAAATTATATCAAGAGAATGGAAATCCACAGACCCGTCCTCTTTGCGTTTCGGTTTCGCATTAATATCCGTATTGAATTTATATACTATTCTTGCGTTGCTTCCCTCTATCTGTTTCTTTCCTCCGGCAATTACATAGTCCGTACAAAACTGCCTGTTTTCGATATATTTATCAATCACGGTTTCGTCTATACCGTAAACAACTCCCGCCTTCTTAACAGCGGAAAGTATTTCTCCTTTACTTAACATTCTCCCGCCGGTAGTCGGAGGAATAAACCTGCAAAACGCCCTCATTCCGTCATTATCAATTCTTACGTTTACCTTTTCGGAAGCGGGATTTGCCTGAAGAGCTGCAGTCTTAAACAAGGCAGGAGCATCTGCCGAAGCGAGGAGCTTTTTAAATTCCTCCACGTCAAAAGCAACGCCCTGCCCGTTAAGATAATTTATCAGTTCTTCCAAATCTAAATCTTTACCGTTCCTTTTAGGCGGAAAATATTTAATATATACTCCGTCATCTCTTATAAGCATTTGAAAAAAAGCGTTTGTATAAATCATATCATTACCTTTATCTACATAGCCCTTGTAAATATATCCATATAATCGCCGAGCCTTAACTTCAACTTTCCGAGCGCTTTAGTGTGAAGCTGTGATACTCTTGATTCGGATACCGACATAACCTGACTTATTTCCTTCAGAGTAAGCTCTTCATAATAATACAGAGCAATAACCTTTTTTTCTTTATCGGTCAGCCCCTCTATAGCCTCCGCAAGGGATTTTTTAAGTTCTTCCTTTTCCACCGCAAGCTCGGGATGCTCAAAACTTGACATCCCCGCCTTACCGCCTGCGGGCTCAGCCTTTATCTCACTACCCTGCTCAAGATAGTCATCTAAAGAAATAATTCCTGCCATGCCCGTCTGACTCTGCCAACTGTCAAATTCATCAAGAGAAATACCGAGCTCCGCCGCTATCTCTTCTTCAGTAGCCATTCTGCCGTATCTTTCTTCTATAGCCTTTTCAGCCGCTTCAAGCTTTCTCTGCCTCTGCCTTAGAGTCCTCGGTATCCAGTCCATTTTTCTTATCTGGTCTAAAATCGCTCCCTTAATTCTAAGACTCGCGTAAGTTTCAAACTTTACTCCCTTACCGTAATCAAACTTATCTATCGCGTCGATAAGTCCGAATACCCCGTATCCTACCAAATCATCATATTCCACGTTATGACCGAGATACATTGACATCCTGCCTGCAATTATCTTAACAAGACCGGCATATTCAAGTATGAGCCTTTCTCTTAGTTCTTTGGTAGGAGATTTTATATATTGCTGCCAAAGTCCGGCGCATTCCTTTTCATCCGCCATACAGTCCTATCTCCTCTCAGACAATCCGATTATTCTTCCCCGTCTTCGCTTTCTTCCTCTGAAGCCCTGTCCTCATCTACGGTATCCCCTTCATTCGCTTCAGTCTTTTCTTTATTTATATCATTCTTTTCTTTATCGGTATTTCCGGCTGCCATATTATTTCCAAGCGCCATAATATAAATAAGCGCTCTTTTAGTAAGTCCTCCGATAAACCAAAAAATAAGCAGCACGACAAGCAGCATTTTAAGGCTGTATAGTGTTTCATATCCGTTATATATACATATACCGCAAGTAATCGCGCCTGCAATAAGCATAATGACAGGCGGTAAATATCTGTATTTCATATCTCCTTACTTCCCTTGCCTACAGCTTTTATTAAAAGTACACCTGTAGAAGAGTAGAACTCTATAGTTCTACCGAAATTAAGCCCCGTATCCGAAGCTACTACAGGAATACCTAAAGCCTTTAACTTAGTCTTTACAGCCTCAACATTCCTTTCTCCCACCCTTAACAAGTCATTCGAATTGGAGAAAGCGAACATCTGAGCTCCTCCGGCGATTTTGGCAATCATTGAAGCCTTCCTCGCTCCGAGGGCAAGCATCTGCTTTATAAGCTCGTCAAGACCCGTATCGGCAAATTTGGCTATATTGCTGTTATTTGCTATCTTGGTGCTGTCCGGAAGCATGCAATGCAACATTCCGCTCACCTTTGTACTTTTATCATATACAACCGCTCCGACACAGGACCCTAAACCCAAGGTCGTAAGATTGTCAGGCGCCTTGCATACCTTGAGATCGCCCATACCCACTTTAATCATTTTTTCCATAATAATCCCAACAGCCGCAGGCGAAATGTCTGCCTGCGGTCTTTACAATCCTTTTACAGTATCTGGTTATAAACCGAGAGAAGTTAAAATCTTATTATACGAATCCATTGTAGGAGTTAAAATAAAATAACCCGTCACATCGTTATTGTCCTCCATAAACTGTGATTCGATTAAAAGCGCCTTATCTCCAAGCTTTCCGAACTCAATAGCCGGAACGCTCAGTATGGCTCCCGCCATATCAATCGAAAGATACGGAATCGACTGATTTATTGTAAGCTTTGTAAGTGATGACAGTGAGGAAATATATGCTCCCGAAATAATATTCCCAAGCTCTTTAAGAGCCGACAAGGACATCTCATCAAGCTCGCTGTCATCATTTGTTGTTCCCGGAGGTCTTCCGAAAAGAATATCTACAAGCCCCCATGCGGACTGTGTCGTGAGAATAAACATCATCATTCCCTCAACATCGCCCTCAAGAGTTACCAATATGCCTGCAACTATGGTTTCCGCTCCTCCTATGATTTCATGAAGCTCGTCAAAGGTAAGCAAATCCACCTTCGGAACCTTCATATCCACTTTAGAGTTTATCATACTTGAAAGCGCCGTAGTCGCATTACCCGCGCCTATATTTCCGAGCTCCTTAAGTACGTCAAACTGCATACCGTCAACATTGTTAAAATCCAAATTCGCCACTTCAAATACCTCCTACGGCAATAAAACTGAGCTTACGCAGGCTCTTTCTCTTTTTCCTTCTCAATAATCACATTCTGCATATTAAGCAAGGATATAAGGGTATCGTTCGTTCTGCCTACTCCTGCAAGATATTTAGCTTTATCACTGTTGTTTCCGTTAGACGGCTTCTCAATCTCATCACTTGAAAGAGCCACCACTTCTTTGACCTCATCTACCAAAAGTCCAATCGAGCCGTCAAGATCCTCAAGCTTTATTATAATAATTCTTGTCGCATTCGTTATTTCATCGTTACCGAGACCGAACTTAAGACGCATGCTCATTACCGGAATAACCTCTCCTCTGAGGTTGATTATTCCCTTGAAATAAGGTTGTGACTTAGGAACTCTGGTTATTCTCGTCATTCTTACTATATTATCGACATAGGCAATATCTATACCGTACTGCTCGGTTCCGAGTTTAGTAACAATATATTGCTTGGTTTCCACTTCTACATTTTTATTTTCCATGAGTTAAAACCCCCTTTAAAGTCTATCCGAGTTACAACAGCACATTCGCGTCAAGAATAAGAGCAACCTCACCGTCACCGAGGATTGTGGAGCCGCTTATAAGTTTAGGCGTATTTATATATTTTCCGATAGACTTTATAACTATTTCCTGCTGTCCTATAAGACTGTCAACCACAAGTCCCGCAAGCTTATCGCCCTTTCTGACAATGACTATAATAATATTATCGTCATTCTTTTCACGCGCAGGCACATCCAACAGCTCGTCAAGCCTTATAAGAGGAATAACGCTTCCGCGAAGGCTTATTACCTCTTTCGACTGCACATATTTTATATCATTCTTAGACACATCCTCTATGGTCTGTATGCTCGCAAGAGGAATTGCGTACTTCTCATGTCCGAGTTCAACCATAAGAGCCTGTACAATGGCAAGAGTAAGCGGAAGTCTTATTGTAAAAATACTTCCCTCGCCCCTTACCGTCTTGGCTTCTATCGTACCGCCGAGAGACTCTATATTCGTTTTAACCACGTCAAGTCCCACACCTCTTCCGGATACATCGCTTACCTGATCCGCAGTGGAAAAGCTCGGCTGGAAAAGAGTGGCTATAACTTCCTTGTCGGTTACACTGTCCATCTGGTCGGCTGTGATAAGCCCTCTCTCAAGCATTTTCTTTTTAACTTTTTCTACATTTATTCCGGCACCGTCATCACGCACTTCAATGACAACGTTATTTCCTTCCTGATAAGCGTCAAGGAAGATTGAGCCCACTTCAGGCTTTCCAAGCCTTATTCTTTCCTCATTAGATTCCAGACCGTGATCGGCGGAGTTTCTGAGAAGGTGCATAAGAGGATCGCCGATTTCATCTACAACGGTTCTGTCAAGCTCGGTATCCTCACCTGTCATATACAATTCCATCTTCTTGTCGAGTTTCTTTGACAGGTCGCGAATCATACGAGGAAACTTCTGCACCGTACTCTCAATAGGTACCATTCTCACCTTCATAACGGTTTCATGAAGATTTGTGGTAACCGTTCCGAGATATTCTATCTGTTCGTTAAACGCCGACATATCTCCGCTGTCACGTTTATCGGTACTGCTCATGGATACAAGTCCGTTTTTGGCTATAATAAGCTCGCTGACCTGATTCATAAGACTGTCAAGCTTTTCTATATCCACACGCACCGAGCGGTTCACTACCTTGCCCTTACCCTTTGCGGCTTCTTTCTTTGCAGGCGCCGCGCTTGCCGGAGCGCTGCTTACAGGAGCCTTAGGAGGAGCCTCTTTCTTAACTTCCTCTTTCTTTTCGTTCTGTTGCGCTTCTTTGTTGGCATCCGGATGCTCAATATTTCCGATATACACCTCGCCTATTTCGGATACGTTCTGAATAGCGGCCTTTACCTCATCCGCTCCCGCCTTGGTTAAGAAAATAAGGCTGAAATCAAAATCGAACTTCTCATCCTCTATATCCTGAACTGAAGGATTCGCGGTTATTATTTCACCCAATTCCTCAAGCGCTTTAAAGACAAGGAAGGATCTTGCCGCCTTAAGCAGACAGCTCTCCTCAATATATACGGTAATACCGTATACGCTCATCTTCTCCTCTTCGGCTTTTTCTATAGCCGAACGCTCATAATCCGTAATAGCTATTTCTCTATATTTTTCCTTATCGTTTGCAGCCTCGACCGCTACAGCAGCCGCTGCCGCCGGCGCCTTAGCGGGTGCCGTCTCGGGAGCTTTTGCCGCAGGAGAATTACTTCCGCCGTCTCCCGCCAGGAAAGCATTTAATTCATTTATTATATCTTCATTATCGTTTTCGCCCTCGTCCGAGGTTTCCTGAATGTTGTCAAGATATTCCTGAACAGCGTCAAGGCCTCTGAAAAGTACGTCCACAAGGCTGTCGTTTACCTTCATCTTGCCTTCTCTTACTGCGGAAAACACATCCTCCATATCATGAGTAAGACGTTGCATTCTTTTAAAGCCCATGGTTCCCGCCATTCCCTTCAAGGAATGCGCGGCACGGAAAATCTCGGTAATCGCGTCGCTGTCATCAGGCTCTTTCTCAAGCACCATTATCTGGTCGCTGAGAGTCTGGATATGCTCCTTAGTTTCATCAATGAAAATATCCAAATATTGACTTGTATCCATATCTTATCGCACCCCCGTTGCTCTGACTATAGCTCCCGCAATCTGATCAAGAGGAAGAACCTCATCAGCAAGTCCGGCTTCAGCTACCGCTCTCGGCATTCCGTAAACGGTGCTTGTAGACTCATCCTGAGCTATTACATAGATATTATTTGTTTTCTTAAGTTGCCTTATTCCTTCCGTTCCGTCCGAACCCATTCCTGTAAGCACTACGCATACTATTTTCTCATATGACGTGCCGGCTAAGGATTCATACATTATATCGGCGCAGGGTTTGAGTCCTCCTCTCGGAGGTTCATCGGTAAGGACAATATAGCCGCCTCCCGCCTGTTCTTCATACCTCATTTGAAATCCGCCCTTTGCGAGATATACATGATTTTCCGCTATCAGTTCGCCGTCATTTGCTTCCTTAACACCTATAAGACTGAGTTCCTGAAGCCTTTTAGCCAGAGATTTTGTGAATCCCTCAGGCATGTGCTGAACCATAAGCATTCCCGCTCCTATTTTTGCGGGAAGCATGGGTATAACCGTCTGCAAAGCCTTAGGTCCTCCGGTAGAGCACGCAAGCGCCACCAATATTTTCCCCGCCGTCTTTCCTGATGACGAAAATCTTACCGGATTTGTAAAAACCGTTTTAGATAAGGTATTCTCTTTCTTCTTAGCCTCGGAAGTTAAATCAGTTTTTTCTTCCTTTGACGAAACTCCTGTAGCCGCTTCAAGTCTTTCTATAATACCCTTTTTAAAATCTTCGTTCCTCGCCTCGGCAAAGCTGTCCGGCTTCAACACAAAATCAAAAGCTCCCAAATCAAGCGCCTTGATGGTTTCATCAGCTCCCTTTCTTACAAGAGTGCTCACCATTATTACAGGAATTTTGACTTTTGCCTTTTTCAGTTCGGAAAGTAACTCCAGACCGTCCATCCTGGGCATATTTATGTCTGAGATTATCGCGTCATAGTCCTTTTTTACGAGTATATATTCTAAAGCCTCAAGACCGTCACGAGCTTTATCCTTAACCTTAAATCTCCCATCGGAATTGATTATATCAGAAATCACTCTTCTCATGAGTGCAGAATCATCAATAATCAAAATATTCTTCATTTTTACCTCCAATCGTTATGAAAGTTTCAAGGCCTACTCCTCTTCTTCAACCAACCTGCTTCTCTGTATGCGCTCCTCCTCAAATATAAATCTGACTATGGCATCCCTGTAAGAATCCATGAGCCTGAAAAATCTTGTTCTGCTTTCAAACTTCCCCGTCACATTATGCTTCCTGTAAGAATTCATGATTTCCATAAGCACGTTATATTCGTTAATACTCTCTCCTGTCTTTAATTTTAAAGCCATAAGTATAAGCTTTTCCCTGTCAAGCTCTTCACCGGAAATAAGGCGCGCTCCTCCTCCGCTAAGGTCTAAAAGTGTGCCTTCCGCCCAGTTTTCCGCATGCTCCGAAAGATATTCTATATATTGATACAATTTTATCAACGTAGCTCTGTCGTTCTTTGAAAATCTGTTTACTTCCCTCAATTCATCGTTTGTCAGCACATGAAACTGAACGTCGATAGTATAGTCCAGACGATAAAATCTTCTCCTTTGAATTTTTTCAGGTTCCGTTATAAGCTCCATCTGCACGACAGGAAGAGCCCCCTCATAAAATCTCTCCCGCACCACAGCTCTCGAAGCTAAAATCCATCTTTCCTTATAAAAATAAAGAATATCCTCCTCACCTACCGTAAGCGGTACCGTGACAGATTTATCCATAGGCATAGAAAGCTTCAAGGTTATATCATCGACTATATCTATGACCTTACTTGTAAGAACCGTCTGCCTTTCATCTTCATCCTGCAAATTGGCGTTTCGCAACACATCAACTCTGTCACCTACCAAAATATCATAATCCGGCATTTCCTCTATGCCCCTTTCTTTTCATCTTCTTAATGTCCTTCTGATTGTTTCCGCAAACAAACTTGCAAGCCCTGTTTTTCTTTTCTTTTTTTCTTCCTCTCCGGTATACAGGACTTTTTTCGATATCTCCTCTATCGCCCTTGAGGCCGGAGACATCGGAAATGCTATAGTTATCGGCTTCTGCTTCATTACAGCCTTATTTATGTTCATATCCGTAGGAACCGAACCTATATATTCAAGAGAAAGGTTTAAAAATTTTTCAGCCACAAGGCTCAGCTTTTCGTAAAGCTCCTTTCCCATTTTTTCGTTACTTACTCTATTTGCCACCAATTTTATCCTGCAATGCTCTCTGGTAAATTCAGGTTGTCTGTCAAGCGTTTTTAATAAAGCGTAAGCATCCGTCATTGAAGTCGGTTCCGGTGTGGCAACCAAAATGACCTCTGCGGAGGACATAACGAACTCCATGACATTTCCCGATATCCCCGCTCCTGTATCTACTATTATTACATCGGCCCTTCTGTCAAGTTCTTCAAGTTTTGAAGAAAAATTGATAACCTGCTCCTTGGTAAGATTTGTAAGCTCCTGTATTCCCGAACCTCCCGAAATGAAACTGACATTTTCCGGCCCTTCCGTTATTATATCCGTAATCTGTTTTCCTTTAAACATAAGATCCGCAAGATTATACTTAGGTCTTATTCCGAGCATGACCTCTATATTCGCAAGTCCGAAATCCGCATCCAGTATTATAACTCTTTTACCTGCGCGCCCCATTGCTATGGCAATATTTACGGCAAGATTCGACTTGCCCACCCCGCCCTTGCCGCTGGTCACGGTAATCACCCTTGACATCGGCATCAGCGTGTTCTCTTTTTTTATTATATTCCTGAGATTCTGCGCCTGATCCATATTTTTTTCCCATCTTTACCGTTACTTTTTAATACCGAAGCCGCGTACTAAGAAAGAAGTTGTTTCGCAATTGACTGAGTATCCGCCTTTCCTATATCATCCGGAACATTCTGTCCGAAGGTTACATAAGAAAGCGGAGCCTTCGTCTGCATAAGGATATTGTATAAATTCCCGATTGTCCCCGTCTCATCTATTTTTGTGAAAATCAGCTTATATTTTGCAAGATCTTCATAAGCTCCCGCTATCCTTACAAGATCCCTATACTTCGTAGTCGCCGAAAGCACCAGATAAACCTCTCTGTTTTCCTCCGGTATAGTGTCGATAAACCTCTTAAGCTCGTCCACCTGCTCTTTGTTTTTATCCGATCTTCCCGCTGTGTCTATAAGCACCAAATCATGTCTGTCCAAGTCCTTTTTAAGATCCGATATTTCCGAGGCGGAATAAACTATGCTTAGAGGAACTCCCAATATATTCGCATAGGTTCTAAGCTGTTCAACCGCCGCAATTCTATACGTGTCGGCGGTTAAAAGCCCTACATCCTTCTTATCAAGCTTAAAGCTCGAAGCGATTTTTGCGATTGTTGTAGTTTTGCCTACTCCCGTAGGCCCTAAGAAAAACACGTATTTCGTCTTTCCCGGAGTAAGCTCTATAAGACTCGGCTGACCGAGCTTCAATACAAGTTTCTGATAAACGGCTGCAAGTATTCTGTCAAGTTGCGCGTCCTTTTTTATGGATGTTTCGATTTCACTTGTAAGCTCGTTTACGTACTTTTCTTCCACCTCGTTATTTAACAGCTGTCTGTAAATAAGCTGCATACAGGCGTTAAGTCTGCTTTTTTTCTCCTTCTTTTCTTCCGCTCCCGCTTTTTCAACATTTTCTCTGTTGTCGGATTCATTATCGTCAATATTATCTGAAAGCTTTTCGTCAAGTTCGAAAGCACCCTCATTCAGACGTCCTTTCGCTCCTTCTCTTCTTTCCCTTATTTTAGCGTCATTTATCTGTTTTTCAAGAAGCCCCTGCAAATCATTCAATTTTTTCTCTATAGCGGAAACTTCTTCTCCCGCGGAAGGCATGACAGCGGTTCTTACAGGAGCAAATGAGCCCGTGTCGCCGACAGCCTTAGGTCTGTACTGGACATTTTCATCGACGGCGGCGGTAACCTCCACAACCTGTTTTCTGAAAAATTTAAAAATCCCTTTCGGAGTTATGGTTTTTATATTCATTACAACGGCATCTTTTCCAAGCTCGTCCTTTGCCTGAAGAATAGCGTCTGTTTCCGTATCCGCCTTGAATTTCTTTATTATCATATAGTTACCATCCCCACTGATTGCAATTCTACATTAGACTCCACTTCATTATATGACAGTACCACAAGATCTGTAAAATAATCCATCGTAAGCTTCTTAAAATACATCCTCACTATCGGAGAGGTTATGACTATAGGAAGCTTTCCTAACTGTTCAAGTTTGTCAAGCTCTCCCTTCAACGAGTTCATAATGTTCTGAGCCTTATTCGGATCGAGGGTTATATAAGCTCCCTGCTCGGTCTGCTTTACCGAATCCATTATATCCTGTTCCACCTTAGGATCAAGCGTAACTACACTGGTAGTTTCATTTTGAGGGAAATATTTGTTCGAGATTGCCCTCTTAAGCCCCTGTCTTACATACTCGGTAAGCACATCTGTATCGTGAGTCGTGGTAGCGTAATCGGCAAGGGTTTCAAGTATGGTTATAAGATCCCTTATTGAAATTCCCTCTCTTATAAGATTCTGCAATACCTTTTGTATTTCACCTACACTGAGAAGCTTAGGCACAAGCTCTCCTATAAGTGTCTGATCCTGATCCTTTATGTTGTCGATAAGATTCTGTACATCCTGCCTCGTAATAAGCTCCCATATATGCCTTCTGACTATTTCGGTAATATGCGTAGCTATTATCGAAGGAGGATCAACTACCGTATAACCTAAAGCCTCCGCCCTTTCTCTCTGGCTTTCGGTGATCCAAAGCGCCGGAAGATTGAATGACGGCTCAAAAGTAGGTATACCCGTTATTTCTTCCTCAACATAGCCCGGGTTCATTGCCATATAGTGGTCAAAAAGAATTTCTCCCTCACTTACCGGCACTCCCTTTATCTTTATTACGTACTGATTCGGATTTAACTGTATGTTATCCCTTAAACGGATTATAGGCACAACGCATCCTAACTCTATAGCTATTTGCCTTCTTATCATGACTACGCGGTCAAGCAAATCTCCGCCCTGATTGACATCCGCAAGCGGAATAATTCCGTAACCGAACTCAAGCTCTATAGAGTCAACCTGAAGTAAAGAGTTTACATTTTCAGGTCTTCTTATCTCCTCCGCGGCTTCCTCCTCCGTAGTAACCTCAGCCTCAATTTCAGCCTCTCCGATATTCTTCGCCATAAGCCTTCCGGCAAGCAGGAAGAATATACCGAGCGGCACAAAAATTATAAAGCTTAAAGGCGTTGCGACTCCGAATATTACAAGTGCCGCGCCTACAAGATACATAACTCTCGGTATTGAAAAAAGTTGCTTTGTGAGAATATTTCCAAGATCCGCTTCCTTGCTGACCTTTGTGACCAAAATACCCGTTGCGAGAGATATAAGAAGCGAAGGTATCTGCGATACAAGTCCGTCACCTATTGTAAGAATCGCGTATCTGTCAAGTGCCTCGTTTACACTCATTCCGCGCTGTAAAATACCGAGCGCCATACCGCCGGCAAAGTTTATTACCGATATAATAAGACCGGCTATCGCATCTCCCTTTACATACTTGCTGGCACCGTCCATGGATCCGAAGAACGAAGCCTCATCCTGTATCTTCTGCCTTCTCTCCTTTGCCTGCTCGTCCGTAATGGCTCCGGTATTAAGATCCGCGTCAATAGCCATCTGTTTACCGGGCATAGCGTCAAGAGTAAATCTTGCTGAAACTTCCGCAACTCTTTCCGAACCTTGGTTTATTACGATAAACTGAACTATCATAAGTATGAAGAAAACTATTATACCTACGATAAGATTTCCTCCGCCTACGAAGCGCCCGAAAGTTGTAACCACATTTCCCGGCTCTCCGGTAAGAAGGATTAACTTGGTCGAAGAAACATTGAGCGCTATTCTGAATATTGTCGTGAAAAGGAGGATGGTAGGAAAGCTTGACATATCAAGTGCTTCCTTTGAAAACATGGCGTTAAACAAAACCGTCATTGCTATGGAAAGGTTTACCGCAAGCAAAATATCCATTAAAAAGCTCGGTATCGGTAAAATGAACATAACTATGGTTATAAGCACAAAAGCGCCTATCATAAAATTAGCCTTATTGCCTTTCATAAATCATCCCCCTCCTTTCTCTCATTTTTTATTAAACCACAGCCTTATTTTTAATACTGTAAACATAGGCAAGCACCTCCGCAACCGTCTGGTAAAGCTCCGGCGGGATTTGATCTCCTATTTCCACATTATAGTAAAGCATTCTCGCAAGAGGCTTATTTTCAACTATTTCTATATCATTGGCCTTTGCTGTCTCCTTTATATTTTTAGCAAGAAAATCCGCACCCTTGGCAATTACAAGCGGTGCCTCCGCTCTCTCCTTATCATACATAACAGCTACCGCAAAATGAGTAGGATTGGTAATAACGACATCCGCTTTCGGAAGCTCCTGCATCATTCGCTTTCTTGAAGCCTCTCTCATTTTCTGTCTTATCCTTCCTTTGACCTGAGGATCTCCCTCGCTCTGCTTCATCTCGTCCTTTACTTCCTGCTTACTCATCTTTAAATCGTGATGATATTTCCATTTCTGATATCCGAAATCCGCAACACCTATCAAAAGAAAAAGAATGCTTATTTTAATTCCTATATTCGTGACGATATTGAAAATATTAAATACCGCCTGAAGAAATTCAAAATCATAAAGATTCAAAATGAATTTCCAATCATCCTTGGTTGCATTGTATACAACTATACATATAACAAGCACCTTCGCTACGGATTTTACCAATTCTACAAGCTTATCCTTCGAAAACATTCTCTTTAATCCGCTTATCGGATTAAGTCTGTCAAGCTTAGGCTTCAAAGGCTTTCCGGTAAATTTAAGTCCAATCTGCGCCACATTTCCTATAAGAGCTATTATAAAACTACCTATCAATATAGGCAGAGATACGAGAACTATGTCAATTATAATCTCTCTGCCCAGATACACGGCTTCCTTGGTATCAAATACATTGAGCGCTATTTCCGAAGATTTGTTATAAAACTTCACAAAGCTTTTCATAAAACCGTCGGCTAATAAACTTCCGAGAATTCTTAACATAAAAAACAAAGCAAGAAGCATAAATCCGTTAATTAAATCGGTACTCTTTGCTACCCTTCCTTCTTTTCTCGCATCCTCAAGTTTTTTGGGTGTCGCCTTTTCCGTCTTGTCTCCCGCTCCCTGCTCGGCAAAAAACTGTAGATTGTAAGAAAAAAGGGCTTCTCTTAATTGTAATGTATTTTCTTCTTCTTTGCAATCTTTAGGCATTAAAATCACTATTGTTTTATCACCTCCACAGCCATGAGAAAAACCTCTTTCATCTCACTAATTATGAAATCGGCAACTCCCGGAAGCATAGCCATCATAAGAATGAGGACTATAAAGCCCGCAAACACCTTTAACTGAATACCCACAACAAACATATTCATCTGCGGGGCAACCTTAGCCATAACGCCGAGCACCGCGTTTACAAGAAGCATTGTGGCATATATCGGAAGCATAAGCCTCATAGCAATCAAAAAGTAATCTGCCAAAAACGTCGTCATTACGGCTACTACAGTATCATTTATAAAAGCCCTCCCTACAGGAACGACGGAATATGTATCCACAAACGCTTTTATAAAATAATGTTGAAAATTACCGAGTAACAGTAAAAGTATAATAAAATATGAATACAGATTTCCCGAAACGGAGCTTTGCACCCTGAAAACCGGATCATACAACGTAACCATCGCAAAACCGATTTCCATATCAATGAGGCGCCCTGTAAAATTTAATATAGTCATTACTATATTAGTAAAAAATCCGAGCAAAGCCCCCGCCATCGCTTCTGAAAATATGATCAGAGTAAAACCCGCTATTCCCGTATAAATCACCGTATTATTATGAACTGACGGAGTAAGGTAAAGCAAAATGGAAAACATAAGAGTAAAAGTAAATTTAAATTTTCTCGGTACTTCCCCAAAATTAAAAAAGGGAGCTGTGAATACAAATGCAGAAACACGGGTAACTATAAAAAGAAAATATTCCAAATTCTCAATAGTAAACTGCACCTGCATCACAATCCCCGAACCTTCCTAAATATTATAGCTTTTTGTTAAAGAAGTATCCCCGCCGTATTCAAAAAGCTTACCGACTCGTGTACAAAGGTACCGAAGCCTGAAAAAAGCTCCGTTGTAAACTCTGCTAAAATCGTCATCATCCAGCCTCCGGTAAGAAG
>CAUUHV010000023.1:0-36552 GCA_963545085.1 uncultured Catonella sp. | reverse complement strand
TTCTTCTCTGAGGCGGTTTCTTTCCTCCCTTCTTTTTTCCTTCAGTTCCTTTTTCCTCTCTTCACGTTCTTCGGCTCTGATTTTAGCCTCTTCAAGATGCTCGTTTCTATATTCCGTAAAGGCTTCTCTTGTAGATGCCGCCTTTTTATTTATAATGTTTATTATTATTCTGTCGGTAAGAAAAATAAGCAGCACAAAAAACAGGGCAAAAAGCACTACGTAAGCGCCGGTAAGCGCCACTCCGCTGCAGAGCACCTTTGCTATAACCCCGCCGAAAAAACCGCCTCCGTCTTTGTTTACCGAAGAGCTTTTATAAAAATCACCCCATAAAATATCAGCCGAATTGCCGTATGACACAAGCTGCATAAGCGCCGAAAGAATTACAAAAAATAAACCGGATGAAATCAGTTTTCCTTTAACCTTCCTATTTCCTCTGTTTGCGATTCCGAAAGCTGCTCCAAAAAATATGTAAACGGGTAAAAGCCACGCCGTAAATCCGAACAGACCGAATGTAACTCCGTTTATCCACTCCCCTACGGGACCGCTTAAATGAAAATTTGAAAGCAGGATTAAAAATGATATAACACTTATTATAATAAAAATAATCTCATATCTGCTCCGATAAAGCATCCCTCTCTCCGAGGACACGGTTTCAGTTTTTTTTGCCAAGCTTCTACCCGCGCCTTTTCCTCCCGCGAATGCTCTCTTCTTTTTCAAAGCCTTTTTCGCCATTACTTACCTCTTAGAATTTATCAGTTAAAATAGAATTGCTCTCATAATTTTATACTTTTGACATTTTTATCCTGTTATACAAAAAACAGCTATCACACATTTGTTCGATAACTGTTTTATAATATAACATTTTATGGAATTTTTCAACTTTCGTTCTATACGTTTTTAGGGATTACCTGCCATTTCACCGCTCATCAGGTTCCATATCTGCATCAAGCATGGAGGTACACTGAGGACAGCGTACAGCCTTAATTGATATCGTGCTCTGACAGTAAGAGCAGGTTTTGGTGATAGGCTCCGACTTTTCCTGTTTCTTTCCAATATTTTTAAGTGAATTCAACGCCTTTACAAGCAAGAAAATAATTAAAGCCATAATAATAAAATTGATTACGGCGGTAATAAACGCGCCGTACTTTATCTCGGCTCCGTTTATGTTTAATAGCAGATTTGAAAAATCCGTTTTGGCAAAAATTCCTATGAGCGGAGAGATTACATCTCCCGTAAGAGAAGTCACAATAGCCTGAAAAGCTCCCCCTATGATAACTCCGACCGCAAGATCCATCACATTTCCCTTTAATGCAAATGCCTTAAACTCTTCCAAAAATTTCTTCATAAAAACTCCTCTCTTCGTTACGGTTTGTGTAAATATAGCATATTCATATCATTTTAACAAGCGGGATTAACCTTGAGTTTTCGCGTTTTTCCATCTAAACATGACTATATCGACTAAAATGTACTTATTTCCGTTAAATTATTTTTGTTTATATAACGCTGCTTATAAGCGGCACGGTTATGCCATGTTTATGAAAAAATCCTGAAACCAGATGGATTGACCCTTAGCCTTATATTATCCGGATAAAACAATTTTTCATTAAAATTACTTGCATATCCTCTCTCATTGTGATAAACTTGCTATGCTTTCGCAGGAGTGGCGGAATGGCAGACGCATCAGACTCAAAATCTGACGATGGCGACATCGTGTGGGTTCAAGTCCCATCTCCTGCATTTTGGGCACAAAAAGGGAATCTTACGGATTCCCTTTTTTATATTTCTTTCACTTCCACGCCGAAAATACGGTGTGTGCCGCGTCGGTTGCCGTATATGAGCCTCTGCTTCCGCCTTCTATTATTATGCTTACCGCAATTTTTTTCCCCGACTTTTCTCCAAAGCCTATTATCCACGAATGAGCGTCTATCTTTCCGTCAGCCTTTTTGTACTCCGCCGTGCCCGTTTTCGCGTATACCGGGAAAGAAAGCCATGAAAGCTTTCTTGCCGTTCCCTCCGTAACCGTCTTTCTCATAAATCCCTTCAATATTTCCGCCTGTTTTTTTGAGAACAACTTTTTATACTTTTCGGAAGTGTATTCTTTGATAACGCTCTTTCCGTTAAAAGTCGTCACCCTATCAACAGTATAAGGCTTCATAAGCATGCCGTTATTTGCCACGGCGGCTACAAGCAAAGCATTATGCAAAGGCGTTATTTGCGTCTTTCCCTGCCCTATTGCCGTAAGCATCACCTCTCCTTTTTTTGATGAGGAATCAAGTACAAAGCTGCTCTTTGATGTCGGAATGTCAAAGTCTACAGTCTTGTTAAAAAGAAGCTTTTTGCACAGTTTCGCAAAATCGTCCTTATTGAGTCCCAAGCCTATTTCAGCGAAGGCTCCGTTGCAGGATTTTGCGAAAGCGGCCGCTAAATCCACCCTTCCGTGCTTTATTTTATTAAAACAGCTTATTTCTTCTTTTTCTGAAACAAATACTCCGCTACAATTAAATAAAAATTTATCATAATCCTTATTTTTTCTTATATACTGAAGAGCCGTAACCAGTTTGAAGGTGGAACCCGGAGGATAGAGTCCGTTCGTTGCCCTGTTTACAAGTTTTGCCTCGTCCTCGGAAAGAGCTGAAAGCTTTTCCCAGTTTTCCGTAACGGTATTCGGGTCATAACCCGGTTTTGATGCCATTGCAAGAATTTTTCCCGTTTCAGGCTCTATTATAATTCCTGCCCCCTTATTATTTCCTATAGCTCTGTCTAAAGCCGTCTGAAGCCTCGAATCTATCGTGGAAACCACGGTATCTCCCTTATTTTTTATACCGGTGAGCCTTTCCGCAACCCTGTCCAAAATATTCTCGTTCGATGATAAAAGCTCATAGTTCATAAGTGCCTCTATTCCCGTCTTTCCTGAGGAATTTCTACCTACAATATGACTGTAAAGCTCCTTATACGGATAAACTCTTATACTGTTTCCCTTCTTGTCCTCCTTTGTATAGGCAAGCTTCACCCCGTCCGAGGAAATGATTTCTCCCCTTGAAACATAAGCCGCATATAAATCAAGTCTTTTATTATAAGAATTATTTATAATCTTAGGAGAAGTAAAGAATTCAAAATAAGTAAGATAGCATAAGACAAGCGCAAACATCCCGGCAAGCCCGTAAGTTAAGCCTACAGGCTTTTTTAATGCCTTCCTGTTTTTTTCGCCGTCTCTTCCGTCACCCGCCACATACAGACCCTGAATTATAAAAAACAGCATAATCGTGCTTATTACTGAGCTTCCTCCGGTACTTATAAGCGGAAGTGTAACTCCGGTAGATGGTATGAATTTTACGGTTCCTCCGATGGAAAGAAACACTTGAAAAGAATACATGGTAAGACAGCCTATAGAAAGCAGTTGATGAAACTCGTTTTTAACCTTCCATGCCAAAAATATAATAGCGAAAAAGGTACATATATAGATTAAAATTATACAAAATGTAAATAAAAGTCCCAATTCTTCGGAAATACCCGAAAAAATAAAGTCGCTCTCAACTACCGGAGTACTTTTAGGAGAGCCGTTATAAAGTCCGAAACCGAACCAGCCGCCGCTTCCTATTCCGAAAAGAGACTGAGCAACCTGATAACCCGCATCGTCTATATTGCTCCAAGGGTCTAAAAACGCCAAAACTCTAACTCTTACATGGGAGAAGAGAAAATATCCCGCTACCGCCGCAAGCACCCCGCCTCCTGAATAAATTATCAAAAGAATTTTCTTTCCGGTAGCGAAATACATCATAACCGCAAAGGTCACAAAATAAAGCAGAGCTCCCCCGAGATCCCTGCTTAAAACAAGCAAAAGCACCATTACGGCACTTGAACAGGTGATTATCGCTATTTGCTTAAGACTCTTGCTTACATATAAAAATGAGGCTATCATGAATATAAGCGCTATTTTTACAAACTCCGACGGTTGAAACCTTACACCGAAAACGGCTATCCAGTTTTTCGCCCCGTACACGGCTCTCGCTCTTATAAACACATAAGCGAGTATTCCTATGCCGCCTACGGCATATAACCAACCCATATTTCTTAAAAATTCCATTTTTTCTATTAGAAACGGCAATAAAAGACAAGCCGCAAGAGCCGCGGCAACAAATACGGTCTGCTTTACACCGCTTTTAAAATCAAGCCTTGTTACAAAAACAAAGCCGGTCATTATCAGAAAATGCATGTGAAAAAACAGCACCTTTGAAAATTCTTTGTAAAACGCTCTGTAGATAACGGAGGATATTACAAAAACCGAAAGCTGCGACAGATACAGTAATATTACCTTTATTTCAGGAACTTTAAGATAAATGCACAAAAACCCCGTAAAGTGAAACAGTATTATAAGTATAGCCTGAAAAACATAAATTTCCTTATCGACCTCTTTTTTATGTCCGCCCGACTTAATAAGGGCTGAAAAGCCCAAATAGGCATAAATAGCCGCGATAATTATAATTATGTACTTCGATATCTCACTTATCAAGCTTTGCAAGTTTAATTACCTCTCTCCCCGAGTTTCGTATTTTTTCATTTAAACATAACCTTTTTAGCGGTATGATTATCAGTGTTTATGAAAAATCCCAAGAACTCAAAATTTCTCTTATTTCCGCTTCGTTTTCAAATGTAAAATCTATCCTCAGATAATCCGGATTTATCTTCTTTATCGTTTCCATATCTTTAAAATAGTCGAGGGGCTTATCCGCGTAAATATAATTGTTACAACCCTCACAATTTTTTGCCACGGGAAATTTATCCGCATTTTTATATCTCTTATTTTCTATATACAAAATATCCGAAAGCGGCTTTTTACCGTTTTTTAACTCCTTTACACAGGAACCTTTGTTTTTCCACTGACATTGTGCAGTCACCATAAGCTCTTTTCTGCCGTAAATTACCATGCTGAGTTTAGAATTTCCCGGAGCGTTGTTTCTTACCGAAAGCACCTCATCGAAACTCTGCTCAAGACTTGCCGTGTAATGCTTTATTCCCATAACGGAAAGAGTTTCTACAGCCATAGAATTCCATGTATACAAATTCGCATCCGCTACTATATCAAAGGTAATCCCGTTATTTTTAATAAGCTCGTTCACAAAAGCAAGCTCCTCAATGTTTCTGATTACAAAACCCTTTATAATTTCCGATAAGTTTTTTCCCTCTTTTGAGTTGAAATATCCGCGGTATATTTCTTTGATGTCATTTCTGAATATTCCGGGAAGCCTTAAATAAATGTAAAAACCCGCTTCGTTTAAAAGCTTTACGCTCTTTTTAAGAGCGCTTCTTTCAAAAATATCAAGGTTAATTATTACTGAGGCGATATCCTTACCCCTGACAATTCCCGATACTATATATTCTATTTGTGTAGAATTTGATGCGGTTATAATATATCGAGGCTTAAATTCCTTATTCGAAACAGGCAAAGCAGACTTGAAAGACTTAAAAGAAGGCTTTTTCATAAGATTTCTTTTATGCTCACCGACAATCTTTTCATAGAGTCCCGCGCAGGCATTTCTTCTAAGCTCATTTAATACGGACATGGGAAAAAAGATACCGTCACGCATTTCCACAGTTATATCCTCTTTATTTAATGAAAATCCGGTATCGCCGAGCTTCGCCAAGGCTTCTTTTACTCTTTCCGCTGTAACGGGCTTATTTGCCGCCTTATCCGCTCTACCTCCCTTTACGGTAAAACTGATATTATCCGCATGCAGGATAAGTGAAAGTTCCTCTCCCGCCTCTCCTTTAAATTCCGCACATATTTTTCTTTTAAGCGGCTTTAAAATAATATTCTCATTTATTTCGGTTAAAAGCTTCTCGTTCTTTGTCCTGTAAACGGACATTCCTGCCTTTACATTAAGCCCGTAAGTGAAATTCGCTTCAAAGCTCTGTCCTTTTTTAACAGTATCTTTAAGAGTAAACTCATATACCGGCTTTGCCATATTCGCTTCGTCTCTTATTTCAAGCACATCGTGAGCATTTAAATCTCTCAAGACTTCAATAAGCATAACGTTCTTTTTGCTTTTACCGCCGACGTTTTTTACCCTGCCCGAGTAAACTCCGTTATGGTTAGGTCTTTTATCCGCCATCATATCAGGTGAATTATGCATATAAAGATATCCGCTTGTAAAACTGCCTCTATTGTATAAATCCGATAAATCCGCTATATCCTTATTTCGTTTTGCCGTTCCTTCGGCGGATTTATAATATTCCTTCCCTTTTTCCAAATATATATTAAGCCATTTCTTATAAATGTAGGAGGTAAGCGCGGCGTATTCAGTTCTTTTCATTCTTCCTTCTATTTTAAAAGAATTAACTCCCGCCTCCGCCATTTCCGGAATATAGTCTATCGTGCAAATATCTTTAGGACTTAGTAAATACGGATTGTTACCTATCATTTTTCCCGGAACCGCATTATCTTTAATGTCTGCGGAATACAAATTGTAATCCATTCTGCAAGGTCCCGCGCAGCTTCCTCTGTTTCCGCTTCTGCCGCCGTTAAACGAGCTCATAAGACACTGTCCCGAGTAACAGACGCACAAAGCTCCGTGAACGAAGCACTCTATCTCTATGTCCTCTTTTTTAAACGCTTCTATCTCCTTTAAAGTAAGCTCTCTCGCAAGTACAAGTCTTTTTACGTTAAATTCTTTAAGGAAACTTATCGCTCCGGTATCGCAAACCGACATCTGCGTACTGGCATGAAGCTCCATATCGGGAAAAGCCTCGTTTAAAAGCTTCATTACGCCTAAATCCTGAATCAAAACCGCATCTATTCCCGCCTTATAATAAGGCAGCACATAGTCATACAGCCTGTCCTTTAACTCATCCTCTTTTAAAAGAGTGTTTATGGTTAAATACAGCTTCTTTTTATGAAGATGAGCATAATATATGGCTTCAATAAGCTCCTCCTCGTCGGGGTTTTCGGCATAAGCTCTCGCTCCGAACAGTCTGCCGCCTATATAGCAGGCATCCGCTCCGCCCGCAAAAGCGGCCTTCATTCTTGATACCGAGCCCGCCGGAGCCAAAATCTCTATATCTTTTATTTTGTTAATCATCCGTTACTTTCGTTTCTTTCCCCGTTCTTCCTCTTTTTTAGCTATAAGCTCGTGCTTAAGCTCGAAAATTTCTTTATTTTTCTCGTCAAGCTGCCTCTCAAGCTCCGCCTTTTCTTCCGCCATTTTAAAATATTCGTCCGCAAGGTTTATCTGCATAAGCACATTTTTCAAATCAGCTTCAAGATGGTTATAACCTTCAAGCTCCGCAAGCTCATTGTGTTTGGTATTTAAAAAATTGGCGGTTTTCTGTAAATATTCCTCGCTCTCATAGCCGCTTAGCGTATATTGCTTTCCGTTTATTATAACCCTAAGCTCATTTTTCATATTCATAATAATCACCCCGTTTTATATTTGAGTCATTTCCCCGCATCGTTTTTTACAAGCCCCAAGTGCTCATAAGCCAAATCCGTCACCATTCTTCCCCTCTGCGTTCTTATTAAAAAACCGGACTGTATGAGATAAGGTTCATATACATCTTCTATCGTGGCGTTATCTTCGCCTATCGCCACGGCTATGGTGTCTATTCCTACAGGACCGCCGCTAAATTTTTCTATCATGGCGGTAAGCATCTGCCTGTCTGTCGAGTCGAGACCGTAGCTGTCTATGTTTAAAAGGCTAAGAACATATTCCGCTATTTCCTCGGTCACGTTTCCGTCATATTTAACCTGCGCAAAATCTCTTACTCTTTTAAGCAGACGATTTGCAAGCCTCGGCGTTCCTCTCGATCTTCTTGCCATGGCGACTGCCGCATTTTTGTCCGTTTTTACGTTAAGTACCCTTGCCGAACGCTCTATTATGGCCTCAAGTTCGGAGAGACTGTAGTATTCAAGGCGGTTTACCACGCCGAATCTGTCCCTTAGAGGGGCTGAAAGCATACCCGCCCTTGTCGTAGCTCCTATCAGGGTGAATTTAGGAAGTTCAAGCCTTATACTTTTTGAAGTCGCCCCCTTGCCGATAACTATATCTATTGCGAAATCCTCCATAGCCGGATAAAGCACTTCCTCAACCTGCCTGTTAAGCCTGTGTATCTCGTCCACAAAAAGAACATCGCCCTCTCTCAGATTATTTAAAATAGCCGCTATATCGCCCGGTTTCTCGATTGCCGGACCCGAGGTTATTTTTATGTTAACCCCCATTTCATTTGCTATTATTCCGGCAAGCGTAGTCTTTCCAAGCCCCGGAGGTCCGTATAAAAGTACATGATCAAGAGGCTCTTTTCTGCCCTTAGCCGCCTCTATATATACCTTCATCATCTCCTTCGCCTTCGTCTGACCTATATAATCTGTAAGGAATTTCGGTCTTAGATTTTCATCCGTCTTTATATCTTCCTCGGAAAGTTCCGCTGAAATCATCCGTCTTTTAATATCAGTCTGCATCTGTACCGTACCTTTTTATACTAAAAATTCTTTAAAGCAAGCTTAATTATATCCTCCGAAGTCATATTCTCCGAAATTTCCACCTTATTTAAAGCCTTCATAGCCTCTGCAAGCGAATAACCTAAAGCTGCAAGCACTTCAAGAGCCTCATCCTTTACCTTAAGCTCAGCTTCCGAAACGGATCTGCTTTCAGTAATTTCCTCATTTTTAAGTATCTTCGCCTCACTCATGGAGCTTATCTTGTCTTTAAGCTCAAGCACTAACTTTTTAGCCGTTTTTACTCCTATTCCCTGCGCCTTCTCAATAGTTTTTATATCTTCAGAAAGGATTGCGAATATAAGAGTGTCCGCAGGCATTGAGGAAAGCACCGCAAGCGCCGCCTTGGGTCCTATTCCGTTCACATTTATAAGAAGCTTAAAAATGTCCAAGTCATCCTTGCTCAAAAAGCCGTAAAGCTGCATTATATCCTCTCTTATATGAAAATAGGTATAAAGCTTTACTTCCTCTCCGACTCGCGGCATAGCGCTTATTACATAAGCGGACGTAAAAATCTCCATTCCAATACCGTTTACATCCACTATAACGCTGTCATAAGCCGTTTCCTCAAGCTTTCCCTTTACAAAAGCAATCATAAAAAATCTCCAAATCGGTGTTATATTTATAATTTTAGATTTTACACTAACGGAAGAATTATGTCAAAAATTCCTCCTAAGCCCTAAGCCTAGGAGGAAGTAAATTTACATTATTTTTAAAACCGAATTACTCACAAACATCCAAAACAAATCCGTCCCTTACAAAGAGCGGCATTTTATCAAGCGGTGTTTCCACTTCTACAGTCCTTCCGCCTTCATATTCTTCCTTTGTCCATACGTTCGTCCACTTTGCGCCTTTTGGGAGATAAACTTTAATCTTGCTCATTCCCGATTCCATAACCGGCACTACCATAATATTAGGACCGTACATATATTGCCTTTCCGTTTCCCAACAGATAGAATCCTCAGGAAAATCATAGAATAATGGACGCATAACGGGAGTTCCTTTTTCGTGAGCTTCTTTCATAAGCTCTCTTGTATAAGGACGCATTTTTTCACGAATCCATATATACTTTTTGCAAATTTCGTAAACCTTATCACCGTAGCTCCATATTTCATTAGGTGCACCGGATACGCAGGCAGCTCCTCCGGTAGTTCCCTGCTGCGGTTGATATGGCATCCTGCAGCCGTGAAGGCGCATAACAGGACAAAAAGCTCCGTATTCAAACCATCGCACGAGCACCTCATGGAATTTTTCATCGGCTATATTCGCTCCGAAAAATCCTCCTATATCCGTTGTCCACCACGGAATGCCGGCAAGACCCATATTAAGTCCCGCAGCAATCTGGTTTCTCATGCTTTCAAAACTCGAATGTATATCTCCGGACCAAACCAATGCTCCGTACTTCTGGCTGCCCGCCCATGCGCAGCGTAAAAGATTTACAATATTTTCCTGCCCTTCCTCTCTCATGCCTTCAAAAAAAGTTTGTGCATACATTACAGGATAAATATTTCCGATTTGCACATTAGGTCCTAAATGATAACGATAGTTTTCAAAATCATAAACCGTATATTCAGGTTCCGCTTCATCAAGCCAGAATATTTTTACGCCCTTATCATAATAGTTCCGCTTGCATTTATTCCATACATACTCTCTTGATTCAGGGTTGGTAGGGTCAAACTGAATTGTATTTCCCATATAGGTATTATCAATACGCACACCTTTTTCCACCCGTGTCAAGAGACCCTTCGCCTTCATTTCCTCAAAATTCTCACTAAGATAATCTACCATAGGCCATACGGAAACCATAAGCTCGATTCCCATATCTTTAAGTTCTTTAATCATGCTGTCCGGATCCGGCCAGTAAGTAGGGTCAAATCTCCAATCTCCCTGCTTAGGCCAATGGAAGAAATCCACTACAATCACATCAATTGGAAGTCCTCTTCGTTTGTACTCTCTTGCTACCTCCAAAAGTTCTTCCTGTGTCTGATAGCGAAGCTTACACTGCCAGAATCCGAGTCCGTACTCCGGCATCATAGGTACCTTTCCTACGATACCCGCATACGTTTCTTCTATTTCAGCGGGAGTATCACCGGCAGTAATCCAGTAGTCTAATTTTTTCGTGGATTTAGCTTCCCATGTGGTAATATTCTTAGCGAAATTCACACGCCCGACAGCAGGATTATTCCAAAGAAAACCATATCCTAATGAAGAAATGGCGAACGGCACGCTTGCCTGAGAATTTCTGTGTGCCAGTTCCAAATCCGCACCCTTCAAATTCAAAAAATCCTGCTGATATTGTCCCATACCGTAGATTTTCTCGTCAGGGTTAGACACAAAACGCATTGTTAAACTGTAATCCCCGCCTATAATCGGCTTAAATTCTCTCGCTTCAATCTCTAAAGAGCTGCAGGTATCGGCAAACATATCCTCGCGGTTTCGCACAAATTCTTCTAAAAGCAGCTCTCCTTTCTGATTATAGAAAAACAATTTTCCTATATTATTGATAACCGCTCTGATTTTTCCGTTTACAATTTCCGCCGTATAATCATGAATAGTCACCTTAGAACCATTAGTTTCGGGTTTTCCGTTAAGTGCCCATAACTCATCGGGCATCTGAGACATTTTTGACGCGCGTACACGCAGGGAATTTTCTCCCCAAGGCTCCACAATTACACGTTCCGCATCATAGCGATAGTATAAAGCTCCGTCTTTTTCTTCAAAATAACCTAACAAAAAGCTGTTATCCGAGCGAAAATCTCCGTTCTTCTCGATTTTTTCCATCTCTTTATTATTCTCCATCTGTATAATTCCTCCTTTTATTAAATTAATTTTAAGGTTCAATATAGTTGATTTTCAACTCTTGGGCAAATGCTCCTTAAGCGCCGGTTCTATTAAATAATGATATAGTCCGTTTAGTGAAGCCGGCAAAATCAGTATTAGCGGAAAGCATTGTCTTACAGCCAAAAAACCGACAGCCGTAACCGCTACCAAAAGTATTGTTCGCGGCAAATGACGAAAACACATATAAATCGACACTTTTAAAATCCATCCCGCAGGCATATCAAATCTGGAAAGAGCAGGAAAAGCGTAAATTGCCGTCCCTATCGCAAAAAACAGGCATACTCCGTATAAAAGCAGCATAAAAACCGCTGCGTTTCCTTCCATTTTTGCGTACACAATCCCGAGATTCAACTGAAAAACAAATATTACAGCCGCAAGAATCGCCCACAAGCCCAAAGAAGGTTTAAAATTGCTCGCAAAGGATTTAAAAAATATTTTTGTAATATTTCCTTCACTCTTAACCGTCTGTTTATGAAATGTGGCATAAAATGCAGCCATGGAAGCCCCGACAGTAACTACCGGAAGACAACAGAGTAGCCACAGTAAATTAAGAGCTGCCGCGTCAAATATCTTTTCCATATAGTAAATATAATTTCCGTCATAAGAGAAGAAACTGCTACCTTCAAGTTTTTTTTCACTTTTATACATACTCCGTATCCTCCGAACCGATACTCAAAACACATTTTATGCATGAAATCTCTTTATCCTATTCCTTTACCGCTCCCGCCGTTAATCCGCTTACAATATATTTTTGCAAGAATACAAACAGCAGAACGACCGGTATTACAAGAATTGCTCCATATGCCATTATACAGTTCCACTTTGTGCCGTATTTACTTTGAAACTTATAAATATTAGCAGTTAACGGACGCATCTCCGGCTTTACGTTAAATGTCATGGAATAAGCCAAATCATTCCAACCGTTAAGAAATGATATAGTCACTACCGTAATAACACCGGTTTTTATCGCAGGTATCATTATCGAAAAAAACGAACGTATCACGCTGCAACCGTCAATTCTCGCCGCGTCATCAAGAGATGTCGGAACTCCCTTAAAATAAGGTCTTAACGTTACCACGATAAACGGAATCGAGCCCGAAGAAATTGCGAGCGCAGGTCCCAAATACGTGCCTAAAAGACCGACCTTATTAAATATCAGATACATAGGAGTAAGCATAAGGGAAGCCGGCATCATCTGCGTAACTAAAAACGCGAGCAAAAACCCTTTGCCGCCCGGAACTCTATAACGCCCCATACCGTAAGCAGTCGGCACACCGAAGCAGATGGAAATCAACATAGACAAAAAGGCAATCATACAGCTGTTTCTTAAAGAGAACATAAAATCCTTGTCGGAAAAGTTACTGATCCACGGCTCGACCGTAAATATATGAGGATAATATGTCACTATTTTACCGAAAGACTCCCCGTCCGTTTTAAAAGACATGGACAGCAGCCAGTAAATAGGGAAGAGGAAAATTGCCGCAATTATTATTGCCAAAAGACAGTTTAAAAAATCTCTTCTGCCGCTGTTTGTAGTCACGGCATATTTGATTTTTTCTCCCATGCTAATCATCCTCCTTTGTTATAAGCCTCAGATAAAATAATCCGATGGCAAAGAGGCACACAAACAGCACCATAGCTGCCGCGGAACCCAGTGAAAATTCATACTTGGTAAATGACAGGTTGTATGCGTATGTACCTAAAACATCCGTAGCATTAAGCGGTCCTCCGTTTGTCATAATAAACATCAAATCAAACGCTTTAAAGGTATAGATAAACCCAAGCATCAGTACCGCCAAGATGGATGATTTCATAAGAGGAAGCGTTATATAAAAGAAACGCTGAAATTTATTCGCACCGTCCATTGAAGCACTCTCATAAACATCCTGAGAAATTCCGGTTAAGCCGGATGTCAATAAAAGCATATTAAAAGGAATACCTACCCAACAATTGACCGCTATAACCGCCGCAAGAGCCGTACCGCTTCCGACAAGCCATTCAACCGGCTGATGAATCATGCCTGTTTTCAAAAGCAAATCATTTATAACCCCCTCCGATACTCCGAATATATTTTTACCTAACATTGCGGTAACGGACATCGGCATCATATATCCGACTAAAATAAGCCCTCGAATCGGTCCCGACAACTTGAATTTTTGCGAAAAAAACAAAGCGAACAGAAATCCTATAGTAAACTGAAATGCAAGACAGCATATTGTAAAAATAAACGTATTTCTTAAAACCAGCATAAATGTTTCATCATGAAACAGTATTACATAATTGGAAAACCCTACAAATTCAGATGTTCCCTTAGCAAAATTTTTTACATTGGTATTTTTAAAACTCAAAATCACATTATAGATAAGGGGATAGCCAAGAATGAACATAACATACAGAAATCCGGGCAAAATAAAGCCATAGCCTTCAAGTGTCTTTCTTTTAGCTATCGTCAACCTTTTTGCTTTCAAGAGTGTCATACTCCTTTCTTTTCAATCTTTTATGTCATTCTCATACAGGGGACGCAAAACGCCCCCTGTGATATCTTTACGAACACTTTTTACTTTGCTATAGGAACTTTAGCAAGAATAGGATCCACAATTCCCGATGCCTGTTTCATAGCATCCGTTCCCGTCTTTTCTCCTAAAAGCACTGACTGCTCAGCTTTATAAAGCGCTTCCGATATGGTAGGCCATGACTCGTGAGGCCCCCTTGCTACCGCATAAGCCATAGATTCATTAAATACCGCATAACGGGGATCCTTTGTCCAGAAATCCTTCAGCTTTGTTGCATCCGCTCTTACAGGAAGTTTACCGGCAATCTCACACCAGTCGGCATTATTTTCAGCGGTCATCATATATTTCAAGAATTCTATACACTCAGCCCTGGCATCCGTACCGGCGCAAACTCCGAAATTCTCTCCTCCGATAACAGTAGCATTCTTTTTACCCTTTGGAAGCAACGCATATTGATAATTGCAGTCCACTTTTACATTTCCACTGTCAATCTGTGCAATCTGCCAGGTACCTGACTCAAGCATTGCCGCTTTTCCTGCCGCAAATGCATTTAATGCGTCTCCCTGTCCCCAGTTTACAACTTCCTTACTCATTAAGCCTTCTTTTACGAGTTTTCCTAAGAAATTAAGAGATTCGGCAGCTTCAGGAGAAGCCAGGGTCGTTACATCCGCGCCTGACGCGTAAAGCCATGGTATATACTGAAAAGTGCCTTCCTCATTACTGATTGCGCACATAGCGAAACCGTATACGGAATCAGCCGGATTTGTTGTAGCTTTGCAAACTTCATAGAACTCATCCCATGTTTTAGGAGGCTCCTTAATTCCTGCAGCATTTAAAATATCCATGTTGCAAAGAAGCGCCAGACAGTTCGAGTTATTAGGAATGCCGTGTAACCTTCCCTCGGAATCTCTACAGCTGTTAAGAGGTCCTTCATAAAACTGATCTATATCTCCCCAGGCTTTCATTTCATCATCTATATCTTCAAAAACTCCAAGAGAGATATATGAAGCCATATCCGGAGAATCCACCATACCGATGTCGGGAAGCTCTCCCGATACCGCACCTATCGTGTACTGGTTCATAAGTTCTTCACGTGATACAAAAGTACATGTAATATGGATATCGTTCTGCAACTCATTATATTGATTGGTAATCTTCTCCAATGCTGCGGCCTCATGCTCGAAATAGTGCCACACTGAAACTTCTTTTCGTTCCCCGTTTCCGCTTTTGGTTTCCGATTTTACCTGCTCCGCGCTCTTTACTGCTGAAGTCGTACTCTTTGAGCCGCTTCCCGTACCACCGCTTTTACCGTCACTATCGTTTTTGCTTCCGCATCCTGTCAATATTGAAGCTGCCAACACCCATGCCGTCAAAATTGCTGTCAGTCTTTTCCACGTAGCTTTTTTCATACCCTATTTCCTCCTTTTTTGATTATTACCTCAAAAACATTTTTCGTGACTGTCACTTTTATATGTCCATTATATACAATATCCAACAAAAAATAGTGCCTTTCTTTAATATTATGCACTATTTTTAAGATATTATTTTAATATTTTAGTGTAATTTTAATATAATAATACGAGTATCAAAAATATAAAAATCCGAATATGGCTTGCTGCTGGGAGAATTTATTATCTTTTGATACCCGCATCTTATAATCAACTCAACCTATTCACGAAAATTCTTTGTACCGTTATTTTCTATTTTCTCTAATGTATTCTCCTACGCTCATTCCTGTCGTATTCTTAAAAACTCTGTTATAATACTTCTCATCTACAAAACCTACTTTAAAAGGAACCTCTTCTTTAGGAATATCACTGTTAAGATATATGGATTTCGCTATCTCAACACGATAATTTCTTAAAAAATGCACAAAAGATTCTCCTATATTTTTACTGAACAGCCCTGAAAAATATTCCGGACTGATTCCTAAATCATTTGCTATATCCTTCTGATTCATTTGTATAAAATATTCATTTTCAATCTTTCGTAACGCTTTTAATATAAGAGGATGGGCCTCCTTATAACGCTCCGTAAGACCCGTTTTACAGTTATTAGGCTTCTTTCTTTTTCTGACGGAGTCAAGAGCATTTTTTATATCTTCCATAATAAGCGGTTTCACAAGATATTCCGATACGCCGCATGTAATCGCCTGCTTTGCGTATTCGAATTCTTCATAAGCGCTGATAATCACAAATTTTGTATCCATTCCCAATTTACGTACTTCTTTAATTAGTGTAAGTCCGTCCATAAACGGCATCTTAATATCGGTAAATACAGCATCAGGTTTAACAGTTTTAATTAACTCTAAAGCATCTCTTCCGTTAGCCGCTTCCGCCACAATCTCATCCTCTTTTGAAATTGACAGAATAATATTTTTTAATCCTCGCCTTGCCCGTTGTTCATCCTCGACAATCATAAGCTTCATCGCAATAAACCTCCCCGTCTTTGCTTTTTATCTCTCCAATTCGGGAATGTAAATTTTAAACTCCGTCCCGTCCCCTTTTTTGGAAGTAACTTCCATCAAAATACCGTCACCATAGAACAAACGCATTCTTGCCACCACATTTCTTATTCCGATTCCGATTTTTTTCATATTTGTTCCTTCTTTTCCTGCTAAAACCTTTTGAATTTGCTCAAGCTTTTCCGCAGAAATACCTGAGCCGTTATCTCTGACAGAAACAACCAATCGCTCTCCTTCTCTTCGTGCTCCCACATATAGCTTTCCTCCGCTTTCCATACCTTCAAAACCGTGCATAACGGCATTTTCCACAAAAGGCTGAAGCATCAGCTTACAACAGCTCCAGTTAGCGCATTCTTCAGGAAATTCCACTTTATAATCAAAAACGTTCTCAAGGCGCGCCTTCTGCAAAAACAAATATTGGTCAATCCAAGCGAATTCCTGATACATGTATACATTTTGATTTTTTTGAGCAAACGTATATCTCAAAATATTTGACAACTTCTTTATAAGCTCCGAAACTTTAAAGTTTCCGCACTCCATCGCTTCATAGTTGATTGTACCTAAGGTATTACATAAGAAATGCGCATTTATTTGAGTTTCCAAAGCTTCTCTCTCCGCCTGATGCTGCCTTTTGATTGCCGTTATGAACAGCTGATGGTTCTCTTCCACCTCTTTTTCCTGTTTTAACAGCTTATCTATCATATCATTATACCCTACTGCCAACTGCCATATTTCGTGTTCTCCCTCCACGGTAACCTTACCGTCCGATTTTTTGCTGCCTGAGGCGGTCATTTTCATTGCAATCTCAATACTTCTTAACGGCTTATTGATTTTTCTTATAATTAGATAAAATATTCCCGCAACTACAAGAATAAGAAAGATATAAACTCCCATTCCCTCCGCTATAATCCCCATTACGCTTTTATTTAATTTATCTCTGTCAAGAGAAACATGAAGCTGCCAATTAACCTTTTCCAAAGGTTTATCAAGTATAAAAAGCATTCCGTTTTTTCTGTAATCCGACTCGAATTTACCCTTATACTCGGGATTTGAGTGTCCTATAATTCTTCCTTCCTCTTCCGTTACATACGCCTGTGAATATGTCTCCTCATCACTGGACAAAATATCCATAAAGGGTTGAAGCATATCAAGCCTAAATGTCACGCAAAGCATTCCGTGAATCTTTGAAAAGCAATTCTCTTTACCTACAATCGGATAAAAAATGTGAAATACCGGTTTATTGTTAGTCGGATGAATGCCGTGCTCCGTACTCACAAGGTATTTCGGTACTGTTCTGTCATTTGCCTTCTCATAAAGCTTCTTATACATTTCTTTTAAAAAAACGGAATCCTTTCGACTCCACATAACGGTATCAAGTTGATATAAACGGTCATACTGATAGGCTTCCCCCTCTTTGGAAATAACGGATATATTGATAATATTTTTGGAATAATTCGCCATTGTCGTAAAAGTTGTTTTAAGTATCATCAAATCCCGTTCAGGATCTTCTTTTGTGACTGTAAGCCTGCCTGCCAAATCATAAACAGATGAAGATACGGCAATCTGAGCTCCAATATTGATATAATCCGTCATAGTATGATCAATATTCATCTGCATGGTATCAAGTACTGCGGATTCCATCAGATGATTCTTTTTTATTAAAAAGTTTTCATAAGCCTTTCTCATATACACCTGATAACAAAAGATAATTAACATCAAAGACATAACAAAAATAAAGCTTATCTGTATCCAAATATGAGTTCTTAAATAGTATAAAAATAGTTTTATCCTGCTCATCCGCATGATTACCTTTTTCCTTTTTCATGTGATAAAATAACTTCTTTGAAAAATTTTTATCAATCTATCTTTTTTATCATCACCTGTAATCAATCCGTATTTAAACGGTATTATTTCCTCCTCTCTTATTTATACATCTTCGGACTAATGTCCCTTTTGTTTGTGAAACCCGCTATACTGCCTTTGCTTTTAGACAGCTTCCAAATATTTTCACTTTTTTGTGCCTGCCTTCTTGACTACGGTTCAAAACTTCATCGTTCTTTTCATACCATGTAACCTGTTTTAACCTTTTTCCCTATAAGTGCCTATTTGCCTATTCACATCACTTGTCAAAATATCTTTATTTTCAAACTTATTCATTTAAATCTATTATAAGCCGTTTCCGCCTTACGTGTAAATATACAAAAAAATCCCCCTCAGCCTTAAGCCGGGGAGGAATTTTATTTCTCAGTAATTATTAAAGTCAACGTTTATTTTTCCGGTATCAACCCTCAGCTTTACCGGAATTTCACCGGTGTTATCTCTGTAGCTGTTGCCGAAAATGGAGCTTCCGCTATTTTTTCCTTCTACAGAAATAACTCCCAAGCTGTCGGCAAGATCAAGACAATACCTGTCTCTGCCTCCCGGAAGCTTTACCGATATGCTTCCGGTTCCGCTCTTTACCTCAAGATTTCTTGTATTCGTGCCGTCAAGCCTAATAAGCCCGGTGCCTGTTCCCATGAAAAGTCTGTCCGCTTTTCCGTCTGCGAGCTTTATATAGCCGGTATGAGATATAAGGTCCGCCTCTTTAGCATTAACCCTGTTCATGGAAATATATCCCGTATCGGTTGATATCTTTAAGTATTCGGCTTCCGAATATTTAATATTTACCGCGCCGGTATTATTTTCCACAATCAGCTTGTCGTATTTGCCGTCTTTAACCGATATATGCCCCATATTTGCGCTAAGCTCATTTTTCGAAGCTGTAACACCTATAGCCTCAATGGAACCCATATCCGTTTCAACACTAAGCATATCGGAATTTATCGAAAATAAAGAAAGTTTACCGAAACCGAGTTTTCCTTTTACTTCCTTAAGCCTCTTATCTCTCGGAACGGTAATTTCCACAAATTCCTTTTCTCTGTTGAAAATATTGAAATTAAAATTAATTCCGCTGAAACCGAAATTTTCCTTATCCCTATCTCTTACTTTAAGACAATTATTTACCTTCTCTATTTCCGGCTTTTTATCTTTACAATTAACAAGAATTCCGAATTTATCGCCGGCTTTAATTATTACATCAAGAGTTGAAAGCTCTATATCGACACTTTCAAAATCATCCGGTTCTTCACTATCAACTACAGCTAAATCCGTAATTGCGGAAAACTTGCTTTCTTTTACATGCTCTGCCGCCTCTATGATCTTGGCTGCCGCTTCTTCAGGCATCCCCACATTTTTTGTGACATCGCTTTCATCACCGAATCCCGCTTCTTCAAAATATTCCCAATAATAATTTACGGCATCATCCCTGTCCTCGGAACTCAGCTCCTTAAGTTTTTCACTGAGAATTTCCATAAATTCATTCTTATTCATTATTTCAGACCCCCTTGCCCTTGTTAATGTTTACCGAAAAAGAAAAACCAAGATTTAATTTACCGTTTAACAGCCTATCAATTCCTTCTTTGTAAGATTTCCATTCTTCCTTATAAAATTTAAGCTTTTTCCCTCCATCTTCGGTAATTCTGTAATATCTGCGATTACGTCCCTGCACGGGGCTGTCATAAGTTGTCAATAAGCCTTCTTTTTGCAGCCTTCTTAATACCGGATAAAGTGTGGACTCGGATATGCCTATTACTTCCTGTACTCTCTGAGTAAGTGTATAACCGTAATAATCCTCCATTTCCAATACTCCGAGCACACAGGCATCTAAAAGCGGTGCCGTTACCTGATAAGTCATATTTTCCTCCTTTTTCTTTGTGAACTTACATAAACGCTCTGTTATTTCTTGTATTATATTATATAGTATATAATATTGTTTGTCAACAAAAAAAGAAAGCTTTTACAAAATTTAAAAAGCCTTCTTTTATATCATACAAATTATTCACATAGTATGTCACAATTCCACTACTGAAGCCACTATACCGGAAAGCTCTCCATACTGTTTTTCATTTATCCAAAGAGTGTTTCCCTCTTTACTTACCAAATCCATATCGATAAATTTTTTAACGGCACGATTTATCGTTTTTACACACAGTCCCGTAGCGTCCGATAAATCTTGTCTTGTACTCTTTATTTTAAGCTTTCCGTTCCTTGCGTGCTTCTCATAAGTATCTTTAAACAACATCGCGAGCCTGTCGGAACCCTGCAAAAACAGATAAGCTCTTTCTCTCCGCCCTTCTTCAAGAAGATAGCGTCCTACCGCCTTAGCTTCCTTTCTTAAAATCCTTATATCCGTTTTTATCCACTGCTCATACTTTGCTCTCGGCATTTTAACCACTGTACACGAGGTGGTAGTTTCTAATGTAGCTCTGTATACATCAAGATCCAAAACTACTTCCATTCCGCCCATAACATAAACGGACTCAAGGTGCATAAAATCATAAGCAATACCGCAGAATCGATAGTCGGTTGCCTTTATAGAGCCCTTGGCTATAAAATAAATTGTATCCGCCGGCTCATCCTCCTTAACAAAAATCGTCCCCTTCGGCATCTCCTCTATCTGAAAAGAATCCATCACCCATATAGGTGCGTCTCTGAAATAGGACTCAAACCACTCTTTCCGTTCCTCACCCGCTTCTCTGAGAAAAGGCAATGCCTGATAAAGATATTTTTTCATAGTTTTTTCCTCGGACAGATCTTTCAAACAAATTTTTCCGCTTTTCGTGTTCCGAAAATTATCACAGTTCTTAAAACTGATGCAATAAGCTGTATTACCGGTCCTGCAAAAATAAATGTTAAAAAAGTAACAACTCCGAATTTTCCGCCCATAGCAAATCCCAAGGCTATAAGCACTATGTCAAAAATCCATTTTCCTTTGCGAAACTGGGTTTTTAACGCATCACTTATAAGCATAGCCGTACCTGTAAAGGGATCAAGTCCTATATCGGATACAATATAGATTGCTACACCCGTATATAGAAGAAAGCATCCGATTACAACCGCTATAACGCGACCTCCGAAATCAGCTCCCTCAAATAAACCGTCATATAAAATATTTCCGAAATCCACACAAAATCCATACGGCAGAATGTAGATAAAAGTGCCTATATTAAGATATCTTCTGCCGAGAAAAAATAATATTACAACCAATCCCGCATTAACCAAGTTTGATGCCATTCCCAGATTAGCGGGATTTACACCGAGGGCATTTCTTATACCGTCATAAAAAATGCCCACGGAATCATTTCCCAAATGCGCCCTGGCGTTAAACGCAACTCCGATTCCCACTAAAAGAATACCGAAAAGCACGCTTAACACCTTTAAGACACTGATTTTCTTGGTCATTACTTAATAAGATCTACCTTAACTACTTCTGTCTGAATGCCGGTTGCATCATCGGCGATAGTGTCGTTTCCGACCTTTATTGTTCCATCTACCATTCCCTTGTAAAGCTCATCATACTTTTCCTGTGTAAACACTTTGAATTTTGAAGTCGACATAGGAAGCATTACACCATCCTGAGCCGCATCAAGAATCGTGCTCTTTCCGCCGTCAAACTTATTATTGTAGTAGCTGTCAATCGCCTTGTATACGGACTCGCCGAGGTTCTTCATAGCTGATGTAATAACAGTTTCGGATTCTCCCGACTGGTCTACGTCTACACCGATAACCACTTTTCCTGCCGTCTCTGCAGCCTTCATAACGGAGTTACCCACGCCGCCTCCGCAAGCGAAGATACACTCGGTGCCTTCATTAAACCAAGAAGCCGCTTTTGTCTGGTTCTCAGGTGAAGAGTCAAAATTTCCTACATAAGTATACTTAACCGTTACTTCATCTTTCTTTAAGCCGGCTTCCTTAGCCGCGGCATCTACACCCTGAATAAATCCGTATCCGAATCTCACTACGGCAGGAACCGCAATTCCTCCCATAAACCCGAGCTGTCTGTAGCCTTCGGTAACCGCTGCGTAACCCGCAAGATAGCCCGCCTGCTCCTCGGCATATAAAATTGACATTACGTTTTCCTTGATATCGGCAACATACTCATCTTTTTCATTTTTTGTCATAGGAGCCGCGTCAAGAATTACAAATTTTGTATCAGGATACTTTGTCTGAGCCTCATAAACAGGTGATTCAAAAAGGAATCCCGGTGTAACAACCACTTTAGCTCCGCCCTTTATGGCAAGGTCGATAGCGCTGAGGCAAGCCTCTGTCGACTTCTCGGAAGGCTTATAATATTTATGAGTTATATTATGCTCCGTAGCATATTTCTCAAGTCCTTCCCATGAGCCCTGGTTGAAAGATTTGTCATCAATTGTTCCCACGTCGGTAATAAGAGCAAGCTCATATCCGTCACTCTGCTTATTGTCTTGTGCAGGAGTGCTTGCGGTACTCGAAGCGCTTTGAGCCTTCGATGAGGTTGTTGTTGATGATATTGTGCTTTTGGTCGTGCTTACGCTTGTAGCGGTTTCGCTGCCCGGCTTCTTAACGCCGCAGGCTGTCATTGCGATTACCATAGACATGGCTAAAATTGCTCCAAGTGCCTTTTTCTTCATTTGTTTCTCCTTTTCTGCCGTTTACGGCTGTAAAAATTCCGGTGTCATAAAAGTCAAATCCTTCGACACCCCTATGCACACCCGCATAGTATACATAAATACAGTCTACTATACAAGAGGTCATCCTGTCTTATCAATAGCTTCCGGCTTTCTCTCCTTTTAAAAGGGAAATTGCGGAGCTTGTTCCTATCCTGTCGCAGCCCGCCTTTAAGAAAGCTTCCATATCCTCTACACTTCTTACTCCGCCTGCAGCCTTCATCTTCACATCAGGTCCGATATGCTTTTTAAATAAAAGAATATCGTCAAGAGTCGCTCCGGCAGTTCCAAAACCTGTAGAAGTTTTTATATAGTCGGCTCCGGCTTCCGTTACCGCATGACAAAGCTTGATTTTTTCTTCTTCCGTAAGATAGCAGGTTTCGATAATAACCTTAAGTATCCTGCTCCCCACAGCTTCTTTCAAAGCCCTTATCTCATCTTCCACAGCCTTAAAATCCCCGTTTTTAACATCGGTAATATTTATTACCATGTCAACCTCGTTCACACCGTCCGCCACAGCCTGTCTTACCTCTTCAAGCTTTGAAGCCGTAGTATTGTAACCCAAAGGAAACCCTACCACGGTACAAATATTTATCCTGTCGCCGTAGGTATTATGTATGCGCTTTATGTAGCAGGCAGGTATGCAAACCGAAGCGGTTTTATACTCTATAGCCTCATCGCACAATTTTTTAATATCCTCCCATGAAGCGACTGCCTTAAGCAAAGTATGATCCACGTGCGCCAAAATTTCCTCGTTAGTCATTTTTTCTCCTTTTATATTTATCATTTTTCCTTTACCGCTTACGCCTTTCTTTCAACTCCGTCCTTAGTAACTCTTGCGTAAATAAGAGGCTCGTTCCCTGCCGGCTCGGCTTCTATTGTGACGGCAGCTTTCAACGTATCTTTCGCTCTCTCGAAAAGTTCTTCTCTCTCGGCATAAAGTTTAGCTATAACCTCGCCTTTCTTTACGGCATCCCCGGTTTTCTTATGAAGAATAATACCCGCAGCGTAGTCTATAGCGCTCTCCTTGGTTTCTCTTCCCGCGCCTAACATGGATGAAGCTATTCCGCACTGCTCCGTGTTCATAAAGGTTATATATCCGTCCTTATCGGAAATAAGCTCTCTCTCAAATGCCGCCTTTTTAAACTTATCCGTATCAAGGATAAGCTCCTCGTTTCCTCCCTGAGCCTTGACCATGCCGCAGAGTCTCTTTAACGCGCTTCCGTCCTTTACAGCCTTTTCAGCCATCTTTCTGCATTCCTCTATAGCTCCTTTTCCCGCAAGGAAGAGCATATTTGACGCAAGCTCAAGACAAATCTCGGTAAGGTCATAAGGTCCCTTTCCTTTAAGGGTATCTGCCGCCTCGATTACCTCAAAGCTGTTTCCTATATTATGACCTAAAGGTATATCCATATTCGTAATAAGAGCAACCGTCCTCTTTCCGGCATTCTCTCCTATGCTTACCATTTCTTCCGCAAGCGCTATGGAATCATCCACTGTTTTCATAAAAGCTCCGCTTCCGGTTTTTACGTCAAGAAGAATGCAGTCATTTCCGGCAGCCAGTTTCTTGCTCATTATAGAAACCGCAATAAGAGGAATGCTGTCAACCGTAGCAGTAACATCTCTTAAAGCGTAAAGTTTTTTATCGGCAGGAGCCAAATTTCCGGACTGACCGATTACGCTTAAACCTTCTTTATTTACCACATCAAAAAATTCTTCTATATCAAGGGTGGTTCTAAAACCTTCTATCGCTTCAAGTTTATCGACGGTTCCGCCGGTATGCCCCAAGCCTCTTCCCGACATCTTCGCCACCTTTACTCCACAGGCTGCGACAATAGGCGCTACAATTAAAGTGGTCTTATCTCCAACTCCGCCGGTTGAATGTTTGTCTACCTTAACTCCCTGTATGCCCGAAAGATCGACCATATCTCCCGAATGTGCCGCAGCCATGGTCATTGCAAGAGTTTCCTCCTTCGTCATACCCTTGTAGTACACTGCCATCAAAAACGCCGACATTTGATAATCCGGAATATTCCCCGCGACATATTCCTCTATCATTGTCTTAATTTCATCACTGCTAAGCGCGCCGCCGTTTCTTTTTTTCATTATTAAGTCATACATTCTTACAGTCATTTTAATTAGCCTCCTTGATTTTAAAACACCTTCTCAAATGATTACCTGCTTCCCTGGTCATAAGCGATACCCTCCGCTCTCGGAGCCTGAGAATTCTTTGATGAGAACGCAAGCACCACAAGTGTAGCTATATAAGGAATCATCTTATAAATTTCATTAGGTATAGGCAAATCCTTTAACATAGGAATAGCCGAGTAAGCGCTTGCAAGAGTCTTCATTATAGCGAAGAAAAATGCCGCAAAGAAAATCTTTTTACTTCTCCACTGACCGAAGATAAGCACTGCAAGAGCAAGGAATCCGTATCCCGCAACGCTTGCGTTAAAGTTTGTCGAAGTAGGAACCACAAATACAAGACCGCCTATTCCCGCAAGCACTCCCGAAATAATTACACCGGCGTAACGGATATGATAAACATTTACACCTACCGAATCGGCAGCTCCCGGATGCTCACCGCATGCTCTGAGCCTGAGTCCGAAACGGGTCTTTTGTATTACAAAAGCCGCTATGGCGAAAATACCGAAGCCTATATAGGTAGTTATATAGCAGTTTTTAAAAAGCAGAGGTCCTATAAACGGTATGTCTCCGAGCAGAGGAACCGATACTATATGAAAGGTATCCGTAAACTGCACCTGCTGCACATCCTGTATCATTCTTGCCACAAAGATTGCAAACGCCGGAGCGAACATATTAAGAGCCGTACCGCTTATGGTCTGATCCGCTTTCATATTTATAGACGCAAAAGCATGAAGCAACGAAAAAATTCCTCCGGTAACTCCCGCCACTATAACGGCAAGTATCAGATGAAGCTGACCGCTCATACCGCCCTGTGTAAGATTAAGGAAAAAGATAGCCGCAAAGGCTCCCATTACCATAATACCTTCGAGCGCAATGTTGATAACACCGCTTCGTTCGGCATACATTCCGCCGATTGCGACTATGAGGAGAGGGATGGCAAAGAACATTGTCTGCTGCATTATGAAATATACTACATTCATTTTACTCCCTCCTTCTTCTTTCTGCTTTTTTGTATCTTGTGGATTAAGGTCTTGAATAACAGAGCTAAAGCTCCACAATATATAATTGCGGAAATGATTATGTCGATAACCTCCGGTGCGAAATCAAAAAGCTGCATATTCGCTCCGCCTACCGTTATATGACCTATGAAAAGTCCCGCAAAAAGTATTCCTATCGGATTTGAAAGTCCTAAAAGCGCAACCGATATTCCCGTAAAGCCCTCGGGAGCTATTATATCAAGCACCTGCATAAATCTTCCCGAATTCGCAAGATAAAGGAGAGCTCCGCCGAGTCCCGCAAGCGCTCCGGAAATCACCATGGAAAGCACTATATTTCTCTTAGCGTTAATTCCGGCATAACGGCTTGCGTCCTTATTCTGTCCACAGGCTTTAAGCTCATAGCCGAAAGTTGTTTTATTAAGTATTATGTAAATAACTATTACAAAAAAGATTGCTATAAAAATGCCTACATTCAAATTTTTATTCGGAAAAATCAAATCAAGTCCGCCCTTAGGAAGATTAGCGCCGCTTGCAACCGGAAGCGACTGATTTCTGAGCTGATCATATACGCTTCTTTGTATTAACATGTTTACCATATACATTCCGATATAATTCATCATAATTGAAGCAATTACCTCGTTTACGTTAAATAAAGCTTTTAGAAGCCCCGGAATCATTCCCCATAAAGCTCCGGCAAGAAGCGCAGCTATTAACGCCGCGAAACAATGTACCCCCGGCGGAAGGAAAGTGAACTTAACTCCTACAAATACCGCAGCGAAAGCGCCTACCGTAAACTGTCCCGCCGCCCCTATATTAAAAAGTCCTGTACGGAAAGCAAATCCCACCGAAAGTCCCGTCATTATTATAGGTGTGGCAAAATAAAGCATCTGCCCTATTCCCACAAGCCCGTCGGTAAAACCACCCTGAATTATCATTGCGAAACCGCCGTAGGCTTTAGCCGGCTCACTTATAAGCAAAATTATAAAACCGAAGAAAAGACCGCAGAGCACCGCCATAATAGAGGCTAAAAAGCTTGAGAATCCATCTCCGTTTACCGCCTTTATGATTTTATCTCTCATGCCTTCACACTCCTTTTCGCACCCGCCATATAAAGTCCCAATTCTTCGATTGTTATATCCTTCGGATTAACGTCCGCCACTATCTCTCCCTCATACATAACCACGATTCTGTCGCTTACATTCATAACCTCGTCAAGCTCGAAAGAAACTAAAAGCACCGCCTTTCCGGCATCTCTTTGAGCTATAAGCTGTTTATGAATATATTCTATAGCTCCCACATCAAGTCCTCTTACCGGCTGAACGGCAATTACAATTTCAGGGTTTCTGTCAAGCTCTCTTGCTATAATCGCCTTCTGCTGATTTCCGCCCGACATTCCTCTTACTATACTGTCCGCGCCCTGCCCTGAGCGGATATCGAATTTTTCTATAAGCTTTTCCGCATATTTTCTGATTGCGTCAAATTTAAGGAAACCGTGTTTCTGGAAATCGTCCTTATAATAAGTCTGGAGTATAAGATTTTCCTTTAATGTATAATCAAGCACCAATCCGTCCTTATGTCTGTCCTCCGGAATATGCGCCATACCCTGCACGCATTTATGACGTATGGTACTGTGTGTAATATCCTCTCCGTTTAAATGAACACTTCCCGATTCAAGAGGTGTCAAACCCGTTATTCCGTATACAAGCTCGGACTGACCGTTTCCGTCTATTCCGGCAACGCAGAGAATTTCTCCCTTTTTTACATCGAATGAAACATCTTTCACCGCATGCTTTTGACTGTAAGCGCTCTTTATGGTTAAATTTTTAACTGAAAGCACAGGCGCGCCCGGTTTACATTCCTTTTTATCAAGCTCGAAATTAACCTTACGTCCTACCATCATCTCGGACATTTCTTCCTTGGATGTGGTTTTCACATCTATAGTACCGATATATTTGCCCTTTCTTAGAACACTGCAGCGGTCGGCAACCTCTTTTATCTCGTTAAGCTTATGTGTAATGAAAAGAATGGATTTTCCTTCGCTTACAAGCTGTCTCATCACCTTCATAAGCTCCTCTATTTCCTGAGGAGTAAGTACTGCCGTAGGCTCATCGAAAATAAGTATTTCGTTATCACAGTAAAGCATTTTTAAAATTTCCACGCGCTGCTGCATACCCACCGTTATATCGGCTATATAAGCATCAGGATCTATCTTGAATTTATAGCGCTCGCTCAGCTCCATCACTTTTTTTCTGGCTTCGTCCATCTTAAGACTGCCGCCCTTAACCGTTTCTCTTCCCAAAACTATGCTCTCAAGCACAGTGAAGTTATGCACAAGTTTAAAATGCTGATGCACCATCCCTATACCGAAAGCGTTGGCGTCGTTAGGATTTTTTATCTGTACTTCCTTTCCTCTTATTTTAATATGTCCTTCTTCCGGTCTGTAAAGTCCGAAAAGCACACTCATAAGAGTGGATTTTCCCGCTCCGTTTTCACCGAGAAGCGCATGTATTTCTCCTTTTCTAAGCTCAATGGTAATGTCGTCATTCGCCTTGAAATCTCCGAATTGCTTTGTAATATGGATCATTTCAATGACATTTTCCGCCGTCTTTTCCCTTTCAGTTGCATTCGCCATTTTATTCCCTCTACCTTCTTGTTTTTGCTTATTTATTCAAACCTGAATATTCACACCGTAAGTCAAAGCTCTCTTAATCCGCATGATATTCCGAACATCCGCGAAACACATGATTTTTGATGTTTCATTAACAATTCAGGTCAAATTATCAGGACCGAAGCCGTAAGGCAGCATTTCCGAAAGCGTCATGCAGATTCCCTTGCCGGGACCGTCGGCTAAAATTATCTGAAACTTTTCCGGATTGCAAAACTCCATCATCACCTGTCTGCACACACCGCAAGGAGCACAGAGTATATCGGCATCCTGTCCTCTTTTTGCTCCGACAACTGCAATTTTTACAAACTCTTTTTCCCCCTCGGATACAGCCTTGAAAAATGCCGTACGCTCCGCGCAGTTTGTAGGCGTGTATCCTGCGTTTTCAATATTGCAGCCGTGATAAATTTTGCCGCTCTTTCCCACAAGCGCCGCTCCTACCATAAAATCGGAATATGGCGAATACGAGCTCTTTCTTGCCTCTTTCGCTTCTTTAAGCAGCTCAAACTCTTTAGCATCAGCTTCTCTCATCAGCCGTACCTCCCCGTTTTTTATTCCCGCGTCCGACATGCCATACAGATGAACTTTCTCCGCTAAATGGCAACTTCTGCAAATCAATTCACTTTTATATATACTCAAGTCCTTTTATATTTTGCTCACCTACACATAATAATATCATATAAGCATATATAAAAGGACTGTTGTCCTTTTTGTATTTTTAAGATTACGCTTTGTATATATTATATGGTTTTATATCGTATTTTTTGTATATTTTCACTATGGATTATAACATAAAGAAAGGCAATAGAAAATCTATTGCCTAAAAAATGAATATCCGTTCTTTTCTTCGTTCCGATTTTCGTTCATCAAAGAGCGTAATTAAGAACCTCTACAAACTTTTCCATGTCAAGCGGATAATAATGCCCGACTGTACATGAGCCTCCCGAAGTCGCTCTCAAAGCCATTTCATCAAAATGCGTCCCGTCTATTTCCATTTCAGTAAGCGAGGTACGAAGTCCCAATTTCTTATAAAACTCCAAAAGTCTTTCAGCGAGCAGTTCGGTCATCCGTCCTTCGGTATAATCATGGTAATCTATGCCGTAAAGCCTGTTCGCAAGCTGTGCCGGCTTTTCAGGATGCCTTTTCGCAAGATATCTTATATAGGCAAGCATTACAACCGCCATTCCTTCACCGTGCGTTATCCCGTATTGAGCGCTTATCTCGTGCTCCACTCTGTGTGAAGCCCAGTCGGACTCTCTTCCCGTATCAAGAAGATTATTATGCCCTACTATCGCAAGCCATTGCGCTTCCGCCAAAGCATCCTTGTCGCTCTTATTCTCCGCAAGCCTCTCACCGTTTAAAAGCAGCGCCTTTATTGCCCCTTCAAGCATAAAATCCGTAGCATCAACATGCTCCGTATTTGTAAAATATCTTTCCAAAAGATGCGAAAGTATGTCCGATATTCCGGCTGATAACTGAAACTTCGGTAAAGTTGTTAAATAATCCGGATTAAGTGCTGCAAAAAACGGAATAAGCTTTTCGTCCTCCACTCCTTTTTTATGAAGTCCGTTACTTATTATAGCCGCATTCGAGGTTTCCGAGCCGCTTGCCGGTATCGTGGATATTACTCCTATAGGAACGGCTTTCTTTATTTCCGCCTTTCCTTCAAAAAAATCCCACACATCTCCATCATAATAAAGTCCCGCGGAAACCGCCTTAGCGGTATCTATCGAGCTCCCGCCTCCTACGGCAATTATAAAATCCGTCTTTTCTTTACGTCCGACTTCGATAAGCTCTCTTACAAGCTCCACCTTGGGATTAGGTACAACATTCCCGTTTTGTGCAAAAACAATATCAAGCTCCGCGCATATTTTTTCAATATTTTGATAAATTCCGAGAGTTTTTATAAATTCTCCGCTGTATATCATTAAAAGAGACTTTACACCATTTTCTTCAATAATGTTTTTAATTCTCTCATAAGGTTTGGAGCCGAATATTATCCTTGCAGGATTTATATATTCAAAATCTCTCATCTCACCCTCCCCGTTTTAAGCAAAATAGCCTTTAACCGAGCTTTCATCCTGAACCGTTTGTCCGTAAGTGGAAAATTTCTTTACAACCTCATTCATCTGTTCCTCGGAAAGAATATTCGGTTTTCCGGCGCACATACATTTCCACTGAATTTCAGCAGTCCATTCGCAGGTTTTCGCAAGACCGAAAGCCGCGCTCAATGATGATCCGCAGGCAAGCATTCCATGGTTCGCCATAAGCACGGCATTACCCTTGCCTATGGTTTTTCCAACCGCCTCCGCAAGTTCCTCCGTTCCGTACAGCTTATAAGGCGCAACCGGCACGGTTGCGGTTCCGGTATCTGCAAGCACATAATGAACAGCCTCTATCGGAACATTTAAGCATGATAAAACGGTACAGTACATGGAATGCGTATGCACTACGGAATTTATCCCCTGCTTTATTTTATACATAACGGAATGAAGATGATGTTCGCTTGAAGGTTTTCTGTTTCCTTCAACAATATTTCCTTCCAAATCCATAACTACAATATCTTCAGGAGTTTCCTCAAAATAATCTATGCCGGACGGAGTAATTGCCATAAGTCCGCTTTTTCTGTCACAAATACTTATATTACCCGCAGTTCCGGTAGTAAGCCCGGAGGATATCATCTTCTTTCCGTACTCTGTAATCAACTTTCTTTCATCTTCCATTAACATATCAATTCCCCCTGTCCCGTATCCGGTCTCATGGTGATGAAGATTTAAAACTTCCTTGATGTTTAGTGAAAAAATCAATTCCCGTAAAAACGAATCGTGCCGGCAAGCCGGGCTCACAACACCGCGGGTATTTCACTTAAAAGTACTCTCCCGCCCTGTCAGGCGTATAAATTCCTTTGTCTGTAATAATTCCGGTAACCAGTTCCGGAGGTGTAATATCAAAGGCAGGATAAAAACCCTTTACACCGTCCATTACCACCTTTCTTCCCAATGATTCAAGCACAAGCTCCGGATTTCTCTCTTCAATTACCACTGACGACAAATCCTTATGTTTAGGATCCGGTGTCCCGGTAACGTAATACGGTATACCGTAATAATTTGCCGCAAGAGCTATCTGGAAGGTTCCCACCTTGTTTATAACATGTCCGTCCATCGTTATTACATCCGAAGCCGAAGTAAAAAGACCGACTTTCTTCTTAAACATGGTATAAGCAGGCATATTATCCGAAATAACCGTCACATCAAATCCCATATCGCAGGCAACACTCGCGGTAAGCCTTGAGCCCTGAAAATAAGGTCTGGTTTCAGCACAGATCATTTTTATTTCCTTGCCGCTTTTTCTGCATTCTCTGAGCATTGTGCCGATTACCGTTCCTCCGAAGCACTGTGTCATAATTACAGAGCCGTTCTCAATCTTTTCGGCAAGCTTTTCGCCTATAACAGTGTATTTTTTGTAATTATTATTTATATAATTATACGCATACTCAAATGTCGCTTCCACAAGGGCTTCACCTGAAATGCCCTCTTCAAGTTTACTTTTTATAACCGAAACGGCTCCATCCGTTATACCCTTCATCTGCTCCGAAGTGGTAGGTCTTGCATGAGAAAGCGTATACGCCGCCTTTTCTATATGGGCGATTATTTTTTCTTTATTTTCATTTTTAACCTCATATACCGCAAGTGCCATACCCATGGCCGCAGCAGTGTAAGGTCCCTCGCTCTGAGTTACCATATTTTTTATTGCGGCTGCCACTTCCTCATGCTTATGACAGGTTACATATTCCGTCCTTATAGGATAAATTCTTCTGTCAAGAATTTTTACCGCTCCATTCTCATACCATGCTACATTTTCAAATTTCAGCATGAAAGCAAGTCCGGCATCGTTACGCTCAGCCAAAACCATAACTCTTCACCGCCTTTTTAAATTCCTCATTAAGCTCTTTTCCGCTTTTAACATTCCTTCTGTTTTTAATAAACGAAATTCCGGCGGTTACCAAAACTCTTTCAAGTCTTATTTTTCCTTCGTTCGCTTCAAGGCTTGTAAGCTCCGCAACCTTGGAATCTCCTACGGTTCTTCTTATTATCTCAGTTCCTGCATAGCCTATACTGTCCGCCATAACTTTCTCAAGATAACGTTCTTTGAACTTTTCGTTGTATAGAGGAAAGCTTACAAGCTCTTTCAATTTTTTAGAAAATTTATCTTTCACAAGGTCAAAGATTTCTTCCGCTACCTTTTCTATCCAGTCTGAAAAAACCTTATTTTCGGGCTCGGTATAAATTTTATTTGCCCATGCGAAAAAGAGGTTTCCGATAACATTTCCTACATCGTAACCCATAGGTCCGTAAAAAGCAAATTCCGGGTCTATAACCTTAAGCCCTTTTTCATTTATAAAAATGGAGCCTGAATGTAAATCCCCATGAATAAGCGCCTGAGCTTCGTTCATAAAACGGTTGCGAAGATATCCGACCTCAGCTCTAAGCTCTTCATCGGAATATAAGTTTTCTCTTACAAACTCCTCATTTCCCTCCGTGATTATATTTCTTCCCTTATAATCATAATACGGCTCTGTAAAAACCAAATCCTCGGAAATGTCACAAAGCTCCACATTTGTGAAAAGTTTAACCTTCTCCTTCTTCTCATGCCTGTCAAACACCATATCTGTGGTAGGAATCAAAGTATCTGCAAGAAACTCAGAAATATTTTCAGCAAAATGTCCGAAAGTCTTTCCTGACATCAACTCTTTTCTGAGATTTTTATATTCTGAAATATCCTCCATGCTTAAAGCGCACATAGTTTCGTTATACCCGTAAATTTCAGGTACAAAACCTTTTGCAAGTTCTCCTTCGATTTTTAAAATTTCAGCTTCTATTTTGTTTCGGTGCAAATCAAGAGGTCTGCCGGAGGAACGAAGCAGCTTATCCGCCTGTTTTACAACAAGAGATTTACCCGTTTTTTTATCCCGTACTTTAAAAACATAATTTATATTTCCGTCACCGATTTCCGATGCTTCAAGTTCGGCTCCGTCCTCAAAAAAGTTTAATTCACTTTTTACAAAATCCCTGACGGTATTTACATCCATCAAAAAATGCTCTTTATATTTATTTTCAGCCATTACCGCTCCTTTTCAGGTAAATTTACCTTTTAACCTTCCCCTTCGGAAATCCAATAAGTATGAAGATTACTCCGAATACCGCCATGAGTATGGAATACCAGACGAAAGGCATGATTGATACAGGAGAAATGCTTGCCATTGCACCCGCCACCAGGAGCTGTCCGGCATAAGGAGTAAGTCCGTTAAACGCGGATGAAAACAAATCCAGTATACTTGCAGTTCTCTCCGCAGGTATTTCATATTTATCGGAAATATCTTTTGCGATAGGACCGCAGGCAATGATAGCCATAGTGTTGTTAGTGGTGGCTACATCAACTAAAGAAACCAACGCGGCTATACTTAACTCGGCACCTTTTCTGGTCTTGGTATTTTTTGCCAAACGGGAAAGAAGCCAGTCTATACCGCCGTTATATTTCATAAGCTCTATAACTCCGCCTACGAAAATAGCTATAATCGCCATATCCTGCATCCACTTCATTCCGGTATGAATTACGCCGAAGCTTTCCACAAAGGTGAAATCTCCATGAATTATACCTATAATCACACCCGAAAGAACCGAAATACCCATAGCAGGTATGACATTCATGCCGAATAAAGAAAGCGCGATTATGAGCACATAAGGAATCAGGTTTACAAGGTCTACCGCGCCCGGAATTTCTATCGCAGCCGCATCTATAGGCCAAAAAGCAAGAGCAACCACCGTTATAACAACCGCCGGAAGTACCATAAGCGCGTTTGCTTTAAATTTTTCTCTCATCCCTATATTCAAAATAGTTGTCGCTGCGATTGTCGTATCCGAAATAAAAGAAAGATTGTCACCGAACATTGCTCCGCCTACAACAATTCCCGCTACCAAAGGCAGGCTTACGCCCGTTTTTTCAGCTACGCTTATGGCTACAGGCATAAGAGCCGAAACCGTTCCCATTGACGTGCCCATGGAAAAACTGAGGATACAGCCTATTATAAAAAGTCCCGGAAGTATAAGGCGGGCGGGAAGTATTGAAATACCGAGGTTTGTAACCGTATCCGTAGCGTGCATCGAGCCTGCCACACTATAAAAAGCTCCTGCAAGCATATAGATAATTACCATAAGTATAAGAGTATTGTCTCCGCCGCCGGTACAAAACTTTGTAACCTTTTCCGTAAAACTGAGTTTTTCAGCTGTAGGGCTTTTAATAACCAAAGAAATTACGGTAGCGATAAACATACCTATTAAGAGCGGCATATTATCAAAGCTTCCTGTAATAAGTCCCATAGCAAAATATATGACCAAAAAAGCTATAAGCGGAATAAACCCGATAAAACTTCCTTCTCTTCTTTTTTCATCATCTTTCATAGCTTCAACCCTCCATTACGTTTTTATCAGTTGCCAAATACCCTTGTACAAAACTCAGCTAAGTTGTTATCCAAATAATACCATAATTTTTCACAAAAATCAACATACCCTATTTGAATATTTTGGTATTTTGTTGTTTTATTTTGTTTGCATAATTGTTTTTATATGTGTTTTTGACTAATTTTGACATTCCACTCTCCTGCACAGAATATTTTTTTATTTTTTTGTTGATTTTTTTTTACACTTATACACATAATATTATAAGAGAAATTATTTTTATTCCATATTATGTAAAGAACGGAGTTTTATATGTTAAAATTAGAAAGAAAACGTATTATCGAAAACGAGTTAAAAAAATCCGGGAGCATTTTAATCTCGGATATCAGTATATTGGCAGGCTGCAGTGAAGAAACAATCAGACGCGATCTTAAAGAAATGGAAAAAGACGGAAAACTGAAACGTGTGCACGGCGGAGCTTTTCTTCCCGAAACCGATGATAAAGGAATACCTATCAAGCTGAGAGAAAAATATCTCCCAAAAGAAAAACAGATGCTCGCCGAATACATAACCGATAACCTTATAAATGAAAATGATACAATCATGCTTGATTCAAGTACTACCTGCCTTTCTCTTGCAAAAAGCATCTTGGCAAGAGGAATCAGGATTTCGATTATAACAAACTCTTTAAGAATACTTACCCTGTTTAATGAAACTCCTCAGACCTCAAAGTTAATATGTATAGGCGGACATTACAGAAAGCGTATGAACTCGTTTATAGGCTACCCCGCAACAATCGCCGTTTCACAGTATCTTGCCGACAAAAGCTTTATAAGCTGCTCCGCCGTTGATCCTGTATATGGACTTTTAGATAATAATATGGATGAAGGGCAGGTCAGGAAATCAATGCTTGAGCATTCCAAAAAACGTTATCTTATAGTCGACCATACAAAACTCTCGGACAGGGCGGACTACATAATAGGCGATTTGTCCATGATAGACGAACTTATAACGGATATACAACCCAATTCCGTTTGGACGGACAAACTCCATTCTCTCGAAATAATCTTACATTGTGCCGAAAGCAAATTGGAGAGATATTTATGATAACTAAAATAACCTCTCTTGAAAAAGGCTTTGTCAATCTGCCTAAAAACATTTCTCCTGCAGAAACCGTTTTTTTCGATATAGAAACTACGGGCTTTGCCGCGGATGTTACCGCTTTATATCTTATAGGCTGTATTTTCCGTGACGGAAATGAATGGAAACTTATTCAGTGGTTCGCGGATGATAAAGAAAGTGAAAGGTCCGTGCTTGAAGCCTTTATGAAGCTTATAAAAAATAAAAGGCTTCTGATATGCTATAACGGAAGCGGCTTTGATCTTCCGTATTTAAGAAAAAAATTTACCGAGCATTGTTTGAATTTTAATGAAGCTTCTTTTAAGGTTCTTGACCT
>CAUUHV010000022.1:0-36588 GCA_963545085.1 uncultured Catonella sp. | reverse complement strand
GAACGGAAAACCCTTCCAGGAGCTATTATTCTTATAGGAGGCTTTTTATTTTCCATTACATGTACCTGAACTGAAGAAGTCTGAGTTCTTAAAAGCAGCTTGTCGTTAATATAAAATGTATCCTGTTCATCCTTCGCAGGGTGATTTTCCGGTATGTTAAGCGCTTCGAAATTGTAGTAATCAAATTCTATCTCCGGACCCTCCACCACGCTGTAGCCCATTCCGATGAAAATACGCTTCACCTCATCAAGAGCTATAGTGTTAGGGTGCCTGTGACCTATCATAGGCTTCTTTGCCGGAAGGGTAACGTCAATTGTCTCTCCCGCAAGCTTCGCCTCCAAAAGTTTCTTTTCAAACTCGACTCTTTTCTTATTTAAAATTTCCTCAAGCCTTTCTCTTGCCTCGTTCACAAGCTGTCCCACCTTGGGACGTTCTTCCGGAGCCACATCTTTAAGGCTCTTTAAAACCTGTGTGAGCTCTCCTTTTTTACCTAAAAGAGCTACTCTTATCTCATTCAACCTTTCATTATTTGCCGCGCATTCTATCTGTCTTAGACCTGCATCAACAATTTCTTTCAATTTCTCGTTCATAATATTCCTCCGTTAAAAAACCGCCCCTGCAAAACGCAGGGGCGGGATAAATTCCGTGTTACCACCCTGATTCCCGTAAATACATACGGACTCTCATATACGCATAACGGACGTTTCCGTCAAAGCCTACTGTAATTTTCAGCTTCACCGCTCGGGTGTGAAGGTCGGATATGCGGGTTGCATAAGAGGACTTACAGAAAATATCCTCTCTCTCTGTATGGCTCGCAAATCTTTTGTCCTTAAGGACTGCACCGTCATAGCGTTTACGTCATTGTACTTATATTTAGCGAAAATGTCAATCATATTGTCAAAAACCTGAAAGTTCGCGTACGGGTCACCCTCATACGCGAACTGAAGTATTTCTTATATTACTTTTTTCATTTACTTACTCTTCTTAGGAGCCTTATAGCCTATAGCATACTTTGTAAGATACTTTGTGCTGAATGTAAGCATTCCTGTTTCCTCATCATAAACTGAGCCTTTTATGCGGACAGCCTTACCTTTTTTATTAAAGTACACGGCGTAAAGCCCGCCTGCCTTTTCTTTAGGTGATTTAACATAACGAATACTTACCTTTACCTTTCCACCTCCGAGATTCGATATTTTTGTTCCCTCGGAAGCTGCCGAAACGGTATATACAGGTCTGTTTCCGGCTACTTTCTTCATCTTTGATGTAAGCTTCCTCGCAGAAGCTATGGAAAGCGTAACATTCCCGCCGCTCTGATTATCCATGGAAGCGAGAGCCTTTCCCTCAAACTCCAATTTTACGTTTGCAGCAGTAATCTCAAATGCTTTTATGGCGGATGTCACAAGATTTCCCAAAGCGCTCTTTTCAATATGCACCTTAAGATTATTCACGCCGTCAGGAACAGTTACGTCAAGCTTTACAGTTTCATTATCGGAAAGCGGTTTAGCTGCCTCTAATGCCGTTTTAATACTTTCCGCAGACACAAAAGCCTCAGCCTTGCCTTTTTTCGAACCTTCGGCGGTAACCTTGATATTTACAGGCGCTTTGTCGGGCTTGGCGGTATTGGTATTTCCGTTATTCTTATTCTCCTCAGGCTTATTTCCGTCGTCTTTCTTTTCCTCGGCGGGAAGAGGAGCCAAGCTTCCCGCGCCTCCGCCTGCGCTGCCGTTTGCTCTAATATCCTTAAATACTTCTACAGACGCCTTATGAGTAGCGTTTTTCGGTATACGAATACCTACTTTTACAATTTCTTCGGATACATTGTTCTTAACGCGAACCGCGCCCCAAGAATCGCTACCGAATTTATATTGAGCTCCGTTTACCTCGGCAATAGTAATCGTCCTGTTTCCGGCATCACCGGTAACCTCTGCTTCAAGCTTAGGAGCCGGGGTATCAAAAAGCTCAAATGTCACTTCTTTGCTTCCCGCAAGACCCGCTCCCTTAGTAGCCGTTGCCTTTGTACGAACATAGAAAGTATGTATCGATTCAGGATCTATATTATCAAAAATATTGCCGCTCTGATAAGCCTCTAAATCTTTCGAATACTCATACTCGGCTCCTACGGGAGCTTCCACGGTATATTTAAATTTGTTCGGATGACCTTCATCCAACTCATATTTTCCACTTACTACAGGAGCCGGAGCGTTAGGAGTGGTTTTAGTCAGGTCGACTTCTTCTTTTACTGCGGCGGAGGCGTTAAGTGTTTCCGTCTCTTTAAAACGTATAGCAACCTTAACCTTATCATTTCCGGAAGCGGTCGAGTCGATACCCGCTTTTTTATTTTTATCCGCTCCGCTCTCGTAACTTCCACCGTCATCAAAGCTGTACTCGGCTCCATCCACCTTAGTAATGGTAACCGTTCTTGCATTAGCCTCACCCTCGACTTTAACCTGAAGGGCGGGCTTAGATATATTATTTAACTTGTTAAACGTAACCGAGCCGGTATTGGCTGAATCACTTGCATCCATACTCTCGGTTGATTTTATTCGAGCATAGAAAGTAACATTGCTTGAAGGAGCTATACCGTCAAACACATTTGATTCCTGCCAATTCACATCATCCTTACTATATTCCGCACCGTCTATCTTATCAACGGCATAAGCAAACTTAGTCCTGTCCGTTCCGCTTACGGCATACCTTCCGGTTACCGATGCGGGGGCATTATGCTTACCCCTCTTTATCTCCTGCCCTGTAAGAGTGAATGTAGCTGTCGCCAAATTATAATTATTCGCCGTTTCAGTATCTTTCATAGTCACGGTTACTGTTACGTTTTTGTTCGTACCTGCCTTACTGTCGGCAAAAGCGGCGGTCACCTCATAATCCGCACCTCTTGTTAAAGTCTCGGAATTTACAAGTCCTCCGAAAGTTACACCGGTCACTGCAGCGTTTGTATTGCCGTCATAAGTCTTTTCCGCTATAGTAGCCGCTGTGATTGTAAGAGGGGCTTTTATTATCTTCCATGTCTTAACTGGCGTTTCTCCCTCATAGTTGCCCGCGCCGGTTACCTTTAAACCGTATTCTCCGGCTTTAGTACCCTTGTCGTTTACAAGTATATAATCGGTAGTTGCCGTAAGGGTTTTCGCTCCCACCTTTACCGTAACAGCCTTGCTCTGTTCAATACCAGTATAGGCAAGATCCGCAAGGTCAACCTCAACCTCGGCTCCCGAAATATTTTTCTTTGTGACTTCAAACGTTTTTTCAATACCGGAGCCTATATTCCCCGTTCCTGCTATCGCTGAAACCTCTACCGTCTTAGTTCCCGCATTTGTCTTATTCTGACCGGATTTCCATTCAGCCTTAAAATCGGTACCTTTTACAAGAGTCTTTGTTAAAGCCTTCTTAGTTACCTGAATATTAAAATTCGGTATCGCGATTTCCGCGCCCGTATATTCCGTACTCGGAATACTGATTTCAATGTCTTCAAGCGATGTGCCTAATTTCCCCGGATTTTCAAAAGTACCCGCTGCCAAGTCGGGATCACCATAAACAGTTCCGATACCTCCGGTAAGCGTATGAGTCGCAGCAGCACCCGAAGTTACGGCAACGGCAGTTCCATTATATATTATGCCCTTGTCACACTGATATCCGTGAGCGTTTAATTGTTTCGCGTATACCGCGACATCTCCGTTTAAAACCGTAGTTGTTGAAGTAATAAGTTTTTTAGCCGCTAAAATTGTCCCTGCGCCTACAGCTTCAAAATCCTTAGCAGTTACAGTACCGGAACTGTACACCTTACTTCCGTCAAGCTTCAATTTGGAACCTGCCGCCTGTAAACCTGCATTCTGAAGATAAAGGCTTCCGTTTCCGCTTACGGTAAGATCCTCATTTGAACCCATACTTCCAAGCGTATATGTATCGTCGGTACCGGTGAATGCAAATGAGTTTTTATTCTCCAGCTTTAATTCAACCTTTCCGCCGCTGAAATAAAAAAGTCCTTTATCGCCGGGGCTAAGAGCCGTCGCTGTAGTTAAATGACAGTCTTTTAATGTTATGTCGGCTTCTCCTACAACTTCAATCTTCGCGTCGGTAACCGCTACTCCGTTCGTAGTAAGAATATAAGCTCCCACATGAGATACCTTAGCCGCCCCGCTTACGGTATATCCATCAGCTTCAATCTTAACATCTTTGTTATTTTCAAGCGTTATGGTCTTCACCTCAGCTACTACGCTGCTTCTTGTAATACGATACGGCAAACCCGCATGTAAAGTGCCCGCCAAAGCCGTAACACCTGTTCCTTGCGCCATAAGCAGAGCTGCCGCAGCGATAGGGACACCTCTTTTTAACAAAGCTTTTTTAAACGGCATATTTTTTCCTTTCATCTTGTTTTTTCCTTTCCTTTATTGAATTCTTATACATCTCTTAAGCATTTTTTAATAAATTATTTGAATCGGGCTTAATCCCGTTACTTAAACGCCTTATCGAACCATCCCGCGTTTCCTCCCGCCGTCGCGTAATTTTCGGCGGCTATATCGTTAAGATAGTCCGCAAGTTCTTCTCCTATCCCGATCTGATAAATAACTGTATTTCCCTTAGTATCTATCATATTGAGATATACCTCGTTTATTGTTGTAAAAAAGGTAAGTCTTACAACCCCTTCATAAAAACGATCCATACTGTCCGTAAATTCAAGAGTATAGCCTTTATTATCAAGCTTTGACGCATCGGTATAAGTCGCCTTTGCCACCTTTTTACCTTCAATATTTCCGTCCCGTATAAGCTTAATCAGTTTTTCCGTTTCATTATCATCAAGCGCATAACCGAATTTTCCCCCGCTATCGGTCTGGCTTATACCGTTTGCTTTTACCTTACTGACGGAAGACGCGAATAACAGCTCATCAAGTTTTTCAGCTCCGGCTACCTTTCCGCTCTGTTTAACGGTAAATTCCGCAGGAAGATTCGCTTTTTTCTCATCCTTGCTCTTGTCTCCGGAACCGCAACCGCAAATAAAACCCGCCATGAGTACTGCCGTCATTAAAAGAAACATTATTTTTTTAGCGCTCATTATAGAATTACCTCCGATAATTCGGATATTTATACTTCCGGCGCTTCGGTCATAAGCTCCGGAGTTCTCGTGACATTCATTTCCTTAACCATCTTATAGAACACTTCAAGCGGAATTCCGTGAAGCTGTTTCTTGGTTCCTCTTATATTTATGGAAACCGTTCTTTCTTCGGCTTCCTTATCTCCGAGCACGATTATATAAGGATCTTTAAGTGTCTTAAACGCCTTTATCTTCTCGTTCATGTTTTTGTCCGCAAAATCGGCTTCTGCACGAATACCCATATCCTCAAGCGTATCAAAAATTTCTCTCGCATAATCGTTATGCTCGGTACGAATAGGCACTATACCTACCTGGTAAGGAGAAAGCCAGAAAGGAAAATCTCCCTTGTAGTTTTCTATAATTATGCCTATAAATCTCTCAAACGAACCGAAAATAGCTCTGTGTATTACTACAGGCTCTTTAAGCGTTCCGTCGCTGTCCTGATAAGTAAGCTCGAAGTTATGAGGAAGCTGGAAGTCAAGCTGAATTGTTCCGCACTGCCACTCTCTTCCCAATGCATCCTTAATCTGCAAATCTATTTTAGGGCCGTAGAAGGCTCCGTCGCCCTCATTTACCTCATAGCCTCCCTCACCGTACTTCTTATCAAGTATCTTTTTAAGAGCCGCTTCCGCACGGTTCCAAACCTCTATATCTCCCATGAAATCCTCAGGTCTTGTAGAAAGCTCCGCTCTGTAGGTTATACCGAAGGTACTGTAAATCTGATCGGCTACTTCCATTACATCGGCAATTTCTTCTTCTATCTGAGATTCCATAACAAAAGTATGATCATCATCCTGTCTGAATTCCTGTACCCTGAAAAGTCCGTTAAGCTGCCCTGATTTTTCCTTACGGTGAATAACGTCTATCTCGTTATATCTTATAGGAAGCTCTTTATATGAATGTACCGTACGTTTATAGGTAAGCATTGCATTAGGACAGTTCATAGGTTTAGCCGCGAATGTGGAATCGGAGTCAAGCTCTATGTTCTGCAGGGTGGTCTTTGTTAAATCGTCGTCAAAGCCCGGCACTATGAACATATTATTTACATAATGAGCCCAGTGACCGCTTATAAGCCAGAGCTTACGGTTGTTTATTATCGGAGCTGAAATTTCCTGATATCCGTGGCGCACATGAATCCGCCTCCAGAATTTCACAAGCTCCTGATAAAGTCTCCATCCTCTCGGAAGCCAATAAGGCATGCCCGGAGCCGTTTCATTGAACATAAAAAGCTCCTGCTTAGGTCCGAGCTTCTTGTGGTCTCTTTCAAGTGCTTCTCTTATAAAATTTAAATGAGCCTTAAGCTCGTCCTTTGAAGGAAAGGCATACACATAAATCCTCTGCATTCTGTCGCGCTTCTCATCGCCTCTCCAATAGGCTCCGGAAGCGGATTTTACCTGAAACGCCGCGCTTAAAAGCTCTGCCGAATTGTCAATATGAGGTCCTCTGCAAAGGTCTATGAAATCATCTCCCGTATTGTAGGTTGTAATAACCGCATCATCCGGCAGGTCATTTATAAGCTCGATTTTAAATTTCTGATTCTTAAAAATCTCCCTTGCCTCGTCCTTTGTAACCTCTTTTCTTGTCCAGTTCTCTTTGCGCTTTAAAATTTCACGCATTTTATCTTCAATAGTCTTATAATCTTCCTCGGTAACGGCTCTCGGAAGCACGAAATCATAATAAAGTCCGTCCTCGATTTGCGGTCCTATTCCGTACTGTGCACTCTCTCCGAAAATTTCGACTACCGCCTTGGCAAGCACATGAGCCAGAGAATGACGGTAAACCTGCAAAAATTCTTCTCTTTCCATTTATTTTCTCCTGTAAGTTAAGCTTTATATAGACTTTTCCATTATACACCAAAAACAGATATGCTACAAATCGTTTAGGTTTAATATCATAATAGAACACTATAACCATTCCGATATTTTAACAGCATTCAAGCTCAATTCTTGTCCTTTTTACGATGACCTCTATAAAAAACATAGTTAACGCCGGCACTTAATGAACATAAGCTAAGTGAAGTGTGAATTTAGTACCGTTGCGTTAACTACCGAGCGAAAGCGCCTTTTTAGAGAGGTTATCGTAAATTAAGGACAAATTACCAATTTAACAAAATTTTGTTCACAATCTATTATTTATATATTTATTACAGCTTAAATTTAATTCCTCCTCGCCGCTCTCTTTCTCTGGAGAGGATCGAGTATCTTCTTCCTTATCCTGAGAGTCTTTGGCGTAACCTCAAGGAGTTCGTCCGTTTCTATAAAATCTATTGCCTGCTCAAGGCTCAATACTCTCGGCGGCGAAAGCTTTAAAGCGTCGTCCGAACCTGACGAACGGGTATTTGAAAGATGCTTCGTCTTGCAGACATTTACCTCCACATCCTCCGCTTTTCCGTTCTGTCCTATTATCATACCGCTGTAAACCTTTTCTCCCGGAGTAATGAAAAGAGTTCCGCGCTCCTGCGCGTTAAATAAACCGTATGTTACGCTCACACCGGTTTCAAACGCTATAAGTGAACCCTGCGAACGATAACTTATATCGCCCTTGTAAGGTACATATCCCTCAAATATAGTATTTATAACTCCGTTTCCCTTGGTATCCGTCAAAAACTCTCCTCTGTATCCTATAAGTCCCCTTGACGGAATAGAAAACTCAAGCCTTGTAGTCCCGCTTGCATTCGAAGTCATATTCCTAAGCTCGCCTTTTCTTTCCGAAAGCTTGCTTATAACAGCGCCCGCAAATTCTTCCGGAACATCTATTATAGCCTGCTCCACAGGCTCGAGGGTATGTCCTTTCTCATCCTCCTTATAAAGTACCTCCGGCTTACTTACCGCAAACTCGAATCCCTCTCTTCTCATATTCTCTATAAGCACGGAAAGATGAAGCTCACCCCTTCCCGATACTTTGAAAGCCTCCGTTGTGGCTGTATCCTCCACCCTTAAGCTCACGTCCGTGTTAAGCTCTCTGTAAAGCCTGTCTCTTAAATGCCTTGAAGTCACGAATTTTCCCTCCGTGCCCGCAAAAGGACTGTCATTTACTATGAAATTCATAGCAAGCGTAGGCTCCGATATTTTCTGAAAAGGTATTGCTTCCGGCTCATTTATGTCACAAAGGGTATCTCCTATACGGATATCGCTTATACCCGATATCGCAACTATAGAGCCTACCGTAGCGCTTGCCGTTTCCACCCTGTTAAGTCCGTCAAACTCGTAAAGCTTGGTAACCTTCACTCTCTGCTTTTTATCCGGCTCATGATGATTTACTATTATCACCTCGTCATTTACCTTAACGGTACCGTTACTTACCTTTCCTATTCCTATACGCCCGACATACTCGTTATAATCTATGGTGCTTATAAGAATCTGAAGCGGCGCGCCGGTATCGCCCTCCGGAGCCGGAATATGCTCTATTATCGTATCAAAAAGAGGCTTCATGTCCTCTCCCTTTTCCTCCGCCGAAAGAGAAGCGAAACCCTCCTTTGCCGAAGCGAATACAAAAGGACAGTCAAGCTGTTCTTCTGTAGCGTCAAGTTCCAAAAGAAGCTCAAGCACCTCATCCACCACCTCGGCAGGTCTTGCCTCCGGGCGATCCACCTTATTTACACAGCAGATAACCGGAAGTTCAAGTGCCAAAGCTCTTGTAAGCACAAATCTTGTCTGCGGCATAGGTCCCTCGAAAGCATCCACAACGAGAATAACTCCGTCAACCATTTTCAGCACACGCTCGACTTCTCCTCCGAAATCGGCATGCCCCGGCGTATCTATTATATTTATTTTTATATCGTTATATGTTACCGCGGTATTCTTTGAAAGTATGGTAATTCCTCTCTCTCTTTCTATGTCGTTCGAGTCCATTACCCTCTCTCTCACTTCCTGATTCGCCCTGAACACACCGCTCTGCTTTAAAAGTTCATCTACAAGTGTAGTCTTGCCGTGATCTACATGGGCAATTATAGCAATATTCCTTATATCGTTTCTCTTCTCAACAGCCATCTTTACTCCAACCTCATCCCTCGCCGAAAAAATATCGGCTAATTCGTATAAACACAATTATTTCAAATTATTTGCACCATAAGCCATTACCGAACATCTTCGGAGCAAATAATTACAAGCCTGCAACTTAACTATTTGCTTTCCTGATGTTTTGTGAACAATTTGAGATTATATAACAGTTTACTAAAGATTGCAAATTTCATGAGGTTACTCATACGACAAACACATGAAATGCTCCGTCCTTACCTCATTTAAAAGCGGCACCGGCATTTCTTTAACCGTATGACTGTAGGAAAAGCCTAATTTTTCAGCTACTCTTTTGGATTTTTCATTCCCGTCAAAATACCCTATCCAAAACCTTTTTAACATAAGCTCATCCCTGCCGAAATTTATAAGCGCCTCGGAGGCTTCGGGAATATAACCTCTGCCCCAAAAATCCCTGCCGAGCCAATAGCCCAACTCTCCCTGATACTCATCCTCACCGAGGCCTCTTTCCTTCTTGCTTCCCGCTATGAGTCCGATACTTCCTACCGTCTTATTGGTCTTTTTATCAATTATCGCGTAAACTCCCGGAGCCGAAAGCGGTCCGTCTATAATATTTTCACTTTCCTCTACGCTCTTATGAGGCTTCCATCCCGCCGCAAATCCTATTTCCGGATCTTTTGCGTATTCATAAAGGTCATCAGCGTCATATATGTCAAACGGTCTTAAAATAAGCCTTTCCGTTATAAAGCAGGGGATTCCGTCAAGCAAAGTCTCTTTAAGCTCTCCCTCGTCATAAGAAAATTTCATTGAAAAGAACGGTCTTTTGCCCTCTTTAATAAATGAAAGAAACAACTCGTCACCCTTCCAATGCGGGATATTTAACATTTCGTCCTTATCCGCCCACGCAAGCTCACCCTCGTTACATTCCTTAAGCTCCCCCTCATAAGCCGTCACTTTAAAAAGATGCATATACTCGGTTTCATCTTCATACTTATAATTCCTCGAAACGAAGGTGACTATACCGCAATAAATATAACCCGTCACCTCTAAACCCGTTTCCTCCCGAACCTCTCTTTCCATGCCCTCCTCCGGACTTTCTCCGAATTCAAGCTTTCCTCCGACTCCTATCCACTTTCCCGCGTTCACGTCGTTTTCCTTTTTTACGCGATGGAGCATAAGGTATTTATTATCATTTTCTATATATACAAGAGTAGTATTTAAAATTTTCATCTTGCCTCCTTAAAACAGCAGCATATCTATAAAATCCTTTGCCGACAGCTTTTCATTCATCTTATTTAAAAGTTCGCACGCCTTATCGGAATGAGCTATCATTCTGTCCGTCTTAGCTATAAGAACAGAGTATTCCTCTAAAGTAATACCGCCATTCTGAGCATAACTCGCTGCGGCAAAAAACTGTATGAGAAACAATTCATTAAAGATTTGAAATATCCTGTCACCGAACCTCTCGTCTTCCTTAGGTATGAAAAACAGAAAAATCTTATTTATCAGAAAATTTCTTAAAAAGGCCGGGCAGTTTTTCCTTGTAAAATCAATCAGCCCGTTTACGCCTTCCGTAAAAAGCTTCGTGTCCGAAAGACATTTATTTATATCAATCTCTTTAAACCTGACTACAAACTGCAGCATGATTTCTCTCATCATATCCGAATGAGCTCCCAAAACCTTAAACAAAAGTGCTTCCGTAAGACAGCTCTTGCACTTAACTTCCCTCATTCCCTCGCAGACCTTTGATATAAGCTCATCATTATTATACTGTGAAAGTAACACGGCGGAGGATTCAGAGTTTAAGCTTCCTTCTTTAACCAGATTTTTAATGCCTGTCACAATATCTATAATAATGAAAACTTTTCCGTATATATCTTCGGGTTCTCCCGATAATAAAAGGTCTATAATAAAATTTCGAATTTCCGAAAGCGAATCATACATTGTATAATCCGTATTTTCGGGTACCTCTCCGTCAATCTCCTCCTCATCGTATGTAAAATACGGCAGTTTATCCTCAAAAAGTCTTTCGGCAACGACCGGACAGGCGACCTCCACTCCCGCCTCATATATATCTCCGTTAATATACATCTCTCTCGGAAAATATCTGCAGGTGGTAGAAAGCGCCTTATCTCCGAATTTTAAAACGATTTTACAAAGACCTTCCTTCGTAAGCATCCTGCACCTGTCGTTTTCATCTCCCTTAAAGCGTTTCTTTTCCTTGTCTATCGCCGCTACAATTTCTTCTTTAAACGGATGTTTTATACTCTTATATGCTTCAATCTCCTTGTCCGTAAGACTAATTCCCCATGTCGTAACACAACATGTAAGAGGACATTTGTCCCCTGTACAGTTAAATTCCGTTAATGTACTTATCTCAAGCTTTTTTCTAAGCATAATTTCCCTCTTATGTCCTAAATTAACCGATAATCTCTAAAAACCTGTCAGCTTTTGTTTCCCATGTAAAATATAACTCCGCTAATTTTCTTCCGCTTTCAGCCATTTTCTTACACCTTTCTTTGTCAGACAAAAGTCCTTTTATTTTATCCGGAATCTTCTCTATCTCTGAAAGCATAAATTCCGTAAAAAATTCTTCGTTTCCTGAAATCGCCTCGGTATGCTCAGTTAAAAGATGGGCGCCCGAAAGCATTATTCCCGCCATCCTCTCTGTAAAACCCGCTTTATGCCATGTCATGAGATTTAATGAAATTCTCGAGGCTTCATAAACTTCATGTGTTTTTTCAGCGGGAACTTCCTTATGTACGCACAGATTAGGATATTTTGTCAACGGACTGCGCTTAAAACTCTCTCCAAAAACATGAAGCGTTATTCCATTCTCAAGTATTGTCTTTATTATTTTTTCTCTAAAATAATAAGAAACCGCAAATAAAACTTTTCTTAAACCATAAAGCAGATTCAGATATTCTTCATCCTCAAGAGTTATATCCTTTTCTTTTAAAACTTCGCTAAATCCCGCCTCAAATGTAAGATACGGTTTATATTTAAGCTTTTCAAATAAGCTTAACCCGAGCTTCGCCCTTTCTTCGTCATAAGTTTCAACTTCCTTAATTACCGGTCTGTAATCCCCATAGCTTCCGACAAAACTGAGGTCGTATTTTTTTATGACTTCAGCCTTATCCTCTGTCGTTTTATTTCCTGCGGGAGCTAAAATAAGCGCTTTTTGTCCGTAATATTTTTCCAAAAACCTTTTATAATTTTCATCATGGGTAAGTATAGTAAAATCCTTCGCCCTATACTCCAGATGATTTTTAAACCAAATAGGGTGATCAAGCAGCATGTTAAACTTCGGAGCTTTTATATAATCTGCAAAAAAGCTTTTTCCGTCCTTCATCTTAACTGAAAATAAATATGACTGAAAACCGATAACCGCCTTATAATGCCTGCCGTTAAATCTTTCCACATCTCTCCAGTCTTCTTCGTCCACATTAAAGAACTCCGTCTTTACTCCCTTTTTATTAAGCTCCGCTCCCAAACTGTCCGCAAAGTTATTAAGTACATTATAACAGGTATCATTTCCCTTAAATATAAGTACAGGCTTTGTAAAATCATCTATATAATAATATTCCTTATCCCTTCTTAGCATAGCTTCAAGATAAGCTATTATTTCAGCGTGTCTTCCCGATATCTCTCCCTCAGCCATAATCCCGCTTACCGCCGGATCAAACAGACTTTCCTTCATTAAAATCGAACTGTATTTTGAAATTATATAGCAGTCGGTTTCCAAACCTTCAAAACCGTATCTGTCATCTTCCGTATCTAAAAAAAGCCTATACCCGTCCGATGCCGGCATAATATCCTTCACATCATCAAACGATATCTTTCCGCTTTCCGCTATTCTTAAAATCAATTCATACTTTCTTTTTGCCCTCAGTCGGGTATTTACTCCGCCGGCTTGCACTATAAACTCCTCAGGAATATATATATCTCCTGCGCAAAGCCTCTCGTCCAATAAAAGCTCCAGAAAATCATAGCCGTTTTTATTAAAGCTTAAAATTCTATTCAAATTTCGCCTCCCGCAAAGCCTATTTCGGATTTCCTCTCTCCAGACTAAAGTATGTAGTCTATACTCTATATAGTCAATCCCTAATATCGGATATTTACAACTTTATAAAAACTCAATCCTAAATTAAAATTTTTCTCTTGACTTATCACAGTACTTATGTATTATATATGTAGTACACTAATACTAACATAGTTTACTCATTATCATCTAAAGACAGAAAGGGATAAGTTTATGAAAGCACTTAAAAAATTTTTTAAAATTGTTGGAATTATTATTTTATCCGTTATTTTACTCGCAAGTACAGCCGATGCCGCATGGGTATTTCTTCCGCGCGTTATTGCAGCCAAAAAAATCTCCGAAACGAAGTCGGTCGCTAAAAGCATAGAAGATTTAAAACTCCCGGATTCCGCCAAGGTTATTGCTTTGGGCGAAGCCGCTCACGGCAATAAAGAATTTCAGGAATTAAAACTTGATGTATTAAAGCACCTGGTTAGCACATCCGACGTAAGAAGCTTCTCGCTTGAAGCGGATTGGGGCGAAGGTATGGCTGTAAACGCTTATATCCACGGCAAAGAAGGCAGCGCTTTTGATATTGTAAAATCAATGTCTTTTTCAATCTACCGCACAAAAGAAATGATTGATTTAATCGAATGGATGAAAGTATATAACGAAAGCGCTCCGGATGGTGAGAAGTTAAATTTTTACGGTTTTGATATGCAAAACCCCGACAAAAGTTTAAAATTTATAGTCGAGTATTGCAAAAAACAAAAAATTCTTTCGGATATTGATTTGGAAAAATCTTTATTTCCTATGACTCCCGACAACATTAAAAATATTTCGGATATTTTAGACGGAATAGCCGCCAAAATGACGGAAGAATACACCGACGAAGAAGATTATATCGAAACGGTTCCTTATTTACAGGCGGTAAACGCCTTCAGACAAAGCGTGGAGTATTATAAACTTATGCTTTCAGACCCCGTTAAAAGTATACAGGCAAGAGACGGCTATATGGCTGAAAACGTACAGTGGATACAGGAATATGAGGAAAAACTCGGTCATTCAAAAATTTTCATTTCAGGTCATAACGGTCATATTTCCTTTTCTTCGCCTTCATATATAACTATGGGGTATAATCTGAAAGAGCATTATAAAGACTCTTATTTTGCCATAGGCACCGATTTTTATTATACAGATGTAAATGTTCCCGATTTTGAAAATGACCGCGCCCGTACCGTCGCTCATTTTTGTTCCGCGGATACTTTAGCGTATCAGGCAAAGTATTATAACAACAGATATCTGCTTCAGTTTTCAGATGTCAAAGCGCAGGGCGGCAATCTTGATAAAATTATAAACTCTCCTTTAAACATGGGCAGTTTAGGGGAAGAATATTACTTTTTTATGAAATTCTTACCCCTAACCTATATAATAAAGCAAACTCCGTCCGAGTTGTACAATGCCATGATTTTCGTTTACAAAGCTTCACCTATTGAAATTTTGGAGTGACATTTTGAATTCATATAACAATTCAAACGATTTGTATAAGTAAAATGAGAAAGCCGTTTGAATTGTTATATTGATTGTAAGAGACTTAAAGTCTAATATTCAATTTAAATTCCTGCCGCCTCCATCATGAAATCAAGCCTGTTTAAATAAGTATGCTCTCTTTTTACCTTCTCATGAGCATTTTCCGCCATTTCTTTTCTTTCCTTTTCATGAGAAAGATAATATTCCGTTTTAGTAAGCAAATCCTCTTTGCCGTCAAAATAATCGAAATCCTCTCCCTGCACAAAGAAGTCAAACATATCCGCCTGATAATTTGTAAGAAGAAAACCGCCCGCTCCCATTATATCAAAGCATCTTAGCGGAATACCCGTCTGTATGCTTCTCAGGGTTATATTCAGATTTACCTTGGTATTTTTAAACACATGCGGCATCACGTTGTAATAATCTACCGCTCCCATATTTTCAATCCCCGGAAGCTCCGGTGTAGCGTTATGAGTATAAAGCTTTGTTTCAAACTTTTCCGAAACCGCCTTTAAAAGCCTTTCTCTCTCTATCGCCGTTATTTTCCTCGCTATAAAATAGTTCGCGTACACATATTCGTCCGATTCAGTACCGTATTTATTGGTATTATACTCAAGTGACTCCTTAAGCAAAGCTATTATATCCGGTGTTAAAAGCTCCTCCACAAAAAAATATCCGCTAATTTTCAGCTGTGCCTCTATTACCGCATCTATATATCCCCTTGCGTAAGGCGCAAGATTTGTCATTCTGTCTAAAAAATTGTGTTTCTCATTATACAGCGAGCCTACAAAAGAAACATCCGAGCTTACCGTTTTCTTCTTATCATCACTTAGACTAAGCGCGTCAAGTCTTTTAACATCAGCGCATAACGGCAAATAATGTACGGTTTTTATACCTGCGCCCGCAAGCTCCGAATAAGAGTGTTTGTCAAATAAAAACACATGATTTACCGGATTTATCATCGTATATGAATAAAGCGAGGTAAGCGGGTTATCATATACAAAGGCTATATACGGCAGATTTTTACGCATGCAGCCGTTTGAAACCGATGGAAAGAAATTAAATGAAAACACAAAAAGATAATCCTTACCGTTAAGCTTCTCATTAAAATCGGAATTAAATTCCATATTGTTCGGATAAGCAAAAATCTTATCATGATAAAAAAAATCAGCTTCAAGCCCTCTCTCCCTCATTGCCTCCACCATATCAAGCTTGCCGAAAGAGGGTGAGTCGATAAAAAGTATCCTTTTAGTCATTTCTTTCTCCTGTCACGCCGAATGCCGCTTCAAGCATCTCAAGTATTCTTTCCGGATAATTGTGATATTTTTCCACTTTTTTACGTCCGTTTTCCGCAATTTCAAGCCTATCCGCCTCATGTGTTAAATAATATTCCAACTTTCCTATGAGCTCGTCCTCATTAGAATAGATTTCCAAATCCTCGCCTATGTTAAAAACATCCGGCAGCTCGGTCTGATAATTAGTTATAAGAAAACCGCCGGCTCCAAGTACATCAAATATCCTTAGAGGAAGCCCCTCTCTTATAGATTTTGAAGTAAAATTCAGATTTATTTTACTGTTATTAAATACGAGCGGCATTTCCGTAAGCGTCTTTACCCTGCCCTTATTGTTCACAGGAAGTCCGGAAGTATTGCTGCCGGTATAAATATCTATATTAAACCTGCTTCCTATAAGCTTCATCATGTGTATTCTCTCAAGAGCGGTTATTTTATAATCCATATACAGTCTTACTGCGGTTTTCTTATCCTCAAGAGAATAATTTTCCGGAGCTTCGAAAAACTCCGGCATCCCCGCTTTAAATACCTTTACCGCCTTGTCGGTTATTATATCTTCAATAAAATGGTAGCCGTAAATCTTCATCTGCGAGAGCATAAGCCCCATAAAATATCCTGAAAAATATTCGTCCGTAACAAGCCTGTCATAAGGGCACTTTTCCGTGTAAAGAGAACCCACAAAAGATATGTCCGAGGTAAATCTTTCTTTATCCGCTTCAGTAGCCTGCTCTGTTACCTTTTTCCATCTTTTGGGATTCGTTGCAAGCGGCAGATGAAAAATACAGTCGGGATTTATAGGATGAAATTCCTTATATTGCGCCATATCAAAAAGAAATATTCTATTCCACGGCTTTTTTAACGAATCCGAAAAAAGCTCCATAATCGGGCTGTCAACAGTCTGGCATATATACCTGATTTTATGTACATTACATACCTCGGACAAAACCGGATAATAATTTATACTGAATACAAAATTATAGCTTCCCTTAAACAGCTTCTCGGAAACAAGATCCACCCGTTTTGACGGAAGTATATTTTTATCATATATTTCATCGGTAATTTCTGTGACATTATTTCCGAGTTCTTTAAATCCTTCTATGAAATCAGGCTCGCATATACTGCCATACCTGTAAAAAAGAATGTTCATGTCATTCAGCCGCTCCTTTAATCCTGTCAGTCGGTTATTTTATATTTCTTATACAGTTCTTACGCTCAACCGCTTATTTCTAATGTTTTCGAAAAAAAAGGAAAGCCTCTTGCCTTCCTTCATCATTTTAATTACTCTTTGTAAAATTGATAAATGGGATATTATACGCACCGTATGGCGATGCATTTGTTATTTGGGCAACTATCGGTCTTAGATATCCCAACAGTAATGAAGGCGCATTTTGACTTAATAAACGTTCACGCATTACGTTCGATACATCTTCATCCCATAGAAAATCAGCTCGTTCTGTAGCCTTTATCCAAAATGGAACATTATTACCTTGCTCCCCTATCTCTACCGTTAATGAAACAATAGCCTCATTTCTGTTTTCTTTCTGAGAAACTTGAACCGATATATCCATTTGAATTTGCACCTGTTCGTTATCTTCTTCATTAAACCCCTCATTTAAGTGTATTTCCAAATCTGTCAATACCGGATTCGTAAATTGAAATGAACTTTCCATCTCTCTCTCCTATGCTGCCACCATCGGTAATTCATCTGTGTCTAAATTGTTATATGTAATATTCTTCCTTATTTCTAAGGTATATGAATTATGATTGCTGTCATTACTATTATACACTTTATCAATGACATTGACACACATTGTTATATTCACATTTATAGAAATCTTATTTGTAATTTCGTCTAAAAAAGAAAGATCCAAATCGTCAATTTCTGCCTCAAATCCATTCTCAGTTTTATTAATTGAAACGGAATTTTTAACAGTATCAAGACTGTTTTGAGTCCTTTTCGTCATTTCATCAGACGGTCTAAAGAGCGCACATGCAAAATCATAGGCATCAGCACCTTTTAATTGTAAAGTTTCAACCCTACGATTCATATAATTGCCTCCTCTTCTTCCAATACGTCTTCTAAATATTCCTTAAGCTCATTGCCATGCTTTAAGCAATCAAAATACATCGCTTCTGTAACACAGTCCTGACCTACTGTATTTTTCATCATTTTATTAAAACCGATTTTATGATACCAATCAAGCAAATCTTTTCTGGCATCAATGGTAATCACTCGAATCGGCATATTCTCAGCAAACTCACCAATATATTTTATTATAGTCTTTAATACACTTGTTCCTATCTTCTTTTTTTGATATTTTTTATCAATCGCAATAAATCGTATATGCACAGAAGATATTTTCCCTTCTTTTATACACGGATCCAACTCTGCAATATCATCAGGAAATTCATTTAATTCTATTTCCCGAAACAAAACCTGGTAGTACCCTAAAATCAAACCGTTATTCATTATGCTGTATGCATATGCATGTTGCGTAATTGTTGGAAAATAGGATTTTTTAACATATTCATTTATGGATTCAATGCCACAGTCGAAAGAGGTCGTTTCAACATCTCTATCTACTTTTTTAAATTGTAAAGTTCCCATCCGCTTTTCTCTTTTATGCATGATAAGTATAGGATTTTATTCTATCATTTCAATTATCTTCAGTCAACAAATTTTTCTTGTGTTTTTTTGCATTTTCTACTCACAAAAACACAAGACGCCGAAGCGCCCTGTGCCTTATAATCCTCCGACTTAACATCGGTTTAATTATGATTAAGTACCTCTTATTACTGAAGCAATGAGAGAACACCCTGTGTAGACTGGTTAGCCTGAGCAAGCATAGCCTGACCTGCCTGAGCAAGAATGTTGTTCTTGCTGTAGTTAACCATCTCTGTAGGAACATCCGTATCACGAATACGGGACTCAGCTGCCTGTGTATTCTCAGCAACGTTGTCAAGGTTGAGTACTGTATGCTCAAGACGGTTCTGAACAGCACCAAGTGCGGATCTCTGCTCGGATATAGTCTTAATACCGTTCTGGAAAGCCTCGATAGCGCTCTCTGCGCCGTCCTGGCTTGTAAGTTCCTGTCCGTCTACTCCGATTCCACTTGCTGACATCTCGTTAATAGCAAGATCAATAGTCTGATCCTTAAGAGCTCCTATATGAAGCTTCTTATCAGCGAAAGAACCGTCAAGAAGGTTCTGAGTATTGAACTGTGTGGTATCCTTAATACGATCTATCTCCGATACAAGAGCGTCAACCTCTTTCTGGATAGCATTTCTGTCATCCTCTGTGTTGGTATCGTTGGCTGCCTGAACAGCAAGCTCGTTCATTCTCTGAAGGATGGAATGAGACTCGTTAAGAGCACCTTCTGCTACCTGTATAAGAGAAATACCGTCCTGTGCGTTAGCTGAAGATCTTGTAAGACCTCTTACCTGGCTTCTCATCTTCTCGGATATTGTAAGTCCTGCAGCGTCATCAGCCGCTCTGTTAATCTTGTATCCTGAAGAAAGCTTCTCGGATGACTTTGCTTGTAATGAGCTTGTGATACCTAACTGTCTGTTAGAGTTCATTGCTGTTAAATTGTGCTGTACTACCATAATAATTTTCCTCCTTGAATTTTACTGCAGCGTCCTTGCCGCAAATTTAAATTGTTAATATATCTGAAAACCTATTCCCTATCCGCTCAGGTCGTACACCCCTTCGCTTCAAGGTTTCTGTTTCCTTACAAATTATATATCGGAGCTTCTTTTAAAAACTTTAGCTTTATTTTGAAAAAATTTTTATTTTTCAAACTCCGCTTTTACTTCTTGCTGTCCAAGAAGTGTGAGTCGCCCGTTACAGGCGCATTCATATTGCTGTAATACCTTGTCGCAACCTCATTGTTTACTTTAAACTGTTTAATCCTTGCACGACTTATTGCTAAAGCATTGTCAAGGCTTACCTGATTCCGTCTCTCAAGTGCCTCTATCTCAACGCCTCTCTCGACAAGTTTTCTTATTAAAGCCTGCATTTCCTCCACCTTGACTCTGTATAAAGCCGGATTTTCGGAAACATCTTTTTTTATGAGGTTGTAAACCGATTCAAAACCCTCGTCAAGAAGATCTAATTCGGAAACACATTTTTCTTTTTCTTCTATGAGATCATCAAAAGCATCTCCGTCAAGCGTTTCTTCTTTTAACAGCATCTCCTGACCTTTGGTTAAAAGAAGGAGAGAATCAAGAATTCTGTCTTTCTTCTTTAAAGATGACGCCATGGAGTCCAAATAGTTTAAAATATCTTTGTTATCCATTGTTTTTCTCTTTACGCAATCTTTGCCGATTTCATAATCTGAACCCATACATCCCTGATTCCTCTTATGTCCTCAAGCGCCTCGTTAAGCTTGTCCATGTCCTTATGAATATTTGCCAGTACAAGATTTTTATAAATCCTTTTATAAATAACTTCAAAATCCTTAGATACATCATACTTAAAGTCCAACGTACATCTTAATTCCGTAATTATATTCTGAGCCTTAATAAGATTTGTATTCGCCTTCATAATATCCTTTGCTTCTATTCCCATAGCCGCCAGATTACAGAACTTAATCGCTCCGTTATACAACATAAGCGTAAGATCGGCAGGCGAAGCCGTTGTTATCGCTGAACCCTTATACAAACTTGCCGCATTGGTCATATACGATTCCTCCGTATTTTTTTGCGGGTCGAATTTAACCTTCCGACCCACAGAATATATATCGGCTGATTTATTACTGACTTTAGATTATTAAACCGAATAATTTGTAACGGTTTATCTTCCGTTGCCGAACAGGTTGGCAAGATAATTTGTTTGCGAATTCAACTTTGACATAGCTTTTTCCATTGCTGCAAACTGCTTATAGTACTTATCCTCTATCTTATTTATCTTCTTTTCAAGAGTATCGTACTGTTTCTTGTACTCGCCTTCAAGCTTCGTGTACTCCTTATCATTGTAAAAAGTAAGTGCACTGGAAAGACTTGTACCCTTCATGGCGTCAGTCATCTTTGAGTAAAGTCCGCTCATTATTTCCTGGAGAGCTTCCATTGTTTCCTCAGGATGCTCCGTAAGAGCCTTCTTTAATTTGTCCTCACTTGCCGCGGAAACGGTGTCCTCGCTGTCGCCATCTATATGAAGAACTCCTTTTTCCTTATAATTTTTACTGGTTATGCCGAAGCTTGCAAGGCTGTATTTCTTTCCGTTTACTTCCACTCTGCCCGCCATAGCGTTCTTCATGATATTTAAAACCGAGCTTAATTTGTCATCTCTTCTGAGAATGGCCTCTTTAGCCTTGTTTTCCCATTTTTCGATTTCTTTTTCGCTCATGCCCTTCTTCTGCTTCTCGGAAAGCGGCTCATAACCTTTTGCCGCCTTGGCGTAAAAGAGATCGTTCATCTCTTTTATTATTTCGTTATATTCCTTAAGCATGGCTTTAATATTGTTATAAGCCTCGTCCACGTTGGCACTCACACCGATAGATACGCTCTTTGCGTTAGGTGTACCGTAACCCTCGGTCTTTCCTTGTAAAGTAAAGGTAAGTCCGTCTACCGTATTGGTATTGGAGCCTGAAGTATACTCAACTCCGTCAAGCGAATATACCGCATCTTTAGCCGCCGTATTGGTAACTCCCGGACCCGCAAGTCCCAAAGCCGTAAGTCCCGCCGTACTTGGCGCTCCGTCAAGCTCTTCCTTTATCGAAAAAGTATTAGCTGTACCGCTCTCCTTTGACGATAAATAAAATCTTCCCTGCGCCTTATCAAAACTTGCGTTGATTCCCGCTTTTTTAGCGGCATTTATAAGATCGTTTACGGTAGTATCTCCGTTAACCATAAGCTCCGTCTTTTTACCGCCGGACTCAATAGTAATATAAGAGCCTAACCCAAAGCCTATATCACTGAGTACACTGTTCTTATCTATATTCTTGCTCGGATCCACCTTGGCTCCGATCATGCTCTGTGTGCTCGCAAGCTCTTTTACCTGAAGCGTGTGATTTCCCACGCTTGCGGACGGACTTGCTGAAACCTTAGCCACATTCTCATTGCTGCTCTTTGCCGTCTTAGATGAGTAAGCCGATGAAAATCTGAGACTTGAAAGCTTGCCCGTATAAAGAGAATACAGCTTTTTATTGAGCTCTTTCCATTTTTCCTGTTTCCATGTAAGCTTTGTTCTCTTGGCACCTACCTTATCAAGCTTTAATTTTTCGGCATCCATAATCTTGTTAATCATGGACTCGGTATCCATTCCCGAGTTAAGCCCTGAAAGTCTAAGTGGCATAACGCACCTCCCTATCTCTTTTCATCAACCATTATTCCCGCAATATCATAAATCCTCTCAAGCATTTCAAGGGTTTTTTCCGGCGGAATTTCTCTTATTATCTCTTTGGTAAGGGCATCATATACCTTTATGGAAATTCTTTTGGTATTTTCATTATATGAAAACGCCAACTGCCTGTTTCCCGTATGCTTAACCTTTTCGTTGACCTGATCGACAACGCTTTTCATACGTCTGTCGGCTTCCATTTCGGTAACTTCCTCACCCTGTCCGTTTCCTGTTTTTCCTCCCGTTAAAGCGGTGTCTCCTACCGCCCCGACGGCCTGAGCCTTCTCAAACTCGGATTCCGTCACGGGTCCGTGCCCGCTCCCTCCAAGCTCCGCTCCTGCCGCTCTCACCACTCCGGTATTTGCCGAAAGTGAATTAGCAAGTGCTGATACTTTCATTATTTTCACCTCCATGTAAATTCGGTATGAAGTCCTTTTCATACCCTTGGATCGTTAGCTTTAAAGGCCTACTGAAGCCCTCATCTTTTTTATCGGCAAAGTATAAGCTTATCTTAACCCTTCAAAAGTTCATTTAAGCTGTTTATCACCTTTTCCGCACTTTCCGCGGATTCCTTATTGGAAGCCTGAATCTGCTCAAACAGCTCTTTTCTGTATACAGCAACACTTCTGGGGGCCTTAATACCCAGTTTTACCTGTTCACCCTTGGCTTCAAGAATGGTGATTTCAATGTCATTTCCAATCATCACGCTCTCGCCTGTTCTTCTTGACAGCGCAAGCATATTCTTCACCCCCTCAGTCGGTCTTTCCTTTATTTTTTTTCATTGCTTCCACAGCTTCATGCAGCTTGAACTTAATCGGATAGTCCTCATTATTAACTATTATCTGAAGTCCTTTATGATTCTTCGGATTTATAATAATAGGCGCTTTAAAGTTTGCCGTGGTTTCCCCCGGGTTTTCTTTCGGTATGGTAAGAGTCAGATATACAAGAAGCTCTTCATCCTTGAATTCTCCCAAAGAAACCAACAGCTCATCCTCTACTACCGGCTCATACTTCTCGGTAACGGAATAAGGGCTTACCACCGGAAGCGCGAGCCCCGGATAATCAAGTGACTGAAACCATGAAATCGGATTATCCCCTCCTCTTTCTATGTCATAGAGAACGGTCCACCTTTTCATATCCTCAAATCCTATTATTCCGTCATCAAAGGTAAGCACTTTTTCCTCGTCAATATCCACTTCACCGAAAAATCTCGTCTGTGCAAGCATAATGATCCTCCGTTAAAACTATTGTTACAATTATCTCAAAAAGTCAAGCAGACTGTTTTGCACAACTTTTGCCGTAGCGGCAAGAGAAGCATTATAAATTGTCTGCTGTGAATTAAACCTGACTATGGTTTCCGCTAAGTTCGCGTCTTCATTATTCGACATAAGCTCGGTAAAATCATCGTTATAATCCGAAAGTCTCGACTCGGTAAGATTGAGTCTTGCTTCCCTGCTTCCCAAATCCGCTATTGATTTATTTACATTATCCTGATATTTCTCAATATTGTTCAAAGAAGCCGAAAATCTCTCCTGCATTACTTTCTTTTTAAGAGTAAGCTCGGTAGAAAGCTGATTTTTCAAAGCTTCAAGGTTCTTTTTATCATCGCCGTCCTCGGTTTCCTTTAAAAGTTTCTCCACCTTGGCAATCTTATCTTCACAGGCTACTACATCTTCCACGCTTGAAAGAATTCCGTCAAGCTCTCTTCCGAGTTCCGTGGTTATTGCGTCTTTTGCCTGTGTATTTATCTTAAGTCGTTGATTATAGCTGACTTCATAGCTTATATCCTGGTCTTCTTTTTTATAATGTACTATCTGTTCTTCATCATCAACAGGCTCACCGTCCGCGTCAAGAGGATGGGCATCACATTCAAAATAATGCTCCGGCTTTACATCTCCCTTTTCAAACTCGGTTTTTCTGTAAACCGCCTTAATTCCCGTAGCTCCTTTAAGAGCCGCGGCAGCCTCGTCCGAAAGCACAAGTTCTCCGGTGTCCGCCAAATATTTGGCTCCCGTTTCAGGCTTCTCATAAGCGTTATAACTCTTTGATGTAAGTTCTTCTTCATCTCCTGATGCGTTTGTTCCCGTACTGCTTATATCAAGCTCCTGCTCATTTCCATCCTTATCCGTGTATACAAGCTTAGGATATCCGTCATCACTCTTATCAAGCTTTCTGTAAGCAAGTCTTAAAGTGTTTATTTCCTTATTTTCCGGCGCCTTTGAAAAATCGTTCGAGCCGCCCTCCTGATAATCCTCAACCGAATAGTTTCCGTAGGTCTTTAACGTCGTTTTTATATCCGAAGATTTAAACTCCTCATTTATAGTATAACGTTTGTCGGAAGTTTTTTTCATAAAGGTAAGACTTGAGTCGGTTTTATATCCGGTAAATACATATCTGCCCGCATAACTCGCATTTCCCTCCGAATATATCTGCTCTCTGTACTGCTGCATGGTAAGCATAATGCTCTTTCTGTCCGCCGCCGTAAGTGTGTCCTGAGAGCCCTGGTTGGCAAGATGCTTTAATGAAGTACAAATATCCGTTATATTTCTTAAAGCGCTCTCCGTTGTCTGAAGCCAGCTTTTTGCGTCAGGTACGTTCTTTTTATAATACTGACTGATTTCCGCAAGACTGTTTCTTAATTTCAATGCTCTTATTGCCACTATCGGGTCATCTGACGGTCTTTGTATCTTTTTGCCCGTGTTATAGCGTTCTTCAATCTCCATCAGCTTGTTTTTGTTGGTGTCTATATTGGCAAGGCTGTTATTCATCATTATCTGATTTGTAACTCTCATTTTCAGATTTCCTTTCTTGATATGAGCTTATACAGCCATCTCATTGATTAACTTATTGTATATCTCATTCATTACGGTTATTACTTTAGCGGAAAGGTCATAGCATTTTTTAAATCTGACTAAATCGGTAGCCTCTTCGTCTTTATCCACTCCTGAAATCGATAATCTCTGGTTGTTTATATTATGTACAAGCTTTTTTTGATTACTTGTGAAAACTCCGGTAGTCTTGGTATCTACACCTATATCGGACGTGAGTGACTGATAAAATTCCTCCGGCTTACCGTCATCAAACATTCTTTTATCATTTTGCAGAGCTTCAAGCTTTTTAATTATGTCCGTATTCTCAATTCCTTCCGCAATGGTCGATGCCGCCGCGATTTTATTAACATCTCTCTTTATTTCCTTCGTTACGGAATAATTTTCCGCCGTAAGCTTATAATAGGTAGGATCATTTGAAGTAAACTCATCTTCTTCGTTACCGTCCTCGTCAAGAACTCCCGGACCTTTGAATTTATAATTTTCACCGCTTACATTGTCTATTCCGTTAAAGAAATCCGTTCCCTTCTCACCGTTGAGATCCTCACCCTTCTTATGAAGCTCATTAAATTCCTTTGAAAACTTCCTTACAAAATTGTTAAGGCGATTAAGATAATAAGGCACTCCTTTAAAATTTACCGGCTGTCCTATTTTTACATCCACATCTTCCTGATCTGAAACTACCTCCTGACCTTCTTTAAGCTTAAATGTGTATGTATATTTAACCTTACCGGTATCCGGATCCTTTTCCGTCTTAACCGAAAATTCCGTATACTCGTACTCCTGATTTCCCACGGTAAGCTTACCTTCCGGCGGAAAGTTCATATCCTCAATACTGTTTATATTGCTGTCACTTACCGTAATCTCATTATCCCCTCTATTTACAGTAGTTTTTCCTCTTAAGCTTCCGGTATTGTTTCCGTCTCTTATGTCAACGAGAGACGCAAGCTTTCCGCCAAGCTGCGTATTATATAAATCAAAGTTTTGTCCGTCCGACCACTTCAAATCATACAGTCCGTCAACATCGTTAATTCCCGTCTTTGTTTTTCTCGGAACAGTTTCTATTTTATTGCTTGTATAGTTGTTTACCAAATATCTTCCGTTTACCTTTACCGTATAGCTCGTAACTCCGGAATCCTTGTCACCTATCGTTTCCTCTTTAGTGGAGACATTTACAAGCTCAGAAAGCTTATCCACCAAAAGATTTCGCTGGTCACGAAGGTCATTTGCAAATCCTCCGTTCGATTCTATTACGTTTATCTGCTTTGTAAGAGCCGCTATCTGTTCTCCATAATTATTTATTGTATCCGCAGTATTTTTTATGGCAAAATTCGTTTCTTCCTGTATCTTTTTCAAATTCCTCGCGGTACTGTTAAAAAAATCCGTAAAAGAACTTGCTAAATTCATCAGCTGGGTTCTTGCCGAGCTGCTTGTAGGATTTTTCTCAACTTCATGTAAACCGTTGAAAAAGCTTTTCATAGTCTTATTGAAACCGCCGTCCTGAACTTCATTCAGGAAATTTTGTATCTGTTTCAAATAATACTCTCTTGAAGAAAATTCTCCGTATACGGTATTCGCCGTGCGGTATTTAAGATCATAGTAACCGTCTCTGAGCTGTGAAACCCTATCCGCCAAAACTCCCGTACCCGCCATTCCATAAGACTGTGCTACGGAAATCGGATCCTTAGCCCTGCGGTTTACCACCTGTCTGCTGTAACCCTCCGTGGCGGCGTTCGTTATATTATGCGCTGTAGTATGAAGCGCCGCCTGATAAGTATTAAGTCCCGTAGTTCCTATATCTAAACCGAAAAAGGTTGATGGCATATATTATCTCCTTTACCTTAGCTGTGTCCCAAAGCCGTAACAACGTGCTCAAGCATTTCATCTATGACAGTTATATATCTTGAAGCGGCGTTAAATGCCTGTTGAAACTTTATCATATGAGTAAGTTCCTCGTCCGAAGACGTTCCGAGAACCTGCTGTCTTTGATTATCCACGCTTCTTACCGTAATTTCCTGACTCTTTGTAAGTCCTCTTAAAACCTGTCCGTTATTTGCCGCTCCTGCCACAAAATCCTTATAATAATCAAGAAAATTATTTTTTGTAAGCGTATTAGGGTCAAGAGTGGAAAATTTTTTACGCCATACTTCATTTAATTTTGCCGCCGTATCATGCTTGTAATCACCGGTATTGTTATTGTCACTTAAAGGAATCAGTGAAACATTATCCTTTATCTTCTTGTTTACTTCGATTTCACCTATTGTAAACATCGAGTACTTACTGCTCTCGTCCTTCGGATTATATTTTTCGGAATTATATAAATATACTTTCTTGCCGCCGTCATCGAACTCCTTATACCTCGGAGTGCTTTTTCTTTCGAAAAGCGCGTTTCCGGGAGTCTTTGAGCTGTCCGAGCTTACCGGCGCCCTCTTTGTATCAAGAAAAGAAAGCTTGTATCTTCCGGTAGGATTTCCCAAGGCGTCCCTCTCTATCACTTTATAATCATCGTAATCGTTTACGTTTATATCCGGTATTTCATCGCCTTCAAGCACCTTGCCTTCGGCATTTCGCCAAATCACGTCACCCGTGTCCGACCATGTCGCCGTTACATTCGGCGCAAGCACATCGTTTATCATCGTTGTGATTCCGTGTATAAGTTGGTCGAGCTGAGCCTCCGTATTTGTCAATACTGAAGTTGAGATTTTAGTATTGTATCTCTCTTTCGCCGTTTCATAAGCCATCTTAGCCTGTATATAATAATCATCGTTTTCTCCGTCCTCATAATCGTCAGGCGACGGAGGTTTCGGAATATCGGTATATTTCCCCGCTTCCTTTCCTCTGGAGAGAAGAAGTCCCTTTAAATATCCTATATCGGTATTCCCGGCGGAACTTATCGGAGAGTCCATATTAAACACTTCTCTCGCTTTGCCGGTTTCGTCCGTATCATAAGGCCAAACCGGATTATAAAGCTTCATTCCGTCTTCGCTCTCTTCGAGCCCTATATTATTAACTCCGAACTCCGTGACAAACTGTGTACCCTCCACACTGACATTAAGAGTTCCGTCTTCTTCTTCCTTATAGCTTATTTTTGCGTAACCTCCAAGCTCGTCAAGAAGCTTGTTTCTCTTATCTCTTAAATCGTTGGCTTCCTGTCCGCTGCTCTCATAGGCGCGTATTTCCTTATTCAACCTGTGAATTTCCGCCCCTATCTCGTTCATTCTGTTTACTGTCTTTTCTATTTTAAGGTTAAGGTCTTTTCTGAAACTCTTTAACTGATTGCAGATACTTTCACACCTTTCTATAAAGGCATTTGCCGTCTCTACAAGCGCGGTCCTCGCAACCACGCTTTCCGGCTCTTTCTGAAGCTCCTGCACGGCAGTCCACATATCCTGCATGGATTTCTGAAAGGTAGCTCCCTCTAACTCACCGAAAAGATTTTCTATCTCCGCCGCCGCTTCGGCTTGAGACCTGTAAAATTCCTGTCTGCCCGTTTCTCTCCTGTAAGAGCCGTCCAAGAACCTGTCTCTTATCTGCCTTATCTTCTCTATAATGGAGCCGTAACCGGTCTGATCCATACCTGCGGTAGTCTGAGCCTTTCTGTAGTGCTTATCCACAGTAAGCACCTGCTGACGGACATAACCTTTGGTATCTACATTGGTGATATTATGCGCCGTGGTATTTATGGAGTTTTGCGCCGCTGTCAGTCCTGAAACGCCCACTCCGAAGCTTCCCATTAAACTCATATAATTCCTCTCCTAAGCCCTTCATCGTTCGGCATTGAAATTCCTTTTACTGTTTTGTGTCAAAGCTTCCTTCGCTGAAGCCGGAAATTTCAACCTCCGAAGAAGTATTGTATTGTCCTACCCCGGGTGACATCCTTGCGCTCCGGATAAGGTTTATATCAAACTCAATCATTTCTAAGGATTGCTTAATCAGCAGCTGATTCCTTTCATTAACCGAAGCAAGCCTTACTACCGTCTTTTTAAGTCTGTCATGAAGATTTCTAAGCTGTTCCTTCTCTTTTTCCTGTCCGTTAAGCATTTCTATAACGGTAGCAAAATTGATATCGCTTTCTTTTTTATTCATGACAACCCCGATATTATGAATGACCTCCCGTCTTTTTTTCTCAAGCTTACCGATGCGGCTTACATACGCCTGTTCTTCATCGGTTATGCTGCTCAAAGACTGGAGGTCATTATCAACAATCACCTGAGTTTTCTTCTCGGCAACGGGGATAAGCTCCGAATAAAGCTTCTCCTCGTCATCAAGAGTCATAATCAATTCTTCGATTAAGCTTGCCATAGCTCCTCCGCCGTATTTTTATACTGAAAACACAGAAAAAATCACATTGCAAAATATCCTTCTACAAGCTTATCCGCAATTTCCTTGCCGGAAACCGAATAAGTCCCGCTCTCTATAGCCGCTTTAAGCTTGGCAACCTTATCCTCACGCACATCCGAAGCCTCGGTTACAGCCGTCATCGCAGCCTGGAAAGTCTTAGCCTTTCCCGATATCTGGACAGTATCGTTTCCTTTGCCCGCCTTAGAAGCGGTGCCGGTTTTCGTAAGCTTATTCAAATTGTAAATATTGGATATCTGGCTGTAAGCATCAATCCTCATAACTCCACCTCTTTACCGTAAAAATAATGCCGATAAACAACTCCGAGAAAACCTCCTTAGGTATCTCTGAATTATTTATCGGCGGCAGATGTCAAAACTTTATACTTTTACAAAAAAATCTTTAAAAAATATCTGTGAAACATAAAATTCTGATAAAATAATCCTAATCGCATTAAACTCGCTTTATTGCCGCAAGCTCTCTATAATCCGTACAATCAAATGTCGCAAAATAATCCGTCGGAGTTTCGCCTCTTCTTATAAGCTTAAATTCTCCGCTCTCCGTCTTTAAAATTTCAGCCGAACGAAGTCTTCCGTTATAATTGTACCCCATAGCGAAGCCGTGAGCTCCCGTGTCATGTATAACAAGATAATCTCCCTTTTCTATCTTCGGAAGATACCTGTCCACAGCAAATTTGTCATTATTTTCACAAAGTGAGCCGGTTATGTCGTATTTGAAGTTATTCGGCTCATTTTCTTTTCCGAGCACCGTTATATGATGGTAAGCCCCGTACATAGCCGGACGCATAAGATTTGCCGCGCATGCGTCAACCCCTATATATTCTTTATAAATATGCTTTTCATGTATCACCTTCGTTACCAACTCTCCGTAAGGCGCAAGCATAAATCTGCCCATTTCGGTATAAATAGCGACATCTTCCATGCCTGCGGGAACAAGAATTTCCTCAAAAGCCCTTTTCACTCCTTCTCCGATTACTAAAATATCGTTAGGCTCCTCCTCCGGTCTGTAAGGCACACCGACACCGCCCGAAAGATTGATAAAGGTTATATGGACTCCCGTTTCCTCCTTCACCTCCGTTGCAAGCTTAAAAAGCTCCCCCGCAAGTATAGGATAATAATCGTTAGTTACGGTATTGCTGACCAAAAACGAGTGAATTCCGAATTCCTTTGTCCCCAACTCTTTAAGCTTCTTAAAGGCTTCTATAAGCTGCGGTCTTGTCATTCCGTACTTTGCTTCCTCCGGATTGTCCATAATGCCGTTACTGATTTTAAAAACCCCGCCCGGATTGTATCTGCAGCTTATCTTCTCCGGAATACCCGCGCTCTCCTTAAGAAAATCTATGTGCGTTATATCATCCAAATTTATAATCGCTCCAAGTCTCCTTGCTTCTATGTACTCCTCGGCCGGAGTCACATTTGAGGAAAACATAATCTCCTCTCCCGTTATCCCGCAAGCTTCGGAAAGCATAAGCTCCGTAAGTGAAGAACAGTCCGTGCCGCAGCCCTCTTCTTTTAAAATCTGTAAAATGTAAGGATTCGGTGTAGCCTTTACCGCAAAATATTCCTTAAAGCCCCTATTCCATGAAAACGCTCTCTTAACCCGCCTTGCGTTCTCCCTTATTCCTTTTTCATCATATATATGAAACGGCGTCGGAAACTTTTTAACCGCCTCCTTTATCTCATTAAGGGTCACAAATGCCTTCTTATCCATAAAACCTCCATAAATTCCGCCACATTGTATACACGTATTCATTTCAGCTATAATACCCTAAGCCTCGTTTCCTGTCAACCGTTGATAATACTACAATCGCAAAGCCCAAAAACGCCACTCCGATTCCGAAAATATTCATAACAGTCACATTAAAAGCATCTATCAGGCATCCCCCCGACACGGAGCTTAGTACAACCCCTAAAGTGGACGCGGCGGTCACATAAGCCTGTCCCTTAATCCTGTCGCTTCTCTCAGTCACTTCATTTACATAATAAGCCGCCGCCACAACATAAAGTGCATAACCCAACATTTGAAAAATCTGTACCGCATAAAGCGCCGCTACATTCGGAGCTAAAAAGGTGGCAAGAATTTTCAAAAACATAATCCCGCTTCCTATTCTTACGAGCAGAGTGCTTTTAAATCTTTTTATAATTAAACTGAACGCGAATAAAGCGGGAAGTTCCATAAATGCCGCAATGCCTATAGCGGTACCCATTTCAGCTTCCGTACCGCCTTTAGGCAGCATTATTTGAAAAAGATAGGTATTTATAAGATTGTGTCCCACAAAGGTGAGTACGGAACCGACTAAAAACAGCATGAACATAGGGTACTTTTTAGCAAAGGATTTGGAATTTTCCGTCATTTTCGTTTCAACCCTTTCATTCTCCTTTTCTCTCTTAAAAGGAAAGCTTAGCGTAGCTGAAAAAAGAATAAGGGAAACAATAATAACCGAAAAAGGAATTATATCCGGTCCGTATTTATCCGTGCCCTTTCCTAAAATGAAAGAAAGAACCGCAAAGCCTATTGAGCCCATTCCTCTCGCAAAGCCGTAATTAAGCTCTTTCCCCTGATTTATGCTGTGCATGCCTAAGGCATTCACAAACGGCACGCTGATTTGAATTGTAGTAACAAGCATTCCGAAAAGAATTATTTCCGCCGTTCTTGTTCCTGAAAAGAGCAAAAGCCCTCCTGCCGCCAAAAGCAGTACCGAAGATATTATATAGACTATCTGTTTTAAAGAAAGACTTCCTTCTTTATCCGCATAAGTCGCTATAACGGACTGCAAAAGCGCCGAGGCTATACCTCCTACAGCCACGATAAGCCCTATTTCGGTATTGGAAGAACCTTTGGCAATAAGATACACACTTGTAAAGCCTATTATAGGAGCGTAGCCCATCCAAACCGCTCCCTGTATAAGACTGTAACGCAGCGTCAAATTTCCGGTTTCTTTCATAATTTCATCCCTCTCCGCCCCTCACAAGCTCCTTAAACACATCTCCCCGTTCTTCAAAATTTTTAAATATTCCGTAGCTTGCAGCCGCCGGCGACATGACACAGGCTTTTCCCCGCCTTGTCACCCTCTTTGCCGCTTCCACCGCCTCCGAAAGATTATTAACTAAAATCAGTCTTTCCGAATTATAAAGCTTCATGTACCCCGTTTTTATTTCCTCATAAATTCTAAATCCCGTACTCTCCATCAGGATAATGTTCGGCACTGAAGATTGTTCCAGATATTCAATTAAAGGCGAATAATCAATCCCCCTGTCCATACCGCCTATAATCACTGTATCCGCGTCCTTTATGGAATTCATAGCTTCTATCGCGGCTGCGGGTATAGTTGAGATAGAATCATCATAATATCTGACCCCGTCATAAACTCCGATAAGCTCAAGTCTGTGCGAAAGCGGCTTATACGTATATAACGCTCTTTCAAAATTTTCGTTGCTTATACCTAAATCCTTACATACCGCATAAACCGCGGTAGCATTAAAAAGGTTATGAAAGCCCATAAACGGAAGTTTCTCCATGTCCACGCCAAGCGAATTTCCGTTATAAGCCATAACATTCTCGTTTACTAACGCGATTTTAACGGACTTATCGCATTCAGGACGGCAACCTTCTCTGTTCATATCATAAACCGCGATTATTTCAGACCCGCATTCACCTGCCTTCGGAATTACGGCGCTTCCGCAATAAAGCCTGTCACCTTCAGATTGATGCTTATAAATATTTTCCTTTGCGAGCCTGTACTCGTCAAACCCCTTATAATGGTCAAGATGCTCCGGAAATAAATTCAAATAAATCGCCGCGGACGGCGAAAATACACAATTTTCAAGCTGATGGCTCGAAAGTTCGAATACAATTTTCGTTTCTTTAGTTATATCATCGCACATATTAAAAGCCGGTATACCGATATTTCCCAAAAGCACTGAAGGAATGCCGTTTTCTTTAAGCACATGGTAAAGCAGAGAGGACGTGGTGCTTTTCCCCTTTGTGCCCGTAATTCCTATAGTCTGTGTACCGTACACCTCAAGAAAGCACTCCGCCTGTGAGGTTATCATCGCCTTATAATTCTCCAAAGGCTTATCAAGCACTATCCCCGGACTTTTAAAAACTATATCGTAATCATCAATACGGTTTAAATAGTCCTCACCCGTTATAAAGGTCGGTAACCCTAAAAATTCCTTCAAAAGCTCCGTCCTTTCATCCTCTCTTATTTCACGCCTGTCGGAAACAGCAAGAAAAGCATATCCTCCCGCTCTCGTTATAATATTTAAACTGCTTTTTCCTTCTCTTCCGAAACCTAAGATTAAAACCCGTTTTCCCGCTATCCTTTTCCTTACGCTCTGTACTAAAGGATTATCTCTTTCACTCTCCATTTTTTCACCTTACCCTGTCTTTTAAAAAATCAGGTATGCCGTTTTCCTCATTAAAATCCATAAGATACGAACCGTCAATATTTTTATATTTCTTATAAGCCCCGGTAGTCTTATAATGCTTAAATAAAAGCGGCAATCCGACTTTCCCGTTCTCAAGCCCTCTTATTGTCTCGCAGAGAGCCAAATTGATTTCGTCCCTGCTTCCTACACATTCAAAAGGCTTCTCCGGCACTTCTCCTATAAGCTTATCCATTATAGGTATCATGGCTTCGTCCTCAACCATATCCTTTCCGAAAATTTCCGTAAGCTTCTCTATAGATAAGAACGGCGAAAGAATAAGAAAAACAAAAAGGCATTTTGCGCAGGAAGCGCACCACTCGTCTTTTTTACTTCCCACATTACAGCTTCTGAAAATCTTATGATATTTCGTATGCTTCGCAAAGTTCTTTGCGATTCTGTATTCGCTCCAGCCTCTTAAAAGGCTGAAATACTTAACCCTGCTGTCTATATATTTTTTCTCATAATTAACGAAGTCTTCCTCAAACTTATAGCTTTTTGAATACTGATGATTTACTTCACTCCCCTCTACCGTGCTTTCGTTAGCCGAAGCCTCGTTTGAAAGCACAACATAAGGAAGTCCGTAAATATAAGCGGTAAGCACCGAAGAAAACGCAGCCATGGCGGAAAAAGGAGTATGTCCGTTTAAATACCCCTCTTTGTTAAGGGCGAGCATTCTCGAGTCAAGCGTCCTCTTTGCAACTATTATTTTATCATCATTAAACCCTGCGGCTTCTGCCGTATTAAAGGTGGCACCTCTGCCGTTTATCATAAAGCAATAATTATTTTCATTAAAATCCTTTAAAAGCTCAAGGCTTACGACAGAATCCTTGCCGCCGCCCACAGGTATGAGGGCTGAGTGTGAACCATGACTTATTCCCGTAAATTCATAAACATTTTTATGTGAAAATGTTTTCTCATTCGCATTCTCTTTCTTTAAATTTCTATCACCTGCCGAAAGCTTCATAAATCCGTCTTTATCAAGAGGTATTTTATTCGTATGGAAAAACTCTCCGAGACCGTAAAAATACTGCTCTTTCCACCATAAAAGTTCATTCTCCGTCATTTCCTCATTTTCTAAGCCGGCTTTTATTATAACTCTTTCGGGGCAGGCTATCTTCCAGTAGCTTATAAGCTCTATCATTCCTAAAGAAAAAATAAGCTTTTTAAGCGTTAAATTCTCCTCCGCCTCTTTTTTAAAAAAAATAAGCTTTTCAGAAATAGCTTTGTTCTCTTTTTTCTTAGGAATCCTCCATTCCGGTCTGAAATCTGAAAGTCCTTTTATGGAGAAATTATATGCAAGTATTATTTCATTATCCGTTTCGTCTATTTCATAGCTTTCATAGACAAACTCCCCGAATTTCTCTCTGAGCTCCTTATACTTAGTGTAATTATCCATTCCTCATCCGCCGTTTCCTACTCCGCGTAACGCATAACTATTTTCTTTAAAATCTCCACTATCTTAATCATAGCGTCCACAGATACATACTCATACTTTCCGTGATAATTCATACCTCCGGTACAGATGTTAGGGCAAGGTAAACCCATGTAAGAAAGCATGGCTCCGTCCGTGCCGCCTCTTATCGGAGAAATTATAGGCTCCACACCGAGCTCCTCCATAGCCTTTTTAGCGGTTTCAATAAGGTGCATGTTCGGCTCAAGCATTTCCTTCATATTATAATAGGTGTCCTCAATTTCAACCTCCGCGGTATTCTCGCCGTACTTCGCATTTATAAAGTCGCCGACTTCCTTATAAAGCGCCTTTTTCTTCTCAAACTTCGCCATATCGTGATCGCGTATTATATGCTCTATAACGGTTTTTTCCGTATTTCCCTCAATTCCCGTCACATGGATAAAGCCCTCATAGCCTTCCGTGCAGTAAGGATCCTCATAAACCGGAAGCATAGCCTGAAACTCCATGGCTATCCTTATGGAGTCCTTCATTTTCCATTTAGCGGAGCCCGGATGTATGCTCACTCCGTTTATCGTAGCCTTCGCCGAAGCCGCGTTAAAATTCTCATACTCAAGCTCACCGAGCCTTCCTCCGTCCACGGTATAGGCATAATCGGCGCCGAATTCCTCGGTATCAAAATACTTTGTGCCGTGACCCACTTCCTCGTCCGGAGTAAAGCCTATTCTGATTTTTCCGTGCTCTATTTCCGGATGCTCCATAAAATAAGCCGCCATAGTAATAATCTCTGCCACTCCCGCCTTATCATCAGCGCCCAAAAGAGTGGTTCCGTCCGTCACTATAAGAGTTTCCCCTTTAAACTCGGGAAGTACCGGAAAATCCTCCACCCTCATCACTATGTTTAACGCCTCATTAAGCACTATATCCTTCCCGTCATAATTAACAATTTCACGAGGTTTTATATCAGCTCCCGACATGGCATCGCTCGTATCCATGTGAGAAACAAAACCTAATACCGGCAAATCTCTGTCCGTAGTCGCGGGTATAGTCGCAAAAACATAACCGTGCGGCATCATCTTGACGTCACTAAGTCCAATCTCCTTTAATTCCTCTATAAGATGCTCCGCTAATCTAAGCTGCTTCGCCGTACTCGGAACTTCCTCCGTCCCGCTCATCGACTGCGTATCGTAAGAAACATAATCCAAAAATCTTTCTTTAACCGTCTTCATAAAAACTTCCTTTCCATAATATTACATTATTATTAAACTTATTCTTGCATCTTTTTTCTTTTCTCTCACTCTTTTCCCT
>CAUUHV010000021.1:0-41046 GCA_963545085.1 uncultured Catonella sp. | reverse complement strand
GGTACAGAGCATTTTTACATATTCTCTCATTCGCTTATGTATGGTTCTGTCTCTACGTATCACAGTAGCCTGAGCGTCAAGGAGACTCCCTTCTTGAAGCATATTGTCGGATATGAGTATTGCTCCTTCTCTCATAAGCCTCTTTACATAGGGATAGAAGCTTCCGTACTGCCCTTTTGCGGCATCCATAAATACAAAATCACAGCTTTTCGGCGTTTTTTCGGACAGCTCCTTTAAAATTTCTTCGGCATTGCCGATAATCAGACTTATTTTATTTTTCTTATCATATTTTTTAAAGTTCAAAGCGGCTTCATCGGCTCTTTCCCTCATTCGCTCTATTGTCGTTATTCTACATTCGTCGTCTGAAAATTCGGACATGAATAATGAGGAAAAGCCCGTTGCCGTTCCCACTTCCAATATATTTAACGGTCTTTTAAGGGCAATCATAAATTTTATAACTCTCTGGCTGCCCTTTCTTATAATCGGAATTCCGTTTTCTATAGACATCATTTCCAAATCTTTGAGGTACTTCGGTAAACCGTCCTCTATGCTTAATAAAAAGCTCTCAAATCTCTGATAATCCGCGTTCACTTTGTTCCCCCGTTGCCTTCAGTCACCGTTCCTGTAATCAAATCCAATATTCCGTCATAATTCATGGAAGTGTTCAGCTTATATTTACCGGGAAGTATTTTACGGTTACTGATCTTCGCCCTTGTATAAAACGAATATTTATCCACTATAAGACCTTCACGCTGCAAATTGCCGGCAACATTCATTGTGGATTCTCCCTTTTCTATTATAAAATCTTTGTCATAGCCGGTTCCCTTTGTGACGGAAACGGAGCCGAAAACCTGATAAGAAAATGTATACGCGTACCGACTCGCTTTTATTACCATGTAAACTATGGCGATATAAAATATCACATTCAAAAAAATGTGCACCACTATCCCCAAAATATCAAGCACTATCCGCTCTATTCTTCTGCCTGAAGCCAATACACCACCTCCTCCGTCTTAATAGTCCACATCCACAATTACAGGAATTATCATCGGCGATCTTTTGGTCTGACGCCATATAAAATCGCTTAGTGAATCTCTTATTTCACTCTTTATCTTATTTCTGTCCGTAATTCCTCTGTCCTGACATCTTAAAAGGGCTTCCCTCACTACAGCAAGGGCTTCTCTCATTATACTGTCGGATTCTTTAACGTAAATAAAGCCTTTTGAAACAATCTCGGGCTCCGAAAGCACATAATTTCCGCCGCTTTCCATAGACACCGTAACAACCACAAGTCCCTCTTCCGAAAGCTTTTGCCTGTCGCGCATTACTACATTACCTACATCGCCGATTCCAAGACCGTCTACCATTACTCCTTTGCATTCTATATGCTCCGTGATCTTTCCGCCTTCTTCGTTAAGCTCAAGTACGTCGCCGCATTTCATTACAAATACGTTATCCTTCGCCACACCCATTTCGCAGGCAAGCTCACCGTGCTTTATAAGATGTCTGTACTCTCCGTGTACCGGTATAGCTATTTTAGGCTTTACAAGAGCGTACATCAGCTTTATTTCTTCCTGACAGGCATGTCCGGATACATGAGCATCCTGAAAGATTACATTGGCGCCGTGCATATATAATTCATTTATTACCTTTGACACCGACTTTTCATTTCCCGGTATCGGTGTGGAACTGAAAACTATGGTATCTCCGGGCTTTATTGTGACCTTTTTATGAATGGACGCCGCCATTCTTGAAAGCGCGGCCATAGCCTCGCCCTGACTTCCCGTGGTTATAAGCACAAGCTGTTCATCCGGATAGTCCTTAATCTGATTTATGTCTATAAGAGTGTTGTCCTGAATGGTTATATAACCCAAGCTTTTTGCTATTGTTATTATGTTTACCATACTTCTGCCATCTACAACAACCTTACGTCCGTAATTCTGCGCGGTATTTATAATCTGCTGTACTCTGTCCACATTTGAAGCGAAGGTCGCGACAATTATTCTGTTGTTTTTATTTTCCGCGAAAATACTTTCGAAAGTCTTTCCTACCGACTTTTCCGACATGGTAAAGCCCGGACGAAGCACATTTGTGGACTCGCACATAAGCGCAAGCACACCCTTTCTTCCTATTTCGCCTATGCGCTGTAAGTCAATCGGATCCCCTACCACCGGAGTATAATCCACCTTAAAATCTCCCGTATGAAAAACGGTTCCTACAGGAGTATAGATAGCTAAAGCCGCCGCGTCGCTTATACTGTGGTTTGTTCTTATAAATTCAATTCGAAAGCACCCTAAATTTATAGACTGACCGTATTTTACAATTTTTCTTTTGGTAGTCTTAAGCATATTCCTTTCATTAAGTTTGCTCTCTATTATAGCCACCGTAAGCCTTGTAGCGTAAACCGGAACATTCACCTCTTTAAGTATATAAGGTAAAGCCCCTATATGGTCCTCATGTCCGTGAGTAATTACGAAGCCTCGTACTTTATCTATATTCTTTTTTAAATAGCTCACGTTAGGTATTACACAGTCGATACCGAGCATATCGTCCTCAGGAAACGATATACCGCAATCAACCACAAAGATATCATCCTCATACTCGAAAGCGGTTATATTCATACCTATATGCTCAAGTCCTCCGAGAGGTATGATTTTAAGTCCCTTTGTACCCTTTTTTACCTCTTTTGCGCTTCTTTTAGGCTTTATTTCCCTTGAAGCCTCCTTAGGTTTCTTAAATATTGCGGGAAGTCTGCCTATATCAAGTTTTGAAAGGGTACCTGCCACCTTCTCCTTTGCAGGAGCCTCTCCCTTTGCTTTTTTCTTTCCCGTAATTCCGGTTCTTACGACACGAGTTTTGGTTACATTTTTCACTGCGGGCTCACTTTTCTTCTCTGCGGACCTCTTGGTTCTTCTGTGAGCCGGAACACCCCTGTCCGCATATTTTCCATCCTTTGATAGCTCTGTCATTATTACCTCCCTGTGGGAAGTATATCAATCCTTTGGAATATCATCACGACAATTTTTACAATATCCGAAAAACTTTATTTCGTGATCGATTACTTTGAAATCGGTCATCTTTTCTATTTCTCCTTCTAAAGATGACAAAAAATCCTTTTCAAATGAAAACACTCCGCCGCACTTAAGACAGAGTAAATGATGGTGTCTGTGTCCTCCCGCAGCTTCTCTGCGAAATTCATATCTTACAAACCCGTCATCCAGAGTCAGCTTATCGATAATCTTCATATCTGAAAGCAGCTGAATAGTGCGGTAAATAGTCGCAAGTCCGATATCCGGATGCATTTCCCGCACCAAATCAAAAATCTCCTCGGCTGTAAAATGCTGATTATTCCTCTCCTGAAGAACCTCAAGCACCGCCAGTCTCTGATTGGTGATTTTTAATCCCTTATTTTTAAGTAATGTCTTAAATTCCTCATTTTCGCTCTGCATGTCTTCACCTTATCCTTCAGGTTCTGATATACTTCCTATTATTTCAGGCTTATATACCGAAATCTACATCATCGAGCATTTCGGCAAAAACCTTTGTTACAATTTCCATTTCCTTTTCGTCATCAATAGCCTCATAGCGGATGGAATCATCATCATCATCCGGCGCCTCTTTAAATATAAAAATAGGCACCTCCTCATCGTCATCATCTTCTCCGTCCTCAGGCATTTCTTCCGAAACAAGTATATAATTAACGCCCGCTATCCTTGTCTGTGAAAGCACATAAAGATCACAGTCGTTTCCGTCCTCATCAACAACCTCTATTTTTCTTACTTCATCAAAATCCGACATTCCCTCTCCGTTTCCCGCCTTAATTATAGGCAAAATACTTAGCCGCGGTTATTAAGATAATCCTCCAAAATAAAAACCGCCGCCACCTTGTCTACCACCTTTTCTCTTTCGTTTCGACTTATCCCCGCCTCTTTAAGCACCTCCGACGCAGCTTCGGTGGTAAGTCTTTCATCCCATAAAACAACTTCTATCCCTGTACGCTTGTTAAGCTTATCCGCGAATTCCTCGGAAAGCAGACATCTTTCACTTTTTGTGCCGTCCATATTCACAGGATAGCCCAACACTATTTTCTCCGCCTTATATTCCTCCGCCAATTCAGCTATCCTTGCAAGGGTTTTTCTTAATTTATTTTCTTCTTTTCTTCTTACTACCTCAACTCCCTGAGCTGTTAAAAGAAGCTCGTCACTTACAGCCACTCCGCAGGTTTTTGAGCCCAAATCCAAAGCAAGTATTCTCATTATTTTTTCTTTTTTCCCGAAAGAGCAAAACCTATATAATTATCGACAAGTTCCTCCAAAAGCTCGTCTCTCTCCACCTTCATTACAAGACTTCTCGCGCCGTTATGATTTGTAATATAAGTAGGATCTCCCGACATAATATATCCTACGATTTGATTTACCGGATTATATCCCTTTTCACTAAGAGCCTCATATACCGATCTCAAGACTTCCTTTACTTTTATCTCAGGCTCCGCCTTCACTTCCTTAAAAAACTGTGTATTATTAAACTCAGCCAATTCTATGCTCCTTTTTAAGCTGCTTGCAATTACATATATACTGATTTTAATATATATGTAAAATATTTTCAATGTACCTTTCGTATTTTTTACAAAACAGTCAAACCGATTTCCGCCTTGCCGCCTATCATAAGCTGCTTAAGTCTCTCATCCGAAGCATCGGAAAGTATCATGTCCTTAACCTTTAAAAACATCTTTTCAGCTCCTTTTGTTCCTGTCGGCAAAGCCGTCTTAGGAAGCGCCACCTCTATATATCGGTCCGTATGTCCTATAAAAAAGCTTTCTCTGCCCTTTAATTCCTCCTCAATAAGAAGTCTCTCGGAATCGCCCTCAAAGCTCTTTAAATACTCTCGCGACACCATGTCGCACACCTCAGCCAAAGTCTCTGCTCTGTGCTTTTTAATATTATCTGCAACCCGCGAAAGCTTCGCGGCATATGTTCCGCTTCTCATCGAATACGGAAAAACATGAACCTTTAAAAATCCTACCTTTTTAATAAATTCGACAGTCTCATTAAATTCCTTTTCGGTTTCCTCCGGAAATCCCACTATTATATCAGTAGTTATTCCCGGTCTGTCGTAATACTTTTTTAAAATTTCGACGGAATTATAATATTCCTCTGCGGTATAATGCCTGTTCATCCTCTTTAAAACCGAGGTTGAGCCGCTTTGCAATGAAAGATGAAAATGCGGACATACTCGTTCAAGCTTTACTAAATTTTTAACAAATTCTTCCGTAATAAGTCTGGGTTCAACGGAGCCGAGTCTTATTCTGAAATCTCCGGGAATATCGCTCAATTCGGTTAAAAGCTTTAACATGTGGCTTTCTCCGTCTATATCTCTTCCGTAAGAGCCTATATGAATACCCGTAAGCACAAGCTCCTTAAAACCTTTTTCCGAAAGCATTTTTGCTTCTTCAATTATTCCCTCTTCATCTCTGCTTCTGATTCTGCCCCTTACAAACGGAATTATACAATAGGTACAAAACTGGTCACAGCCGTCCTGGATTTTAATATTCGCCCTTGTCTTATCCCCTGCGGTTTTTACACTTTTACTGTCATAGGTCCATTTCTTATTTTCCTCGCCGCCCTTTATCACTCCATGCTTGAAATCGCGCTTTTTATCGCTTCTTATATATTCTTCAACAAGCGACAATACCGAGGATTTTCCTCTTGTACCTATCAGTATGTCCACAAGCTCATCATCCTCAAGCCTTGACTGCGGCGCCTGTACATAGCAACCCACCGCCACAACCACCGCTTCTGTATTAAGCTTTTTCGCTCTGTGCAACATCTGTCTCGATTTTCTGTCCGCTATATTTGTGACTGTACAGGTGTTTACCACATATATGTCCGCTTTCTCGTTAAACTTTTTTATCTCATAACCCGCTTCCTTAAACATTTCTTCCATAGATTCGGTTTCATAGGCATTGACCTTGCAGCCGAGGCTTAGAAAGGCAACGGTTTTAATCTTTTCGGTATAACTCAAATAAACCTCCCAAACTGTGAATATTCAGTATAAAAGTTGCAGCTTTAAAATATTCACACGACGGATTACGAGTTCGTTCTCTTTGTGAACTGTCCGTGAGTATTTGTTTTCTCAATGTTTCGCGAATATTTTAACCGACATCTTCAGAGCATATATCTTAAAGCCTTCGGATGAATTATATGCTTCTTCAATGTCCATTTTAAATATATTGTTCAAAATAACAGTTTTTATGTATACTTTTTATTTATTATGCATATTGACAATTTTTAGGTCAAAACGTATCATTTATGTGTATGAATAAGGGTTTTAAATATCTTTTATTAAGGAGGAATGAAAATGAAATCAGTTAAGATTTCCTTGAATTCAATCGACAAAGTAAAGGCATTTGTAAACGAAGTTACCAAATTCGACTCCGATTTCGATCTTGTATCCGGAAGATATGTAATCGACGCAAAGTCCATTATGGGTATTTTCAGTCTTGACCTTTCAAAGTCTATTGATCTTAACATTCACAATGACGCTCAGGCTGACAACATTCTTGCAGCTCTTAAGCCTTTCATCGTGGAGTAATTTAGAAAAGATTCTGTTTGGAGCTGTCGCATTAAGTACAAAACATACAAGATACGGTGATAAACTCTTATCAAAGTCATACATAATCTTGTAATGGTTTTCTTAAAGCGACAGCTCTTTTTTTCTTACTCCTTAAACCTCCGCAGGCTCACACTCAATAACCTCTATACTTTCCATCGCCTTTTTATATAATTCCTCTATTACATCATCAAGCTTCTTTTCGGAATTTTCAATTTTATTTAGTGTAGGCTTTGTTACCGGATGCTTTGCTACAAATATTGTACAGCAGTCCTCGTAAGGAAGTATCGACGTTTCAAAAGTACCAATTTTTTTTGAAATGTCTACTATATCCTGCTTATCAAATGCTATTACCGGTCTGAAAACGGGAAGTGAGCAAACTGCATTTGTAGTAAGCAGGCTCTGCATTGTCTGGCTTGCCACCTGTCCTACACTCTCTCCGGTAATAAGGGCTATACATTCATTGTTCTTAGCAATATCCTCCGCTATCCTCATCATATATCTTCGCATAATTATAGTAAGCTCGTCATGAGGGCATTTCTCATAAATGGCAAGCTGTATATCGGTAAAGTTCACTATATGAAGCTTTATTTTACCCGTATATCTTGCCGCAAGCCTTGCAAGAGTTATCACCTTTTGTTTAGCCCTGTCACTTGTATAAGGAGGAGCGTGAAAATAAACCGCTTCCACCTTGACTCCCCTTCTTGCCATCATATAAGCCGCAACCGGACTGTCTATTCCTCCCGAAAGCAGACACATTGCCTTTCCCGCGGTGCCTATAGGCATACCGCCCTCTCCTTTTACGCTCTCGGAATAAATATATCCCCTGTCTCTAAATTCAACGGTAATAAATTTATCCGGATTATGCACATCAACGGTAAATTTTTCCCCGTATTTTTCAATAATAAGCCCTCCTATTTCAGCAGCTATTTCAGGCGAAGTTTTTTCCATACGCTTGTTGCTTCTTTTTACCATAACCTTAAAACTGAAGCTCTCCGTACTGTAACACTCACCCATATAATCCGCAGCAGCCTTTTCCACATCGGAAAGCTCCGTAGTATCCGCTATATAAACCGGACAGATACTTAATATTCCCATTACCCTCTTTAATGCGGTAATCGCTCCGTCATAGTCAAAATCACCTTTTCCTACTTCAACAAATATCCTTCCGGGTTGCTTATAAACCCTGAATCTCCCCTCCACCGATTTTAAGGAATGCTCTATCTGCCCTACGAGAGCATCTTCAAACAAAAACCTGTTCTTTCCCTTTACTCCGATTTCAGCGTATTTAATTAAAAAAGCCCTGTATTCAAACATCATCTTCTCCTGTATTTTAAAAGTTCCGGCACGATTTCTTTAAGCTCTTTAAGTGTATAGTCTATCATTTCCGTTTCGGTAAAACTTCCAAAACTGAATCTCACGGAAGACTCCGCTTCTTCTACGGTCGCCCCTATAGCCTCCAAGGTACCCGCCTCTTTTTTCCCGTTCGAAGCGCATGCGGAACCGGCTGAAACATAAATCCCTTTTTCTTCAAGGGCATGCAAAAGAACCTCAGATCTTATTCCTTTAAAAGAAACGTTCACTATATGCGGAGCGGTTCTTCTGATATTCTCTGAAAGATTCCCCTCCAAATCCACGCCGTTTATAACGGCTTCCGGAAACTCTTTTATTATCCCTCTTATAAACTTTTCTTTAAGAAAATAAAACTTTTCCGTTCTCTTCTCGTAATTTTTGTAAACCTCTTCCGCAGCAGCGGCAAAGCCGGCTATCCCGTATACATTTTCCGTGCCTGAGCGAAAATTTTTCTGCTGTCCTCCCCCTAAAATATATGGCGGAAGCTTCAGCCCGTTTCTGATATAAAGACAGCCTATGCCTTTAGGTCCATGTATCTTATGCGCACTCACACTTAAAAAATCCGCACCCAACTTCTTTGTATTTATATTCAGTTTTCCGTAGCCCTGTACCGCATCTATATGGACAAGTATATCCGGATTCTTACTCCTTGCCGTCTTTATAAGACTTTCCACATCATTTATACTGCCTATCTCATTATTTACAAGCATTACGGATAAAAGTATCGTATCTTCTCTTAAAAGCTTTAACAAATCTTCGTTTTTTATCTGTCCCAATCTGTCCGCAGAAAGATAAGAAACCTCACAGCCCTCTTTTTTTAAATATTCCACAGGGCGTTTTACGGAAGAATGTTCTACGCTTGTAGTGATGATATGTCTGCCGTGTCTTTTTCTTAACTCCACACCCTCTAAAATAGCATGATTGTTTGACTCCGTTCCTCCCGAAGTAAAAATTATCTCATTTGCCGAGGCTCTCACGGTCTTTGCGATTTTTTCTCTCGCTTCCTCTATAAGCCTTTCCGCCTCGAAGCCTTTTTTATGTAATGAAGACGGATTGCCGTACACCCCCGCCATAGCTTCATTTACCGCTTTAATTACCGCCTCAGACGGTTTCGTCGTAGCGGCGTTATCTAAATAACATTCCATTTTATTGCTCCAAAATCAAATTATTTCCGTAGTTCAATCACTTAAGTCATAAGCCGTGCTCCTTAGTCTAAGCGGTGCAAATAAACATTCTCGGTCATCTGTCCGTCTCAAATGCCAAAACGGAAATAAGTGCAAGGCCCGCAGTTTCGGTTCTCAAAATCCTGTTTCCGAGACTTATCGAAAACGCTCCATGACTCTCCGCCAATGCCAATTCTTCTTCCGTAATGCCGCCCTCGGGTCCTATGAAGATTCCTATACTTTTCTTATCTTTAGCTCTCCTTACAATTTCCCTCGCCTTGTCCATGCTTTTCTCGTTCTCATAAGGAATCAGCTTATATTCAAGGTTTTCAGCTTCTTTTACCGCTTCTTCAAAGCTTATAAAATCCGCAACCTCCGGCACTATATCTCTTCCGGACTGCTTGGCTGCGGTAAGAGCTATAGTACGCCAGCGTTCGAGTCGTTTTTCTTCCTTTTTTTCATTTTCAAGCTTAACAACGGTTCGCTTCATCATGACGGGGACAATTCTGTAAGCTCCAAGCTCTACAGCTTTTTGAATTATCAGTTCCATTTTATCTTTTTTCGGAAGTCCTTGAAAAAGGGTGATTTCACAAGGAAGCTCCGCCCGTCCGCCGTCACAATCCGTTATTATAAGACTTATTCCGTTTTCGTCAAGAGCTTCTATCTCGGTCTTATACACAAGTCCGTTTCCCGTACTCACCAAAAGCTCGTCGCCCCGCTTCATTCTTAATACGTTTTTAATATGGTTTACATCCTCACCCGAGATATAAGCTTTATTTCCTTCAATCTGTTCCTCTTTTATATAAAATCTTGCCATCACTCTTTCCTCGCGGTAAGAGAAACCCAGCCGTTTTCCCTGTTATCGGAAATAAGTTTAAGCCCTGATTCTTTTACTGCGGAAATTACACCCTCAGCAAATTCCTCCGCTATGCCGGAGCAGATATAGTATCCTCCGTCCTTTAATACGGGCGTTATGATTGGAGTAAGCGTAATAAGCACCGGAGCTAATATATTCGCGGTAATTATATCGTACTTTCTTTCTCCTACCTTAAGTCTTAAATCTTCATCCTCTAAAATATTGCCCGCTTCAAGCCTTGCCTGTGTTTTTAAAATTCCGTTTCTTTCAAGGTTTTCCTCGGCGGAAGTTACGGCGACAGGATCTATGTCTATACCGTAAGCACCCTCCGCTCCCAATTTTAACGCCGCTATAATAAGTATTCCGCTTCCTGTACCCACGTCCAAAAGCTCGTCGCCCTTTTTAATATATTTTTGCAACGCTTCTATACAAAGCTTCGTGGTTTCGTGCGCTCCGGTGCCGAAAGCCATACCCGGGTCTATCCTTATTAAAATATCGTTTTCATTAAGATTTTCCGGTTCTTCCCATGTAGGCGCGATTATAATATTTTCTCCTATTCTAAAGGAATGGAAAAAATCCTTCCATTTATAAGCCCATTCGCTCTCGTCAACCTCCGAAACCGATATGTAGCCCGAACCTACATTCATAAATTCGGAAAGCCCGTTAAGTACCTTTTTTATTTCTTTTACGACCTCGGCAGAGTCTATACAAGAAGGCTCCTCTATTTCAGTACCGCTATTATACATGGCGCTTCTGTCCGAAGCTTCCTCATCATTTTTTTCGATATAAAAATAAATCTCAGAAGTGCCGTCATCAGGCGCGTTTTCCGGCAGAATATCCACAAACATCTGTTTTTTCTCATTCTCTGTAAGCGGCACCTTATCCCGTATTTCAACCCCATAAATATTAAGCTCATAAAGGCGGTTCGTAACCGCCTCCACAGCCTCTGTAGTAGTTTCTATTTTATATTTAAGCCATTTCATATTCTTTTTACCTTCGTTTGCTTCGTTCAACGCGACTTAGATATTGTAACATAAAAATATGAGAATTAAAAGAAAAACAGAATCTAAGTTTCCGTATTTTTTCATAAATATGGCTTAACCATGCGGCTTATAAACAGCATTACATAAACAAAAATAATCTAACAGAAATAAATACATTTCAACCTTCAAAAGACTTCTCCTTTTCATATAAAAACGGTATTACTTCTTTACCGTTTTTGTCTATATAACCGTATATATCGTTAAATTCTACCCGTTTACTTGCCGCTATCAGACCTTCACTACAATATCCGAGATTTTCATACCCTTTCTTAAGCCAAACAATATCAAGCTTATCCTTCGCGCTTGTCTGAGTGATAAATCCGCTTCCAAGAAAAAAGCTTAAAATCAAAATCCACAATATCGCCTTCATTTTTTTCGCTTTCTTTTAAAGAATTTTGTTTTGTACTTAATTATATGGATTTAACCCTTTTTTATCCTCCTCTCCGTCATTTATACATTTTCATGTTTAATTCTTGAGTTTGTTTACACATAAAGAGCACCTGCCTCAAAAATACACACCGAAACAAGTACTTAAATAACAATATATAAGTATTTCAAAAAATTTATAAAATTATTCTCTTCTCTAAGCATTTTAGTATGCCTCTCTCTCATCGGTCAAGTTGTCCGCTCCTACAGTTTATCAATTTTTTTATATTATTCAAGGTTTGGAAAATAAATTTTTACAACGATTTATCCCTTTACTTATTCCACTAAAAACGGTGTCAGATAAATAGGGCTTTTTTTAAGCATTTCCTCTGTTCCCGTATCTTTTTGAGATAATAAGTATATATTGTCTGTATTGGCTGAAAACTTTTTATAAAATTTGTTAATCGACTCATGTTTTCCGGTGCCTGACGACTTTACTTCAAAAGCTGAAACCTTGCTGTTTTTTGAAATCAAAAAGTCAACTTCATAGTAATGAGTGCTTCCTTTCTTTTCCCAAGTGTGATAATAAAGTTCGCGTCCTGCGGCATTTATCATTTGTGCAACCAGATTTTCATACAGATAGCCTAAATTTGCGGGCAGCTTATCCGAAAGCAGCTTTCCGTATATTTCATTTTCCGTTTCTTTTCTGTCGATAAACATCAATGTAACAAACAAACCCGTATCGGAAAGATATAACTTATAACTGCTGAAATCTTTCGTGTTCGACAAACTTACTCTCGGATTTGTTGAATTATAGCATGGCAGCACCGTCTTGGAATCAATCATCTCATGCAAAAGCTCTTCCATTTTCGTTTGATTTCGTTTGCCTATGGCTGAAGTTATCCTGTATTTTCTTAAATCTTTCGATAACTGGGCAGGTATTGCATGATACATCGCCGATATTCTTCCCGATGAATCTATTTTTTTAAAATCATCCTCATACAAGGCAATAATTTGGCGTTTCACCTGATCTATTTTGATAAAATTTTCTCCCCTGATATACGCATCTACTGCCTGCGGCATACCTCCTACCGCCATATAAAGTCTTATATCTCTCATCAGTTTTCTGTTTGTCGCCTGACCGACCGGGGTTCCCGTTTTGTAAATCTGCCTTAATAATGAATAGTTATATCCGACAGCTTCACAAAATTCCTCATAATCCATCGGATAGACCTGTATTTTCATCTCCTCTGACGGAATCAGAATATCTTTAACATTTTTCTTAATCGAAATTAACGAGCCCGTTTCAAGATAATGATACCTGCTGTCTTTTACAAGATGTTTTATAGCCTGTCTTGCTTTTGGAAAGAGCTGTACTTCATCAAATATAATTAGCGACTCATGTTCATAAAGCGTTATCCCCGTTTCCGCCTGTAATCTCAGGAAAAAGAGGTTAAGATTTCCTATATCATCGAAACACTTAATTATATTGTCATCATTTCTTGAGAAGTCTATCAGAATATATGATTTGTATTCATTCTCTCCGAAATTCTCCGCAATCGTCGATTTTCCTACCCGTCTTGCCCCTTCAAGCAATACCGCGTAATTATCCGCGTAATTCTTTTTCCAATTGATCAGTTCATCATAAGCTTTTCTTTTAAAAATCATATATCCTGCCCCCCCTTATATAAGCATAATATCAGCTTTTCTACGTTTCTTCAAGATTTGTTTTTGTTAAAATCTACGTTTCTTCAAAGTTTTTTTCTTTAAAAATCTACGTTTCTTCAAAGTTTTTACTTTCAAAAATATATATTTTACACTTTTCTCGGGGAGTTTTTATGATTACACTACACTTTTCTCGGCGAATAAATTTACGCATTTTTTACGGAAGTTTTTATTCATAAAAAAACTTCCACTGTAAAATATATTATTTCCAATGGAAGTTTTAAGTATAGAATTAAGTTTACTTTCAATTATCCGGGTCAAAAAATTCATTTAACTTATCCGTAAAGCTCTTTTTCTTCTTTGTCTTTTTAGGCTTTTCGCTCTCTCCCGCTTCCGTAGCCTTATCCGACTTGTCGGAAGCCGCCTGATACCTCGGCGCAAGTGTCGCGTCAAACTCTTCAAGAATTTTTTTCTGCTCACTTGTAAGAGAGGTAGGTGTCTGAACTATAAGGGTAACGTAATGATCACCCCTCACATCCTTATTTCTTAGGGTAGGTATTCCCTTACCTCTAAGCCTTACCCTGGTGTCGGTCTGTGTACCCGCCTTAACCGTGTAAATGACATCTCCGTCAACCGTATTTATCCTTATATCCCCGCCGAGCGCAGCCTGTGTAAAGGAAACAGGCACGGAAGAATAAACGTCATAACCGTCTCTCTGGAAAGACGGATGTCCGCTCACCTGAACCTCCACAAGCAGATCTCCTCTCGGACCTCCGTTTATACCCGGCTCACCCTTATCTCTTATTCTTACAGCCTGGCCGTCATCAATTCCCGCCGGAATGGATACTTCTATTGTCTTTCTTGAAGTAATGAAGCCTTCACCCCTGCAATCAGGACATTTGTCCTTTATAATCTTTCCCGTACCTCTGCAGTCCGGGCAGACCTGCACATTCCTTACCATTCCGAAAAGTGACTGCTGTGTCATAACCACCTGACCGGAACCGCCGCACTTAGAGCAGGTGACAGGAGAAGTACCTGCCTTAGCGCCACTTCCGCTGCAGCTTTTACATGTATCCTTTAAATTTAAGGTTATACTTTTAGTACAGCCCTTTACCGCTTCATCAAAGGTAATCCGAAGCCCGTATCTTAAATTGGCTCCTTTAGACGGACCGTTATTAGCTCTTCTTCTTCCGCCGCCGAAGAAATCAAAATCAACTCCGCCGCCGCCGAAGAAGCTGCCGAATATGTCGTTAATGTCCATATCACTGAAGTCGAATCCGCCCGCGCCTCCGGCTCCGCCGTTAAAAGCAGAATGTCCGAACTGGTCATACTGCTTCCTCTTATCAGGGTCGCTCAAAACGGCGTATGCTTCGGAAGCCTCTTTAAACTTCGCTTCAGCCTCCTTATCTCCCGAATTTGAGTCGGGATGATACTTCTTAGCCAAAACTCTGTATGCCTTCTTCAGATCGTCAGAAGAAGCATCCTTAGATACTCCAAGGACTTCATAATAATCTCTCTTCTGTTCTGCCATAATAATCCTACTTTCATTTTAGTATATATACGAACACATTTTCCTCCCCTGAGATTTTTCAGGGGAGGAAATATAGATTAAACCTCTCTGTAGTCGCCGTCCACCACATCGTCGCTGTGATTTCCGCTATCCGTTCCGGTCTGTCCTGCTGAAGCTCCCATATCGGGACCTGCGCTCTGACCGCCTGCCGCTCCCTGTGTCTGCTCATAAACTTTGGCAAAAAGCTGCTGCGCGCTGTTCATGAGTTTTTCCTTGGAAGCCTTAAGCTTGTCCACATCCTCATCGCTCATATTATCAGGAGAAGTCTTTTCAATAAGCTCCTTAAGCTCTTTAAGGTCAGCCTCAACAGCGCTCTTATCGCTGTCGGAAAGCTGTGAGCCTACCTCGCTAAGCGCCTTCTCAGTCTGGAATACCATTGAGTCGGCGTCATTTCTCGCGTCGATTCCCTCTTTGCGCTTCTTATCCTGCGCCTCATACTCGGCAGCTTCCTTAACCGCCTTATCTATATCCGCGTCACTCATGTTGGAGCCTGCGGTAATTGTTATATGCTGCTCCCTTCCGGTTCCTAAATCCTTTGCCGAAACGTTAACGATACCGTTTGCGTCTATGTCGAAGGTAACTTCAATCTGAGGAACGCCTCTGCGAGCAGGTGGGATTCCGTCAAGTCTGAACTGTCCGAGACTCTTGTTGTCCTTAGCAAACTGTCTTTCACCCTGTACCACGTTTATGTCAACCGCCGACTGATTATCCGCAGCCGTTGAGAAAATCTGGCTCTTTCTTGTAGGGATTGTCGTATTTCTCTCAATAAGCCTTGTAGCAACTCCGCCCATTGTTTCAATGGAAAGCGAAAGAGGCGTTACGTCAAGAAGAAGAATATCTCCCGCGCCTGCGTCACCTGCAAGCTTTCCGCCCTGAATGGAAGCGCCGATAGCGACACACTCGTCAGGGTTAAGATTCTTACTCGGCTCTTTTCCTGTAAGCTGTGCCACCTTTGCCTGTACGGCAGGAATACGTGTCGAGCCTCCTACAAGAAGCACCTTTCCGATGTCATTCGCTGTAAGTCCGGCGTCCTTTAAAGCGTTCTGAACAGGTATAGCCGTTCTCTCAACAATATCTGAAATAAGTTCCTCAAATTTAGCTCTTGTTAAATCCATATCAAAGTGCTTAGGACCTTCAGCCGTAGCCGTTATGAAAGGAAGGTTGATATTCGTGGTTGTGGAAGAAGAAAGCTCCTTCTTAGCCTTTTCGGCAGCTTCTTTAAGTCTCTGGAGAGCCATTTTATCGGCTGATAAGTCAACTCCCTCTTTATTCTTAAAGTCGTCTATCATGTATTTGGTGATTACCGCGTCAACATCATCACCGCCAAGCTTTGTATCTCCGTTTGTGGAAAGAACTTCTATTACACCGTCGCCGATGTCGATAATGGAAACGTCGAAAGTACCGCCTCCCAAATCGTATACCATAATTTTCTGCTCTTTCTCATTATCAAGTCCGTAAGCAAGAGCTGCCGCCGTAGGCTCGTTTATGATACGCTTCACATCAAGCCCGGCAATCTTTCCCGCATCCTTTGTAGCCTGTCTTTGTGCGTCATTGAAGTAAGCAGGCACGGTAATTACGGCTTCCGTTACCTTCTCGCCTAAATATGCCTCCGCGTCGGCCTTTAATTTCTGTAAAATCATTGCGGAAATTTCCTGAGGTCCATAAGACTTTCCGTCTATAGTAACCTTATAATCCGTTCCCATATGTCTTTTAATAGATGAAATGGTTCTATCGGCGTTTGTAACCGCCTGACGCTTTGCGGTTTCTCCTACAAGTCTTTCACCTGTTTTTGTGAAAGCCACTACGGAAGGAGTGGTTCTCATACCTTCAGCATTTGTAATTACAACAGGCTGTCCGCCCTCCATAACCGATACACATGAATTTGTCGTACCTAAATCAATTCCGATTATTTTTCCCATAATATACCTCGATTCTTAAACTTAAATGTTCAGTTTAGTCTATTTTACGTCAACTACTTGTCCCAAATTATTCGCCCTATATTTCACAAACCGCTCACTTTACGTGCCAAATCCGACCACACCGTCTTTCGGTCTGTGATTATTAAGTATCTTTGAATAATCCGGGAATATATATAAACGTTTCTCAGTTTACCACTTTGACCATACTGTGGCGCACAACAGAGTCGCGATATGTATATCCCTTTTGAAATTCTTCAGAAACAATATTCTCTCCGAAGTTTTCGTCCTCACCGTGCATTACGGCGTTATGAAGCTCGGGATTAAATTCCTTTCCGACCGCTTCTATCGCCTTTATTCCTGCCTCATCAAACGCCGCCATCAACTGCTTATACACCTTGTCAATACCCTGTGCAAAAGCATCCGTTTCCTTTTCTTCTTCCGTAAGCGTCGCAAGTCCTCTTTCAAAATTATCTACAACAGGAAGGATTTTTTCAATTATTCCTTTTGCCCCGAAATCGAACATCTGCGATTTTTCTTTTTCGGAACGCTTACGAAAATTGTCAAACTCCGCCATCTGCCTCATGAGCCTGTCATTAAGCTCATCTATCTTTTTCTTATATTTTTCCTCCTTTTCTTTTTCCGTATCCGCCTTTACCTTTTCAGCTTCCCTATCTTCAAGAGAAATACCGGAATCCGCTTCCTCAGTGTTTTCCGAATTTTCTGAAAGTCCTTCCTTAAGATCCTCTTTTATCTCCTCGGAAACAACCTTATTCTTACCTTTGTTTTTCAACTTTCCACCGCCTTTCAAGAAATTTCTATACATCGTGAATTTCCTTATTTACATCCTTTTTCATATCTATAAGCCTTATCGCCCTGGTGCTTTTCTCATCCTCCGAATGCTTAAATACAGCATCAAGCTGCTTCATAAGATTCTTAAGCGTTCCAACCACCTTGGCGTAATCCATTCTCTTCGGTCCGACTATTCCGATTTTCCCGTATACGCCTTCCTCCACCTCATAAGTGGCGGTAACCACCGAGCAGTCCTTTAGGCTTTCCACATTCGTATCGTTTCCTATATATACCTGTATACCTCTGTTTTCTTCCTCTTCCATTTTGTCCGAAAGAAGATTTGAAAGCTCCTTTTTTTCCTCTATCGTATATAAAAGCCTGCTCATATTGTTTCCGTCATTCAGCTCCGGGTATTTTAAAATATTTGTCGTACCGCTCGTATATATTTTTAAGGAATCGTCATCCGAAAATGAAGCTCCTATCGCATCAATTATCTTACTTACAAGGTTTACATACTCTCCCGACTGTTCCTTCATCTTGGCTATAACCCCGATATTTATTTCCTTCATATCAAGTCCCGCCAAAAACGAATTAAGCATTATATTAAGCTTTAACAAAAGACTTTTTTCAATCGGCTCGTCTATCTTAACTATGGTATTTTTAACGGTATTTTTCTCTAAAACCACTACTATAAGCAGACTGCTTTCATCAATTTCCGAAAGCTGAACAAATTTTATTTTGTTACTCTGGTACTTCGGCGCGGCTACAAGAGTTGTATAATTGGTATTCACGGCAAGGAGATTGGCTATCTGCTGTAAAAATGTTTCAAGTCTGTCTGTCCTCTCCAAAAGCTCTTTCCTTATATTTCCGTCCTCTTTTTCCTTAATCTGCATCAGGAGGTCCACATAAAGTCTGTAACCTTTATCTGAAGGAATCCTGCCCGCTGAGGTATGCGGTTGTATAAGATAGCCCATTTCCTCAAGATCGGACATCTCATTTCTTATCGTAGCAGAGCTTAAATTCAGTTCAGGCAGCTTTGAAATGGTTCTTGAACCTACCGGCTCCCCGGTTTCCAGATAGTTCTTGATAACAGCTTTGAGAATCTCAAGCTTCCTGTCATCCAACTCCATTTCATCACTCCCTTCTTTCGTTGTTAGCACTCACTCGTTTAGAGTGCTAACATCTATAAAGTAAGATACCACCCATTATATTATTTGTCAACATATATTTTTTAATTTTTCTGAAAATTTTTCCTATGAATAAAGAACCGCCTAAATCAGCGGTTCTTTACAACAAACATTTAATTTCATTTTAATTTTTTTATATTTTACTATCCCTTTAACATTCTTTCTTTTCTCTCTCCTCATTCATAAGATAATAAACCGCTCCTATAAGCCCCGCTCCGTTTCCAAGTTCGGCAGCCTCTATTTTTAGCCCTTTTGCAAAACTTTCCATTACCCTTTTTAAAACCTCGTCCCTTATTCTGTCTACAAAAAGCTCTTTTTGAGCGGAAACCCCGCCGCCGAGAATTACCGTTTCCGGATTGAAAATATGCACAAGTCCTACAATTCCCGCGATTATATAACCTAACCACTCGTCTACACAGGCTTTTACAGCTTCATTTCCTTTTTTTACTTCATCAAAAATAATTTTTCCGTTTACGGAAGCAATATCCATTCCCGAAATTTCTCCGTTTTCAATTCTTTTCTTCACATTTCTTACAAGAGCCGACATGGAGCCGTAGTATTCAAGACATCCCTTATTTTCACATGAACAGACCTCTCCGTACGCGTTCACCGTCATATGCCCTATTTCTCCCGCAAAACCCTTTTTGCCAAGTAAAATCTTGGAAGCTGTGACAATTCCTCCTCCAACTCCTGTACCTATCGTAACAACTACGGCATCGGTAGCGCCCTTAGCCGCCCCTATCCACGCTTCTCCGAGTGCTGCCGCGTTTGCGTCATTTAAAACTGCTGTAGGAAGAGAAAATTCCCTTTCCATATCGGATTTGATATTACTGCCGAGCCAGTTTTTTATATGTCCCGCGGCACCGTCCACCCTGCCCTCCTCAGTATTTATGCCTCCCGTGGCGGATACTCCTATTCCCGAAAGCTCGGATGTCTTTATTTTTATTTCCTGAATAAAGAGCTTACACGATTTTATTACCGTTTTTAATATGGGAGTCTCATAGCCGTCAAAATTCACCTGATACTCTTTCAGCTCACTCAAAATTTCACCTTTATCGCTCACAATTCCGATTTTTACCGCAGTTCCTCCGATATCAACCCCAAGATATTTTTTATTCGACATTTTCCGTTTTCTCCTTTTAACTCGACAGCTTATCCGCTATATATTACTCAGTTAGTAAATTTCTCCGCCTCCTCTTTGCCAATCTGATTGACCTTCCGCTTTTTTCTTATTGTTTCCCATCATCTGCATTCTACCGTCCGAAAATATATTTGTCTGTAATGTATTCACGCTTTATCCGTATTCATTTCCACCCTGTAATTTCCTTTATCTTTTTCCCTATCTTCTCGGCTCTTTCCTCATGCATTTTTGCTCCCGGATGTCCCGAAGCTCCCAATATTTCTCCTTTCTTCACGCCATCAAGCTCCATATAATAAACCTTATTGTCCCCCGTAGCCTTTATATAGGCATTTACAGCCGCTTCTACACTTTTAAGAAGCGTATTTTCCATAAAACCGTACAAAACCAGTATTTCGGTATACGGATATTTAATTCTCAGTCCGGCAAGAAACTTTTTATATTCCGTCTCAAACTTTCTCTTTTTTTCCTCATTTTCTCCGGTATAGCTCGAATCGTTTGTGCCTAAATTGATAACTGTTACATCCGGATTTTCAAAACCCGCTTCTTTTTCCTTAAAAGGAAATATTTCAGGCATCAGTCCGTCCGTCACGGGAACATCGGGATTTTCCGTCCATCTTGAAATTATTCCGTTTCCGCTTGAAGCGAATACAAAAGCTTCCGCCTTCAGGCTTTCAGACACGAGATATGCATAACTCTTTAATACATTTTCCTCCGAAGTCGAAAATTCACTCACTCCGTCAATACCGTCCACTCCATATCCTGCAGTTATAGAATCGCCTATAAAAAGTATTTTTTTGTTATATGAGTCTGTCGGTCTTAACGAGGCTCCGTCAGATATTTTAAAGTCATAAATCCTTACTCCGCCGTATTGATTTTCCGTCAATTTTATTATTTGGTATTTATGCTCCCTTCCGTCACCGTTTTCTCCTATCTTATATGAGCTTATTTCATCTTCAATTCTAAGTTTTATCATATCCGAAAAATTGTTATCCTTAACTACCTCTATATACGGACAGCCCTCCGTAAGCTCTTTAGACATCGGCGCAAGACTCATATATACCTCTCCGTCGGTATAAAAGCTTATTCCCGAGGCTGAATCCTCAAGCACGATTCCGTTTTCGTCTATTATCGCCCTGCCCGATATTTTAATCTTATCCGAAAAAAAATTTGTTTTCATAGTCCCTCCGCAAATTATATTTTAGACAATTAAAATGCACCGATTTTCCGCCTTTTGGTAATTCACTTGTATTTTACAACCTGAAATACGAAATAAAAATCGCTGCGGCAGCCAAAAATAAAAGCACTGCTCTTGATGCCGTGTTATAAGCTTCTTTCGTTTTTGCAGTTCTTTCAAGCGCCCAAAAAATAACAAAGCTTAACTCCGTCACCATAAAAATCAGTATAAAGCTTTTAAAGCTTATATTTTTATAAAGCAAAGATGCTGAAATAACGAAAAGCCAAAACTTAATATGGTTTATCACGAATTCGGAAGCCGGTAAATTGAAGCCGGTTATTCCCGCAAGCGAAAGCCTTCCCTTCATTCCGTCAAGCTTCATATTGAATAAATCCGAAAATGAGGTCAAATTCAGATACATACCTATAAATAACGCCGTTATTATAAATATATATTTGCCGTAATCCACAGCCGTATTTCCGCTAACCCCGTCATCGGATTTACCGTTTCCCGAAATCACATTAACCGCTAAAATTTCATTCTCTTTTTCGGAAGCTTTAAAGACTTTCCCATACTCGACAAAACTTATATCCTCTTCCTTTCTGATTCTTTCATAAAGATTGTAATAAATATAATCGTTCACTATCCTGATTGCCGCTTTATCGTTTATCAAACCGATTCCCGATAAACAGTTTCGGCTCTTAACTTCTATAAGCTCTTTTAAATCACCGCTCTTAAACGCTTTTTCCGCTCCTTTTTTTATCGTATAAGTAATATCGGCATTTTTATCCCGATTTACGCTTAATCCCTTCATATTTTGAAGTGCTTTCACAAGACGGCTCGAAAAATCCGTGTTATCCTCGTCTACAACGGTAATACTGTACTCGGAAACATTTCCCCGCATTTCCGATATAAAAAATAGTATCCCGCCCAGAATTACGCCGATTAAAATAAACCGGAATATTTTTATATTCAGAATATTTGCTCTAAATTTAACTTTTAAATACAATTTTCTCACCCGATTCCCGTAAGTTTACCTATAAATATAAAACAAAGCATATATATTATATTTAACAAGCCCAAAAGAAATATATTTGCAGATAAAATTTCCTTTCGGCTGTAGCCGGATAAAATAAGTCTTTCCTTTAAAAGAGCAGTTTCCTTATCTTTTTTTATAAAATATGAATTTAATAATAAAAAAATCAATGCGCCCGCCGCATAAAAAATAAGCGGATAATTTTCTTTCCATGTTTTCCCTTTACCGTAAATGTCTTTTATAATCTCATCTCTTAACAGCGCTTTTTTAATATATTCTTCCTGCAGTTCTTCAAATTTTTCCGCATATTCAGCATCCGTCATACCTTTTTCCCTTAAAATTTTCATATATAAAAGTCCTGCGTTTTGGGAAGTATTGATTATTTCCGTAAAACCTTTTATATATTCCGTTATAAATTTCGTAAAATCATTTTCCTCATCCCCTACATATAAATCTATTAAAACCCGCTTTCCCTCATACAAACTGCTCACAGTATCCTTCTTTATATGTATAAGACAGGAAGCTTTGCCGCTGTAAACCGCTTTTTTTCCGCTTTCAAGCTTTGAAGTTTTAAATTCGGCAGCTCCTTCAAAATTGTCATTTAAAACCGTTCCGGTCATTATTCCTCCTATAACGGAAGTATCCTCGTTGCAAATCAATATTTTCGGAACAAAAGCTTTAGTTTTTATTACGGCAAAAATAATGCCTGTTAAAATTATAACAAGTATAAGAATCATGAAAAAAATCGACTTCAATTTTAAAATCGCTCTTTTTAATTTAAAATAAACAAGGACGGATATATTAACCATTTTCTTCTATCCTAAACCCTCCCGCTTCTATTTTTCCGAAAATGTTGCAGGTATTTCTTAAAAAATCCTCCTGATGCGAGGTTATTATAATAATTCTGTCATCCTTAATCCTGTTTATAAGCTCTTTCATTTTGCTAAGAGCGTCCGTGTCAAGCCCCACTATCGCCTCATCAAGCAAAATCAGTTTCGGAAAATTTATGATACCCGCCGTTATATTCACAAGCCTTTTCTGCCCGCCTGAAAGCTCGCTCACACGTTTTTTTAAAAGTCCCGTCAAAGAAAGGGCATCCGCATAAAAATCTACGCGCCTTTCAATTTCTCCTTTAATTTTACCCGGAGATCCGAATATCATAAGATTATCTTTTACATTCAAATCCTCAAACAAGACTATATCCTGCGGCACATAGCCTATACTTCCTTTTTCTCTCTTCTCCGCAAATTTCACTTCTCCGGAATAATTCTTATCAAGACCCGCAATAATTTTTAAAAGAGTTGTTTTTCCGCTTCCGTTTACGCCTCTTAAAGCCATGGCATCGCCCTTATGTAGCGAAAAATTTACATCTTTTAAAATCATCTTTTCCCCGATTGTTTTTGAAACTCCTATAATATTAAGCTCCATAATTCCTCCATGCAGGGATTTCTTCTTATATAGAAACATCACCCGACACCTTATCATTTTATAATGACAGGATGTCAGGTGATTCAGCAACCGCTATTACACAGTTTTAATAGGTACTTTTACCGCCGAAAATATTCATATAAGAAAGATAAACCGGAATAGCATCCAAAAAGAACGTTATTTTATCCGCATCTTCCTTTGAAAGAGTTTCTTTTGCAACCTTCTTAATATCATCCGTCATATCCCCGAAAGCGGAACCTCCTAAAACTTTCTCGCTTAAATTACTTATGATATCCGAATTTATATCCGAAGACCCTTCACTTAAAATTTTACCGAGGTCATCGGCTCCCTCTTTCTCTACCCTAACCGCTTCCTCGTCAAACTTTTTATACTCTCCTACAACCGTTGCCGAAATTCCGTTAAGATTTGAAGTTCCCGCAAATTTGGTTATTTTTCCTCCGTTCAGATAAAAAATATACTCAGTTTCGGTATTTGCGTCCTCAATCACTTCCATAGAATCGGACTCTAACAATCTGTCACTTAACTCTGTAAGAAAATCTTCCCAATTAACCTTAAGGTTCGATTTAATAGCCTTTATAGTAATCTTTGCGGCTTCTTTTGAAAGACCGAAAATTTCATAATCCTTATTTTCTATAACAATATCCGCAAGCTTATCAAACTTATTAAGTACGCTGTCTTTTAAAGTTTCATCATTAGCCGCTATTTTAATCAACTTTCTATAAATATTCAGACTCTCTTTTGCGTTTAACTTAAAAGTAATCTTATCACCCTCGGCTTTTATCTTATCTTTCAGTTCCTCTTTCAAAACCTTCACATACTCGGATTTAGTGAAATTCTTTATAAAATCGTCCTCTTCATGCAGTATATCGAAATAAGGTTTTAAGTCAAGTTTCGAGAGATTTACTCCCTCCTCTTTGGCAAGTTTTCCGATATTTAAATAAAGAGGCTTGCTTAAAAGAGTTTTTGAAGTCAGATTAGCCTCCCATCCGTTTAAAATAAAGCCCGCGTCGGCTAAAGACTTATCTTTATAAAGAATATCCATCTGAAATCCCGCTTTAAAATCATTGCTTTCCGTATCCGCAGCCGCGCTGTATTTGAGCTTGAAATTAGGCAGAATCCTTGATAAAAAGTCTACAATCTGTTCACCGCTTGAAGATGTATCGTTTTCTTCCAACAGTCTGTAAAAATCCTTAAGACTCTCGGAATCCTTATCAATGGCAAAGCTTACTGTCATATCCATGCTTTGCTTCCTGTCTTCTCGCATATTCATATATGCCGACACAAGTCTATCCATAGGATTACTGAAAATCTGTCTTACTAAAAAGAAGCTTGCAGCCGCAATTACAGCCAAAGCAACTATAATTCCGATTATAACGGGTGCTTTGCTCTTTTTAGGTTTCACGGGAGCGCTTCCTTCTCCGTCAGTGAAATATGACCCGCTCATGTTTACCGAACTGTCATATTCGACAGCGTTATTCGCACTTTCCGCATTAACATTCTCAGTACTTCCCGTATCAATGTTGTTTACTTCATTTTCATTATTAAATTCCGACATTTTTTCCTCCCTCGCAGCAAAGCTTTCAGGTCGTGCGAATCTTACTCTGTAAGGCCCAAAAAGTTAAATCCGCCACCCTAAGTTATGGCGGTAGTTTAGCATAAATATGAAAAATATTCAACCGCCGACGGAATGATTGTATACTGACATCGGTTTCTCCATAAACACAAAAGTCCCACTCCGTTACGCATATAGCAACGCTACATAGGCTTAGTGGGAACTATTATTTATAATATAACTTTTCATACCGTCATTGCTAATTATTGTTAAGTTTTTCAGCAAAGCTTTTACAAAAAATTCAAAAACGTATTGCAAGCTATAAACAAACTATCTATGACGGAGTTTTACATTATTACCGATTACTACAAAATTTTCTCACCCGTACATCCTCAAAGTTTCAATCAAAGTTCTCATGAAAAGCTCCCTGTCAAACTCCATTGCGACTTCGCAGTTTTCTTTCTCATTCTTATAATCTAAAAGCTTCGTTCTTCCTATATCGACAGTCGGCTCGGTACAAATATAATTCCTGTAATCGCAGACCGTCATTCCCCTTGTAAACTCTCCCTTTGTTTCCACATCTACGTGCATAGGAAGCGACTTTGTGATTATTTTGTCATTCACATACCAGGACACTGCACAGGCATCGCAAACTTCCACCTGTATACCTATCCCTAAGCTGAACTTCAGAGTGTCGGCAACAAAATCCGCCACCTTATTTCCGACCTTTCTTATTTCTTCCACATCACTTTCAGTCACGGAGTTCTGCCTGCAAAGATTAAGTCCTACAAGCTTTATTTTTATTCCCGACTCAAAAACTATCTTGGCCGCTTCCGGGTCGGCATAAATATTAAACTCCGCAGCAGCGCTGTAATTTCCGGCAGTCACCGAGCCTCCCATACATAGGATTTCAGGGATTCTTTCAGAGAGCCTCGGTTCTTTTAAAATAGCCTGCGCCACATTTGTAAGAGGTCCCAAGGTAATAAGACACACGTCTTTATTGTTCATAAAAGTATCTATTATAAAATCAACGGCATGAGCATTCTCAGATTTTTTGGTGAGTTCTCCCACCTCTATATTACCGAGTCCGCCCTTTCCGTGCACATATTCCGCTCTCTCAGGTTTTGAAAACATAGGATAATCATATCCCGCGTAAACCGGAATATCGCTTCGTTCTGCAAGTTCCGTTATGAAAAGAGCGTTTCTTAAGGTATTTGAAAGTCCGGTATTTCCTCCCACGGCACATATACCTAAAACCTCAAGATGCTTCATAGCCATAATAAGAGCTACGGCATCATCCACCCCCGGATCACAGTCTATTACCACTCTTCTTTTCTTTTCCATATTATCCCCTCTCCTTTACGGCACGTCCGCTTTCTATCCTCTTAAGCCTTGCCATTCTTATTACACTTATAATAACAAGAGCTATAACTGTCGCCGCATAAGGTATCATCTCAAGAAACTCTGTAGGAAAATCCCCGCCCTGCCCTTTAAGCGTTGTAGCAAGCGCGTCCGAAAATCCGAAGAAAACAGCCGCAAGTGCCGAGCCTTGAGGATTTCCCGCCGCTATGTTATTTGCCGAAAGACCGATATATCCTCTGCCGTTTACCATGTTCTTCATGAAAAAGCTTACCCAACCCATCGACATGAAAGCTCCCGCGAAACCGCAGAGAACTCCTGAAAGCAGAAAGGATATATAACCTATCTTCTTAACATTTATACCTACCGAAGAAGCTGCATTAGGATTTTCACCTACCGCCCTCAGCCTTAAACCTAACCTTGTTTTGTAAAAAAAGAACCATACAAGGAAAATTGAAAGGAAAGAAATGTAGGTAAGTATATTATGTCCTGAAATCATACCTCCAAGCAAAGGAATCTTATCAATCAGAGGAATGTTTAACGTAGGCAGCGTATAAGCCTTTATTGCAGCCGCCGTAGTCGATTTCTCACCTGTTATAATATACATTACAAAAGTAGTTCCACCCGCCGTAGCAAGGTTGAAGGCTATACAGGTAAGGTAAAGATCGGTCTTTCCGGAAAGATTCGAAAAAGCTATTACAAAACTTACCAAAACTCCGAAAACAACGGCTCCCGAAAGTCCTATCCACACATTTCCCGAAACTCCCGCGAATAATACTCCGGCAAGTGCCGCAGTAAGCATCATTCCTTCAAGCGCCATGTTGAGCATTCCCGCCTTTTTACTTATAGCTGCCGCAAGAGCTGCAAAAATAAGCGGCGTAGACAGTCTTAATACCGAAAAACCGAAATTTGCGAACCATTCTATCGTAAACATACTTCATCCTCCTTATTATTTTTCTTCAAGGATTTCTTCCACTTCTTTATCCTTGTCACTTTTCATATTCTCTTTAGCCGCATTGTATATGAGTTTCTTCTTATATCTTCCCATAAATTCCTCGGCAGCTACAAGGAGGATTACTATACCCTGTATAACTGTAATAAACTCTATAGGAATATCGCCCTTAGAGTTTACAACATCCGCTCCTATTCTTATATACGCAAGGAGCATTGCAGCAACAGGTACGAGTATAGGCTTTCTTCTTGCCAATACCGCAACCATAAGCCCGTCAAATCCGTGCTGGGTGCTTACTACCCATTTATATCTGTCATAATTTCCCAAAATCTCACAGGTTCCGCCAAGTCCCGCCAAAGCTCCTCCTATAAGCTGGGCTATTATTATTGTAGAAAACATATTGATACCGCTTGACATGGCAAACTTAGGATTGCTTCCGACTACCCTCATTTTATAACCGAGTATCATTCTGTTAAAAAGTATGCTCACAAAAATTACCGCAATCACGGCAACCGCTATTCCCGCCTGAATTCTCAGTTTTCCGAAAATCGAAGCGAATCTTACCGAATCCGGTAAAAGAAAAGAACCTAAGGAGCCTATGGAAGGATCTCTCATCGTATACTTTAAAAACCAGATTGACAAAAACATAAGTATACTGTTTACCATAAGCGAAACAACGACTATATTCGCATTAAACTTAAGGTCAAGATATGCCGGTATTGCCGATATTACTATTCCGATTACCATACCTGTAATAATAAGTATCGGAATTATGATAAATCCGCTTATTCCTGCATTTCCCATAGTAATAGCCATTAAGGATATTATACAGCCGGAAAACATAAAGATTCCCTCGCCTGCAAGATTGAACTTATTTACCGCGTACATAAAGCAGAAACAAAGCCCCGTAAATGTAAACGGTATGGCAAGATTTATTATACTTCCTATTCTTCTTGCGGAGGAAAGCGGACCCACAACAAACTGCTCTATTACATAAAGCGGATTGTCGCTTATCGCAAAAAGTGTAACAAGAGCCAAAGCATAAGCAATACCTACTGCCGCAAGAATACGGACAAGCTCAATAGTGGCTTCTATTCTTCTTGTCTTATTCATAGTATTCCCTCCATTTCCTTAGCCGTCATAGTTTTGATACCGAGCATATATTCTCCGAGTTCCTCCTCCGAAACTACGTTTGCTTTAGGAAAGGCGGCTACTATTTTTCCTTTTCTCATTACAAGAAGTCTGTCCGCGCACTCCAAAACCTCATTTAAGTCGGCTGAAATAAGAAGAGAAGCGGTTTTTTCAGCCCTCGCCTTTTTAACTATATTCTTTCTTATCATCTCGGCGGCTCCCACGTCTATTCCTCTGGTAGGCTGATTTGCCAAGATAAAATTGCACCCCGAGGTAAACTCTCTCGCTACAACCACCTTCTGAATATTTCCTCCCGAAAGCATTCTTACAGGCTGATCCTTATCATCACAGGCTATTTCGAATTCCTTTATACACTTATCAACAAGCTCGTTTACTTTTTTTCTGTCTATAAAAAGTCCCTTTTTAAATTCAGGCTTAAAATATCTGTCGGAAATTATATTATCCTTTATAGACATATCGGCGGCGCAGCCGTATATCATTCTGTCCTCCGGTATATAGGCAAGTCCCATCTGCCTTATCTGATGAACATTTTTACCCGATATGTCATTTCCGTTCAGTATAATCTCTCCGGATGAAAACCTTTCCATACCGCATAAAATATTTGAAAGCTCACTCTGTCCGTTTCCTTCCACTCCGGCGATTCCGACAACCTCGCCTTCCCTGATATCAAAAGAAATACCGTCTATGACAGCCTTACCGGTTTCATCATATTTAACCAAATTGTTTATATGAACAACAGCCTTACCCGGCTTCGGATCATCCTTTTCAATCTTCAATATAACATCACGTCCTACCATAAGCCTTGAAATATCGGACTCATTCATATCCGCGGCGTCATAGCTTCCAAGACAAAATCCGTGTCTTAATACGGTGATTCTGCTGCATATTCTTTTTACCTCTTCAAGCTTATGGGAAATAAAAATGATGGAGTGCCCGCTCTTTTTTAAAAGAATGAGCTGCTCAAAAAGCTCGTCGGTTTCCTGAGGTGTAAGTACGGCTGTAGGCTCATCCATTATTATTATCTTAGCTCCGCGGATAAGAACCTTCATTATCTCAACCTTCTGCATCTGACCTACGGTAAGATCCTTTACTTTAACGGCGGGATCAATATTAAAATTATATTTTTCCGCCACTTCCTTTGTCATACTTAATGCTTTACCATAGTCAAAAAGCCCCTTATTCATAGGCTCAAGCCCTAAAACCACATTTTCGGCAACAGTAAGAGAAGGCACAAGCATGAAATGCTGATGAACCATACCTATTCCCTTATCTATCGCGTCAAGAGTACTTTTAATTTTTGCCTCTTCACCGTTAATCATTATCTTGCCGGACTGAGGCTCTTCTATACCGAAAAGTACCTTCATAAGCGTGGTTTTACCGGCTCCGTTTTCTCCTACCAAAGCCAAAATCTCACCCTTATTTAACCAAAAGGTGATATTTTTATTTGCGACAAAACCGTTGTCATAAATCTTAGTTATCCCCTCAAGCCGTAAAACTTCATCATTCATACACTACCTCCCATAGGTAAATCGGCAGGATTTCACCTGAAACCCTGCCGTAATGCAAATCTCCTCAAAACAAGTATGTCAAAATATTATCAAGGTGCTACGGAGTCAAGAAGCTTCTGATATTCAGCCTCATCCTTGAAATCATAGTAAGACTGCACCTTAATCTCACCCGAAACTATCTTCTGCTGAGACTCTGCCATCTTATTTCTTACTTCCTCAGGCACCATCTGCTTAAAGTAATCATTATCAACATAGCCGACAGCATTATCCTTAAGACCCAGAATATTTACCTTTTTCCAAACATCTTCGCCCTTTTCAACCCTGTCAAAGAAAGCTACAAAGGAATCACCTACATTCTTTAACATGGAAGTATAAATAACATCGGCAAGCTCAGGGTTTTCAGAATCCTTATAATACTGATACTGATCGGAATCCACTCCGATAGCTATATTGCCGGTTTCCTTGCAGGCTTCGAAAAGTCCGCCGCCGGAACCTCCCGCTACCTGATAAAATACGTCAGCCTTCTGGTCTCTTGCCTGGGTAAGGCAAAGCTCCTTCATCTTTGCAGGCTCCGTCCATGAACCTACGGCAGCCTTTATAACCTTAACCGAAGGGTCATAATCTTTAATACCGTTTATAAATCCTGTTACGAAATCGGCAATTACAGGATTGTCCATACCTACGTTAACAGCAACCACCTTGGACTTGCTCATTCCCGCAGCCATCTGACCTACCATATAAGAGCCTTCGTTCTGAGCATAGAAGATAAGCGCCATATTTTCCGGAAGTTCTTCTTCCTTCATGAGCTCATCAAAAAGCACAAACTTAACATCCTTATTTTCCTTAGCAAGCTTTAACATGATATCCCTGAATGTTGATGAAGCGACTATATACTGATAGCCTTCATCAATAGTATCCATCATGTAGTCTTCCCATTTATCAGCCTTGGTCTCATCGCCGACCTCTATGGTCTTGCAGTCCCAACCCTTTGCTCTTAACTGCTTCATGCCCTCTTCACCGGAATCGCTGAAGGACTTGTCGCCTAATCCTCCGACTACATAAGCAATCTTTCCTTTTCCGCCTTCCGCAGTATTTGAAGCATTTGAAGATGATGTCTTTGCGGATGTTCCCGAGGTATTCTTGGATGTTTTATCCGCAGCTCCTCCTGTTTTTCCTCCGCAAGCGCTTAACGAAAACGCCATTGTGGCTGCTAAAACAACAGCCAAGGTACTTTTTACCAGCTTTCTCATTTCTCCTCCTTTTTAAGCCTCCGTCAGATTCCTTACCCACTTCATTGAGCGGACTCTTATAAATCCGACAACGGCTTCAATAATGATGTTGAACTTGATTACTGCTATTACAATCACGGGCGACCAGTTTAAAAAAAAGCCTCCCAGTATTGCCAAAGGTATGGTGAACACCCACATCGAAAAAATATCGGTAATAAATCCCGTCTTTCCGTCTCCTCCGGCTCTTAACGTAGCTATCATACCCGTCATTTCAAGCCCCGAGAACGGCCATATTACCGCAAATATAAACATAAACCAACCCGCGTAAGTTTTAGCCGCTTCCGTAAGTACATAAAAACTTATAAAAGGCGCAGCCGTCACCAATGTTATTATGCCTAAAACAATTCCTCCGAAAATACCTATAAACAGCATACTGTTTGCGACGGTTTTCAGCTCCTTTCCCGTTTTTCCCTTTCCTATTTCTTTTCCTACAACCACGGAACAGGTATGCATAATACTGTTCATAAACGAGGCGATTAACTGATACAGCATATAAGCCACACTGAATCCCGCCACAACTTCCTTCCCCATCTGACCGGTCACCGCGCTTCCCGCGGAGGTTCCCGTGGACCATATAAATTCATGGGCTACTATCGGCAAACTTACAATGAAAAATAATTTTGTAAGCCTTTTGTCACTCAGTTTAAAATCTTTAAAGCTCAAACTCACTCTGTTTTCATATTTGAATACAAAAACAATTAAGATACCTAATTCTACAAACCTTGAAATTATAGTGCCGATTGCCGCTCCTTCCATGTCAAGCCTCGGCAATCCGAATTTGCCGAATATAAGGCAATAGTTTAAAACTACATTTATCGGATATGAAACCGCGTTTGCCGTAAACGATATTTTTATCTGCTCAACTCCCCTGCAGCACGCAAACAACATGGTACTTACTGCACACGGCACATAAGAAAGCACCGAAAGTCTCAGATAATCGCTCCCGAGCTTTATTATGTAAGCATCATTACTGAATATTCTCATGCAGTATTCGGGAAAAATAAAAATAACAACTGAAAGTATCGTTGAAAATACCGCTATATTTTTAATTCCAGTTACAAACAACGCCTTTATCTTATCTGTTTCATTTTTACCCCAATGCTGTGATATAAGCACCGAAGCTCCCGCCGCAAAGCCGTTGCACATCGTATAAAACACAAAAAATATTTGCTTTGCCTGCGATACGGCAGCCATATGAGACTGCTCTATATTACCGAGCATAATACTGTCGGCAGCATCAACGCTCACTCTTAAAAGCTGCTGCAGTATTATAGGAACGGACATCAACAGTATATTTGTATAAAAGTTTCTGTCCTTTACTATATCGGGACTGCGTTTTGTTAAAATATTCATCTTATTCTATACTGTTCCTTAAACACCCCATAAGCCAATCCTTAAACTTCTCCAAATCGATATCCACCGCAACCGAGGCGTTAGGCTTCCTTCCGCTTACCCGCCTTACGTCAACCGCTGTGTGCCCCGTCGTATATTCTCCGTTACATTCCACATCTACAAAATAATCTTCAAATGACAGACAATCCGGACTCAGCGCAGCCGCAAGAGCTAAAGCATCATGCATCAGAGCGTCTTCTCCTCCGTCTGAATGCCTTCTTAGCATAAACTCCGTCAAATCCGCCGTTAAAAACGCCGCTTTGCTTCCCATTCCCCTCAGCGTATTTACATCCGCCCTGTTAAGCATTGCTTTTAAGGTTGTGTCAAGTCCTACCATCGTAATAGGTATACCTGAATTAAAGACCATTTTAGCCGCTATCGGATCCACCCAGATATTAAACTCCGCCGTGGTATTCATATTTCCGCCCGTTACAGCCCCGCCCATTATCCATATATGTTTTATAAGCTTTTTAATCTCAGGATATAGAGAAAGAGTAATAGCAAGGTTTGTAAGCGGTCCGATTGCCAAAATTTCAAGCTCTCCTGCGCATTCCTTCGCATTTTTATAAATAAGCTCCGGTGCTCCGTATTCAGAAAATTTTCGCGTCTTCGCTTCAGGAAGTTCTACGCTCCCGAGTCCCGTACTTCCGTGAGTCGGACCGTAATAATCTCCTCTGTTGTAAAGCGGAAGTTCGGCTCCCCTTGCCACTTCCACTTCATCCATGCCTAAATACTCGACAAGATTCAGGTTATTTCTTGAGGTATAAGAATGCTTTACATTTCCATTTACCGAAGTAAGCGCCCTCACTCTTATTTCAGGGCTGTATAACGCCGCCATTATTGCTATGGCGTCATCGGTACCGGTATCACAGTCGATAATAAATTCACGCCTTTTCATCCTTAATCCTCCAATCCGGTTAATCCCGCCCGACATGGTAAAGATTTTACGAAACTATTTTCTAAAAACATTTTCCCTGTGCAATTCTCATTATATTAAATTTAATTTCAAATGTCAATGACAGTATTTTTTACTTAAATAAGCGGTTTTATTTTGTTAATTATGTACATAAATCCCATAACCGTAAGCAACAAGGCTTTGCGGGATATATTTTTCCGTTACGGACAAGCCGTATAGCAAGCTCTCCTGAACCTATGACTACCGTCAAAGAATTTTTCACTTCATAAAAAGTCACAAAAAACATAGTTGCTTACATCTATACCCCTGTCCGACAGCCTTATTTTATCATCTTCATCAAGCAAAAGTCCATTCTTAATATGTTTATTTAAAACTTCTCCGTAAACCTCGTAAATATTTCTGCCGAATTTTTCTGAAAACAGAGCCTTGCCGACACCTTTATTCATTCTTAATCCCAAAAACATCGTTTCCGCCATAGCATCCTTTTCGGAAAGTTTTTCTATATTTTCCCTTATATCCTCACCGCGGTTTATCCCTTCAATATACCTTTTAATGTCCGAAGGATTACGCCATCTCATGTCGTCAAAAAACGAAGATGCCGCAGCTCCGAAACCTAAATACGGCACCCTTTCCCAGTAAGAGGAATTATGTCGCGATTCAAAACCCTTTTTAGCATAGTTCGATATTTCATAACGATGATAGCCATGTTTTTCAAACTCCGAGACCGTATATAAATAAAGTCTTCTTTCCGTATCCTCATCCGGAAGTTCATTTTCAAAAGGCATACCCTCTGAATATTTAGCAAAAAATTCCGTGCCCGGTTCCACTATCAGGCTGTAACTTGAAATATGCTCCGGATTAAGCCTTATCACCTCCGCTACCGAATGTGAATAGCTTTCGACAGTCTGTCCGGGTATGCCGCTCATAAGATCCACACTCACATTGATAAATCCGATTTTTCTTACAATGTCATAGGTTTTAAGAAATTCCTTATAAGTATGAAGCCTGCCCAAAAGTTTCAGTTCATTGTCATTTGCGGACTGAAGTCCTATGCTGATTCTGTTTATACCGCATTCCTTGTAAATTTCAAGCTTATGCTCGTCAACGGCGACAGGATTGCATTCGATTGTTATTTCGTTTTTTCCAATGACAAAGTTGTCTCTTACACTTTCAAGTATTTCTTTTATTTTTAACGGCTCCAAAACATTAGGAGTTCCCCCTCCGAAATACACGGTATTTACTTCCTCGTCACCGTCTAAACCCACCGAAACTTTCTCTATTTCCTTTTTTACCGCCTCTACATAAGCCTCTCTCAACTCCTTATCGGAAGAAACGGAGTAAAAGTCGCAGTAATTACATTTTTTAATGCAAAACGGAATGTGAATATAAATTCCAAGTTTTTTTGTCATAATCCTCCGTAAAGTGAAATGTTATGTACAGCTTGCTTTCAGAGGTGAAATAATTGAATTTAATCATATTTTCAATCGCAAAATTTACAATTGAATTTGCGGACGCTGTAAATCGGCTTTAAACGGCTCGCCTGCCGCCGGAATCAATCACCGCTGTCAAGCTTAAGAACACTCATAAAAGCTTTCTGAGGTATTTCCACATTTCCTACCTCACGCATCCTCTTTTTTCCCTCTTTCTGCTTCTCAAGCAGCTTTCGTTTTCTTGAAATATCACCGCCGTAGCATTTCGCAAGCACATCCTTACGCATGGCTCTTACTGTTTCTCTTGCTATCACCTTACTGCCGATGGCTGCCTGTATAGGAACTTCAAAGAGCTGTCTCGGAATCTCGTTCTTTAGCTTCTCACACATCTTTTTGGCTCTTTCATACGCTCCGTCTTTTACTATTATAAATGAAAGCGCGTCTACGGACTCCTTATTTATAAGTATGTCAAGCTTTACAAGCTCCGCTCTCTCATATCCCTTAAACTCATAATCAAATGAAGCGTAGCCTCTTGAACGGGATTTCAGCGCATCAAAAAAATCGTATATTATTTCATTAAGCGGAAGATCATATCTGAGGATAACTCTTGTTTCTTCTATATAATCCATCCCCTTATTTACTCCTCTGCGCTCTTGACAGAGTTTCATTATGGAGCCCACGTATTCCGTAGTGACCATTATTTCGGCGCTAACTATCGGCTCTTCCATATAATCAATTTCCGACGGATCGGGAAGATTGGTAGGATTTGTAATATCCGTCTCAGTTCCGTCCGTTTTGTATATTTTATAAACAACACTCGGAGCCGTCGCTACAAGGTCTATATCGTAATCCCTCTCAAGCCTTTCCTGCACCACATCAAGGTGAAGCAGTCCCAAAAAGCCGCATCTGAAACCGAACCCGAGAGCTATTGACGTTTCAGGCTCAAACTGCAAAGCCGCATCATTAAGCTGCAGCTTTTCAAGCGCGTCCCTTAAGTCGGAATAATGCGCTCCGTCCGCAGGATAAATTCCGCAATAAACCATAGGAAGCACCTTTTTATAGCCGGGCAAAGCCTCGGAGCAAGGATTTTCAGCAGTCGTTATCGTATCTCCGACCCTCGTCTGTCTTAAATCTTTTATACTTGCGGTAATATAGCCTACCATTCCGGCTGTAAGCTCCTCGCAAGGCATAAATCTGCCGGCTCCGAAGGTTCCGACCTCCACTACTTCTTCCACGGTTCCGGTAGCGAACATCTTTATTTCGGTTCCTTTTTTCACCGTACCGTCCATAAGACGGCAAAATACTATAACTCCCTTATAAGAATCATAAAGCGAATTGAAAATAAGCGCCTTTAGCGGATTTTTGTCACTTCCCGACGGCGCCGGTATTTTTTCAACAACCGCCTCGAGCACAGCTTCTATATTAAGACCGTTTTTAGCGGAAATAAGCGGAGCGTCATGCGCCTCTATGCCGATGATATCCTCAATTTCATTCTTGACCCTTTCAGGGTCCGCGCTCGGAAGATCCACCTTATTTATAACCGGTACAATTGTAAGGTCATGTTCAAGCGCAAGATAAACATTCGCAAGAGTCTGTGCCTCCACGCCCTGCGAAGCGTCTACTACAAGGATGGCGCCCTCGCATGCCGCAAGACTTCTTGAAACCTCATAATTAAAGTCGACATGTCCCGGCGTGTCAATTAGATTAAAAACATATTCCTCACCGTTCTTAGCCTTATAGGTAGCTCTTACCGCCTGGGAACGGATTGTAATACCTCTTTCTCTCTCCAAATCCATATTGTCAAGTATCTGCTCCTGCATTTCCCTTTTGGTAAGGGTTCCGGTCATCTCTATTATTCTGTCCGCAAGAGTTGATTTGCCGTGATCAATATGAGCTATTATACAAAAGTTTCTTATATTGTTTATATTCATACTTGCCGCACTCCCCTGTGTCTGTTATTTTAAATTATACTGATTACTCACCTGCGAAACTCTATAACCTGCGCAAACATATCTCAAATGCTTAGCGAATAATCCGTTGCCGTAATCCCTATCCGTAATTGTCAGATTACAATATTTCCAAAAAATTATCAAGAGAAAATCATAAAATCGGTTGACAAGAAGACGGTTTTGTACTAAATTATTTTAGTGTGCTTATGTTAGACGTCCGTGTCCGGACTAATATAACACTCTTTGTAATCTTAAGATGATATGGAGGTGTGAAAATTGGCTAATATTAAATCCGCTAAGAAAAGGATCAGAGTTACCGAAAGAAAGACTCTTAGAAATAAGATGATTACTTCCAAGGTTAAAACTCTCATAAGGAAGGTCGCTTCCGCTGTGACTTCAAATGACGCAGAAGCTGCCAAGCTTGCTCTTGTTCCTGCCATTGCCGCTATCGACAAGGCTGCGAATAAAGGCGTTTATCATAAGAAGACAGCTTCAAGAAAGATTTCCCGTCTTACAAAGTCGGTCAATAAGCTTGCTTAATTTTTATTTTGCGCAAAATGAAAATTATAATTACATTCCGGTAATATAACGGATTGTATGTAAATTAAACCATCATATCGTCATCAGTATGATGGTTTTTTTATATGTTTTGTGATAATATTCAATTAGCAGAAAAGATTGTCCGCATTTCGGATAAAGTCTTATCTCTACAAAAATATATTTAAATTAAGGAGGATTTTAAAATGTTTAAACCGGAATTTTATGTCTGTAAAGATTGTGACTTTGAGGTACAGGTAATAAGAAAGGGCTCTCACGATCATAAATGCTTTTCAGATGAGCTTACGGAGTTAAAGCCGAACTCAAAGGAAGCCGCAACCGAAAAGCACATACCCGAAGTTACCGTAGACGGCGACAAAATAACCGTCGTTGTCGGAAGTGTAGTTCATCCTATGACGGAAGAGCATAATATCGAGTGGGTTTATGTCGAGACTGAAAAGGGCGGACAGATGAAGCACTTTAAGTCTACCGACGAGCCTAAGGCTGTTTTCTCCGTAATTGACGACAAAGCTTTAAGAGTTTACGCATACTGCAATCTTCACGGTCTTTGGGTAAAAGAGCTGTAATAAATAATTCTAAGAAAAGGGAGCTGCCGCATGACAGCTCCTTTTTACGTGAACGATAAATCCGACAGAATTTATAGACCGCTCACAACTATATAACTCATTTTATATTAAAACGCCTTACACGGCAAACTGGCTGTTGTAAAGCTCATAGTAAAAGCCTTTTTTATCAAGCAGTTCCTCATGTCCGCCCTGCTCTATGATATTTCCGTCCTTCATGACAAGGATTATATCCGCTTCTACTATTGTAGAAAGTCTGTGAGCCACTATAAAACTCGTTCTTCCCTTCATCATCTTGTTAAAAGCCCTCTGTATTCTAAGTTCAGTTCTTGTATCTATTGAGGATGTCGCCTCGTCAAGTATTAACATAGGCGGAAGCGCAAGCATTACCCTTGTTATACAAAGAAGCTGCTTCTGTCCCTGAGAAAGCCCTTCGCCGTCCTCTTCTATTACAGTATCATAGCCGTCTTTCAGCTTTACTATAAAGCTGTGTGAGTGAGCAGCCTTTGCCGCGGCAATAACTTCCTCGTCGGCAGCACTCGGTTTTCCCATAACTATATTCTCTCTTATCGTACCGTTTTTAAGCCATGTTTCCTGTAAAACCATTCCGTAAGCGTTTCTGAGACTCTTTCTTGTAACACTTCTTATATCCGCTCCGTCAACGCTTATGCTTCCCGTGTCCACATCATAAAATCTCATAAGCAGGTTTATTATGGTCGTTTTGCCGCAACCCGTAGGTCCTACAATGGCAACTCTTTTCCCCTGTTCTACATGGAGATTTAAATTTTCAATAAGCTTCTTTCCTTTTACATAGGAAAAATTCACGTCACTAAGCTTAACCTCTCCATGCACCTTTCCGTCGGAAAGAATACCGTCGTTTTCTTTTTCTTCCGTTTCCTCATGTATAAGCTCCAAAATCCTGCCGGCGCAGGCTATCGCATTTTGAAGCTCGGTCACAACTCCCGAAATTTCGTTAAAAGGCTTTGTGTACTGGTTTGCGTATGAAAGAAAGCATGAAAGGTCACCGACGCTTATAGCTCCGTTTATCGCCTGAAACGCTCCTGCGACAGCCACTCCCGCATATACAAGATTATTTACAAATCTTGTGGCGGGGTTTGTTATGGATGAGAAGAAAATAGCCTTTAGCGAAGCCTTTTCAAGTCTTTCGTTCACCTCATCAAAATCATCTATAACCTTTTTTTCCCTGTTAAACGCCTTTACCACAGCCCCGTTCTGTATAGTTTCGTCAATAACCGCAGTCTGCTCCGCCCTTATTTCCGACTGCAGCTTAAACATCGAATACGTCCTTGAAGCTATAAATCTTGCAGTAAGTAAAGAAAGCGGAGTAAGCAGAACCACAACCAAAGCTATTATAAAATCAATTCTGAACATAAAAACAAGCGTTCCGAGGATTGTGGCAACTCCTGTAAAAAACTGCGTAAACCCCATAAGAAGCCCGTCGGAAAGCTGATCCGCATCCGCTATAACTCTGCTCACAATTTCTCCGTAAGGATGACTGTCTATATATGAAAGCGGCAGTCTTTCAATTCGCTTAAAAGCGTCACTCCTTATATCTCTTACTACATTAAATACGATTTTATTATTTACCGTATTCATTATCCACTGAATAACGGAAGTCGCTCCGACAATTACCGCCGATATAATCAAAATTTTCGCCACTTCCGAAAATTTAACGTCGCCCTTTCCTACAATAAGGTCTATTGCCTTTCCTATAAGAATAGGGAGATAAAGTGTGAGTGCCACGCTTGCCGCCGCCAAGATTATGGAAAATACAAAAAGAAACTTATAATTTCCCAAATATTTAAGCACATTTTTCAGAATCTTATTTGTACTTTTCATATCATATCACCCCCTTACTTTTCTTTTCAGGTGTCTTATACTGTGAAGCGTAAATTTCCTTATAAACCTCGCAGTTTTCAAGTAATTCTTCGTGTTTTCCGATTCCGACCGCTTCTCCGTCATCAAGTACTATTATTTTATCGGCATTCATTATAGAAGAAGTCCGCTGCGACACTATAAAGGTGACGGGCTTATAAGAAAGCTCTCTTATACTTCTTCTTAAAGCGGCATCCGTAGCAAGATCAAGTGCCGAAGAGCTGTCGTCAAGGATTAGGATTTCAGGCTTTTTAACAAGGGCGCGCGCTATTGAAAAACGCTGTTTCTGACCTCCCGAGAGATTTTTTCCGCCCTGTTCTATCATATAATCAAGTCCTCCCTCTTTACCCTTTACGATTTCAAGAGCCTGAGCTTTACTTAACGCCTCCAAAATCGCCTCATCGCTCGCCGCTTCGTTTCCCCATTTCATATTATCTCTTATACTGCCCTTAAAAAGAACCGCCTTTTGCAGTACAAATCCGATTTTCTTCCGTAAAGTACCTAAATCATATTCTTTTACATTTTTTCCGAAAACATAAACCTCTCCGGTATTAACATCATAAAATCTCGGTATCAGGTTTACAAGAGAGCTTTTTCCGGCTCCGGTTCCTCCTATTATACCTATCGTTTCTCCCTTACGCGCCTTAAAAGTTATATCGTTAAGCGCGTTTTCGCTTCTGTCGGAAAGAGAAGCGTTTTCATTGTAATTAAGAAAAACGGACTTAAATTCTACAACTGTATCATCTTCCGCCACATCTTTCAAACTTCCGTTTTCCATACCCGCTTCAAGCTCCAAAACGCTCTGTACTCTGTTTCCGCAGGCTATGGAACGGGTTATATTTAAAAACATATTCGCGAATTTTATAAGCTCCACAAGAATTTGCGCCATATAATTATAAAGCGCAACAAGCTGTCCCTGCGAAATATTACCTGAATTTACTCTTATCGCTCCGGTATAAATCAGAGCCGCTATTCCCAAATTTATAACCGTATATGTGACGGGGTTCATAAGAGCGGATATTCTTCCTACTCTTTTATTAAGCTCTGTAAGATGCTTGTTTTTTTCTTCAAATTCGTTTATTTCGGTATCTTCCCTGCAAAACGCCCTTATCACTCTTACACCCGTGAGATTTTCCCTTGTTTTTTCAAGCACCTTATCAAGTGATTCCTGCACCTCTTTATACTTCGGAATGCACCGGAGCATAATGGC
>CAUUHV010000020.1:0-41755 GCA_963545085.1 uncultured Catonella sp. | reverse complement strand
TGATACAAGTGTCAAAAGTATTAAAATTCGATACAAGCTTGCTTGCAGAAGAATTTCATATCTTTTGACACGCAAACAATATGAGTAAGTAGCCATTTTTCAAAGAAAAATGAGCGGATTACGAATATTGTTTGAAGGATTGTGGAAGTCGTAAGACGAAACAATCCTGTATTATGGGTGTAGAATACTTTCCACACCCGCATTGTTGCATGTATAAATATTTTTATATAATAAACGGAGAGAAATACTATGGATTTAGAAGCTTATAAAATATGCGCGAGGGTAACAAGAGGGCTTGAAAAAGCGGAACTTGTACTTAAAAACGTGAAAACGGTAAATGTTTTTACAGGAGAAATAATAACGGGAGATATTGCGGTAAATGGCGGAATTATAGTAGGTGTAGGCTCTTATGAAGGAAAGACGGAAAGAGATATGACCGGAAAATATATCTGTCCGGGCTTTATTGACAGTCATCTTCATTTTGAGTCCACATTGGCAACACCGGCAGAATTGGCAGCGGTCGCTTCATATCACGGAACAACTACATTTATTGCGGATCCGCATGAAGCGGCGAATGTATCCGGTTCGGCGGGGATTGATTATATACTTGAACAGACTGAGGATGTGAATGCAAATGTGTTTGTTATGCTGCCGTCCTGTGTGCCTGCCGCGAAAATAGACGATAACGGAGGTGTCTTTACCGCCGATGATATGAAACCGTATTTAACCGATAAAAGAATTTTGGGACTTGGGGAAGTGATGGATTATGTTTCCGTGGTAAACGGAGACACGGAGATGCATAGAAAATTGGAACTTTTTAAGGACAGAATACGTGACGGACATGCGCCGCTTTTGTCAGAGTCCGATTTGCAGGCTTATGTGATGGCGGGAATAGGTACGGATCATGAATGTACGGATTTCGAGTACGCTATGAGGGAACGCAGAAACGGTATGACCGTGCTTATAAGAGAGGGAAGCGCAGCGAGAAATCTTGAAGCGATCGTATCCGGATTGGTAAAAAACAATATGACGGGAGAAGGATTCTGTTTTTGTACCGATGATAAGCATATTGAAGATATAGAGAAAGAAGGGCATATAGACCATAATATAAGAAAAGCAGTAAAACTCGGAATGAATCCGATTGACGCGATTAAAATGGCTACAATACATCCCGCGATTTGTTACGGGCTTCACGGTTTGGGAGCGGTAGCGCCGGGGTATCAGGCGGATTTCGTTGTGCTTGACGATTTGGCGAATGTTTCCGTAAAAGAAGTTTACCATAAGGGAAAATTGATAGAAAAAGGTTTAAACGCAAATGTCAAAAAATGTCCGGAAGAATTAAAAAATACGATACACGTAGGACGATTTTCAAAGGATGATTTAAAACTGAAATCAAAAGACGGAAATTTTATTGTAATAGAAACGGAAGTGGGACAGATTACAACAAAAAAACATATAGTGAAATTCGGAGAGGGAGAATGCTTTTTCACTCCGGACAAAAATTTTCAAAAAATAGCGGTGGTAGAAAGACATCATGCAAGCGGAATGACGGGAGTCGGAGTTATAGGAGGTTTCGGGCTTTCAGGAGGAGCCGTTGCTTCAAGCGTATCGCATGATTCACATAACATTATTGTAATAGGTGATAATGATGAAGATATGGAGCTTGCGGTAAAAGAGCTTATAAGAGTCCGCGGAGGATATACCCTTGTGTCGGAGCATAAAATATTTGACACATTGGAGCTTCCTATAATGGGACTTATGAGCGATGCAGGTTATGGATATATAAATAAAAAGCTTAAATCCATGATTAACAAGGCGCGTAATATGGGAGTGAAGGACGGTATTGATCCGTTTATTACCTTATCCTTTATGGCTCTTTCAGTAATACCGGAGGTGCGAATAACCCCGAGAGGGATTTATGATGTTATAAATGAGGAGTTTTGTTGAAGTAAAGTCTTATCAAGAACAAACAGCCTTCGCCCGCCAAGTTGACTGAATAAAACACCCTCTCAGGCAATCTTGAGGCTTTGTGCATATTTCATAAAATATTTTCCGAAATAGAAAAATTTTAGTTTTATTTGTGATTTACGCCTTTTAAAAGTATGGAAATTTCGGAATTTTTTTTGCTTGCGGATTATGCCTTGCTATAGTAAACTTAGATTGATTTTTATTTGCTACTTAAACTTCGGGAGGGGTTAACAATGAGAACAGATAAGGCTGCTAAAAGCTCCGGCACAAAGAACAGGTTTCACAGTATAGGATTTCAGGTAGGGATAATAATATCCATCGTTTTACTTTTGGTACTCGGTATAAAAGCCGGTTCGGATATTGCGTATAATTACAAAATGACTACGGAAAGAGATGCAAAAAATAAGCTTGAGGAGACAAGAAGGCTTGCAAAAGAGCTTGAAGTAAGATTCGCGGCGGCTTATCAGACGGGAAGCGATTTGAGGGCTATTTTACAGAGTTCGGTTGAAAATGAGCCTATGGCGGAGCGAAACAGGGAAACCGTTATAGGGAATATGACTCAGATGTTTAATGCGAATAACTATCTTTTCGGAATAGGTGTGTATTTTGAGCCCAATGCTTTTGACGGCAAGGATATGAGTAATGTAAGCGAAGCGTCAAAGTCGGGAAGATTTACCGCCTATGTTTACGGCGACAGAAAAAACGCTACGGTAGATCTTTCCGACAATACGGATAAAGAATGGTATAAAAGACCTATGGCTGACGGAAAAGTGGCTGTTCTCGATCCGTACTTCGACAGCGACAATCACCAACTTGCTACGACCTATGCGCTTCCTATATTCAATAAAAATAAGGTGGTCGGAGTTGTTATTATAGACGTAGCTCTTTATGATATACAGACATATCTTGAGGGAATCGACGGCAATAATAAAGAAGACTATAAAACTCTTATTACCGATAAGGGCTTGATTGTGGCGGATTCTTCGGATAAAGAAAAGCTTCTTGGAAATGTTACCGAAGGCTCATCCAACTTCAAAAAATACATAGAGCTCGCACAGGATTCAAAAGAAATTGAGGTGGTGGATAAAGATATCGCAAGCGGCGCAAACTCAAGAATGATTTTCACTCCTGTAGATACTATGGGGACGGATGCAAAATGGCTGTTCGGCTCCGTGACAGCTTTAAGTTATGCCCATAAGGATGCCGACAGAACCATGGTTATAAACATAATCATCAGTCTGTTTACAACCATACTTATAGGAGTGATAGTATTTATACTTCTTATAAAGAAGGTAATAGCTCCGCTTTCGTTGGTAGAAAAGATAATAGTTAAGATGTCCGATTATAATCTTGAGCTTAATGAGGAAAAAGAGGATTCGAAGAAGTATATTTCCGAGAAGGGTGAAATAGGAAATATTACAAGGTCCTTAAATAAAATGGTCGATAATCTGGTTTCCATTATTCAGAATATCAATACTCACTCTCAAAATACGGCAGCTACGGCAGAAGAACTTACAGCTACGGCACAGTCTACAGCCGATACTGCCGGAGAAGTGGGAAATGCGGTATCAAATATAGCGGACGGAGCCACCGTACAGGCTCAGGACGCGCAGAGTGCGGTAGGAAGCGCAGGAGAGTCGAACAAACTTTTGGGAGAAATGCTTACAACTTTAGAGGAACTTTCAGCTTCAATGAGCTTTATTAAAGAAAAGAAGGATGAAGGAGATGACAGTCTCAAGCATTTGGTTGAGGCTTCCGAGCTTAATAATAATGCGGCGGCGGAAGTGCACGGCATAATAATAAAGACTAATGAGAGTGCGGAGCGTATATCTTCGGCAAGAGAGATGATACAGTCCATATCGGATCAAACCAACCTTCTTGCGCTTAACGCCGCTATAGAGGCTGCCCGTGCCGGAGAGCAGGGAAAGGGCTTTGCGGTTGTGGCTGAGGAGATAAGAAAGCTCGCGGAGCAGTCCGCAGGGTTCACGGAGGATATAAGAAAAGATATTGACAGTCTTAAGAACGATGTGGAAAGAGCCGTAAATACAATGAACGGTGTTGCGGGACTTATGCAGAGTCAGAATGAGAAGCTTGAAGAGACGGGAGAGAAGTTCGAGCAGATTTCAGAAGCTATAGAAAAGAGCCAGAAAATAGTAAAAATGCTTGATGAATCCTCAAAGGAGATTGAGGAAAAGAATGCGGTGATAGTTAAGGTAATAGAAAATCTTTCATCCGTTGCCGAAGAAAACGCGGCTACTACGGAAGAGGCGGCAGCGGCAGTTGCTACTCAGGTACAGTCCATGGAGGATATTTCAGACGCAAGCGAGAATCTTGCAACCATAGCGGTACAGCTTCAGGAGGAAGTATCGAAGTTTGTGCTTTGATAAAAAGCATACAAGCGGATAAATAATACAGAAAAACCTTACGGAGAGAAATTTCCGTAGGGTTTTTGTAATTCATTCGAGCAAGAGCCTACGGGCAGCTTACTTGTATAAATAGCGACTGCCGTAAGGGTAAATACTCCAACCTTTGAGGCGTAAAAACAATTTAGATACCCCGCCGCTTGCCGCGGGGTATATTTTCTTGTGTTTTTAAAATAACCGATTGTATCAAATCACAGGCTGATTAGCCTACACAAATAATTAGGACTAAAAAAACTGCGGCATAAATCACAAAAATGTTGTATACTGGTCACAGTAACAGGCGGAGGGCAGCGAAGTGATCCAGTATATAATCGGAGGAACGGGTTCGGGTAAGTCTTACAGTGCTTATATGAAAATTATAAGAGAGGCTGAGAAAAACCCTAAGAAAAGATATTTTGTAATAGTTCCGGAGCAGTTTACCCTGCAGACGCAGAGGGAAATTGTGCTTATGACTAAGGCAAAAGGAATAATGAATATAGATGTCCTTTCTTTTATGCGGCTTGCGTACAGGGTATTTGACGAGCTTGACATAAAAGAGAGGATGATACTTGAGGATACAGGGAAGAGCATGATTATAAGAAAGCTTATAAACAAGCTCTCTCCCTCTTTTAAATATTTTAAAAGAGCTGCGGGCAAACAGGGTTTTACGGAAGAAATGAAATCGGCTTTAAGCGAGTTTATGCAGTACGATATAAGTCCCGAAAGCCTTAAAGAGCTTGAAAATAAAAGCGGAGAAAATCGACTCGGAAGTGTGCTTACAGCAAAGCTTTCCGATACTGCCCTTATTTATGAAGCATTTAATAATTATAAAAAGGATAAATACATAGCCGCGGAGCAGGTGCTTGACGAACTTTGTAAGGTAATGGGCGGTTCGAATATGTTTAACGATTCGGTGCTTTGCTTTGACGGATTTACGGGTTTTACGCCTTTACAGTTAAAAGCTGTAGAAATCCTCTTAAAAAAGGCGGAGCAGGTAATAGTGACTCTTACTATGGATGATAAGGCTTATTACGACAAAAGAACCGAGAGTTTCGGACTCTTTAATCTAAGTAATAAAACTTTAAAAAAATTAAATGAAGTGGCAGTGAGAGCGGGAACAGGCATAGCGGAGCCTTTTATAACCGATTACAAAGCTAAAGCGGAGGCGCTTTTGCATCTTGAAAAAAATATCTTCAGATACAATTATTCTGAAAGAAAAGACGATACGGATAACACCGTATCAATAATTTCATGCAAAAATCCCAAAAATGAAGTAAACATCGTACTTGAAAGAATATTACACCTTGTAAGAGATGAGGGAAAGCGCTATAGAGATATAGCGGTGGTCATCGGAGATATGGAGGAGTACGGAAGACTTGCCTTTGATATTCTTACAAAGGGTGGAGTTCCATGCTTTTTAGACAGCAAAAAAAATATAATGGACAATCCGTTCGTAGAGTTTATAAGGGCCGGTCTTGCCGTTACGGATGAAAACTTTTCGTATGAGGCGGTAATGAGATACCTTAGAAGCGGTTTTTCGGGAATAACCGGAGAGGAAGCGGATATTTTTGAAAATTATATTTTAGCGAGGGGAATAAAGGGAGAAAAAAGATACAAAGATTCATTTTTAACCGGAGATGAAAAAGAGGACGATAAGGATATTTTTACGGCAGACAAAGTCAGAGAAGAGATTGTCAAAAAATTCACACCACTAAAAGAAGCGTTTAGAGAAAAAGAGAGAAATACGGCATCGGTTACAGCCGCTCTTTATAATTTTATAAGAACACACGACTGTGAAAAAAGACTTTATGAATATTCCGTATGCTTTGAAAATAAAGGAAGACGGGTGCTTGCAAGAGAGTACGCATCCTGCTTTAAACTTGTTATGGACGTACTTGAGAAAATGTACGACCTTTTGGGAGATGAAAAACTATCTCTTAATGATTATGTAAAGATTCTTGAGGCGGGACTTTCGGAAGCAAAGGCGGGTTTCATACCGTCCGGACTTGACAGGGTTGTAATAGGAGATATAGAGAGAACAAGGCTTACGGATATAAAAATGCTTTTCTGTCTCGGTTTTAATGAGGGTGTAGTGCCCAAGGGAAGAAGCTTGAGAGGTATTATAACCGACAGGGAAAAGGAAAAATTAAAGGCTTTTAATATAGAGCTTGCGCCCACGGCGAAGGAAAAAGCTTTTTCCGATCAGTTCTATATTTATATGACCCTTTCAAAGCCTACCGAAAGACTTTTCGTTTCATACAGCATGAATTCCTCAAACGGAAAAGCGTTAAAACCTTCATATATAATAGAGAGGATAAGGGGGCTTTATAAGGAAAAGAGAAATATCACGCTCAAATCGGAAAACATGGCGGAGATCCTTATAAGAGAAGTAAGAAGGGATGGCGGCATAAGTTATATTTTGGCTGCTGCAAGAAAGGATTTACTTAAGGATAAAAGCCTTATAGGCTTAATAAAATATTACAACAAAAATAAAACAACAGGCTATGAAAAGCTGATAGAAGGCATAAATTCCGAGGCTGTAACAAGTAAGGTGAAGGCTAAGGTATTAAACGAGCTTTACGGTGAGCTTAAGGGAAGCATAACAAGACTTGAAGCGTATAGTGCCTGCGCCTTCGCCCATTTTATGGAATACGGGTTAAGGCTTAAAGAGCGAAAGCAGTATAAGTTGATGGCTTTTGACGTAGGAAATATTTTTCATGATGTACTTGAAAGATTTTCAAAGAAGCTTATAAGCTCGGGGGAGAGTTTCCATACGATTTCGGAGGAAAAAAGAGCTGCAATCTGCGAGGAAAGCGTTAATGAAGCTGTAGGATACGGAAACGACATTCTCCTTTCCACGAGCAGGTTAAAGTATATGATAAACCGTATAAAAAGGCTTAGTCACAGAGCTACATGGGCGATAACGGAACAGGTGAAAAGAGGAGAATTTGAGCCGTTTTTATTTGAGGAAGCCTTTATATTTGAGGGAATGAGAGGAAGAATCGACAGGATAGACAGCTTCGTATCGGACTTCCTGCCTGACGGAACAAAGCTTAAAGATAATAAGGATGAAGCGTTAAAAAAATACAAAAAAGCGGAGTATGTGAGGGTTATAGACTATAAAACGGGAAATAAGCGCTTTGAGGCGGACAGGCTTTATTACGGGCTTGATTTGCAGCTTCCGGTGTATTTGGAGCATGTAAGTAGGCTTATAGAAGATATGAGAGGGCATGAGAAGAACCTTATAATTCCGTCCGGCTCGTTTTATTTCCATATAGATGATCCGGTTATAGAAAAAGGAGATACCGATAACGCTTTTCTTAAAGCTTTAAGGTTTGACGGTTTTTCGTCTGACGGCACGTATCAGGTAAGCCTTGCGGATAAAGGAGTCGTTTCGGGAGAAGCGGCAAACGGAAATTTAAATCTTGTAATCGGAGCGGAATCGTCGGTGCTTAATCTTTCTGTCAGTAAAAAGGAAAAAGTGTTTAATAAAAATTCGGTGCTTTATTCTAAGAAAGGAATAGAGGGTTTTATAAAGCATTCCGGAGAGAAAATAAAAGAAATCAAAGCAAATATAATGAAGGAAGAAATCCGTCCTTATCCGTATGAGTTAAACGGAAAAAACGGCTGTGAATATTGTGATTATAAGAGCATTTGCGGCTTTGACAGACGGGTGGACGGATATGAGTTCAACAGATTGAAAAAGCTTGAGCCTGCGGAAATTCTTTTAAAAATAGAGGAAATGTATGATAAAAACTGAATGGACTGACGAACAGAGGGCTGTTATAGAGCATAGAAACGGAAATCTGCTCGTTTCTGCCGCGGCGGGAGCGGGCAAAACCGCCGTACTTATAGAACGTATAATGGGAAGGCTTTTGGATGAAAAAAATCCGATAAATTTGGATGAGTTTTTGGTCGTAACCTATACAAGAGCGGCTGCCGGAGAGATGAGGGAGAGAATCGGAAGAGCTTTAGAGAAAAGGTTTAGAGAGGAAACAAAGAAGAACCCCGACTCAAAACTTTCCGTAAGGCTTATGAATCAGTATGCCCTTTTAGCCGAGGCTAAAATAAGCACTATAGACAGTTTTTGCAGAAGCGTTGTCATGGAAAATTTTCATAAGACGGATTTGGATCCGTCTTTCAGGCTTGCGGATGAAACGGAGCTTACAATAATAAAGGCGGAAGTGCTTGACGCTCTTTTGGAGAAATATTACGAGGCGGCGGAAGATGACTTTATAAATTTAAGTGAATATTTCGACAGAGGGAAGGGTGATAATAACTTAGGCGAGATAATTCTTAAGCTGCACGCGTTTTCAGAGAGTTTTCCCGAGAGGGAAGAATGTTTAAAAAAGGAAAGAGAAAAATACGAAGGTTCTCTTTTTGAACAGCCCGCGGTGAAGGCTTTTGTGAAGGAGTGTAAGGAGATATTCAGGCTTCTGCTTAATATAAATGAGTCGGCAATAGAAGAAGCTGTAGGAACGGGCGGACCTTTACAGTATGAGTCCGCGCTTTTATCCGACGGAGAATTTATTCGGGAGCTTATTAAGGCGGAGGAATTTTCTGAAATTTCAGAAATATTTAATACTTTCGAAGGATTTACCAGGCTTTCCGCGACAAAACCGAAGGCGGAGGACGGAAGCGTTATAGAGGTGGACGAGGCGAAAAAGGAGCGGACAAAGAGTTTAAGAGAGCGGTATAAAAAGTATCTTGATACTTTGAAAAAGGATTTCTTTTTTGCGTCCGCGGAGGAAATGGAAGAAGATTTTAAGGTTATAAAAAGAGTTTTAATAAAGGCGTTGGAGCTTGCGGAAGAGTTCGGAGGACGTTTTAAAACGGAGAAAAGAAGAAGAAATATAGCGGATTTTTCGGACTTGACGCATTTTGCGTTAGGCATCCTCACCGATGAAAACGGAGAGCTTACGGAGGCGGCAAAGGAGTACAGAGAGCAGTTTGCCGAGATTATGATAGACGAATATCAGGACTCGAACCTCATACAGGATATAATTTTAAGCGCTATTTCAAGAGAAAGTATCGGCGAGCCGAATATCTTCATGGTTGGAGATGTAAAGCAAAGTATATATAAATTCAGACAGGCAAGACCCGAGCTTTTTTTGGAAAAGTATAAAACTTATAAAGCTGAGGGAAGCTACAGAAAAATAGATTTACATAAGAATTTCAGAAGCGGTCAGGAGGTTATAGATTCCGCAAACAGTATTTTCAGCAGCATAATGCATGAAGATTTGGGCGGTATAGAATATGACGAGGCCGCAAGGCTTGTTGCGGGAAGGAAAGCGGAACGGGATGACGGTTTTGAAACAGAGATTCTTCTTGCGGATAAAGAGGAAGCCGACGATGTTTTTTTAAGCGACAGAGAGCTTGAGGCTCACATGGTAGCCGTAAGAATAAAAAAATTGTTAAATGAAGGCTTTGACTATGGAGATATCGTAATACTGCTCCGCTCGATGAAGGGGTGGGCGGAGGTGTTCAGAGAGGTTTTAATCTCGGAAGGAATACCTGCGGTCTGCGAGTCGAATACCGGATATTTTTCGGCTTGGGAGATACAGGTTATGTTGTCGCTTTTAAGCATAATAGACAATCCGAGACAGGATATACCGCTTGCCGCCGTGCTGATATCGCCGATAGGAGGTTTTAACGGAGAAGAGCTTGCCGAAATGAGGATTAAGGCGGGAGAGAAGGTTTCTTTATGGGAGGCGGTAAAAGGCTTTAAGTCCGATAAAAGCGAAGGATTTGTAAAATGGCTTGCCCGAAAAAGGGAGGAAGCCGTATTTACTCCGGCGCGCGAGCTTATCGGGAATATTTATGATGAAACCGGATTTTATGAATATGTTTCTGCAATGCCTGCAGGAGAAGCAAGGGCGGCAAATCTTGATATGCTTGAGGTTAAGGCGAAGGAGTATGAAGCAACATCGCTTCACGGAGTTATGCATTTCGTAAGATATATAGACAGGCTTAAAGAGTATGAGGAGGATTTCGGAGAAGCCGGAACGGGAGATGAGACTGAGGCTGTAAGAATAATGACCATACATAAGAGCAAAGGACTTGAGTTTCCGGCGGTATTTGTAAGCGGACTCGCAAAGAAGAGAAACGATACCGATTCAAGGGAGGCTGTTATAATCCATGCCGATTACGGAGCGGGAGCGAAATATTTTAATACCGCCACAAGAGAAGAGGGAAAATCTCTGTTAAGAAATATAATTGCAAGGCGGATAAGGCTTGACAGTATGGCTGAGGAAATAAGGGTTTTATATGTTGCGCTCACAAGGGCGAGGAATAAGCTTATTTTAACTGCGGCGGTATCTTCTCCAAAGGATAAAAAAGAAGCATGGATTGCGGATCCGGAGGATTATTTATCGAGAACGGGGAAATCTGCCGCCGTCGATTTGATAATTCCGCCGCTTTTAAAAGAGGGAAAGACTGTAACCGTTTATAACAAAGATGAGATAATAAAGGATGAGCTTCAGAATGTTTCAATAAGGGCGAGGATTAAAAGCGATATGGAAAAGCTGATAGGAAATCTTCCGGAAACTGAGGAAACTAAAGAGCTTTACAGAGTTATAGAAAAGGAGTTTAATTATGAATATCCTTTTATGGCGGCTGTTTCCATGAAAGCTGCAGTTTCCGTGTCGGAGCTTAAAAGAGAACAGTGTACTGAAACGGAGGCGGAGCCGGTTTTTAATAAAATTGAAGAAGAAGCGGAAAAAAATTTTATCGAATATATACCGGAATTTATGAGGGAGGAAACGAAGGAAGCGCTTACAGGGACGGAAAAGGGTACTCTTTATCATAAAGTTTTAAGTAAAATAAGTTTTAAGGACGGAGATTATAGGGAACAAATCATAAAAATTTTAATAAAACTTGGTAAAAACGAAGTGTTTACCGAACGGGATATAGACAGGCTTATGTTTTTCTTTAATACAAAGCTTGCAGAAAGGATGAGGCTTGCCGAGAAAAGCGGAGAGCTTTTCAGGGAAATTCCATTTGTAATGGGAGTTGATGAAATGCAGGACGGATATACGGAAACTGTGACGGTACAGGGAATTATAGATGTATGGTTTGAGGAAAGCGGAGAGCTTGTGCTTGTGGATTATAAGACGGACAGGGTGAATGAGGAGGATGGAGAGAGAGTTTTAACGGAAAAGTATGAAGTGCAATTAAAGACTTATAAGGAAGCATTGGAGAGACTTACGGGTAAGAGAGTAAAGGAGAGCCTTATATACTCGTTTGCTTTAAGAAAGGTGGTAAAGTGCGGTTAAGACCTTGCATAGACATACATGACGGAAGAGTGAAGCAGATAGTGGGAAGCAGTCTTTCTGACAACGGAAGAACGAAGGATAATTTTGTTTCAGAAATGCCGGCTTCGTTTTATGCCGAAATTTACAAAAAAAATAATTTAAGAGGCGGGCATATCATTATTTTAAATAAATGTGGTTCACCCTTTTATACGGAAGATTTGAAACAGGCGGAGGAGGCTCTAAGAGTCTTTCCGGGCGGAATGCAAATCGGAGGAGGCATAAATGCGGAGAATGCGGAGAGCTTTTTAAATATGGGAGCAAGCCATGTAATAGTTACTTCTTACGTGTTCGACAAAGGGAGGATTTTACATGAGAATTTAGAGAAGCTTAAAAGAGCCGCAGGGAAGGAAAGGACGGTTTTGGACTTGTCCTGTAAGAGAAAGGACGGGGAGTATTATATTGTCACGGACAGGTGGCGGATGTTTACACAGGTAAGAGTAAATAAAGAGATTTTGAAAGAGCTTTCTGAATACTGCGATGAGTTTTTGATACATGCGGCTGATGTAGAAGGAAAGAAAGTCGGTATAGATGAAGAACTTGTGAGAGTTTTAAGTGAGTATGAGGGGATTCCGGTGACTTATGCGGGAGGAGTTTCGGGGATAGAGGATTTGGAAGAACTTAAGAGGATAGGAAAGGAAAAAATTGATGTTACTGTAGGGAGCGCGCTTGATTTGTTCGGTGGGAAGATTAGACTGGAGGATTTGAGGGAGTATTTTTGAGATTAGGGAGGATAGTTTAAAGGTGTATACAGGCTTTGCTGAAGTTTATGATGAGTTTATGGACAATGTGCCTTATGATGAGTGGGTCGAGTATTTGAAGGGACTACTTTATGAAAACGGGATTAAGAGCGGAACAGTGGCGGAGCTTGCCTGCGGCACGGGGAACGTTACAAAGAGACTCGGTGAACTCGGATACGATATGATAGGGATAGATAATTCCGAGGAAATGCTTACTGTTGCGAGCGGAAAGCTTTATGAGAATGAGGACGAAAGGAGCGTTATTTATACCTGTCAGGACATGAGAGAGTTTGAGCTTCCTGAAAGAGTGCGGGCGGTAGTGTGTATCTGTGACGGGCTTAATTATATTTTAAAAAAATCGGAGCTTGTAAAGGTTTTTAGGAGGGTGAGTGAAAGTCTTGATACGGACGGGGTTTTTATATTTGACCTTAATACGATTTATAAATATGAAGAAGTTATAGGAGAGCGGACAATAGCTGAAAACCGCGAGAACATGAGCTTTATCTGGGATAATTATTTTGATGGAGATGAGCGTATAAACGAATACGATCTTACTATATATGTAGAAAATGAGAAAGGAAGCGGAAATTATATAAGGTTTGATGAAATTCATTTTCAAAAGGGATATACCGTGGAGGAAATAATGGAGACGCTTACAGAGGCGGGATTTAGGGCTAAAGGGGTTTATGACGCTTTTACGAAAAATCCGCCTGATGAAAAGAGCGAGAGGATTTATTTTGTGGCGAAGAGACAATAAGAAAGGATGGCGAGTGAACCGATGAAGGATTATGTTATAAGAGCTACGGCGGCAAACGGGGAGGTAAGGGCTTTCGCCTGTACGGGAAGAGAGCTTGTTGAAGAAGCAAGGAAGGCTCATGACACCACTCCTGTGGCGACTGCCGCTTTGGGCAGGCTTTTATGTGCCGGAGCGATGATGGGAATGATGTTAAAGGGGGAAAATGATAAGCTTACCCTACAAATTAAAGGCGACGGACCGCTCGGAGGAATAGTTGTAAGCGCGGACTCGAAGTCTACGGTAAAAGGCTATGTATATAATCCGGATGCCGATATTCCGCTAAAAAGTGAAGGAAAACTTGATGTCGGCGGAGCGGTGGGAAAGGGAGAGCTTATCGTTATTAGGGATATGGGTCTTAAAGAGCCTTATGTCGGAAGGACGAATCTTTTAACGGGGGAGATAGCGGAGGATTTAACCTATTATTTTGCGGCGAGTGAGCAGGTGCCGAGCGTGGTGGCATTAGGAGTGCTTGTAGATAAGGACAGGACTGTAAGGAGAGCCGGAGGTTTTATAATACAGCTTATGCCGGGAGCCGGGGATGAAACGATAGATGAGATAGAAAGAAAGATACCGCAGGTGACTTCGGTTACGCAGATGCTTGATGAGGATATGACGCCGGAGGAGATGCTCGGGTTTATACTTGAAAATCTTAATGTGGAGTTTACGGACAAAAAGGAAACCTCGTTTTACTGTGACTGTAACAGAGAGAGAGTTGAGCAAGTGCTTATCAGTATGGGTAAAAAGGAGCTGAAAGCTCTTTATGATGAAGATAAGCCGGTAGAATTATGCTGTCAGTTCTGCGGGAAAAAGTATGAGTTTTTAAAGGAGAATATAGGAGATATATTAAAAGATATTGACTAAAGTTACATTTCGACTGATATATTCTCAAGCAGAGCCGTCACTTTGAAGGCTGTGTTTTGTAAAAATGTTAAAACGGATTTCAAAAAAACTTAACATATTTCGGTCACATTTTTGTGGTTATAGTGTATAATAATATATGTGTAAAGGATTTTGAAAGGAGATTGAGAAAGATGAATAAGAAGATACTGTCGGCGGGGTTGGTTTTTTCCGTGGCGTTAGGACTTGCGTTTAACGCTGTTCCGGAAGAAAAGGCAAGTGCGGCAATAGCTTTCCTTTATGATAAGAAGGCACCTGATACAATGCTTACCGCTAAAAAGGCGAAAACGATTTATGTGGGCGGAGCGAAGGTTGATATCGACTACAGCATAGGAGGCAAGACCTCGGGAATAAAAGGAACATGGGCATCGTCCGATACAGCTGTTGTCGGCGTGAATAAGGATGGAAAGGTAAAGGCGGTAGGAAACGGTACTGCGATTATCAGCTTCACCTATACAGCGGGCGGTGTAAAAAAGACCATAAAATGCAAGGTAAAAGCAGGGACCAGAGCGGAGGCGGTGACGCTTTCCGCGATAGATCAAAATTTTGACGGCAACATGTCCACAAATTCGGCACTGCAGTTTTATTCGGAGCTTAAACCGAACAGCAAAGCACTTTCGGTAAATCCGGATATAAGAAGTACGTATAAAACTTTTTATGAGATATTTATAGATGAAGCATGCAACAATCCTGCTCCTTTAAGCCTTGCTACGGTGAGCGCTACGGGACTTCTTACCTCCGGCGAGGAAGTAGGGAAGGTATATGTAAGAGCTGTCGGAAAATCTTCGGTAAATGCTAAGACGGGCATAGTTACAAGTACCCCGGTAGCTGTCACGATAAACGGAAGGGTAGAGGCTAAGCAGGCTGCGTCAAATAAAATAAAGGTGACTGTCGGAAACACGGAAACTATTACAAGCGTTACAGTAAAGGATATAAGGGGAGCTGTCGTTTCAACCACATCGGAGCTTTCCGCGGATAAACGTATTCTTACGGCTACGGCTTCAAGAGATCTTACGGAAACCTGTACGGTAGCGGTTGTAACTTCAAAAGGAAGCTATAATCTTACTGTAAAATGTGAAACTGCCGAAGTAAGAGAAGTTAAACTTTCGGGAACCGAAGCGCCGCTTGCGACTTTAAATGCAGGTACAATGACGGCTCAAATAGGGTACAAGCTTTTAGACCAGTTCGGAAATGATGTAACAAAAGATTTGAGGTTTGCGGGAAAAACTTACGCAGTTTGGGAAAATAACACCAGAGCGAATATACTTAATGACGGCAGAATATCCATACCGCTTGCGGTAAATCAGATAGTGGGATATGTGGGAAATCTTAAGGTGACTTACGCAGGTACGAATGTAATTGAGGTAAACGAGAGAATTAAAATAGGAAATCCGAGCTACATAAGCAATGTGGAAGTTATGGGTATCTATAGGAGAACCGTAAGCGGATACACAAAGGTGCTTGACGCCAATACATATTTACAGACGGGAACGGTTATAAACTCTTTCGGAGGATCTTCCACGCTTAATATCATACCGGATTCTTACTATGTGCTTGTAAGAGCCAAGGATAATTACGGAAACAGTATTTATGAATCGGGAATTGATCCTACAAAGGTAGGTGTAATAATTTCGACAAATACAGGTCTTGAGCTTGATGTCTCGGACGGAAAAAGTTATGTGCAGTCCATCGCTCCTATAGCCATAAACGGAGAAAGTTTTCTTACCTATCCGTTAAAAGCGGCTACCCTTAAAGAGGGTACTGTAAATATCAGAGTGTTTACGGCAGGAAACGGAGCGAGCAATTCGATAGATTCGAAGGTTTCAAACGGAGCCGCGGCAGGTGTTTTCATACTGTCGGGAGAAGGAAAGCTGGGTGTTTCGGAAGGAAGCCTGATTTCATATATGCTTTACAGCGCAAATAACACCCTTATAACAAAGTATGAAGATGTTATAGCGACTTTGGGACTTAACGATTACGGAGCGGGAACGGTGACCGTACTTCCCGGTTCAAGCGTAATATACTCGCCTAACAATTCAATATTTACTTTTAAGAAAAATCCCGTTACGGGAGCGGCGGACTTGTACTATGCGCCTTCAGGACTGGCTCTTGCAAACGGAATGACTCAGAATATAGAGGAAGTAATTGTATATAAGGGAACACCGTCCGAGAAAAAATATTATCTCACGGTAAAGAGGTAAGCTTAAAGAGAGAGGGATTAAAATGCAACGGGTCAGGTCTGTATTAAAAAAAGGAATAAACGAGATAAGCGTAAATGCGTTAAATCTGTTAAAATGGTTTGTATTTGCCGGTTTGACAGGCGTGATTGTAGGCGGAGTAAGCGTAGCCTTTCATAAGCTTGATTTTTTGGCGAATAATTTCAGGGATAATCATTTATTCATAGTCTTGTTTCTTCCTTTGGCGGGCCTTTTCATAACATTCATATATAATATCGCAGGCGGTTCCGGGAATGTGGGAGGCACAAATCAGGTAATAAAGACCATACAGGCGAAGGATGAAATTCCTCCGGTTATGGCGCCTCTTATCTTTGTTTCCACTATAACGACCCACCTTTTCGGCGGCTCCGTCGGAAGGGAGGGAGCCGCTTTACAGCTTGGAAGCTCACTTGCCGCCGGACTTGGCAAGCTTAAGTTTTTAAAATTAAGGGACGAGGACAGACGAATTATAATAATGTGCGGAATGAGTGCCGCTTTTTCAGCTATTTTCGGCACTCCGCTCGCGGCGGTCTTTTTTCCTATGGAGGTAATAAGCGTCGGAATCATACATTATTCCGCGCTTTTTCCGTGTTTTGCGGCTTCTCTTGTTGCCTCGGAGCTTGCCACATTTTGCGGAGTAGGCAAGGAAGCCTTTGATGTGCTTGAAACTGTTCCGATAACTCCCGGAATGGTAGGTCTTGTAGCCCTGCTTTCGGTGATTACGGCTCTTGTGAGCATAGTTTTTTGTCTGAGCTTAGGCTGCAGCACAAAGCTGTTTAAACGCATTCATAAAAATCCCTATGTAAGGGCGGTTATAGGCGGTATTGTTTTTGTGGCGGTGAATGCTCTTTTGGGAACAACGGACTATTTAGGTGCGGGAATGAACGTAATAGAGAGGGTAGTACACGAACCGCCTGCAAGCTATGCGTTTTTAATAAAACTTTTGCTTACGGCGCTTTGTATCGGAGCGGGATATAAGGGCGGAGAGATAGTTCCTTCGCTTTTCATAGGAGCAACTCTCGGCAGTGCTTTCGGAAGCCTTGTAGGAATACCTGTTCCTCTTGCCGCGGCATGCGGTATGGCGGCTATGTTTGTGGGAGGCACAAACTGTCCCGTCACCACTCTTCTCATAATATCCGAGCTTTTCGGATTTAACGAGGGAAGTCTCTACTTCCTGCTTGCCATTACTATAAGCTACATAATGTCCGGCTATTTCGGGTTGTATTCGGCACAGAATGTGATTTATTCTAAGTTTAGGACGAAATACATAAATCGAAAAACAGGGGCTTATGATCCGGAGCTTGAGGAATGAAGGAAGCCTTCATGTCCCTTGACTTTATCCGTTGGAGTAAGTATAGTTGTGTAGGTAAACGGGACTAACCGAAAATTTTATTTAGAACGAAGGTATTTAAAATGTTATTTGAAAAATTGGGCAGAAATGATAACTGCTGGTGCGAAAGCGGACAGAAATATAAATATTGTCATCAGGCGTTTGACGAAAAGATAGCTGATTATAAGATGAAGGGACATAAGGTTCCTACACATAAGATGATAAAGAATAAAGCTCAGATAGACGGTATAAGAGAAGCGGGTAAAGTCAACAACGCTATTTTGGACGAGGTTGCCGACAAGATAAAAATCGGTATGAGTACAGAGGAAATAGATATAATAGTAGCGGAAGCCACAAAAAGATATGGCGGAATAGCTGCGCCTTTAGGTTATGAGGGCTTTCCGAAAAGCGTATGCACCTCAATAAACGATCAGGTTTGCCACGGTATTCCTTCGGAAGAGGATATCCTTGAGGACGGAGACATAGTAAATGTGGATGTAACTACTATTTACAAGGGTTTTTACGCGGACGCTTCAAGAATGTTTATGCTTGGAGATGTTCTTGATGAGGATAGAAAGCTTGTTGAAGTGGCGCGCGAATGTATGATGTTGGGACTGAAAGAAGTTAAACCTTGGGGCTTTCTCGGCGACATGGGGCAGGCTGTAAACGATCATGCTAAAAAGAACGGCTATTCCATAGTAAGAGAGATAGGCGGACACGGAGTAGGCATAGATTTCCATGAGGATCCTTGGGTAAGCTATGTCACAAAAAGAGGAACGGACTATCTGCTTGTACCGGGGATGGTATTTACAATCGAGCCTATGGTAAACCAAGGAGCGCCGGACATTTTCATCGACGAGTCGAATAACTGGACTGTTTATACCGATGACGGCTCTTATTCGGCACAGTGGGAAATTACGGTAGCGGTAACCGAGGACGGAAACGAGATTTTGGCTTCATAAAATAAAAAGGGTTGTCGCGGTTTAAGCGGATATCTGCGGTTAAGGCGGGAATATCCGTTCAAACCGCGACAGTTTTAAGTTGGGATATTTTGAAATGGACATGGAAAAGATTGGAAAACAGATAAAAATATCGGGATTTGCGGCATGCATTCTGGTTTTGACGCTCTACATTTCCGCCTGCGCGCCTAAAAAGGAAATACAGAAGGTGCAAAAGGAGTTTTTTGCCTTAGATACACAGATTATTTTGACAGCTTACGGAGACGATCGGGCGAAAGAAGCCTTGGCTGAGGCACAGGAGAAAATATATGAGCTTGAAAATGTTTTTTCGACTGTTAAAGAGGACGGAGAAACGGCGATTATAAATAAAAATTCAGGCGGCAAGCTTTCGGAGTCCCTTTTATATGTGGCGGAAAGAGCTATAGAGATAAGTGGGGATACAGAGGGAGCGTTTAACCCTATGATACTTCCTGTGGTAAAGCTTTGGGGATTTTCCGATAAAAATTACCGGGTGCCTGAAGATAATGAAATAAAAAGCGCTCTTTTGCTTACGGACTTATCACGGGTAAGGCTTGATAAGAAAAACTCCGAGATATATTTTGATAAAAAAGGTATGGGAATTGATTTCGGAGGCATAGCGAAAGGCTACGTTTCTTCCGTGATTATGGATATTTACAGAAAAAACGGTATTGAAAGCGGAGTTGTAAATCTTGGCGGAAATGTGGAGGTACTTAACGAAAAACCGGACGGAAGTTCATATAATATAGGAATAAGAAGTCCTTATGACGGAATGCTCGGAGCGCTTTCGGTAAAAGATAAGGCGGTAATAACCTCGGGAGGGTATGAAAGATATTTTGAAAAGGACAAGGTGAGATACCACCATATAATAAATCCGAATACGGGTTATCCCGCGGAAAGCGGACTTATTTCGGTAACAATAGTAAGCAAGGACGGAGTACTTGCGGACGCGCTTTCTACGGCTCTTTTCGTTATGGGTAAGGACAAGGCTGTAACGTACTGGAAAAAAAACGGCGGCGAGTTTGATATTATTCTTATGGACGGTAATGATAATATTTATATAAGCGAGGGAATAGTACGGGATTTCAAACTTGAGGGAAACTACCGCTTGGAAGTGATAAAGAAAGAGGCGGAATAGAAATGAGTAAAGCATTGAAACGAATATTTATAACGGGAATAATTTTCTTGTTTATCCTGACACTACAAAAAGAAGCTGCAGTTTCGGCGGCGGTAAACGGAGAACCTTCCGTGCCGGTGACGATAGAGGAAACCGAGCGAAAATCGCAAGGAAACAAGTCGGAGGAAAGCAAGACCGAAGAAATAAAAACGGAGGAAACCGAAAAAGAAGCGGGAAAGCTTGAGGCGGGAAAACTTAAGCTTTTTGATATTTCATTAAGAGATTATCTGTCAACCGTAACAGAGGTCTACGTGAATGAGAAAAAATTTGCTTATTCGGAAATTGAGGAGCCTGGGCTTTTTGACGAGGAAGGAAAAATAAAATTTGATGTGTTCGCGAATACGGAAGAGGGGAGAATAAAAGTTTTCACTAAAGCGGGCAGATACGAAATAAGGCTTATTTCAAGTGAGTTTGCGGAGATTTCGGGAATCGTGTCAAATCTGACACGGATAAAAAAAGGAGAAACGACAGCAATAGGAGGGCTGACATATAAAATTACTGTTACGGACGATGAAAATGATATCGGAGAGGCGGCGGTAATCGGAGTGGACTATTATTTGGCAACTACGGTAACAATCCCTGCCAAGATAAGCTACAAAGGAAGAAGCTTTTCGGTTACAACCGTTTCGAAGGGGGCTTTCAGTAAAAACGAGGCTCTAAGAAAGGTCATAATAGGAGAAAATGTAATCGGAATAGGAGCGGAGGCTTTTGCCGACAGTGATAAATTGAGCCTTATAATAATAAAATCGGATAAGCTTATTTCCGTAGGTAAAAATGCCGTTAAAGGGGTTTCGGATAAAATAGTTATAAAGGCGCCGGAGGATAAAATAAAGGATTACAAAAAGAAGTTTAAAAATAAGGGTGTAAAAAAGCTGCCGTTCTCATCCGTCAGTTAAAAATATATCGAGGTAAAGAGAAGATTGCGGATAAAGGGCATAAAGGCACAAAATTTGGAATAAAAAGTTGTAAGTAAACGCTATATATGGTAAAATCAGCAAATCGGAGACTATTAAACTCGAATCATTCATGATATGAATTTTTAACACCTCGTGAATGATTTGTGATAAATCAGTATTTAAAACGGAGGAAGCCCAATGAACGATTTTGTTTTGAGCTGTTGCTCTACGGTGGATATGCCTGCCGAATATCTTAATAAAAGAGAAATCAGATATATTCCGTTTCACTATAGCCTTGACGGAGTGGAGCATTTGGACGATTTAGGCATTTCCATGCCGTTAGATGTTTTTTATAAGGAAATGGAAGCCGGTAAGATGACAAAAACATCACAGGTGAACGCGGAAGAATTTGAGATATATTTTGATGAAATTTTGGCTGAAGGAAAGGATGTTCTTCATATTTCCCTTTCTTCGGGAATTTCCGGAGCCGTAAATTCGGCTAATATCGCAAGAGATATACTTTCCGAAAAATATCCGGAAAGAAGGATATATGTAGTGGACAGCCTTACGGCTTCAGCAGGTACCGCGCTTATCATGGATAAATTGGCGGATTTGAGAGATGAGGGTAAAAGTATTGACGAAATTCATGAGTTCATAGAAGCAAATAAACTGAAATCGAATGCATGGTTTTTCTCTACGGATCTTACATATTTCGTAAGAGGCGGAAGAGTTTCAAAGACTTCCGGATTTATAGGAAATATGCTTAATATCTGTCCTCTTTTAAATGTGAACGCGGAGGGAAAGCTTATTCCGAGAGAAAAAGTGAGAACAAAGAAAAAGGTTATAAAAAGAATAGTTGAGGTGATGGGTGAGCTTGCCGAGAAAGGCTATGATTACTCGGATAAATGTTTTATTTCCCATGCGGCATGTTATGATGACGCAAGAGCGGTGGCGGATCTTGTAGAGGAGAGTTTTCCGAAATTAAAAGAAAAGGTAAATATAAGCGATATCGGAACTACAATCGGAAGCCATACCGGACCGGGTACAGTTGCCGTATTCTTCTGGGGAACCGAAAAAAAGGAATAAGAGAATATCTCCGAGAGAGTTTGAAATAATTACAAATTTTCTCGGAGTATTTTTTAAGAAAGCTGGTAGAAAATGAAATTATCTTCTAAAGAAAAGAAAAGAATAGACGAAATAATAGCAAGACTTATAGAACATTACGGCGGTGACTCAAAGACCTATCTTGAACATGAAAATCCGTGGCAGCTTCTTTTTGCCACAATATTAAGCGCCCAATGTACGGATGCAAGAGTAAATATTGTTACCAAGGAGCTATATAAAAAATATACCGATTTGGAGAGCTTTGCGGGAGCGGACTTAAAGGAGCTTGAGAAAGATATTCATTCAACGGGATTTTATCATAATAAGGCTAAAAACATTATAGCCTGTGCAAGGGTATTGCTCTTAGAATACGGAGGGGAAGTGCCCTCGGATATAGATAAGCTTACAGGACTTCCGGGGGTGGGGAGAAAAACCGCGAACGTGGTGAGAGGAAATATTTTTGATATACCGAGCATAGTTGTGGATACCCATGTAAAAAGAATTTCAAAAAGGCTCGGTATAACGACTACGGAGGATCCTGTAAAAGCGGAGTTCGAGCTTATGGAAGCACTGCCTGAGAGTGCGTGGATACTTTGGAATCTTGATATAATAGCTTTAGGCAGGGAAATATGCACGGCGAGAAACCCTAAATGCGACAGGTGCTTTCTCTCGGATTTATGTCCTTTTACTCCTTAATTCATAGGCGACTTTAGATGAATCCGAAATAATATCAAGAATTTTTTCTCGTCTCAGTTCATCGAAACAGGAGGCTGCTTCCGTCAACTTTTTAATTTTGTCCGTATCATTTTCACTATAATAGATATTCGCCAAAATCAAAAAAGTTTCCTCTATATCACATTTACATAAGACAGCGAAATTAAGCACGGCTTTTGCCGCCTTATTTTCGGAATTTTCAAAAAGCAGTCTTCCCCATTTGTTTAAGGTTCTTGAGAGTTTTGAAAAATTTTCATCATATTGCATAAGAACGGGCAGGTTTGCCGCTCCAAATTTCAGCTTTATATCCGTATTTGACATTCCGGTGAGGTTGATAATCTTCTTTTCGCTTAAAGAAAGCACCGTTTTTTCGCAGGATAAAATCTCGTTTTTGGTGTTTATGTCCATTGAAGCCGGAAAAGAGTACGCGACTCCGGTCTTTTTGGAAGATGAAAAAGGGAGATTTTCAACAGGAATGGTGATATAATCGAGAGAGCTGATGTCGGCTTTTCTTGTGAAGTTGGCTTTTTGTTCAATTTCCAAGAAGCTTTTATTATCTTTTGCGGTTTTGCCGGAGGTTTTTTTAATCTCATACCTCATCCAAAGTGCAAACAGCATTATAAAAATAAGAAGAATAGGCATACGGACCTCCTGAAAAGAATAGTATTCAAGCACACTTAATAAGTGACAATTTCGGGCATGTTTATAAAAAAATGCGTAAAGTGCGCTTGTATTTAAAATACGTTCATATTATACTATAACGAAAGATTTTTGGAAGCCCTGAAGTTTTGATATTTGATATCGACAGCGTATTTGCCTTATTTTCGCCACAGGGCGGACTTATCATAAAAACGGAGACGGTTAAAATGAATTTTAACAATAAAAAGACTCAAAAGACAATATCTACGGTAATAATAGTTCTGGTAATACTCGGTATGCTCATACCGTTATTTGCCAGCGCTTTAAAGTAAGACGTAAAGATAACTGATTATGAGGGAAAATTGATGAAAAAAAGAGTGAAGAATAAGGCGATATTCTATGTCTATTCTATTGCGACTATGCTTTTTATAGTTACGGCATGTCTTGGAATTTCCGTTATGGCGGTAGGGGTAGGAAATAACGGACTTATTCCTGACGGGGTCAAGGTGAACGGAGTTGCACTCGGAGGAAAAACCGCTGAAGAGGCTAAAGTTATGGTGGATGCCTATATAAGCAGTCTCAAAGAAAAAAGAATTATAATTTCCGTGCTTGCGGACGGAGAGGAAGTGGGCAAAAAGGAGCTTACACTCGGTCAGATAGGGCTTGACGGAAGCGGAGACGATATAGTAAAAGAGGTTTCGGAAATAGGAAACACCGGAAATCTCATAAAGCGCTATAAAGAGTTGAAGGACGCAAGGGAAAACGGCACGGAATATAATATTGATTTAACTTACGATGCTGATAAAATAACCGGATTTGTTGATGAACTTGCGGTTGAATATGAAAAGAAAGCCAAAAACGCTTCATTAAATAGAGAAAACGGGCAGTTTATAATAACCGGCGGTGAAATAGGAAAGAAACTCAATAAAGAAGCAAGTGCGGAGGATATCAGGGCTGTGGTGGATTCCTTTATAAAGGGTCTTCCGAAGTCAATATCCGATGAGACAAAAACGGAGCTTACACTTGAGACTACAAAACCTAAGTACGACAGAAAGGCGCTTGAAGCTGTCACGGATGTACTTGGAACATATACTACAAGCTATGCCGATTCGAATGCCGGAAGGGCACAGAACGTGGAGAACGGGTGCAGGCATGTAAACGGCACTCTTTTGCTTCCGGGTGAGGAGGTTTCAGTAAACCAGAAGATGTATCCTTATACTGTGGCGAACGGTTACGGAACAGGCGGAGCCTATTTAAACGGTAAGGTTGTAAGCGAAGTGGGCGGAGGAATCTGCCAGGTTTCCACCACGCTTTACAATGCGGTGCTTTATTCGGAGCTTGAAGTAGTACAGCGTCAGAACCATTCCATGACGGTAACATACGTACCTCTTGCGAGAGATGCGGCAATCGCGGGCGACTGGAAAGATTTTGTGTTTAAAAACAATACCGAATATCCTATATATATAGAAGGGGTAACTGAAAATCGTCATATAACATTTACCGTATACGGACATGAAACAAGGGACACGGCTCACAGAAAGATAGATTTTGAGTCCGTTATGATAAAGAAAATAGCTCCGGGTGAAGATATAGTTAAAGAAGATGACACCAAACCTGAAGATTATCTTGAGGTTGAGCAGGGAGCTTGGACAGGATATGTAGCAAAGCTTTATAAGAACATTTATATAGACGGGGCGCTCAAGGAAAAGCTTTTGATAAATACAAGTAATTATAAAGCCGTACCGAGACATGTAATAAAAGGAACCAAGAAGGTGGAAGAAGATAAGAAGGGCGCCAAGAAGAAAAAGGACGGTTCAAAGAAGGATAAAAACAATAATGACAATACCGGAGATAACGACTTCGATGACCCGAACGATATTGATGAGAATACAGATGATTACGGCATTGAAGATGACGGCGCGGTAGATGAAGGACAGTGATAATTATGATTCCGGATCATATATATGAAAGAAGTGTTATAAAGCAGCTCCGCTTAAGCGGGGCTGCGATTGAAAGATTTTCAAAAAGTGGAGACGGAACTTCTGTTATAGAGACGTGTAGAGAATCCGGGCTATATGCCGAGGTATCTTCCTGTCTCTTTTTTAACAAGGAAGAAATGAAATGCCCTGCGGAAATAAAGCTTGCGGAAAAGGATTTGAATTCTTTAAGAAGAAAGCTTTTGTGTAACGGCGCGGACTTGGAAAGGCTTAAAGTAAGTCTGGTTTTTACAGGCCGTTTTGATGAAAGAATTTTAAGAAAACTCTCGGTAGAATTATATAAGATTTCAGAGCATTTAGAGCTTATAATAGAAGGAATAACGGTTTTTCATAATGAAAACGGAACGGACGGAGTTACCGCTCTGCTTACGGGGAGGGGGAGATTGAAACCGCTCTCGGAGGCGCCGTGGCAGAGACGAGGACTTATAGAAGGCGAGGATATAGTAATAACCGGAAGCATAGGCAGAGCGGGTTCAATAAAGGAATTTAAGAAACACAGAGAAGAAATGATAAAAGAATTTCCGGAGATTTATATTAAAAGGCTTGAGAAGAAGATAGGAGACAGACTCCCGTTGGCAGAAACGGAAGCTGCTTCATTTTACGGAGTTACGGCTATGGAGGCTGCTGAAGAAGGAGGTCTCGAGGCGGCTTTATGGAGACTTGGAAACAGGGAGGATGCAGGTCTTGAAATATATTTCGACAGGCTTTTCTTCGAGCAGGAAACCATGGAGATTGCCGAATTTCTAAAAATGAACCCTTTAAGGCTTTCGTCCGAAGGAGTATATATAGCTGCAGGCTTTAAGGGGGAAGCTTTTACGGAGGCTTTAAGGTCTGCCGGTATATCGGCGGTTTTAGCAGGCAAAGTAATAAAGGACAGAAAAAGAATTATTCATATAGGAGATGAGGAAAGATTTATAGAATCTCCCAAGTGATAGGAAACAGAGAGTTTTCGCTTGTAGAAAAAAGATTTGTGTTGTATTATATTTATAAATATAAGCGAAAAAAATTAACAGAAAGAAGTTGTTGCCGATGGAAAATAACGGGCTCAGATTAGAGATTTTAAAAGCGATAGAAAAGAACAGCAGGCTTACTCCGGACGATTTGGCTGCAATGCTCGGAGCGGATAAGTCTGAAGTGGAAAAAGAACTTGGTTCTATGGAAGATGAAAAGGTTATTTGCGGATATCCCACTCTCATTGACTGGGACAAGGTGAATGACACGGATAAGGTTACGGCTCTTATAGAGGTTAAAATCACTCCTAAAAGAGGCGAAGGCTTTGATTATATGGCTAAGCGTATCTATAGATTTGAAGAGGTTTCGTATGTGTACCTGATGTCGGCGGCTTATGATCTCATGGTAATAGTTGAAGGAAAGACGATGAGAGAGGTGGCGAATTTCGTTTCGAGCAAGCTTGCGCCTTTGGATTCGGTTTTAAGCACTGCAACCCATTTCGTGCTTAAAAAGTACAAAGAGCACGGCCTCAGCTATGTGGAAGAAGAAAAAGATGAAAGGCAGTTAATAACACCTTGAGAGATATATTAAATAACGCGATTAAAAGTATAAAGCCTTCGGGTATAAGAAAGTTTTTTGATATAGTAAGCGAGATGAAGGATGCAGTCTCGCTCGGTGTGGGAGAGCCTGATTTTCAGACACCGTGGCATATAAGAGAAGAAGGTATTTATTCTCTTGAAAAGGGAAGAACCCACTATACTTCAAATACCGGTTTAAAAGAGCTGAAGGAAGCCGTTTCATCATATTTAGACAGAAAGTATGCTCTTAATTATGAGGCTAAGGACGAAGTGATGGTGACGGTCGGAGGAAGCGAAGCGATAGATATAGCTCTAAGAGCTATGCTTGACCCGGGTGATGAGGTGCTTATACCTGAGCCGTGCTATGTTTCGTATCTTCCATGTACGGAGCTTGCGGGGGGTGTTCCGGTTTCCATTCCGTTAAAGGCGGAAAATGAGTTTAAGCTTACGGTTTCGGAGCTTGAAGAGGCTTTTACGGATAAAACCAAGATTTTGATTATGCCTTTTCCGAATAACCCTACCGGAGCTATAATGACAAGGGAAGAGCTTGCTCCTATTGTGGATTTTGTTATAGAGCATGATATTTTTGTCATAACGGATGAGATATATTCCGAGCTTACCTATACCGGAAAGCATGTTTCAATCGCTTCTTTTCCGGGTATGAAGGAAAGGACGATATATATAAACGGTTTTTCAAAGGCATTTGCTATGACCGGTTGGAGACTCGGCTATGCTTGCGGTTCCGCCAAGGTTTTAAGCCAGATGTTAAAGATACATCAATTTGCTATAATGTGCGCTCCCACTACAAGTCAGTACGCTGCCGTAGAGGCGTTAAATAACGGCGATTCCGATGTGGAGGAGATGAGAGACGCTTATAATAAAAGGCGGAGATACCTTATTACGGAGCTTAGAAAAATGGGTATAGAGTGCTTTGAACCGTTCGGAGCGTTTTATATATTTCCGAGCATTAAAAGATTCGGCATGAGCTCTGAAGAATTTGCCACAAAGCTTCTTGAGGAGGAGAAGCTTGCCGTGGTTCCGGGAACCGCTTTCGGAGAGTGCGGCGAAGGATTTATAAGGATATCCTATGCGTATTCTATAGAGAAGTTAAAGATAGCTATGGGCAGATTGGAGAATTTTGCAAAGAGGCATTTAAACTGAAGATTCGGATTTACAATGAGAATTTCCGGGAAAATAAGATGGAGGAAAATAATGGCAGGACTTAATGTGGAGTATATAAACCCCTTTCTTGCGGCAGCTACAACAATCCTCAAACAGGCTTGCTATATAGATACCGCTATAGGAAGACCCGGGGTTAAGGATATGAAATTCGACAGCGATTCTATTATAATTATAATAGGTGTAACCGGAGAAATGAGGGGACAGGTTATTATAGAACTGACCAACGGTATCGCCTGTGATATTGCCGGAAAAATGATGATGATGGGACCGCTGCCTGCACTTGACGAGATGGGAACGAGCGCTATTTGCGAGCTCGGTAATATGATAATGGGAAATACCGCGACTCTTTTTTCGGAGAAGGGTATAGGAATAGATATTACGCCGCCTACCGTATGCAACGGAAATGTGAGTTTCACAACGACTTTTACTAAAAATCTTTGCATTCCTCTTTCTTATGAGGGAAATAAAGTGATAAATTTTAATATAGCTATAACTAACGAGTAAGACGATGAATATAATTTTACATGAACCGGAGATACCGGCAAATACCGGAAATATCGGAAGAACCTGTGTAGCTACGGGAACCTCTCTCCATCTTATAAAACCTTTGGGATTTGATATTTCCGACAAGGCTGTAAGGCGCTCGGGACTCGATTATTGGAAATTTCTTGATTTGCATGTTTATGAAAATTTCGAAGATTTTAAGATAAAAAATCCCGCCGCCAAAATATTTATGGCAACGACAAAGGCTAAAAAAGCCTATACCGAGATAAGATATAAAGAAAATGATTTTATAATGTTCGGGAAGGAAAGTGCAGGTATTCCGGAGGAAATACTGCTTGATTATGAAACAACTTCGGTGAGAATCCCGATGATAGGTGAGATACGTTCGTTAAATCTCTCCAATTCAGTAGCTGTAATGCTTTATGAAGCCTTGAGACAGCAGGACTTTTTAGGGATGAAGATGAAAGGAAATCTTCACAGGCTTAAATGGAGTACCGACGAATAAACGACTATAGTCCGCATGAGTGGATTTTATGCGGTTAAGCTATAGAAAACAGCCCCAAAATTAAACCTCATAAGGCAAAGGAGAAACCGGATGGAAGAAAAGAAAAAGATTTCTATCGAAACCTACTTTGAGTTTAACGGCATTCAGGTGAATGTGGATGACTTGGTAGGAAGAACCAAGGAGGCTTATTTAGCTTCGGGGAACAAGCTTGAGGATGTTGACAGTGTGAAAGTTTATGTAAACGCAAATGAACGCAGAGCTTATTATGTAATAAACGGTGAGGCTGACGGAAAATTTGTTGAGTTTTGAAGAGAAGTTTTAGACATGACGGGAAGTTGTGAGAGCCTTAACTTGAGGGGGATGAGGCTTTGCAGCTTCTTTTTTTATGAATCATAAAGTTAGTCAGTATTATTTGTAAATATATTACACGGTTAAGAGGTAATATTTGGAATAAGTCCGAGAGGAGGATTGGAATAAAGGATGGAAGAAGGTTATAACTTTGTAAATGAGGAAATATGCATAAAAAGATTGCAAAAATTTAGAACTGAAAATAGTGTAGTAATGAAGTTTATAGGAATTCAAAGTCAATTTTACAGATATGCTATGTTATGTTGTAAATTTCGCGGAGATGATTTTGATTTAAATAGAAAAAAATATTTTAGAGCATGGACTATTCGCGGTACAATGCATATTCATCATATTGAAGATTATAATTTGGTAATTTTTAAAAATATGCTTACGCCATATATGCGTGATTTTTGGAATAATGAGACTTTATTATCAATAAGAGAAAAAGAATTTTTTTGCGAAAAAATATTAGAGGCATTAAGAAAGAAAAATTTAAACAAAAAACAATTGGTCGATTTGTGCGGCTCGTATGGAATGACGGATGCAAAAAAGGAATATTTATTTAATTCTTGGGGAGGATTGCCGCGTTATTTAATTGAAACAGGAAAAATAATTTTGTTGTGCAGCGATGATAATTTGTTTCAGTTGGCTCCGGATATTGAATTAATGAACAGGGAAGATGCTGAAGTCAAACAAGTGAAAAGATATCTTGAAGGTTACGGTCCATGCACAATAGAGGATGTAATGTATTTTTTTAAATGGAGTAAAAAGAAAAGTCAAATTATAATAAAGAGGATGTCGGATAAATATTTTAAGAGCGAAAATGTTGTGAAAAAAGTTGATAATCGGGAATATATATTTATTCCGACAGAGGATGAGTCCTGTGAACAGGAAAGCTTGTGTGCGGGGCGATTGACGTCCGAAATGTTTGCTGACAGTAAAAAAAGCAATAATGAAGCGACAGAGGATGTTTACGTCCTATCGGCATTTGATCCCTTGCTTATCGGTTATGAAAAAAGAAGTAATTTAATTTTGCCTGATGAATATCTAAGGAACGTATTTACTATGCAAGGAATTATAAACCCGACGATATTATATAATGGAAAAGTTAACGGAGTGTGGAAAATAAAGGATAAAAAGATATATGTCAAGCTGTTTAGTGATATGCCGCAAAAATCCATAACGAAAATAAAAGATATATTGGAAAGTGTAACCGGATTGCGTAATATATTCATTGATGTATAGCAGATATTATGCGGTATATGTATTTATTTAAAAGAATATACGCATAACATGTACCGTTTTTGAATTTCTGTGATATATGGTATGAATAGTTTGATTTCATAAAAAAATTTTAAAAGGATATTGACTATGACATAACGTAATAGTTTATGATAGAAATCGTTAGGAGGCGGCGAAATGTATTTAATAAAAAAAGTCAGCGAAATAAGCGGTGTATCGGTGCGCACTTTACACCATTATGATGAGATAAGATTGTTATCTCCGGAAAAATATGAAAACGGATACAGATATTACTCGGAAGATGATTTGTCAAAGTTGCAGGCAATACTTTTTTATAAATATCTGGGATTTTCGCTAAAGCAGATTAAGGAATTGCTGGCGGAAGAAGAAAGTGAAATTTTACCTCATTTAAGAAAACAGCTGACTTTAATGCAAAATGAAAAGCAAAGACTCTTAACGCTGATAGACACATTAAAAAAGACAATCAAGTCGAGAGAAAGGGAAATTACTATGGATACAAAAGAAAAATTTAAAGGTTTCACATATCATGATAGCGGGAAATACAGGCAGGCGGCGATTGATAAATACGGAAAAGAAGTAATGGAAGAATCTGAAAAAAGGCAAAAAGGAAATGAGAAGGTGATTACGGACGGATTTAATGAAATCTTCTTCGCTTTCGCGGGAAATATGGGAAAAGGCTTAAAGGCTTCAGATAAAGAAAATGTGGAGCTTGCTGAAAAACTGCATAAACATCTCTGCGAATATTCCTTTGACTGCTCTCTTGAAGTTTTTAAAAGCATCGGGAAAGGCTATGTGCAAAATCCTGAGTTTAAAAAGAACTTGGACAAATTCGGAGAGGGAACTGCAGAGTACGTATGTGAGGCTGTTCAGAGGTATGTAAACGGAAACTGAAAAATGTAGAAAAGTAAAATAAAAAGTATTGGATTTTGTCCATGCGAATGTTGTAAGAGTGAAACCTTATACTGATTGTAAAGGAGTTTCACTCTTGTTTTATTTAATCATATATTTTATTAAAACAATTATCAAAACACCCCGCAGAATTTTAAGGTTTTTTATCTCTGTTTGTGGTATAATACTATTACTTGCCGTATATGAGATTTGCAGATTTTATAACAGATGTGACTTGAGGTAAAAATGAATAAAAAGGTTTTAAATACACTGGAATTTGATAAAATAACCGACAGGCTTTCGGAATTCGCTTCGTCTTATAAGGCAAAAAGCTTAGCGAAAGAACTTGAGCCGATGACGGATATATTAAAGATAAAAGAAGCACAGGGGGAAACCGCGGACGCTCTTTCAAGGCTTTATCAGTCGGGACATATTTCTTTTTCGGGACTTGGCGATATAGGCGCATCGCTTGTAAGACTTGAGGTAGGCTCGACTTTAGGTATGGGAGAGCTTATAGCCGTGTCTAAAAATCTCGATGTGGCGCTAAGGGTAAAGGGATTTTCGGCGAAAAGAGATTCCGCTCTCCCGCCTGACAGTCTTTCGGAGCGCTTTGACGGAATTTCGCCTCTTTCGCCTTTTAACAATGAAATCAAGCGTTGTATAATATCCGAAGAGGAGATGGCGGATGATGCCTCTCCGGGACTTAAAAATGTAAGACGAAAGATAGAGATTGTAAACAGCAGGATAAAGGAACAGCTTGATCACATGGTAAACGATGCTGCAGGCAGAGGGCTTTTACAAAATAATAAGGTTACCATGAGAAACGGAAGATACTGCCTGCCCGTAAAAAATGAGCACAGAAATAAGGTGGACGGGCTTATTCATGACCAGTCCTCGACAGGTTCTACAGTATTTGTCGAGCCTGCAGTAATCGTGAGGTATAATAATGAGTTAAGTGAGCTGTTGATAGAAGAACGAAAAGAAATCGAGAAGGTTTTGGCGACGCTTTCAAATGAGGCGGCATTGTATATAGAAGAATTAAAATATGACATGGAGGTTCTGACAGAGCTTGATTTCATATTCGCGAAGGCGGAGCTTGCTAAGGAAATGCAGGCTACCGAGCCTGAGTTTAACGAAGAAAGAAGGATAAAAATAAAAAAGGGAAGGCATCCGCTTATTGATAAGAAGAAGGTTGTTCCGATAGATATAAGTCTTGGAAAGGATTATAATTTACTTGTAATTACGGGACCGAATACCGGTGGAAAAACGGTTTCGTTAAAAACCGTCGGACTTTTGACTCTTATGGGACAGGCGGGACTTCATATTCCTGCGTTTGATAAGTCGGAATTAGGCATGTTCGATGAAATTTACGCCGATATAGGTGATGAACAGAGTATAGAGCAGAGCCTTTCAACTTTTTCATCTCATATGATAAATATAGTTGATATTTTAAAGACTGCGGATAAGAACAGCCTTGTTCTGTTTGACGAGCTTGGAGCCGGAACCGATCCTACAGAGGGAGCGGCACTTGCTATGGCAATCCTGTCAAATCTTCATGAGAGAGACGCAAGGGTTATGGCTACTACACATTACAGTGAGCTTAAAGTGTATGCGCTTACCACACCGGGTGTCATAAACGCAAGCCTTGAGTTCGACATAGAAACTCTTATGCCGACATACCGTATACTTATAGGTATTCCGGGAAAGAGTAACGCCTTTGCCATTTCAAAGAAGCTGGGGCTTTCGGACGAAATAATAGCGGATGCCGGAAACAGGATAGATACAAACGATAAGCGTTTTGAGGATGTAATAACCGAGCTTAACCGCAGCAGGCAGGCGATAGAGGAAGAAGAGGAGAAGATAAAGCAGAGAAGGCTTGAGATAGAAAGGGAAAAGGCGGCTATAGAGAACGATACGGAGAAATTAGCCGAGAGAAAGGAAAGCCTGATTGCGGATGCAAAAAAGGAAGCGGCGAAAATACTGAGCGAGGCGAAAGAAATTGCGGACGCAAGCATTAAAAAATATAACAAATGGGGATTTGGCGGCGCTACCGCAAGGGAGATGGAGGAGGAACGCGGTAAGTTAAGGCAGAAGATAGATTCCGTTTCAAAAACGGACGGAATAAAGGTTAAGGAAAGCCTGAAAAACAGGATAGGAACAAAGCCTTTGCACATAGGTGATACGGTTTTTGTCGTGAATATGGGTGTTAAGGGAATAGTAAATTCTCTGCCTGATGCTAAAGGCAATGTGAATGTGACTATGGGAATAATAAAGTCGCAGGTTAATGTTAAGGATCTTGCCTATGTTGAGGAAAGTAATGATATTAAGATAGAGAGAGAGAGTAAAGGACGGAGTACGGGCGGTTCCGGCATAAGCATGGATAAGAGTCTGTCCGTTCGTATAGAGAAAAACCTGATAGGAATGACGACGGATGAAGCGAGGACGGAACTTGAAAAATATCTTGATGACGCGTATCTTGCTCATATTCCTCAGGTAAGAATAATTCACGGCAGAGGAACCGGAGCTCTTAAAAGCATGGTTTGGAATTATTTAAAAAAATGCAGATATGTTAAGGATTTCAGAGCCGGAGAATTTAATGAGGGAGGAAACGGCGTGGCTGTCGTAACGTTCAGGTAAAATACCGATTACAGCGGTTATACGGTGTAACAGGCTCACTCACGCGGCTTGTTGTTTATAAAAGAAAAAGTATAGGGAGTCGGTAAAAATGAGATTTAAGAGGTTTACACTTTTTGTAATGATGTTGCTTGTTTTTATGACGAGTTTTCCGATGGCGGTTTATGCGGTGCAGAGATCGAAGCACAAAATAACGCCTGAAATAGAGGCTTATTTGAAAAAGTGGAATTATCCCGATATTTCGTTTGATTATGAAAATTTGGAGAACGGTCACAGACTCTATTACAACAAGGGCAGAGGATATTATCCATGCTGCACAATAAAAGTAAAAGGGATTTTGAATTTATATGATAAAATAAGAAGCGGTGAATATGATGAAAATAAAACATTTACTTATACAGCTGCCGACTATGCCAAAGGCTCGGGAATTATCGTAAAGAAGGGTATAGGAAAACAATATACCCTTGCAAGGCTTGCCGAATACGCGATAAGCTACAGCGATAACGCCGCTTATATTATGACACAGCGCTATATGGGAAGAAATATAATAAACGTGACCGGACCCGATGAAAGAAGCATAACAACGGAGGAAGCGGCAGGCTTTCTTAAAAGGCTGTATGAATTTTTGCAAGTTAAGGATAAATATACAAAGGATTTGACAAAGTATTTTACAACTGCCATATATAAGGATGCCATACCTGCGGGACTTTCTAAAACTTACAAAGTTTTAAACAAAGTCGGTGACTGGCCGGATTACGGCATGAACCATGATATAGCTCTTGTTTTATCGGACAGTCCGTATGTGCTTGCGGTATACACAAAGGATATGGGGCGCGAGTCGAGGTCGGAAGCCTTTATGGCGGGGCTTGCGGAGATTATAGATAAAGAGAATGAGAGCTATGTTTCAAAGTCTGAGAAGGCGATTATTAAAAGGAGCAGAGAGTACGGCTTAATATCGACTGATAATGATTCTTCAGTTAAAACTAAAAAAATCACGGAAAAAACGTTTATAAGGCTTCTTGTGAAGCTTATGGAAAATGAGGAGGAAATAGAGCTTCCTAAAGGAAATTATTTAAAAAAGGCGAACGAAGCGGGAATTATAGACAGAGAGGAATTTAAGCCTAAGGCTAAGATTACAAAAGAAAAGGCTGTAAAATATCTTCTTAACGCTTATGAAGCTTTGCCGGGATTGAGAGTTAACGATGAGGAAGGCACAGATGAGGATACTGATATTCAGGATGATGAAGATACGGATGCTTCGGATAAAAATGAGGATGAGATAAAAGAGAAGAAAAAGGCTTTTAAAAGGGATGAGAAGGCTTATAAAAAAATAGTTGATTTATCCGATATAGGCAAGGAATTCAGAAAAGTTATAAAGTCAGCTTTGAAAAAGAAGATTATAGAGGTGCCTGCGGATAATTATTTTAGAGGAAAAATGGAACTGAATGCCGTTAAAAGTATTGAAATGATAGAAAAAATGCTTGAAAGAGCGAATGAAGACTAAAGGAGAAAGAAATTGTCTGAAAAACAGAGGATACTTATAGTAGATGATGATGAGGATATTTCGGAGCTTATTTCCCTATATCTGATAAAGGAGTGCTTTGATACAAGACGGGCGGATAACGGAGAAAGCGCTATCAGAGAATTTAAGGAGTATAAACCTGATCTCATACTTCTTGATATAATGCTTCCGGGAATAGACGGATATGATGTGTGCAGAGAAATAAGAAAGACCTCAAGGATTCCTATAATAATGCTTTCGGCGAAGGGAGAGATATTCGATAAGGTTTTGGGTCTGGAGCTCGGTGCCGACGACTATATGATAAAGCCGTTTGACTCTAAGGAGCTTGTGGCGAGGGTAAAAGCGGTTTTAAGGCGATTTATTAAGGATGAGGCGGATAAATCGGAGAATGAAACGGTTGCGGAAGAAGAAAATGATAAAAATGTAAGCAGGGTAAGGTATAAAGACCTTGAGATAAATCTCACGAATTATTCCGTAACATACTTCGGAAACAGAGTTGAAATGCCGCCAAAGGAGCTTGAGCTGTTTTACTTTTTGGCTTCGCATCCCAATCAGGTATTCAACAGAGAGCAGCTTTTAGACCATATATGGGGCTATGAGTATATCGGAGATACGAGGACTGTTGACGTACATGTAAAAAGGCTAAGGCAGAAAATACAGGATCATGAGGAGTGGCGGCTTTCGACCGTATGGGGAGTAGGATATAAATTTGAAAAACTTGCGTGATTTTGGTAAAATATAATGGTTAGAATAAATCTTTTTGTTAAATATCTTGCCTGCTATATACTGATAGTCATAAGCTCCATATTTATTTTAAATACTTTCGGGGTAAGCAGGATAAGGCAGGGAGTAATCGGGGACCGAGTAAGCTCAATGAGGAAGGAAGCCGAGGATATATCGGATAACTATATAAAAAATTATTACTCGGGAGATATGTCCATAGAAAGCGTAAGAAAGAGTTTAAAGGTAATAGACTCCTTTGCTAAAATAAGAATAATGATAGTAAGTGCCGACGGATATGTAATTTCAGATACAAGAGGAGTTTTAAGTACGGTCGGAAGCAACAGAAATAAGCTTCCCGAAAAGTTTTTGGAGGAAGACTATTATGTAGGAAGTTTTCCGGGAGTAGCGGATGAAGACTTTGCGGCTGTTGTATATCCTATAGATATGGATTTTACACTTAAGGGGTATGTGGTGCTTATCACGGCGGTAGCGGATATAAATACCGACGTAAGTTACTACATGGATACTTTAAATATCTGTCTTTTAATACTTGACGCGGTTTTTCTCATTGCGCTTTTTTTCCTGTACAGGATATCCATAGTTCCGTTAAGAGCGGTGATAAGAGCGGCAAAGGAGTATTCCGGCGGAAACCTTACATATAAGCTTCCGGTTATAAAGAGCAGGAACGACGAGTTCAGCGATTTGATGGTAGCTATAGAATATATGGCAACGGAGCTTAATCTTACCGAGGAATACAGAAGAAGATTTATTTCAAACATTTCACACGATTTCCGTTCGCCTCTCACGTCAATAAAGGGCTTTGCGACGGCTATGATGGACGGAACCATACCGGAGGAATTGTACAATAAATATTTGAATACTATATGCTTTGAAACTGACAGACTGACAAAGCTTACCGGCGGGCTTATAGAACTCGGCAGATTTGACAGTAAGGAAGCTATGCTTGATATAAGGGATTTCGATCTTACCGACATGATTAAAAAAACTGCTGAAACCTTTGAAGGAAGATGCAGAGAGAAGCGCATATCGTTAAACCTTATATTTGAAGAAGAAGCGGAATGGGTAAGGGCTGATAGAGGAAAGTTCGAGCAGGTGTTATATAATCTTATAGATAATGCGATTAAATTCAGCCATAATGATTCGGACATAAATGTAAGCGCTGCGGCAAGAGGTAATAAGATACTGGTTTCGGTAAAAGATTACGGGGTAGGAATACCGAAGGAAAGTATCAAAAAGATATGGGACAGATTTTACAAAACCGATGCATCCAGGGGAAAAGATAAAAAGGGCAGCGGTCTTGGGCTTTCAATAGTCAAGGAAATAATTCAGGCTCATGGGGAAGAAATCAATGTAATAAGCACTAAAAACGCGGGTACGGAATTTATATTCACACTAAGCAGAGCGGGAGTGTAATGTATGGGCGAGGATAAGGGGTACAAAGTTATAAATGAAAAAATAGTTCCTAAGAAAAAAAGTCCTGTTAAACGTTTTTTGATTTGCTTTGTTTCGGCAATATTTTTTGCTGTTGTATTCGGAGCTGTCGCAAGGGTTGTATTTGAGGTGTCGGGTTCTATACCGTTTTTAGGTATAAATAAAAGGAACGGCGAGAATATCGAGCTTATAAAAGGAGAAGAGGGAAAGAATAAGCCTGAAAAGGTTACTCCTCCCGCCGTGGATGCCGAAAAGGAAAAAGCTTCGGAAAAAGATAAAAACACTGAAAAGGATGATAAAAAAGAAAATATAACAATAATAGAAAAGCATGTAAATGCGACACTTGCGGACTATTCTACCATTTTCAGAGAATTCGGAGAGCTTGCCGAGAGAAGCAATAAATCCGTGGTTGAAGTGCAGAGCGTAGTTATGGGAGTGGATTGGTTTGAGAATCCTTATGAAACCGTAACTTCGACTTCAGGTTTTATAATGGCGGTTCAGAATGACTATGCTTATATACTTACGGGATACTCCGCGATAAAAAAGGCTACAAATATAAGAATATCCTTTAATGACGGATTTTCCGCAACGGGAAGTCTTAAAAATTTCAATGAAGAGCTTGACTTTGCGCTTATAACGGTAGGTCTTAAAGAGCTTAAGGAGGATGAAAGGGAAAGCGTCAAACCTGTAGAATTCGCAAAGAGTGATTATAGGATAATGGGAGAGCCGGTTATGGCTATAGGCAATCCTAACGGTCGCATGTATTCGGCGCTTCCGGGTACGGTTACAAATCCGAAAGGAATAGAGTATATATCGGATTACGGACTTAATTCCTTTTATACCGACATAAAAATATCCGAAAACGGAAGCGGTATAATAATGAATATGGAAGGAAATCTGATAGGACTTGCAAAAAGGGACTCTGCGGGAAGTGATTATTGTAAGGTAATAGCGATAACGAAATTAATTTCATTTTTTGAGAAAATGATTAACGGTGAAACGATTCCTTATGTGGGCATACTTGCAAAGGATTTCGCCGGAGCGGAGAGCAGAACGGGACTTTCCGGAGGTGTGCTTATCGACAGTATAGCTAAGGATTCTCCGGCAGGCGAGGCGGGCTTAAGGGAAGGCGACATTATATACGGAGTTGACGGAGTGAGAGTTGAGAATATAGGTGATTATTCCGGAATAATAGAAGGGAAGAAGGCGGATGAAACAGCCATACTTACGATATACAGGGTTACAAGGAATAAGGGCAGGGAGCTTGAAATAGAAGTTACAATAGGAGACAGCAGAGGAATAAAATGAGATATATTAAGGACATAAAAGAGGGAGAAACGCTTAACGGAGTATATTTTTGCAAGGTAAAGAATGAGCTTAGAAGTAAGACCGACAAGCTGTATTATTCTCTTACATTACAGGATAAAACCGGAGTTCTTGACGGAAAGGTGTGGGATCCAAATTCGAACGGAATAGAGGATTTTTCAGCGGGAGATTTCATCTATATACAGGGGCAGGTAACAAGGTATCAGTCTGCACTTCAGACTTCGATTGCAAGGGCGAGAAAATGCGACGAGGGAGATTATGATATGTCGGATTTCATTCCTGCTTCAAAGTATGACAGGGATGAGATGTATAAGGAATTCACAGGAATTTTAAATACCGTAAAAATGAGCTTTTACAAAAGACTTTTGGATGAAATTTTCAAGGATTCCAAGTTTGCCGATAAATTTAAGAAACATTCGGCAGCAAAAACAGTACATCACAGCTTTATAGGAGGTTTGCTTGAGCATACCTTGGGAGTTGTAAAGGTTTGTGATTTTATGTCGAAGCAGTATCCTTTGCTTAACAGGGATTTGCTTATAACGGCGGCTGCTCTGCATGATATAGGAAAGGTTGAGGAGCTTTCCGATTTCCCGACTAACGAATATACCGATTCGGGACAGCTTTTGGGTCATATATACATAGGCGCGAATATGGTAAGCGCAAGGATAAAGGCTATACCGGGTTTTCCGAAGAGACAGGCGGATGAGCTTATTCACTGTATACTTTCTCATCACGGTTCACTTGAGTACGGCTCACCGAAGCTTCCTTCGCTTATGGAAGCTATGGCGTTAAGTCTTGCCGACAATATGGACGCGAAGATGGAAACCTTCGGAGAAATAGTTACCGCTAATGAAGGAAGAACGGATTGGCTCGGATATAACAAAATGTTTGAATCGAATATAAGAATTGCTACTAAAAGCAAGCTGTAGCTTGCTTTTAGTGATTTTGAGAGAATAAGTACAGTATTCGATTTTTGAAAGGATTACCTGTGGGAATGGGTTACCGGGCGGAAAGCAGCAGTGTATTTATTCTTGCAGCAGTCACACGCGGATAAGCAAGTTTGTCCGTATGGCTTTTTCATTGCGGAAATAGAGTTGGTCGAATTTCGGATATTTTTATGGGAGAATTTGATGTATGACGGATTTTAAGAAGAACGATATTTTGGAGCTTGAGATAGAGGCTTTCGGCAATGATGGAGAAGGCGTAGCACATGCGGACGGGTATACGTTTTTTATAAAAGATACTGTTCCGGGTGACAGAATATCGGCTAAGGTTATAAAGGTCGGGAAAAGTTTCGGTTTTGCGAGATGTGAGGAGATTATAGTACCTTCAAAGGACAGAATCGAACCCGTCTGTAAGGATTCAAGGCGCTGCGGCGGCTGTTCTTTATGGCATCTGTCTTATGATGCGGAATTAAAATTTAAGGAAAAGAAGGTATTCGACTGTATAAAACGTATAGGCGGGTTTAAGGAAGAAGATATACCGATGAGAAGAATAATCGGTACGGACAACATCACCCGCTACAGAAATAAGGCGCAATTTCCTGTAGGAATGAATAAAAACGGGGAAACCGTAACAGGCTTTTATGCTAAGAGAACGCATGATATAGTGGACATCGGCGACTGCGTTATCCAGACCGAAGAAAATAGGACGGTGCTTGAAGCGGTAAAAGCCTTTATGAAAAAATACGGTATAACCGCTTATAACGAAAGAATAAATCCGAAAACAGGCAGACCGGACAAAGCGGAGGGACTTATACGACATATAATGACAAGAAAGGGGTTTGCTACGGGAGAATTCGGAGTCTGTATAATTATAAACGGAAATAAACTTCCACAAAGTGATAAATTGACGGAAATGCTTTTAAAAGCTTTTGAAGATAAATATGGAAATTCAGACATAAGGCTTGCAAGCGTATGTATAAATATAAATAAAAAATTAACAAATGTTATTTTCGGTGATACGTTGAGCTGTATTTACGGAAAAGATTATATAACGGATAAGATAGGGGATATACTTTTTAAAATCTCACCGTTTTCATTTTATCAGGTAAATCCCGAGCAGACCGCAAAGCTTTATGATAAAGCGCTGGAGTTTGCGGATCTTACCGGGAATGAAATTGTATGGGATCTCTACTGCGGCATAGGTACGATAAGCCTTTTTTTGGCAAAGAAAGCGAGAGAAGTTTACGGAGTCGAGATAGTGCCTGAAGCTATAGAAAACGCGAAGGAGAACGCAAGGCTGAACGACATACAAAACGTCTGTTTTATCGCAGGTAAGGCGGAGGAAGAAGCGAAAAAACTCCCGGCTCCCGATATAATCGTGGTGGATCCGCCGAGAAAGGGCTGTGATGAGAAGCTGATAGAGACCATACTTAGGTATTCACCGAGGCATGTTGTGTATGTTTCCTGTGACCCTGCGACTCTTGCGAGAGATTTGAAACTTTTATGCATGGCAGAAGGCGGATACAAACTTACGGCAGTACAGCCCGTGGACCAGTTCTCAAGGAGCGGACATGTGGAGTGTCTTTGTTTGCTGTTAAAAGTACAGAAGTGAAAGGTTAGAAAAATCTCGAAATCAAAGAAATCCGGGAGTTGAAGCAGATGATTTTGATTTCAGTATTTTTCTTGTTATTGCTTTATGGGAAGTTATCCATCGAGAAATTGTAGTATGGTTGAGTTGACAAAATGAAAACGGACAGGTGCAGTTGATGGGA
>CAUUHV010000019.1:0-42825 GCA_963545085.1 uncultured Catonella sp. | reverse complement strand
AGAGTAATGGAAAATAATAACAAAAAACATAAGCCTTTAAAAAGAATTTTCGCGCTTTCAGGCGTAATATTCCTCGCCGTAATTTACCTTATAACTCTTGTTTCGGCATTTATTTCAAGCCCCGCCTCAAATGCCTTATTTATGGCAAGCCTTGCCTGCACGGTAATAATACCCGTCATAATCTATGTTTTTATACGGCTTTTTAAGCTGAAATGATACCCGACGGAATATCCCCCGCAAAATGCCTGTTCTCACTTTGTTTTTAATTATTTTTTATTCGATTTTCAACTATAATCGCTTTATCGAAAGCAAGGAAGCTTCGGTTTCTTTTCTTTAAAATATTTGAAAGGAGAATAATTTATGAAAGAGTATGTTTGTGATACTTGCGGCTTGGTTTATAATGAAGCTGAAAGCGATTCTAATAACGGAACAGCTCCGGGAACAAGGTTTGAAGATCTTCCGGATGATTATGTCTGTCCTGCCTGCGGCGTAGGCAAGGATATGTTCAGCGAGCAGTAAAGTTTTGAAAAACATCTCCCGCGCTTTATGTTCACAATTCTGTCGGATTGCGTCCATAAAGCACGGGAGTTTTTTAGCGCCGCGCGCTCTGCGGCAGGCAGGATTCCTCACATGCGGCGTATTATGAAATAGACATCTGTATTTTAAAAGTACCGGCACAATTTCACTCGTCAAAACACAACGGTCAAAAGCCATTTAAACGCTTCCACGGAGTAAATCGCATGCGGCTTGCCCGCAGGCATAATAAGGCTGTCTCCCGCCTCAAGGATATATTCCTTGCCGTCCACCGTATATTTGCCCCTTCCTTCAAGTACCTGTACAAAGGCATCCCCGTCAGATTTATGCGAACTTATTTCCTCATCCTTGTCAAAGGCGAACAGAGTCATATTCATCGCCTTATTCTGCACCAAGGTTTTACTCACAACCTGACCTTTCATCACGTGTATCTCGTCCTTTAAGTTTAAAATCCTTTCAGCATCCATGTTTTTAATTATTCCCATCATTTTTCTCCTTTACTTTTATTTCTATTAAAAATAAACATTTTTAAGTCGTATATTCAACAACAGCAATTTCAGACAACGATTCTTTCAAGCCTGTCACAATTTCCTCAATTCTCACCGCCGCTTCACCATACTGAACACGCTTATGTCACGACACACTTCTTATAATGATAAAACATCCGTTTAAGTCTGGCGTATAATTGCCGAAATCATCATGTATATTACCTTTTCATTACTTTTCAGTATAACATATATTTATTATTTTTTACAGTAATACGCACATATATAAAAAAGCCCTAAAACCCTTATAATCACCATAAACACATAATTACAAAGTTTTTAGAGCCTTATATCATTTTAAACCGATATTTTATCCGTTAATCTGGGCGGAAACTTCCGCAGCGAAGTCTTCTTTCTTCTTTTCGATTCCTTCGCCCGTCTCAAAACGAACAAATCCCGCAAGAGAAATGTTTGCTCCGTTTTCCTTGGCAACTCCCGCAATATAGCTCTGTACGGTTAAAGCGCTGTCTTTAACGTAAACCTGATCAACAAGGCAGATTTCCTTAAGCTCTTTGTTAAGCTGTCCTGCAAGAATGTTTTCAAGAATATTCGCAGGTTTGTTTGCCATCTTAGGATCGTTAGCCGCCTGGCTCTTAAGAATTTCCATCTCATGGTTTATGTAGTCCTGAGAAACCGCATCCCTGTTCAGGTAGATAGGACGCATAGCCGCAATCTGCATTGCCACGTTCTTAGCCGCCTCTCTTACGGCATCGTTTACAACATCGGATTTAACAGCCACAAGTACACCTATTCTGCTTCCGTGCACATAGGTTTCAACAAACCCTTCCTTCTCTTCAAGCTGTCCGAATCTTCTTATGTTCATGTTCTCGCCGATTACCGCTATCTGCTCTGTAAGAGCGTCCTTCATAGACTTGCCCGCCTCAAAATCCTCAGCAAGAAAAGCATCTATATCCGCCGCCTTTGTTTCAAGAGCCTTTTTAGCTACAGCGTTTGCAAATGTAACAAATTTCTCGTTCTTCGCAACGAAATCCGTCTCCGAATTAACCTCTACAACCGCAGCCTTCTTTCCGTCATCGGAAACACTTACTGCGCAAATTCCCTCTGCCGCTATCCTTTCAGCCTTCTTAGCCGCTTTCATAAAACCGTTTTCTCTTAACCAGTCAACCGCCTTGTCCATATCTCCATCGGTAGCTGCAAGAGCTTTCTTACAATCCATCATTCCGGAGCCTGTAACCTCACGAAGCTCTTTTACCATAGCTGCTGTAATTGCTGCCATTTTATTTTCCTCCTATTATTTTATAATTATTTAAAAGCAAGGGCTGCCCACAAAAATGCAGCCCTTAATACATAAGTCGAATTATCACCCGAATCCCCGTCAAGCATCATAACCTTGCTGCGGGCTGATAATCCGGACATAATTTCAAAAATTATTACTCTGAAACCTCTTCAGCTGCAGGAGCTTCTACCGTCTGCTCTCCCTGCTTCGCCTCAATAACGGCATCAGCCATCTTTGCCACAATAAGCCTTACCGCTCTTATAGCGTCGTCATTTCCCGGAATAACGTATGTAAGCTCGTCAGGGTCGCAGTTTGTATCCGCAATTCCGATAATAGGAATATTAAGATTATGAGCTTCCTGAATACAAATTCTTTCTTTCTTAGGATCAACTACGAAAATCGCGTCCGGAAGCTTCTTCATTTCCTTGATGCCTCCGAGGTTCTTTTCAAGCTTCTCCCATTCCTTCTTAATCTTGATTACTTCCTTTTTAGGAAGCACATCGAAAACTCCGTCCTCGGACATCTTCTCGATTTCCTTAAGCTTAGCCACACGGCTCTTTATAGTTCTGAAGTTTGTAAGCATACCGCCGAGCCATCTCTCGTTAATATAGAACATTCCGGAACGAACAGCCTCATCCTTAACCGCATCCTGTGCCTGCTTTTTTGTTCCTACAAAAAGAATTGTTCCGCCGTCGGCTACGATATTCTTAATAGCCTCGTAAGCCGTATCAACCATACCTACCGACTTCTGTAAGTCAATAATATGAATCCCGTTTCTCTCGGTATAGATGTAAGGTGCCATCTTAGGATTCCATCTTCTTGTCTGATGACCGAAGTGCACACCCGCCTCCAGTAACTGCTTCATTGAAATAACGCCCATTTCTTTACCTCCATGGTTTTTCTTCCACCTGTCAATCCTCTACCGCCATATCCCTAAGGACACCATCGGCATTAAACAGGTGTGAATTTTATTGTTTCTTAGCACGTAAATAACAACTGATTTTACGCACGGAAGATATTTTAGCATATAATCCGTCTCTATGCAAGCAGCTGATAAAATTTTTGCAAAGAACCGCCGAAATCCGAATCATTTAAATTTCCATGTATCCGCTCGTTCTCTTATAGAAATAAAATCTTTGTATATTCCTTCTTGATTTGCAAGCTCATCATGAGTCCCTTCCGCCGCAATTTCTCCTTTTTCCAGTACAATAATATGATCCGCCTTCTTTATGGTTTCAAGTCTATGCGCAATAATAATAACAGTCTTGTTTTTAACTAAATTATCTATAGCCGCCAAAATATGATGCTCATTTTCCGTATCAAGAGCACTGGTAAATTCATCCAGAATAACAATCGGCGAATCTTTTAATATAGCCCTTGCTATCGCTATCCTTTGCTTCTCACCTCCGGATAATGTAGCTCCGGCTTCTCCGAGCATAGTGTTAAAGCTGTCAGGCAGAGCCGTAATAAAGTCATAGCACCTCGCTTTCTTTGCCGCCTCCTTAATTTCATAATCATCAGCATCTGGCTTTGCAAATTTAATATTATTAAGAATTGTATCCTCAAACAGATAAACATTTTGAAAGACGATACTTATTTTCTTCATCAGTTCCTCTATGGGTATGTTTGTAATTTTTGCTCCGCCAATAAAAATCTCGCCTTTACTTACATCATAAAATCTCGGTATCAGCTTACAGAATGTCGTCTTGCCTGAGCCTGAAGGACCTACTATTGCCGTCAGTGAATCAGGTTTAATAGTTGTAGAGATTCCTTTGAGAATTTCTCCGTTTCCATAAGAAAAGCTTACATTTTTAAATTCAATCTCATTTGATTTTATATCCTCTGCGGGAGATAATATCCGCGCTTCTTCAGCTGATTCCAAATCCTCCACTTCTTTTAAGGTGCTGTCTAAAATACCTATCATCGAAAGAACGGAGCCCGCCTGATTTATCGACTGAAATATTACAAAGCTCATAATAAATAAGTTGATTGCTTTTTGAGGAGATATTTCTCCTGTATTCCACATAAAAAACGCAAATACAATTATTAAAATCTCAAATACCTGTATCGTAAGTCCCGCGCCTATACTTGACGGAATAGACCTTTCGGACAGATTTATATTATTGAGGCAGCTCTCATCTATCCCCTTTTTAACCTTTTCCTCTTTGCCTTCCATGCTGAACACTTTAATAACGCTTATTCCCTGTATAAACTCAATCACACTTTCCGTCAATTTCATTTGTGCCACCTGTCTTTTCGGCGCCTCTTTCTTTGAAACCTTCATTTGATGATTGACGGCAAGCAAATAAGCCGCTATTCCCAAAAACACGATAACCGAAACTCGCCATTCATAATAAATAAATCCCAAAATTATGGATACCGCGGATAAAAGCCCGCCAATCATATAGATTAAAATAATCGGCGCGAACTGCTCTATATGAGACATGGATGTAGTCAGTGTCGCATTGATATTGCCGACAGAATTTTCATTGAAAAATCCAAGATAAAGCCTTTTAAAAAATGAACCGAAATACAGCCGCTTATCCTTAGCCATTTCAAATCCGACCTTGACAGAGCCTAACTGGGTAAAATATCCGAAAGCAAATACGCCGGATATGCAAATTATTCCGAATATTATTACTTTATAAATATAATCTTCCATTAAAGACTTATTAAACATAGCATTCACCGCCAAAATTACCGCAGCCATTTTTAGCATAACAAAGCTGCCCTCTATCAATGATAAAAATAAGATTTTGGCTAATTGACACTTTCTTTTTGCACTGAAGTTCCAAATACTTTTTATTGACTCAAACATATTTTTTCCTCCCGTCAATTCGCAAGTTCATATAAATATCTGTACTCGGAACAATTCCTCATCAGTTCTTCATGGGTTCCGCTGCAAAGAATCTTTCCGTTTTCCATATAGACAATCCGATCCGCGTTTACGATAGTATTCATTTTATGCGTAATCACAATAAGCGTTTTATCCTTGGCAAACTCAAGCAATGCTTCTTTAACCTTATATTCATTTTCAACATCCGTGCCGGAGGTCGCTTCATCCAAAACAACAATCGGAGCATTTTTCAAAATTGCTCTTGCAATCGCTATTCTCTGCCTTTCCCCTCCTGACAGCCTGTCACCCGCTACCGTGTCATATCCTTTCGGCAGTTCCATGATAAAATCATGACAGCTCGCTCTTTTAGCCGCTTCGATAATTTCCTCTTTAGAAGCTCCTCTTTTTCCGACTTTGATATTTTCCATAATGCTGTCGTTAAATAAAAAGGTATTTTGATCGACATAAGAAATAAGTGAATTTAAGTCATTCATCGACAAATCTTTTACTGAAATATTTCCTATTCGGATATCCCCTTTTTCAAAATCCCAAAATCCGGCTAAAAGCTTCATCAATGTTGATTTCCCCGAACCTGAAGTTCCGATTATCGCCGTCATTGTTTTTTCTTTTATTTCTAAATCCACCCCGTCAATATCATTCTTTGTACCGTCATAAGAAAACACCAGGTTACGAAATGAAATATCATGATTCATATCTTTTTTAATAACGGATTTTTCATTTCTCTTTAACTCGGGATAATCCAAAATTTCTTTTATTTCCTTTGCAACCGTTCCCATCTGCGCCAACTGGTCAACATAACCTGACGCTTTTAGGATCGGCTTGAAAATTCCAAGAGAAATCATCATGAATAAAAAAAAGCTTTGCTCGGTAATACTTCCTTTATTAAAAAGAATCAATCCGATAACGATAGCCGGAAATATGGATACCGGAGCTATCCCGTAAGAAAGAGACGCATAAATCTGTGAGCTTTTCATCCAGTTTATAGCATATTCCGCATGACGTTTAACCGCGTTTTTATATTTAGTATAGGAATTCTCACCCATGTTAAAGGTTTTTATTACCTCAATCCCCTTTACATATTCTATAACGGAATGGTTCATATTTTTTTCCGCCCGTATCTGTCCTTCATATTTTTCCTTATATCCGATCATCATAGCCATTCCTATAGATAAGCCGACTATTATCCATAGTAAAACAACACCGGTAAGCTGTACATTCAGTACAAGCATCCAAAGAATCATTGCAGCCGGTATCAATAAATTGGCTGTCATCTCAGGCAGTAAATGTTTTTTCGATATCTTCTACTCTGTCAACGACTATCGTCTTTAATTTACCGCTCGGGTTTCTGTCAAAATATCCCATCGGTAGTCTGATAAATTTATCACAAAGCGCATATCTTAAATCCTTTAATGTCAAGTATGCCGCTTTATGAGAAATTAGTGTCGATATATTTAAAAATATTACACTTGTGATTTTACATATAATTACCGAAACAAGGACAAATACACTACGTTTATAGTGAGTGCCGTTAAAAATATAACCTGCCAAAAGCCCGACAAAGGCATATGATGATAATTCACATAAAACGGAAATCATACTCATTATTACCGATATAATGTATCTTTTTTTATACGGTTTTATAAAACAGTCCATTTCTTTAAAAAAGTCCGGATCTTTTTCTTTTTTCATAACTCCTCCTATACGTAAACTCGGATTCTATTTCACAATATCCTTAAAAAGCTTTTCCCAACCTGCTCCGATAAATTCCCTCAACATTTTTATATATTCCACGGTTTCCTCTTTACTGTAGCCTTTTTTTATTACCAGCGTATACGCGTCAAACTGCTGATTTATAAGTAATTCCACTAAAGCCAATTTCATATCGCTGATATCCGGTGCAATATTTTCTTTAATAAACGTTTTCGTTTCGGATATTTTGTTTTCCATTCTTTTATTTAACATCTCCTCAACGGAACTTCCATTACTTTGACACAGCAAAAGCTTACACGCATCATAATGCTCAAATAAAATATCTACATACCCCGCAGTTTCTTTTGCTATATTATTCAAAAAATTATTAAAATTTTTATCTGTACAATACTCTCCGTATGCTTTCTCATTTTCTTTTCTCGCGTTATCCAGAGCTTGCAAAAAATTTTCAATCAAACTGCAAAAAAGCTCATCTTTCCCTTTATATCTTGTATAGATGGCTCCGGTTGTAACTCCGGCTCTTTTAGCTATATTTCCTATCGAAGCGGAGCGAAATCCGTTTTGCAAAAACTCCATCTTAGCAGCTTCAATAATCGGCTTATCCAAATCATGATTTTTATTAGCCATAGCCGTTCCTCCGTTTAGTAAAATATTACCTTAATAACACAATCAATAATATAATAATCAATAATACCATTATCGATTATACATCAGTCGGTAATATATATCAATCATTATCGGGGTTTATGAAAAAACGCGAAAGCTTAAGATTCTATCAAGTTGAAATATTCTCTGAAACAATGTAAAATATAATCATTATTAAACAAAATATGAGGATATTATGAGTTCAAATATAAATTCGAGACAAAGAGGAAGTAACAGCTTTTTGGTGCAGGGCAGCATACTTGCCGCCACATCCATCTTAGTACGAGTAATAGGTCTTATTTACCGTATTCCTATGACCCGCATCATAGGAAACGAGGGAATGGGCTATTATGAGTATGCTTTTGAGATATATAATTTCTGCTTCATCATTTCCTCTTACGGAATGCCTATGGCAGTTTCAAAGCTGGTTGCCGAACGAACCGCAAAAAAGGAATACCGTAATTCCATGCACATTTTCATTGGCGCTCTTTTAATCTCAATAGTCACAGGAGGCGCTCTGTCGCTTGCCGTATATTTCGGGGCGGCCTTTATTTCATCAAGTTTTTTTGCCAATCCGGCTATAGAAATACCGCTTAGAGCCTTGGCTCCGACAATAGTCACCGCTTCGGTTTTAGGTGTTATAAGAGGACTTTTTCAAGGCAAAAATACAATGATACCGACAGCCCTGTCTCAGCTTATCGAGCAGATAATAAACGGTATCGTAAGTGTTGTCGCGGCATATGAGCTTACCAAGGCTCACAGCGCTTCACCGAATATTGCCGCTTACGGTGCTACCGGTGGAGTTACCGGTACCTTCTTAGGCGCCTTCTTCGGACTTATTTTCGTAATTTTCGTGTTTATTGTAAATGTTCCTATGTTTAAAAGGCAGGTAAGGCGCGACATAAGTCCTTCCGAAAGCATGGGGCAAATAATAAAAATCATATTATATACGGTAATTCCGGTGATGTTAAGCCAGATACTTGTAAGAAGTAACGGAATCATAGCCATAACCCTGTTTAATAATATTCTATCGGGTAAAGGCATCTCCAAAGAAGAATATACCGTCCTTTACGGAATCTACGGCAGTAAATATCTGCTACTATGCAATATAGTTATAGGTATTACAAGCGCCATAACAACCGCCATGATACCGTCGCTTGTAAAGGAAAATACATTAGGCTCCTCTTCGGGAGTGAGCGCTAAAGCAAGCCTTGCGCTTAAATTCAACCTGATAATAGCTATCCCGTCCGCTGTCGGCTTATCCATATTGGGCGGTCCGATTATACGTTTACTGTTCGGCGATACCGACCCTCTTATTTCCAATATAATGCTTGTCGGCTCGATTACTATAGTGTTCTATACCGTATCCATCTTATTTAACACGATAATCCAGAGCATACATGATATGAAAATTCCGGTTATTAACAGCGCAATAGCGATAGCTCTCGATTGTCCGCTTCTTTTCGTGCTGTTGAAATATACGAATTTAAACGTATATGCTCTTGTAATAGGTAATCTCGCAATGCCCGTAGTGGTAATAATCCTTGACGGTATAGTACTTAAACGTCGTCTTAAAATAAAGTTTAATATAGCGAGAACGGTAATAATACCTACCGTTTCCTCACTGATAATGGGAATTGCCGTGTTTATCTCATATAAAGCTTTATTAAACATAAACAAAAGCTATATTATAGCTCTGCTTATTTCCGTTATAATAGGAGCGGTACTGTTTTTCGTACTTGAAATCGCTCTTAAAGGCATCACAAAAAAAGAGCTTTACAGCTTCCCCGGAGGCGGAATTTTAGTAAAAATAGCAACAAGGCTTCATCTCATGAAATAAGATGAAGCCGTTTAAACTTAAATTTATTCCCTCATGGTATTTTTTATCCCAAATTATTTACGTAACGGCTCGCCGGACTTTCAGTTTTTGCTATACAACAAAAATAAGATGTTTTCATTCTGTAAATAATCCGGTTTTATATAGCGGGTTACTATCGTTTTCGGCAGCGCGTCTGATATTAACCGACGGTCTGAAATGATTCGAGTTTGATAAAATTTATAACCTCGCCCAAATCTTTTGTTTCCCTTACTATAAGTTTTTTTGTATCCTCGTCAGCCGTACTTAAATCGGAAACCATTATTACTTTTAATCCCGCTCCGTGCGCCGACTTTACTCCGTTCGGAGAATCCTCAAGCGCAAGACAGTCCTCAGGCTTTACTCCCGCTTTTTCACAGGCATATTTATAAATATCCGAAGCGGGCTTACCGTGTTTTACCATATCGGCGCAGATAAGCTCCTCAAAGGCATCCTCAAGTCCTGCTATCTTAAGAAATCTCCTTGCACGTTCTTCACAGGTAGCCGTAACAAGGATACATCTTATTCCTTTTGATTTAAGATATGAAATAAGCTCCGATACATAAGGTTTTTTATCTATCCCCTCTTTTTTAACGGCTTCCTCAACCAATTCTCTTCTTTTTTCCCTTATTTTATCGTAGTCAAACCCGTCTCCGAATCTTTTTTTCAACATAGGCTCGGCAAATTCCTTGGCACAGCTTCTTAATTTTAAGTAATCATCTTTTTTCATCTCAAAGCCCGCTTCCTTTGCCGCGGCTATCCAACATCTTTTATAATATTTCTCCGTATCGATTGTAAGTCCGTCCATATCAAACATAACAGCTTCAAGCATATTCTACTCCCGTATATATTAACTCTTCCCGAAACGATTATACCATATAACAAAATAAAAAGGATACAATAACAAAAACTCTTTATAATCAAGCTTTTCCTTGTATCCCTTATAATTTAAAATCGTTTTAGTTTATACTCTCTTCAAATATTCTCCGGTTCTCGTATCAATCTGAATCTTATCACCCTGCTCTACAAAAAGAGGCACATAAACCTGCGCTCCGGTTTCAACTATTGCAGGCTTATTCGCGCCTGTAGCAGTATCTCCCTTAAAACCCGGCTCGGTTTCCGTAATCTCAAGCTCCACGAACATAGGAGGCTCGATAGAAAATACGGCTCCGTTATGAGAAAGCATCTGAACATTCTCATTTTCTTTTACAAACTTAAGCGCGTCGCCTATCTGATCCTTTGTAAGCCCGAACTGCTCAAAGGTTTCATTATCCATGAAATTGTACATCTCGCCGTCATTATACATATACTGCATGGTTCTTCTGTCGATATGCGCCTGAGGAAATTTCTCAGTAGGACGGAATGTAGTTTCCTTAACACCGCCATTCTTAATATCTCTCATCTTGGTACGCACAAACGCTGCGCCCTTTCCCGGCTTAACGTGTTGAAACTCAATTATCTGAAACACGCTGTTATCAATCTCAACTGTAAGGCCATTCCTAAATTCGCCTGCTGAAATCATTAAATACTTCCTCCTTAAAGCTAATTAAAATTCTGAAAACTATCTATACTATTTTATACTAATGAAAAGCTTTTTTCAACAAGTTTTTCTTTTGCCTCATTTCCTCTTGCCTATTCAAAACTTTTCCAACATATTAAGTAAGGTCTCCGCCAACTCTGTTATATTACAATCATCGGTATCAATTATTATATCCGCTGCCGCAATATACCTGCCTTCTCTGTTTTTAAGTATTTCACGGATTTTCTCCTCTTTGTTATCCGTTTTTAATAGCGGTCTGCTATTATCGTCTTTAAGCCTTTTAACTATAGTTTCAGGTTTCGTCCTTAAATAAACCACCTCGCCGCAGGACATTAAAAGCGGTATATTTCGGTCTGTCAAAACCGCTCCGCCGCCCGTAGAAATAATAACGGCTTCTTCGGATAATGATATTTTCTTAAGGGCTTCACTCTCAAGTTTCCTGAAATATTCTTCCCCTTTCGCTTTAAAAATATCATTTATACTTCTTCCTTCCGCTTCCTCTATAAGACTGTCCGTATCGATAAGCTTCATGCCTGTCTTTTCTTTAAGCACTTCACCTAAAGAAGTCTTGCCGCTTCCCATAAAGCCTACAAGTATAATACTCCTCATCATCAAAGAACCTTTTCTACGGATTCTATAAGCTTTCTAAGCTCGGTTATCTCAATCTGACCGGGAGCACTTTCCCTTCCCGCCTCCGCAAAAGTAATTGCAGAACCTGTAAATCCGCCCAAAAATCTCGTAATCCTGCCGAGCTTTCCCATCGCGACACTTATTATAGGCTTAGGATCGGGTCTTGTGCAGGTAAGTACGGTAGCTGTCATAATTCTCATTACATCTTTTTTCTTTTTAGGCATAGTCGCTATTTTCAATATATCGACATTGCAGTGGTCTATCACCGAAAACCTGTATATAAGTTCGGCAGTATCCGGAGTAGTCGTCATATCGTGATACGAGCCTATCACTTTAGCGTCACTGAAACTGTGTATCTCATCAATGACCGCTCTCGCCTTCATTTTCAAAAAGAAAACTTCTATGTCTATAAGATCACACTTGCCCTCCTTTGCAACGGAAGTAACAAGCTCCTCATATTTGCTCTCGGATATCTCTTTTCCTCCGCCTTCATCCGTTCTGAAGGTATAAATAACGGGAATTTCACCGACAGCTTCTCTTATTTCAGCTAAAAGTCCGATATGTATATCCTCATCAGGCTCATCTGCAAGACAGTCCGCTCTCCACTCTATAAGGTCAGGAGAAAAACCTGTTATTCTTTTTGCCTCGCTCAAAATTTCTTCTCTCGTCTCTCCCATAAGCGGAACGCAGATTTTAGGGCTTCCCTCACCTATTTTAAGTCCTCTTACTGTAATCTCCATATCCGTTCCTCCTTATTTGTGAGTTCGTTAAAATCTCCTCCCGTCAGCTGAAAAACCGCTCTCTTACTTTCTCTACCGGCATATCCATACCCGTAAAAAGCTTGAAAGCTTCCGCTCCCTGCCATAAAAGCATTCCTTTTCCGTAAATACATTTGCAGCCTGCAACCTCCGCTTCTGAAAGCAGTCTTGTCTTTTCGGGATTATATACCGCGTCAGCCACAACAAGTCCTTTACGAAAAGCGCATGTATCCTTAACAATGCTTTCATCTTCCATAGGCTTCATTCCTACAATTGTAGCATTCACAAAAATATCGCTGCTTCTTATTTCAGCTGTAAATCTTTCAATATTGTTTATATCATAGGCGTTTATAACGGTATTTTTCGAAAATTCCTTAAGTTCTTCAACAACTTTAAGAACTCTGGTTAAAAATCCCTCTTTTCTGCTGAATACGATAACCTCTCCGGCTCTCTCAAGCGCCGATTGAACCAAAATCGCGGTAGCCGCTCCGCCTCCGCCTGCGATTGCAATCTTTTTACCGACTATATCAATACCGTTATATTTAAGATTATTTATAAACCCGGAACCGTCCGTAATATATCCGGTAAGAATTCCGTTATCATTTATCACGGTATTTACCGCACCCGCAAGCTTTGCCGCAGGAGAAAGCTTGTCAATATAATTTACTGCTTCATTTTTACAGGGCATGGTAAGATTGAAGCCCCTCATATTATAAAGCTTTGCCGCCGCGACGGCCTGCTTCAGTTCCTCTCTTTTTATGTCGATAGCCGTGTATACATAATCAATTCCCAATTCATCAAAGCTGTAATTATACATGGCGGGCGAACCGGAATGGGCCACCGGCGAGCCGAACAGGGCAAGCAATCTCGTACGTCCGGTTATGTTCATTCTTCCCTCATGCTTTCTTTAAGACATTTCTGTCATACGAATAAAGAACAATTTTCTCAATATATCTTTTAAGCACAATCTGGATTTCTTCCTTTTTATTTATAGGCTCAAGAAGAATATTTTTTATTCCCGCGCGCTTTGCTCCGAAAATATCCGTAAAAATCTGATCTCCTATAAATATGGTGTTACTCGTATCCGTTTCCATAAGTTTCATAGCCTTACGATAATTTTTTACACCCGGCTTTCCCGCTTTAAAAATATACATGGAACCGATATTTTTATTAAAACGCTTTACTCTTTCTTCACCGTTGTTTGATAAAAGGCAGGTAGAAAGCCCCAGCTTTTTAATTTCCGAAAAAAGCCTTTCTATTTTTCTGTCGGCATCCGCTCCGTGAGGTACAAGAGTGTTGTCTATATCAAAAATAAGCCCTCTTATTCCTTCATCATAAAGCTTTTTAAAATCTATATCATATACCGACCTGAATCTTGCATCGGGGTAGAACGCTTTTAATATATTTTTCATACTAATTTAATGTTTTCATTTGAGCTTTCAGCCTGCTCAAACGCATCTAAAATCTCCTGTCCGTAGTCTTCCAAATTTATTTCCAAAAGATCGACATCTTCAAATGTTATCTCTACAGGCTCCTCAATTCCTAAAAGCAGCTCAAGAAGCGAATCCGCGTCGGTAACATTTTCGCTCCAACCGAAAACATTTTCCAGATAAGCGTTTGCCGAAGCCTTATTCGTCATCTCTCCGCAATCTATAATAATCTCGTTCATTTTCATTCCTCCAAAAAGTAAATTTATCCTGAATTATTCACTCCACAAATCACGGACATCTCAATCCGAATAATAAGCGGTTCGAACCGCCTTTCAGTCTGTAACTGCGGAAAATTCGGCAGACACTGCGGAATATCGTAATCTCAAGCCTGTGGCTTGAGATTACGATACCCCGGAATGCTTCGTAAATAATTTGTATATATTAATATATGCCACATCAAATTATCAATGTCAACAGGGTTTTTAACTTTCCACATTTTTTCATAAATACCGCTTGAAATCAGCCTTTCAGAATATATCACAAAAGCAAATCACTTTGTTTACAATAAGATATAAATAGTGACAAAGTGATATTTAAATTAAAAAATCCGAGAAAAATTAAACAATGAAGTTCTTGAGTTTTCACATTTCTTCATAAATACGGCTGTCGCAAAACCGTTTCATTTTACGACAGCCTTTATCGCTCACTTTATAAAAACAACCTGTGCTCTTTAAACATTCTCTTTGCCCTGATTATTCGCGTTCTCCTCCACTATCTTAGCCTGAACGTCCGCAGGAGCCGCTTCGTAGTGGCTGAACTCGTATGAAAATTCCCCTATTCCTCCGGTCATCGAGCGCAAATCGGTGGAATATCCCTTAAGACTTGCCTGAGGAATATCGTCTACTATCTCCGTCCAGCCGTTTCTTAAAGAATTCATTCCGTTTACACGACCTCTTCTCTTATTAAGATCACCCATTACATCTCCGGTGTAGCTGTCAGGTACCACAACCTTAAGAGTGACAATAGGCTCAAGCAAAATAGGCATAGCCTGCATAAATCCATCCTTAAACGCCTGTATTGTGGCGGTTTTAAACGCCATTTCAGAGGAATCCACCGGATGATATGAGCCGTCAGTAAGAGTTGCCTTCACACCTACAACAGGGTAACCCGCAAGAGGTCCCTTTATAACGCTTTCAGCAATTCCTTTCTCTATTGCAGGGAAGAAATTTTTAGGAACGGCACCGCCGAATACCTTTTCTTCAAAAATATAAGGGGTATCGAGGTCTCCCGACGGCTCAAAGGTAATATGCACATCTCCGTACTGCCCGTGTCCGCCGGTCTGCTTCTTATATTTATTCTGTACCGAAACGCTCTTTTTAATTGTTTCTTTATAAGGAATACGAGGCTCTAAAAGCTCCACATCCACTTTATATCTTGACGCAAGCTTACTCACCACAACTTCAAGCTGCTGCTCTCCTATGCCGTAAATAAGCGACTGGCGGTTCGCTCCGTCATTTACCGTTTTTATGGTAGGATCCTCATCCATTATTTTGGAGAGAGCGCTGGCAATCTTATCGTCATCACCTTTATTCTTTGTAACATATCTCATATAAGTATAAGGAACCGAGAATACAGGCTTATCGAACACAACCGGAACAGCCTTTGTGGAAAGAGTATCGCCCGTAGCCACGTCAAGCTTTCCTATAGCTCCTATATCACCTGCATGAAGCTCGTCAACCTCTATCTGCTCTTTGCCCCTTAATACATAAAGCCTCGAAATCTTCTCTTCTTCGTCTTTTTCGGCATTATAAACGGTCGAGTCGGATTTAAGCACTCCCGAGCAAATCTTTATCAAAGAGAATTTCCCTATGAAAGGATCGGCTATAGTCTTAACCACTTTTGCGGTCATCTCTTTATTTTCATCATAATCCGCATGGAAGCTTTCGCCCGTCTTTTGATTTATTCCTGTTATAATACTTCTGTTAGGCGCAGGGAAATAAGTCACAATTTCCTGCAGCAAAAGTCTTACTCCCTTAGCGTCTATGCCTGAACCCATAAGTACCGGAACAAGGCTTCCGTCACCTACACTCTTTCTTAGGGCTGTAGACATCTCGGCTTGCGTAAATTCCTCGCCGTTAAAGAATTTTTCCATAAGATCCTCGCTTGTCTCGGCAATAGCCTCAAGCAGGGTATCTCTGTAATTTTGCAAATACTCCATCGAGTAGTCCGGTATATCGCCATCTATATAAGAGCCGTCGTCCTTAAATCTGCGTCCGGCCATTTTTACCACATTTACAAAGCCTACAAACTTTTCATTTTCACGAATAGGAAGCTGAAAAGGCGCTACCTTTTTGCCGTAAAGCTCCGTCAGATTTTCAACAACCTGTCTATAGCTTGCGTTGTCATCATCCATATCTGTAACAAAGAACAACCTCGGTAATTTATATTTTTCACATAAATCCCAAGCCTTACGCGTTCCCACCTGTACTCCGGCTTTAGCCGAAATCACTATTACCGCTGCGTCAGCTGCCGCTGCGGCAGCCTCGGTTTCACCTACAAAATCGAAATACCCCGGCGTGTCAAGAATATTTATCTTTGTATCTTCCCATATTATAGGTAGAAGTGAGGTGCTTATTGAAAATTTTCTTTTCTGCTCCTCTTTATCAAAATCGCTTATTGTAGTGCCGTCTTCCACTTTCCCCTGCCTGTTAACAACACCCGTAATAAATGCCATGGCTTCCGCGAGCGTAGTCTTACCGCAGCTGCCATGGCCGAATAGAGCTACGTTTCTGATTCTTTCATACTTGTATACATCCATAATCTTCTCCAATCCGCTGTAATATAAACAGCTTTAAATTTGAAAAAACGACATTTTCTCTAAGGTATATGGAAAATACAAAAACCTTATAGTAATAGTGTATAATTTTATAAGCAAAATTTCAAGTATTTTGTCACTTTATTCTTGTGCTGAAATATATCTTTTATGTATTTTTCAAAACTGTTGATATCTCATAGCTCTTTTTTGTCTGTATTATATATCGGATAAAAAGTTAAATATTTCTTACAAGTATAATATTTCCGCTCACACTATAAACATAGCGTCTCCGAACGAAAAAAATCTGTATCTTTCCTTCACGGCCTCCTCATAAGCCGCAAGTGTTTCGTCCTTGCCGGCAAAGGCGGAAACAAGCATTACAAGAGTAGATTCCGGTAAATGGAAATTTGTTATAAGACCGTCCGTCATTTTAAATTTATATCCCGGATAAATAAATATACCCGTGTCTCCTTCTTCCTCTCTTATGAAACCGTCCTCTCCCGCAGCCGACTCCACGGTACGACAACTCGTAGTACCTACGCAGATTATCCTTCCGCCGTCTCTTTTTACCTTATTTATCTCATCCGCCGCTTCTTTGCTCACAAAATAATGCTCCACATGCATGTGGTGATTATTTACATCCTCCACCTTCACCGGTCTGAACGTTCCGAGCCCGACATGGAGGGTTACGTCTACAATTTTAACTCCCTTTTCTTCTATTTCCTTAAGCAGCTCCTTCGTAAAATGAAGTCCTGCGGTAGGAGCCGCCGCGGAACCGTCGAACTTCGCGTACACGGTCTGATATCTGTCCCTGTCTTTAAGCTTATGCTTTATATAAGGCGGCAGCGGCATTTCACCTAAAGAATCAAGCACTTCTTCGAAAATTCCTTCATAATAAAATTTTACAAGCCTGTTACCTTCATCCGCAAGGTCTGAAATTTCCGCTCTAAGTCTGCCGTCTCCGAAAGAAAGTTCAGCTCCTTTTCTAAGCTTTTTTCCGGGCTTAACTAAAGCCTCCCATACATCATCTTCAAGCCTTTTTAATAAAAGAAGCTCCGCCTTGGCTCCTGTGCCCTTTTTTTCTCCTATCAGCCTTGCCGGTATAACCTTTGTATTGTTTATGACAAGACAATCACCTTTCTTTAAATAATCCTTTATATCCTTAAAGCTTCTATGCTCGGTTTTTCCGGACTTCCTGTCAAGAACCATTAGCCTTGACGCAGACCTGTCGGAAAGAGGGTCCTGCGCTATAAGTTCTTCCGGAAGCTCATAGTAAAAATCGCTTGTTTTCATAATTACAATGTCCTTGCCCTGTCCGCTATATTTTTTGTGAAATTTATAATCTTATGATTGTATTCCTCGTTCATCAAAGGCGAGGTTATCATAAAATCCGCAGTAGCCTTGTTTGTAGCTATCGGAATATCATAGACCTGACAAATTCTTAAGAAAGCCTTCACATCGGGATCATGCGGCTGCGCTTCAAGCGGATCCGATAAAAATATAACAAAATCTATTTTCCCCTCTACTATCTTGGCGCCTATCTGCTGATCTCCGCCTAAAGGCCCGCTGTTATAGCCTCTTACGGGAAGTCCCGTAGCATCCGTAATCATACGCGCCGTCGTTCCCGTTCCTGAAAGAAAATGTTTTTCAAGAAGATGTCTATTCTCCATGCACCATTCTATAATCTCTTTTTTCTTTCCGTCATGAGCTATAAGCGCTATATTCTTCTGTTTTCCTATGGTAAGCTCCATAAACTCGTTTTCCATATCTTCCTCCTTTATAAGTCCGAATGCATATTACCGGACTCAACCGCTGTCTTTTCAGGCACCTTTATCGTAATTGCCCGCTTCAAATTATTTATGATAACACCGTTACTTGCTCCTCCCGCCTCACCGTCCAGTGTCCACGGTATATTTTCACCCGCTTCAAACACTATCTTAGACGAATGAAAATGATAAAGACTTTCCGTCTTCATATCCATCATAATAAAAGAATTTATTATATTTTGCAAATCCATCGGCGTTTCGGGATTTTTTACTAAAATAATATCGAATTTCCCGTCATCAAGATATACCTCGGGACCCGTTATTCCTTTAAAACCTCCCACGGACTTTGAATTCGCTACCATTCCGAAAATAAAATCATCCTCTATTTCTCCGTCATCATACGTAACCTTGATTCGATAAGGTCTTATTTTCTGGATACTTTTTAAACCTTCCAAAAAATAAGCCGCCTTTCCTATTACGTTTTTTACTTCCTGAGAGGTTTCATACGCCACCTCGGTAAAAGCGCCGAAAGCCGCGACATAAGTGAAATAACGGCATTTCCCGTTCTCCGATGCCGTAAAGCTTCCCATGTCCACAGACATTTCTTTTCCGTCAATAATAATATCCGATACCAAGACCGGTTCATTTTTAGGAAGATTAAGACTTGTCGCAAAATCATTCACAGTTCCTGCAGGTATATAGCCTACAACAGGAAGTTTTTTTCCTTCCTCTTTCAGCTTCATAATACCGTTCGCCACTTCATTAAAGGTGCCGTCGCCTCCCGCGCAAACAAGAAGCTCATACTTATTACCTTTTTTAGCGGCAAGCTTTTTGGCATCTCCGCTTTTAGCTGTGGGAAAAACTGTAAGAACGTAACCGGCAGCGGAAAATTTTTCAAGTATGTCCGAAACAGCTTTTTTGATACTTCCTTTTCCCGCATTCGGATTATATATAAATAAAAGTTTTTTCATAGGCGTTTACCTCCTATGTCATTTTAACATCTAAGTTAAAAAAATCCAACGGCATATTAAATACCGTCGGATTTTGAAAAAAGACTTGCCGAACATGATACAGGATTACTTCGTGCTTTGCACTCGCCTAATCCTTACAACAATATTCGTAATCCGCTCGTTTTTTTGCAAAAAACGGCTACTTACTCATATTTTTTACGCTTGTATCATTACATGAGCGACAGATAAAGATTCTTAATATCCTCGAAAGTAGGCTCTTTAGGATTGCCCGGCTTGCATGCGTCATCCATAGCGGACTGAGTGAGAAAGTCAAGATCCTCATGCTTCACTATTTCCTTAAGATCCGCAGGGATTCCTACATCGGCTGAAAGTTTCCTTACAGCGTCTACAGCAGCTTTTCTGTACTCGTCCTGTGACATATTCTCCACGCCCTTAACACCCATAGCGATAGCTATATACTTAAACTTGTCACCCGTAGCCTCGGCGTTATACTCCATTATTGTAGGAAGAAGTATTGCGTTTGCTACACCGTGAGGAGTGTCATAAACAGCTCCGAGCGCATGAGCCATGGAATGTACTATACCGAGACCGCAGTTTGAAAAGCCCATTCCCGTTATATACTGACCTAAAGCCATGCCTTCTCTGCCTTCTTTCGTATTCTCAACCGCTCCTCTGAGGTTAGCCGCAATAAGCTCAATTGCCTTTAAATTGAACATATCGGTCATTGTCCAAGCCGCCGCCGTGGTATAACCCTCAATTGCGTGAGTAAGAGCGTCCATACCTGTAGAAGCGGTAAGCCCCTTAGGCATGGTTGACATCATTTCAGGGTCTACGAAAGCAATCGCCGGAATATCATGAGGGTCTACACAAACGAACTTTCTTTTTTTCTCCACATCTGTAATTACATAGTTAATCGTTACCTCGGCTGCGGTACCTGCCGTTGTAGGAACCGCAAAAATAGGCACGGTAGGGTTCTTTGTAGCCGATAAGCCCTCAAGACTCCTTACATCCTCAAACTCCGGGTTTGTAATAATAATTCCTATAGCCTTGGCGGTATCCATCGAAGAACCGCCGCCTATCGCAATAATAAAATCCGCTCCCGAAGCCTTAAACGCCTTAACTCCGCTCTGCACGTTCTCAATGGTTGGATTCGGCTGAATTTCCGAATATATCGTAAAATCAACTCCGCTTTCTTTTAATAAATCGGTAACCTTATCGGTAACCTTAAATTTTAACAGATCCGGATCCGAACAAACAAAGGCCTTTTTAAAGCCCCTTCCCTTTGCCTCAGGCACTATTTCCTTTATAGCGCCCGCGCCGTGATAAGAAATCTCATTCAAACAAATTTTACCTGCCATATTTTCCTCCTTTATTCTTAGAAGCGTTTATAGATACAGCCCGTCTTAGCACAATACGCTCTCACTCCGCATGCGTGTGCAGGCTTTAATCTCCCGCTCATAAAATGGCGCTTATTTTTTTATAAAAGCAATATTTTGATAATTTTTTAACATATCCTTTTTTAGAGAAAGGGACCATACTTTAATCTTAATTACAGTCCCTTTCTCATTTGGAGAAATCAACACTCCAAACGGCAAATTCTCCCTCAATCAACCACTACGCCTTTTTGAAGCATTATATTCGCGTATAACGCACTTTCAGACGTGGCGATTATCAAATAAGCTTTTTTAGCCTCTTCATAAAACTTAAATCTCTCTATGAAACCTATGGAAGCCTCTTTTCTGTCGTCATGCCGGCTTATTATCCTCTTAAACTCATCCCAAATCGGAGTCTCCACAGTATCTCCCTTAACCTTTTCCATAAGAGAAACGGGCTTGTCCGTATATGTGTCAAGAGGAAATACCTTCAAAATCGCCTCAAGCACATCCGGTACGTTATGTCCGTCAAGCCTTATCACAACAGCCGACTTTCCTATAGATTCCGCGGGGAAATTTCCGTCAGCAATCACAAGCCTGTCGGAGTGCCCCATCTCGCACAAAGCTTTCAATAATTCCGGTGATAATATCGCCGGTATACCTTTTAACATATTTCCACCTCAATTATTCATATAAGCAAGGCGCAATCTTAGGATCTTCCATATTGTCGGCAGTATACCAGAGAGCTCCGGTATCCACGTCGGCAACAGCCTGTCCGTTAGCCGCTTCATAAGCGAGTTTAACCGCCTGATATCCGATTTGAACAGGATCCTGTGTTATGGAGCCTGCAAACAATTTGCTCTTTATAGCGTCAAGCTGTTTCTTTCCCGCATCAAATCCTACGGCGATAATTTTGTCGGCACCGAGCTTATCAAGACCTTCATTCGCTGTAATAATAGCATTTGCCGCAAACTCATTTGAGCCGTAAATAGCTATAAGGTCGGACTTTTCAAGAATTGAAGAAGCAACAAACGCGGCGTCCGCATCTTTTACCTCCGCAGGAATACCCACATCAATGATGAGCTTAGCTCCGGCAACTTCATTCTTCAAGCTGTCATGTCCTTCTACCGATACCTTATCCGCTCCTACAACCTCTACCATTCTGTCTACGAATCCCTTAGTTCTTGAAACGATGGACTGAGAATTGGATTCCTGAGCGACTACGCCTATACGCACGGGCTCGGAAGCGCTGTCAATCTTATCCTTTACAAGCTTATAAAGCTCATCCGCGGCCATTTTTCCCGCTGCCGTGTTATCTGTGGAAGCATTAGCCTTAATAGCTCCTTCAGGAGCGTTAGGAACACCTGAGTCGAAACCGATTATAGGAATATTTTTGTCCTTTGCTTCGGTTATCGAGCCTAAGCAGGCTTCCGTATCAAGAGCCGCAAGACAGATAGCGGCAGGCTGTTTGGCTATAGCCGCGTTAAGATACTCTACCTGTTGGGCGATAGCCGATTCATTGTCAGGACCTTGGAAAGTAACCTCTACACCGAATTCCTCCGCCGCCTGCATAGAACCCTTTTCAACAGCTTTCCAGAACTGATGTTGAAAACCCTTCGCAATAACGTCGATATGCATCTTATTACCGTCAGCAGGTTTTGAGGTCGTATTGCTTGTCGCCGAAGCGGCAGATGTCGAAGCCGTATTGCTTGCTTTGGTTTCGTTTTTACTGCTTGTCGCTTTCTGTGCACCGCCGCCACATCCCGCAAGCGCGGCAACAAGCATAGCCGGTCCCACAAGTCCTGCCAACATTCTTGATTTTTTCATCTTAGTTCCTCCTTTTTTATACCTTTGTTTTATTTGCGCCTCTCTGTTTAAAGCCGGAGAGGTAACTCACTTATTACTTTCCTCTTTTTCTGTTAAGAATATCCATATATACGGCGAATACAAGGATTATACCGGTTATAAAAAGCTGATAATGCGACTGTACTCCGATATAAGGGAATCCTATTTTAAGAACCGTCATTATAAATACGCCGATTATTGTTCCGAAAACGGAGCCCACGCCTCCCGCAAGAGAAGTTCCGCCGATTACCACTCCGGCTATTGCGTCAAGCTCGAATCCGCTACCCGTATTAGGCTGTGCCGTAGAAAATACCGCTACATAAGCTATTCCCGCAAGGGCTGCGAAAAATCCCGATATTACATAAGCTATTGTTTCATATTTAGCTACATTTATACCCGAAAGCCTCGTTGCCTCTTTATTTGAGCCTATCGAAAGAATATATCTTCCGGTCTTTGTCTTGTTTAAAACGGCAGCCATAATAACGGTAGCGATTGCAAGCAAAACAAATCCGGTAGGAAAATTCTTAGGAAGCGCTCCTCCCTCTCCCGTTATCATGAAAAACTCCCTGAACCATGCTCCCATACTGTCACCTTGCGGAAAGGATATTGTCTTTGTGCCTGAAACTATGGAACCGAGTCCTCTCGACATCATCATGGTACCTAAAGTTGCTATGAAAGCAGGCAAACCGAGTTTTGAAACCATAAGCCCGTTCAATAACCCGAATGTAACACCTACCAGTAAAATGACAATAAGCACAAGTCCCATAGGAAGTCCCTTTTCCATCAGAGTTCCGCCTATAAGAGCGGAACAGATTGCAACTGTACCTATTGAAAGGTCAATTCCGCCGGTAGCTATTACAAAGGTAACGCCGATAGCCATAAACGCTATATAATAAGCGGATTTTGCTATATTGGTAAAGGTTGTGGACTGTATGAACGCGCTCGGCGTAATTACCGCAAAGATAAAACAAATTACTATCAAGGCACAGACAACAACCATCTGCTGATTTGAAAATATTTTTTTTAGCTTCTCCATTTTAAGCTCTCCCTTAGCGATTTGTAGCTGATTCCATAATTATTTCCTGATTAGCCTCGGCTATATCAAGCACACCCGTAACTCTTCCTTCGCACATTACTATTACTCTGTCACTCATGCGAAGAACCTCCGGAAGTTCCGATGAAATCATAATAATTGACTTTCCCGCTTTAACAAGCTCCTCCATGAGGTTGTATATCTCGCTCTTTGCTCCTACATCAATTCCCCTTGTAGGCTCATCGAAAATCAGAATATCACAGTCCTTCACAAGCCATTTTGCAATAACGACCTTTTGCTGATTACCTCCCGAAAGCTTCTTAACCGGCTGAAAAACTCCGGGAGTCTTTGTTTTAAGCTCTTCCACATATTTATTGGCAGTCTCTCTCGATTTCGCCCTGTCAATAAATATGCCCTTCATAAAATCATCGAGCGATGAAATTACGGTATTTTCCTCTATTGATTTATCAACGATAAGACCGAATCTTTTTCTGTCCTCGGAAAGATATCCTATTCCCGCCTTTACGGCAGCTTCCGGAGAGTCTATTTTTACCTCTTTTCCGTTTACGAATATCTTTCCGGACTCAAGTTTATCGGCTCCGAAAATAAGTCTTGCAACTTCCGTTCTTCCTGCTCCCATAAGCCCGGAAAAGCCTAATATTTCTCCCTTTTTAAGCTCAAAGCTTACATTTTTTACCGTTCTGCCCCTTGTCAGCCCTTCACATTTAAGCACTACCGGAGCATCCTTCGGAACAGCTGAAGCCGTTTTGGGACTTGTAAATATGGTTCTTCCTACCATAAGCTTAACTATATCGTTTCTGTCACATTCTCCTGTAACAAGAGTTCCGACATATTCTCCGTCTCGCATAACGGTAACTCTGTCGGAAATAACATTTATCTCATCCATACGATGCGATATATAAACCATTCCGGTTCCCTGCTTCTTCAAATCCCTTATAACCTTAAAAAGCTCCTCAATTTCAAAATCGGTAAGCGCCGCCGTAGGTTCGTCAAAGATTATTATCTTAGCCTTGCTTGAAATGGCTTTGGCAATTTCCACCATCTGCTGTTTTCCGACGGTAAGGTTTCCTATCTTCTCAGCGGGATCTATTTCTATATTGAGTACCTTAAAAAGTCTTTTTGCCTCCTCTATCATTTTCTTATCGTCAATGAAGAGTCCCTTCATGGTTTCGTGTCCGATGAAAAGGTTTTGAGCCACGGTAAGGTCGTTCATCATATTAAGCTCCTGATGAACTATTGATATGCCCGCTTCTTCGGACTGAGCGGGTTCTGTAAACTCGACTTCTTTTCCCATGTACTCTATATTTCCCGAATCCTTGCTGTAAATTCCCGTAAGAACTTTCATAAGCGTGGATTTGCCGGCACCGTTCTCTCCCATAAGGGCGACAACTTCTCCCTCCTTCAGCTCTATAAAGCCGTTTTTAAGTGCCTGAACGCCCGAAAAGGATTTTGTTATGTCCTTCATTTTAAGGATTACATTTCCCATATAAACTCCTTTAAGACCTTATCTGATACTCTTTTTCTGACCATATGTTTTGAATTTCTCCGCCATAAGTGTCATCTCGGCATCATCAAGCACTATTGGGTTTCCGACGCTCTTTGCCTTAATATACACCTCCGAGCAATATTCCACCTCCTCCACTATATTGAAGGCGTTAAGAAGATCGTTCGCTCCGGCAAGTATGCCGTGATTCGCAAGGAGAACCGCTCTCCTGTCCTCCATAGCCTTAGCGGCATTTACCGCAAGCTCATGGGTGCCGTAGGTGGCATATTCGGCGCATCTTACGGTAGGTCCGGCTACGGCTACCATATAATGTGTCGCCGGAAGTTCTTCTCTTAAGCAGGCAAGAACCGTAGCGTACATGGTATGAGCATGGATAACGGCATCTATATCCGTCCTCGTCCTATAAGGCATAAGGTGCATTTCCCACTCGGATGAAGGCGTTCTTTCACCTTCCACCGTCTTTCCGTCCAAATCTATAATTACTATATCTTCGGGTCTTATCTCGAAAAAATCTATTCCAGACGGAGTTATAGCCACATGACCCGCTTTTCTGTCAAAGATACTTAAATTCCCTCCGGTTCCCTTTGTAAGACCCGCTTTTACAAGCTTCTTGCCATATTCAACAAGCTGCTCTCTTTCCTTCTCCATCAACATAAGCTTTGTTTCCTTTCAGCTTCTTATATCCTACGGGCTTTCGCAAGCTTTAGCGAAAGCCCGATTTACATCGTTATTTATACATAGGTCCGTAGTAAGCGCACGCTCTGAAATCCTGCCCTTCAAGATCCGATGTTCCGAAGCCGTTAAACGAATGAGGTCTGAATATCCTCTCATCGGCAATATTGTGTAAAGCCACAGGAATCCTGAGCATTGAAGCGAGAGTTATAAGTCTGTCTCCCACATGTCCGTGAACGGTAGCTCCATGGTTGGCGCCCCACTTGGCCATTACGTCATATACGCTCTTTGCCGACTTATCGTTAAGCACCGGAGCGAACCATGTTGTAGGCCATGTCCTGTCGGTTCTGTTCTCAAGTATTTTATGAACCTCAGGATCAAGTACACAGGTATGACCTTCCATAATTTGCAAAGTAGGTCCCACACCCTCTACTATATTGCAGCGTATCATGGTAACAGGCATTTCTGCGGAAGTATTGAAATGCGATGAGTATCCGCCTCCTCTGAAATATTCGTAGTTCGCTCTGCACCAGTCCGTAGCGTCAAGGCATGCTTTTACGTCCTCATCTGTAAGGTTCCACCATTCCTTCATGCAGCCGTTTCCATTCTCGTCTTTGGCAGCCGCGCTTCCGTCAAGGCAGCTCGCTCCGGAGTTAATCAGGTGCATGATTCCGTTTGCCGCCTTTCCTTTAAGTTCCTTTCCCGTCACTCTCTTTACCGCATCAGGCGACCAGTATGTACGCACATCACTGAAAATCGGAGCCTTATTCGATACGAGCCAGCCGAGCATCATCGCCACGCCGTTAAGCGTATCATTTTCGGTAGCGAAAGGAATAGGAGATCTCTTTCCGTTCCAGTCAAAACTTGAAGCAAGTATAGCCTCCGTAAAGTCAGCATTAGGAAGCCAATCCGTCCACATACGCTGTCCTTGGAAACCTCCGGAAATTCCGTTTCTTCCAAGAGCTTCCTCATGCCAGCCGAGCTCGGCAAGTTTCGGATTTCCGTTTAAGATATCCTTAACGACTATGGCATGCTTTACACAGAACTCCCACTGTTTCTCATCAGGTACATGGCGACTCTTTGTAATCACTTCAGGGAAATTTTTACCCTTATTTATATCAATACCTTCCTTGCAGTTCTCCTTTACCCATCTTAAAGCTCTTTCGTATTCTTCAGGGTCATATATGCCAAGAGTAATCCTTCTTAAAATCTCGGTCATATCGACCCACTCGGTTCTCATACCGAGATATTTCTGCATAAAATCCACATTTACAACCGAACCTGCAATTCCCATTGAAACCGAGCCCAGATTCACGTAAGATTTATTTTTCATTACGCCTACTGCAACTGCGGCTCTCGCAAAATCAAGTATCTTTTTAGCCACATCCTCAGGTATAGTTTCATCGTCGGCATCCTGTACCTCATGTCCGTAAATCGAAAACGCAGGAAGTCCTCTCTGCGCGTAAGCAGCCATTACAGCCGCAAGATAAACCGCGCCCGGTCTTTCCGTACCGTTAAAACCCCATACGGCTTTGATAGTGTTGGGATTAAGATCCATAGTTTCCGTTCCATAGCACCAACAAGGAGTTACCGTAAGCGTTCCGACTACATTCTGCCCCGAGAAAAATTCTTCACATTTTGCCGCCTCTGCTCCTCCGCCTATTGTGGTTGGAGAAATCACACACTCTACCGGTGTTCCGTCCGGATATTTAAGCTCTTTCTCAATAAGCGCCTTAGCGTGACGCGCCATTCCCATCGTCTGCTCCTCAAGCGCCTCTCTTACTCCTCCCCAACGACCGTCTATCGTGGGTCTGATACCGATTTTTGGATAACTCATAGTTTGTTTACCTCCTTATATTTGGTGTATAATTTTTCGTTTCCTGACTCTTTAACGCTATTTCTATACCCGTCCCCATATCCTTTACAGCTCCCGCCGCTTTAAGCTGTATAAGAATATTTCCGAGAGCCGAGGCTTCTACCGGACCCGCCAAAACCGGAATATTCATCTTATCCGCTATCAACTGACACAAAAGTGCCGACTTCGCTCCGCCTCCTATAATATGAAGCTTACGGTATTTTTTCTTTGTAACGGCTTCTATGCTCTCTTTTGTCTGAATATATTTCTCCACAAGGCTTTCGTATATTATCCTGAAATAGTCCATATCCGCATCGGGAACCGACAGTCCGTTTTTCTTTAAATACCTGTCTATAGCCTCTTTCGCGTTTACATTATCCGCGGCAAATTCCGCTTCTTCCATATCTACCGTAACCGTCATATCTCCCTTTGCTTCGATGGACTCTCTCACATACTCGGTAATTTCATCAAAGCTTATTTTTTTCCCTCTTTTTTCCTCAAGCTGAGCCTTAAACTTCTCAAGCAGATAAAGTCCTGTTATATTTTTAAACAAAAGCGTTGCGGAATCATAACCCAGTTCATTTGTTAGGCTTGACGCGTATATCTCTCTTGTTAGTACCGCCTCTTTAACCCTCGCGCCTATTAACGACCATGTACCGCAGCTTAAAAACATTACATCTTCATCTCCAAATGCTTCGGTAAGTAAAACGGCACTCGCCGTATCATGCCCGCAGACCGAAACTACCTTTATATCCTTATCTCTTAACGACTCTACTCTTGATGTTTTCGTGCTTCCGATAATGTTTCCCGCAAAGGTCATTTTCGGAAAAATTCCGGAGGAAAGCTCCATTTTTTCAAGTATGCTTTTGCTTAACTTCCTGTCTTTAAGATTTAAAATCTGGGTAGTTGACCAAATCGTTTCCTCTCCCGCCTTATTTCCCGTAAGCATATATCCGATAAGATCCGGAAGCATAAGCACTTTGTCGATTTTTTTATAATTATCTATGTCGAATTTTCTGTACGCAAGCAGTTGAAATAAAGTATTTATCGACATTATCTGCGTTCCGGTATTAAGAAAAATCTCTTCCTCCGAAAACCTTTTAAGAGCTTCCCTGTAGCCTTCTTCATGTCCTGCGTCCCTGTAAGCTACAGGATCTTCTATAAGATTTCCCTCTTTATCCAATACCCCGAAATCAACTCCCCATGTATCTATTCCTACGGAGACTATAGAGTCCGCACTGCCGTTTATCGTTTTTACTATGGCATCCGTAAGCTTTTCCCACTGCCACCTCATTCTTCCGTTTTTTAAAACGGTCTTATGGGACAATCTCATCACTTCTTCCATAATAAGATTTCCGTTTTCAATATATCCGATTATTCCTCTTATAGAAGTCGCTCCCATATCTATGGCTAAAACCTTTTTCATATTGCGGGCACCTCCCGTTTATTTCCTTTAATGTTCATTTTTACTTGAACTTTAATTCAAACAGCCGACTTTCCTTTATCTATTTTTTATATTTTTAACCTTTATACATTGCATTATATTATCATATTTGACCAAAATATTCCAGTTTTGGTCATTTTATTGGTATTTTTTCTTTTTTAATGTTAAAATAGTTCAAAATCATTCATTTTTGTTCAAAATGCTCTATAAAAACAAACGAAAGGCGGCATATTTATGAAATACATAGAAAGAAAGCTTGAAATAATAAATCTGTTAAATCGCGGCGGTGGTGTCTGCAATATAAACACCCTCTCAAAAAAACTCTTTGTTTCACGTTCAACCTTAAGACGCGATCTGATCGCGCTTGAGGAAGAAGGAATAATCACCAGACATCACGGAGGAATTTCACTGAAACCGAACAGTATATCGGAAAGCCCCGTCACTATGAGAAAAATGGAAAATCAGAATAAAAAAGTCATAATAGCCAGACTCGCAAAAGATTTTTTACAGGATAATACTGTTATATTCCTTGATTCATCCTCAACCGTAGGCTATCTTGCGCCTATACTCAGAGGCTTTAAGAATATTACGATAATAACCAACGGCTTAAATATAGCAAGCGGACTTAATACCGCTTCCGGCATAAAGTGTTATGTATGTCCCGGAATACTTAAAAATAAAAGCCTGTCAATTATAGGCGAGTATACAACCGATTTTTTAAATAATTTTCGGGCAAATATTTCTTTTCTTTCCTGTAAGGCTTTAATGAAAGACGGTATTTACGAGGGAGATGACTTGCAGGCGTTAACAAAAAGAAGAATGATGAAAAATTCGGATAAAATAATACTCCTCTGTGATAACACAAAGGAGTATGCTTCAGGATATTTTAAGCTCGCCGACTACAGCTCTATAGATATGATAATAAGCAACGAGCCGTTTTCTCCTGAAATGATGAAGTTGCTTTCTAAATCTGATTGTAAGGTCATTACTCCGTAAGACGCGTTTAAATTCCCATGAACGAAAATTTAAACTCAAGCTTCTTTTTTACCGGTATCAGATATTCCTCATGAGTCCTCGCTCCCCAACTGTCATCACCGCCGATTCCCATCTGGGCTTTATTTACTCGAATATAGGTATAGTGAATCTCCGGCAGCTCATAAGGATGCATAGCCTCCTCAAGCTGATGCGGGCTGTAAGGAAGCGCCGAAAATGACATATTTTCATTAATAGCCTCAAATAATAAACCTCTGCCCTTTTTATCCGTCACCTCGGCATAACGAACTTCCTCTTTATTTCCGCACTCCTGCGGTACGAGATAAGCCGCCATATTATCCTTTACAAGATTCTTATAAACACCGAGCTTCGCGCCGTGTTTTCTGTCCGCGTAGGTTTCATCAGGTCCGAGCCCGTACCATGTCAGATTGTCGAAGTCGGCATTTACCGTAAACATCATTCCGAACTCCGGCATATCCGAAAGCCCCTTTACAGGCTCGTAAGAAAGTGTGGTAACCACTTTTGCGTTTCCGTAAACCTCATATGAAACCTCGCATTCGGCACAAGGTGTCGTAGGAAGCGCATAGGTAAAAGTGATTTTAACGCTGTCTTCCTTTTCTTCCGTTTTATGCGGTATATAGGTAATATACGGCGGATTTTCGGTCACCTTTTTAACATTCGCATAAAGGCTCGCTATCTTCCACTGTCCGTACCTTGCCTGCATCAAATTGCCGCAGTCGTTATCTGTAGGCGCTCTCCAGAAATTAGGCTTAGGCATTCTTTCAAGCATTTCCACACCGCCGTATTTATATGAAACAAGTCCTCCGTTTGAAAGAGAGAACAACACCTCAAAATCCTCTCCCTTTACACCTATGTTATGGCTGCTTTTTATAATCCGTACAGACGGCAAAATTTCCGTTTTTTCTTCTTTATTTTCATAAGCGAACTGTCCGAAAGCGACTTCATATCCTCTCTCAGCCCAAATCGTATCTTCTTTTAACAGGAAGGAAACTGTAGTTACATATTCTCCTGCCGAAGTTCTCGTTTCAAACGGAAGCTTATATGTCTTTTTCTCCCCCGGTTTTACATCCGTTTCAATAAAGACTTCGCAAAGCTTTTTTCCCTCTTTTTCAAGAGTTACAAGGCACTCGTAAGCATTTGTGTTTACAAAAAGATTTTTATTATAAATCTCCACTTCCGTTTTCTTTACGGTTATTTTTATGTTCTGATAAAGAAATTTCACTTCCTGCATCTTAGGCGAAGGCTCTCTGTCTCCGCCGTAAACTATGCCGTTTCCGGAAAAATTATAATCTGTAGGCCTGTCGTAAAAATCTCCGCCGTAAGCCTGAAAAGGTTTTCCGTATCTGTCCTTTTTTTCTATCGACTGGTCAATATAATCCCAGATAAATCCGCCCTGATAAAGCTCCTCCTCCTCGGAAAGCTCTATGTATTTATGAAGAGCGCCGCAGGAATTTCCCATTGCGTGAGCATATTCACAACAGATATACGGCTTGTCCCTATGCTCCTTTAAATACTCCCTTATTTCTTTTACGGGTACGTACATCCTGCTTTCCATATCGCTTGTGGCGGAATAGCTTCTGTCATTATTTATTCCTTCATAATGAACTAATCTTGTATTGTCCTTGCTCTTAAAATACTTTGAAACCTCATAAATCACCTTGCCGCCGTATGACTCGTTTCCGCAGGACCAAATCAGCACGGAAGCATGATTTTTATCTCTCTCGTACATATTTGCAGCTCTGTCAAGAAGAATCGGCTCCCATTCTTCCTTGTCCTTAGGAATTATAAACTTTTTATCTTCCTCCGAATGTACCCAATCCCATGTACCGTGGGTTTCAAGGTTCATCTCATCGATAAGATAAATACCGTACTCGTCACAAAGCCTGTATAAATCTGAAGAATTAGGATAATGACTGGTGCGGACAGCATTTATATTATGACGCTTCATAACCTTAATATCTTTAACAGTCTCTTCTTTACTTATGTTCCTGCCGGTAAGACTGCTGAAATCATGTCTGTCGGCACCGTTAAACACTATGCGCTTACCGTTTAAGCGCATAATGCCGCCAACTATCTCGAACCGTCTGAAACCGATTTTTTCCGCTATGCACTCTTTAAGATTTCCGTCTTTATCATATACTTCTATAAATAAATCATATAAAAACGGCTCTTCCGCACTCCAAAGCTTAGGCTCAGTTAAAGAATAATCCCAAATGACGGTATTTCCACCGCTCTCACTCTCTTTTTTTACAATTTCTTCATCACCGCTTTTAAGCCTTATTACAGTTTTCCCTTCATTTGTAAAACTTAATTTTACATTAAGCTCTCCGGTCTTTAAATCATCGGAAGGAACTGCCGTAACAGCCATATCTCTTACATGAACCTCAGGCTCCGAATATAAATATACATCCCTGTAAAGCCCCGAAAATCTGAAAAAGTCCTGATCCTCACACCAGCTTCCCGAGCACCATTTAAATACCTGTACCGCAAGCTTGTTCTCTCCGTCCTTAATATGCTCCGTAAGCTCAAACTCCGCCCTTGTAAACGAGTCCTCGTGATAGCCTATAGACTCTCCGTTAAGCCATACTGCCATCGCACTTTCCGCTCCCTCAAAGCAAAGAAAAAGACGCTCGTTTTTCATGTGTTCCGGTACATAAAAATATTTTACATAGCTCGCAGTCGGGTTAAATTCCTTAGGGCTCTCTCCGAACGGAACATCCTCATGTCCCTCCCAAGGATACTGCACGTTTACATACTGCGGCTTATCATAGCCCTCCATCTGTATATGAGCCGGAACCCTTATCATATCCCAGCTCTTGCAGGAATACTCTTCTTTTTCAAAACCCGGTATCGTCGCTTCATAATTTTTTGCGTAATGAAATTTCCAAAGTCCGTTCAAGCTGTATATAAAGCTGCTTTCTTCCGACTCCGCTTCGTCTTTGTTTCTGTAATACCTGTGATCCGAACGAGCCGGAACACATCCTTCCTTAAAATAACGCGGGTCGCTTAATTTCTCATAGCAAAACTGTTTCATAACTCTCTCCTGTCTGTCATTATTTTACGGTTCGGACTACATTCTAAACCGTTCCGAATTAATTGCACTTCTATAAAGTATCAATATAAGAATATCACCGCGAATCTCATATATCAATAACTAATCCGGTTCTATATAACATTCACGACTTCCGATATATTTATCTTTAAGATTATGACCTTATACTTTTCTTCCTTCTTCTATCGCGCCTTCAGTTGTTTCATTCGGTATATTAAGTTTTAACTCAAACGGAATTCCCCGTTCACGAATTGTAGTCCTTAAAAACATATTTATAGCGGTTGTCATATTAAGACCCAATTCATTAAAAATCTGTTCCGCCTGTTCCTTTATAGCTTTATCCGTCCTGATATTTAAATTTGTAGTTAACATATAAATACCTCCCCGGAAGTATTATAGGTATAAATTTGTTTATAGTCAACACATTGTCATTATCATAATATTGGAATTTATATAATACAAGCGTAAACCCGAATTTTTGCATTTTTTACAAAAACAGCTTAATCATGCTACTTATAAGCCGTATTACATAAACAATAATAACGTAAATGAAATAAACGCGCTATGGAGAAGCATAACTTCATTTTAAAGAAAAAATATGTAAATTCAAGAAGTGCCAAAACACAAAAAAGCTGAAAAGTCATTAAAGACCTTTCAGCAATAAAAAAAGCGCGAGACGGGACTCGAACCCGCGACCCCAACCTTGGCAAGGTTGTACTCCACCAACTGAGCCACTCGCGCATATCCTGCAAGAAGATTTTCTAATCTCGCCTGCAGGAAACAGTCTACCATAACCGTGATGTTAAGTCAAGCATAAAAATTTAAAAAAGTATAAATTTTACGAAAAATTCACAAAATTTCACCCGCCACAGCTACAGACTTTTGTACTGTGGCGGGGAAATTATCTAATTGTTTAGAAAACCGTGCTTTTATTCTCAGTCTTCTATTTCACGTTCTTTCTTTTTAGCAAGAAGCACTGCCGCCAATATGATGAGCGCCGCTCCGCCGGTGTAATATACTACGGTGCTTTCGCTTCCGGTTCTCGGAAGATTGTTTCCTCCCTTAGGAGTACCATCCTCAGTTATTACATACTCGTATCTGTTACCCTTCTTTTTCTTCTTATACCTGCCCTGAGGTGTTCCGTCCTCGTCCACTCTTACAAACTCGTCAGGACTGCCCGGTTCGTTAGGGTTAGGAGTTATATTAGGAGGGAAGGAAGGAATGTTCGGAGGCAATTCAGGCGTTGTCGGAGGATTAGGAGGCGTTGGAGGAGGCGTCTCGGGATTTTCAGGCGGTGCTACCGGAGGAGGCGTGTTAGGTATCTTAACATTAAACACTATAAGCTCATAAGGAGCATCCTTAGTGTTATCCTTTTCCACCTTAAACTCGCTCTGTCTCTCGGACTCTTTACTTGAAAGTTTGTATCCCGCAGGAGCCGTCTTTTCCACTGCCACATACTCTCCGACAGGGAAGTCTACCTTGGCTCCGTCCTTCGGTACCGTTATCTCCTTAACAAACTCACCGAGCTTATTCGCGCCCGTTCCCTTTTTATAAATATTGAAAACGGCTCCGCCTATATTCTCGTTTGTAGCTCCGTCCTTCTTAATTATCTTTACGAAGCCTTCCTGCTTCTTCGTTAAAACTGTCTGACTTACGGCATAAGGATCCTTATGCTCCACCTTATGCTTAGCATCCGGTATACCGTTTTTATCCGTGTCAATCAAATCGTCTGCGGAAACGGCTTCCTCGTAGACCACATACTTGGCGTCATAGACAAGTTTTCCGGTGACATCGAACTCCATCGTCCATTCGCCGTCACCCGAAGCGGAAGCGACAAAGGTTTCTGTTTTAGTGATTACAACTTCCGCTACCGAGCCGTTCACTATTCTGTTAAGACTTCCGGTTACGGTGTAATTCTTTCCTGCGAATAAGCCCTCGTACTTTATTGTATCCTTTACGGTAGTTACTTCCTCTATCTTATCAGGCTTAATCGTAAGAGTCGTTCCCGGAGTTCCCGTGTTTCCGCCAACGCTTACCGTAGTCTCAAGATTGTCTTTTCTCCTTGTTACAACGGTCTGACTTAAAGCATTAGGATCTTTATGCTCCACCTTCTGCTTAGCGTCGGGAGTGCCGTTTTTATCCGTATCCACCACATTTTCTACGGAAACAGCTTCTTCGTATACCACATACTTCGCGTCATAGACAAGTTTTCCGGTAACATCGAACTCCATCGTCCACTCTCCGTCACCCGAAGCGGAAGCGGTAAAGGTTTCGGTTTTGGTAACTATAACTTCCGTTACGGCTCCGCCTACTATCTTATTAAGGCGTCCCGTTACGATGTACTCCTTACCGCCTGCCAAGCCTTCATACTTTATAATATCTTTTACAGTATTTACTTCCCCTATCTTATCCGTCTTAATTATAAGAGCCTTATCGGAAGCTGCCTGATTTCCGTCCGCACTTACCGTAGTCCCTATTTTTCCCTTAGGGGTTTCAGGTCCCGGAGGTGTTACAGGAGGCGGCGTGTTAGGCTTTCTGACATTGCTTACTACAAGCTCATAAGGCGCCGTTTCGGTATGTGTTTTGATTATCGTAAACTCGCTTCTTCTGTCAGCCTCGTTTTCAGGGAGCTGATAGCCTGCGGGAGCCGATTTTTCAACCGCCACATAATCTCCTACATCAAGCGTTATCTTAATTCCTTCTGCCGGTACCGTTATCGTTCTTACAAGGTCGCCCAAAGGATTTGTGCCGGTGCCCTTTTTATGAATGTCAAAAACGGCTCCGCCTATATTAGCATTTGTATCTCTGTCTTTCTTAATGATTTTTACAACGCCCTCGTGCCTCTTTGTTAAAACGGTCTGGCTTACTGCATTAGGGTCTTTATGCTCCGCTCTATGCTTAGCGTCAGGGGCTCCGTCATTATCCGTATCTACCAAATTAAGTACGGAAACGGCTTCCTCGTATACTACATACTTAGCATCATAGACAAGCATTCCCGTTACGGTGAAGTTCATTATCCACTCGCCGCTTCCTGAAGCGCTTGCTGTAAATCTTTGAGTTTTGGTATCTACAGTCCCCGCTACAAGTCCGTTTACTATCCTATTGAGAGTTCCCGTTACGTCGTACTCCTGACCTCCCGCCAAGCCCTCGTACTTTATGGTATCCTTTACGGTAGTTACAGCGGTTATATCATCGGCTCTCAGGACTAAAGCATTTCCGGAAGTTCCTTCGTTTCCGTCTACGCTTACTGTGGTCGTTATTTTTTCTTTCTTCTTTGTTACAATTGTCTGAGTTACGGAATCAGGATCCTTATGCTCCGCTCTCTGTTTAATATCAGGAGTGCCGTCACCGTTCGTATCAATAACATTTTCTACAGAAACGGCTTCTTCGTATACTACATATTTCGTGTCATATTCAAGCTTATTCGCAGTATTGAAGTTCATTACCCACTCGCCGTTACCTGAAGCGTTGGCGATAAATCTTTCGGTTTTAGTAACCACAGGTGTTACCGTACTTCCTACAACCTTATTAAGGACTCCCTTTACGTCATACTCCTTGTTAGGTATCAAGCCCTCGTACTTTATGGTATCACTTACGGTACTTATCGCAGCTATATTATCCGTCCTGAGCATCAAAGCTTTTCCGGAAGTTCCCTTCCTTCCGCTCACGCTTACAGTAGTAGTTATCTTTTCTTTCTTCCTTGTTAAGACGGTCTGGCTCACGGCATTAGGCTTTTTATGCTCGACCTTATGCTTGGAGTCAGGGCTGCCGTCATCATTCGAGTCCACCAAATCATTTAAGGAAACGGCTTCTTCGTATACTACATACTTAGTATCGTATTCAAGCTTGTTCGCGGTATTGAAGTCCATTGTCCACTCGCCCGCTCCCGAAGGTGAGGCGGTAAAAGTTTCGGTTTTCTCAACTATAGGTGTTATCGTACTGCCCACTACCTTATTAAGAGTTCCCTTTACGCTGTACTGTTCGCTGCCTGCCAAACCCTCATACTTTATTTTATCACTTACGACAGCTACATCCTCTATCCTGTCCGTCTTAATTGTAAGAGCCGTAGTTCCTGTCGCGGAATCCGTACCCGTTCTTACCGTAGTTCCTATTTTTCCGTTAGGATTTATATGGCGTTTAGTATTGTCTACCGTAAGCACAATAGGCGCAGAGTTTGTATTGACTTTTTTTACCGTAAACGACCTTCTTCTGTCAGCCTCGTTTTTAGGGAGAATATAACCCGTAGGAGCGGTTTTTTCAACCGCTATATAATCTCCGGAAGGAAGCTCCAAATCAAGACCCGCTTCAGGAATTGTTATTTCTCTAACTTTTGTTCCTAAAGTATTGCCTGCACCCTTTTCATAAATCTCAAATACAGCTCCGCCTATATTTGTACCCGTAACCCTATCTCTCTTAATTATTCTTACAAAACCGCTTGCTTTCTTGGTTAAAATCGTTTGGGTAACGGCATCAGGCTTTTTATGCTCTACTATCTGTTTAGATTCAGGGACACCGTTACCGTCATTATCCATAAGATTATTTTCGGAAACAGCTTCTTCATACACTACATACTTGGTATCGTATTCAAGCTTATTTGCAGTGTCAAAATTCATCGTCCACTCGCCGTTACCGGACGTATGAGCTGTAAAATCTTCAATTTTGGTAACTACAGCTGTTACCGTCGTACCTACCACCTTATTAAGAGTTCCCGTTACGGTATACTTCTCACCGCCAACTAAGCCCTCATACTTTATTTTATCACTTACCGTACTTACTTCTTTTATATCATCTTCTTCAAGAAGTAATGCATTTCCGCTTGTACCCGTTTTTCCATCTACACTTACCGTAGTCTCAAGTTTTCCGTTAGGATTTGTGTGAGTCGGTCTCCTCGTGTTACGCACTTCAAGCTGATAAGGCGCATCTTCCGTATGGGTATCGTCTATTGTAAACGCACTTCTTCTGTCAGCCTCATCACTCGGGAAAATATATCCGGTCGGAGCGGCTGTTTCTACTGCCACATATTCTCCGACAGAAAGCTTAACCTTAAGTCCCGTATCAGGTATTTCAGTTTCAGACATCACCTTAGCACCTAAAGCATTTCCGCCGGTACCTTTTTTATAAATCTCAAACTTGGCTCCGCCTATAGCGTTGCCCGAATCTTTATCTTTCTTAATTATCTTTACAAAGTTCTCTTTTCTCTTAATTAAAAATGTCTAACTTACATCATCAGGGTCTTCATGCTTTACTGTCTGCTTAGCATCATTATTGCCGTCGCCATCCGTATCTTCTACATTTTGTACCGAGACAGCCTCTTCATATACTACATACTTGGCATCGTAATCAAGTTTTCCGGTAACATCGAACTCCATCGTCCACTGACCGGAACCTGTCCCTCCGACTACCTTTACATCGTCTACAGCTACTATCTCCGTTACTGCCGCGCCATCTATCTTATTGATAGTTCCTTTTACTTTATACGGTTTTCCGGAAGCTAATCCCTCATAATTTATAGTATCAGTTACCGTAGTTATATTACCGATATTATCCGTCTTAATCACCAAAGCGTTTCCGGGAGTTCCTTGCTTTCCATCTATGCTTACCTTGGTCCTTAAGCCTCCATTTTTCTTTGTTAAAAATGTCTGGCTTATATCATTACGATTTTTATGCTCAACCGTCTGTTTAGACTCGGGAACACCGTCCCCGTCATTGTCCATAAGATTATCTTCGGAAACAGCTTCTTCATATACTACATACTTGGTATCGTATTCAAGCTTATTTGCGGTGTCAAAATTCATTGTCCACTCGCCGTTTCCTGAAGTATCCGCTGTCATAGTCTCGGTTTTAGTGGCTACAGCGGTTACCGTTCCATATTCATCAATTTTATTGAGAGTTCCTGTCACCGTATAGTTTTTGTCGCCAACTAAACCTTCATATTTTATCGTATCCGTTACAACGGTTATGTCCTCTATCCTGTTCGGTTTAAGTGTTAAAGCATTGCCGGAAGTCCCCTTTTTTCCGTCCACGCTTACTATAGTCTTGAGCTTTCCGACAGGGTTTTTATAAATCAGCTCATTAGGCACCTTAATTTTTATATTAGTACCTGTTTGCGAAACACCGTTTACAACTGCCGTTATTACACCGTGCTGTCCAACATTTATCTGTATTTCACCTACAATCTTATTGTAACCTCTTGGAGCTTCTTCTTCAACGGCAATGTAATCTCCCAGCCCTATGTGCTCAAATGTTACAACACCGTTTGAGCCGACTTCTTTATTGGCTTCAATGATTTCACCGTCACTTTGCCATTTTAATGTAAACTTTGCTCCTGTTAACTTTTTACTCTGATCCGAGCTGTCCACTTTCATTAAATGGACAGGATAATCATAAAATGCCGCAACTTTGGCAGTCTCTTTAATCTCATAATCCAGATTATTTTCAATTTCTTCTACAAGATTATCTTTCGCAAAGCGTGCAAAGGCATTGATGCTGCTGTTAGTAAGTAACGCTAATATAACGGCAAGAGCCATTATTGCTACCCATGTACTTCTTTTGTGATTGCCTTTTTTCATGTCTTCCCCCTTCATACATATAGGTTAAAATCGTACTCAAACCGCTAACACTATCAGTTTCAAGCCATTTTGTCTTATAAATCTGAATATATCATCCAGTATCGCGATAGTAACATTCTATTTTATTTTTGTCAACACAAAAAAAAGTTCCGCTATCCACGAAACTTTTTTAAATATTCACATTTTTTAGGGTAATTTGCTTACTTATAAAATAATTTACCAATTTTTATGCACACCCCGAATTATTGCGGTAACATTTCAAGGAGCCATTTGTCGCATATCAGGTGTTTTGTAACCTGCACCGCAAACAATTCGGGATTTATTTTATTTTTTATAAAAATTCTTTAAAAATTTTTTTGAGCCAAGACATTTTTAAGCACTCGTTAAGGATTGGTGAAGAAATTAAACGGATTCATACCGTTACTCTCACCGCCGTTTCCGAAGCTTCCTTCGCCGCCTTTATATCCGCTTTCAGGCATTTCTTCGTTACTGTTTGCGGAGCTGTTTCCTCCCTGTGCCTCCTGCTTATTTCCGAGCGTAACCTCAACCGTTTTTTCCGAATATTTACCGTTATTGTATTCCTGCACGGTAAGACGAACCGTTGTTCCCGCTTTTACCGAAGCGAGCTTATTTTGAAGTTCCGCCATAGTGGTGATTTTTGTTCCGTTAAATCCCGTTATGATATCACCCATTTTAAGACCGTATTTTGCCGCAGGACTTCCTTCCACAGCCTCCACAATATATACGCCTACAGGCATACCGTAAATTTTGTTGTGGCTCTCTGTCACGTCCTGTCCTCTTATTCCAAGATATGACTGCTCATTTTCCGCTATTTCCTCACGGTTCATAAGGTCACTTATTATAGGAAGCGCTGTGGAAATAGGAATTGAAAATCCCATTCCTTCAACCTTCGTATCCGAATATTTAACCGAGTTTATACCTATTACTTCGCCTTTCGCATTAAGCAGAGCGCCGCCGGAATTTCCCGGATTTATAGCGGCATCCGTCTGGATAAGCTTCATTGTATAATCCTCGGACGCAATTTCACGGTTTAGTGCGCTTACATAACCTACAGTTGTAGACTGTCCGTATCCTAAGGCGTTTCCGATGGCGATAACCATCTGTCCTACCTTTAAAGCGTTCGAATCGCCGAGAGTTGCTATTTTAATAGAAGAAAGTGTATCTTTTGAAAGATCTGCCATCTTTACCGAAATAACCGCAAGGTCGGAGCTTGAGTCGGCTCCTTTTACGGTAGCGTCGGCTGTTGTATTGTCATTAAAGGTTACGGTTATTTTTTGGTTCTTGGCTCCGTTCTCGGCAGCTATTACATGGTTGTTTGTAACCATCAGAATTTCTTCTTTGTTCTGCCCGATTATTATACCCGAGCCGCTTCCTCCGCTTTGCTGTCCCGCTATGCTTCTTCCCCAGTAATCGCTTCCGGTAATTTCATAAACATTGTTTATGGAAACGATTGAAGGCATTACATTTTCAACAACCCCCGAAACATCGGACGAGCCGGCTGTAACCTGTGTTACATTATCACCTGTGGCGGCAATCGAAACCTTCGCTTCGTCTTTTTTTTCGGTATCCTTGTCATCTGCAGTTTTGATACTTTTCGTTTCGGTATCATTTGTTTCCGCCTGTACCGCCGCTTCCTTATTCAGAGCGGCAAGCCTGTTTCCGAGATACACTCCGCCTCCTGCCGAGCCGCCTATAAGGAGTGCCGCCGCCAGCATAAAAAGAAACATTCCCGATTTCTTTTTCTTAACCGGAGGCTTTTCGTTTCCGGTTCCGGTATTTAATCCGTTGTTAACCGCCGATGAATAATTTCCGTAATGAACTTCATTCACGCCGCTATTCTGTTCGTTATTCCCGTAGCCGTTATAATTATAATTATTATCCATATTCTTTCCTCCTGCTATTTCAGTTTTTTTTAATCCGTGATAATTTTTCCGCCGCTAAAAAAGTGGCTAACACTGAAACTTTGTTTCATTTGTTATACCACTATACTACTCTTAATTTGTGTTTAATTTGTGAAAGAGTTTTGAAGTATTTGTGTGCAAAACGGGGAGAATTTGTGTTCAAATCCGAAAATGTTGTTTATCTTAACAGAATATCGTCCGTTATGTAGTATTTCCAACCCTTTTCACTACAGTAATCCTCAATTTCCTTCCTTAAATCCTTATTTTCATTTGAAGCGTATTCCGTCAAAAAAATCTTTGCTCCCGTTTTTTCCACCTTATTTAAATATTCCAAAAAATAATCTCTGTCCTCATCATCAGCCTTAAAAAGATTGTCACCGTCTCTTTTCGTAAATACGTTTTCCTGATTTATTCCGTCAAGAACGGCGGTAAGCTTCTTATTTTTTTTCAGGTATCTGCTTACAAAAACATCTCCTCCGTTTATTATCACCTCGATTTTAAGCTTTTTCATTCCCTTTAAAATTTTCACAAGTCCGTTATAAATTTTCTTTTCAGGATAATGATAATATACATCCGCATTGTCTACAAAGAAGCCGTCTATGCCTTTTTTCTTAAATTCCTTAGATTTTTTAAGCATAAGCTTCTGCCATGAGGCGTCACCAACATTTACCCAATACTCTCCCTCCCAGCCGTCATAAGCGGAAAGGGCAAGTTTTTTGTACTTATTATAATAATCTCTGTAATCCTCCAGGGAGCCTATGCTTATATAGCCGTAAACTTTTTTCCCCTTTTCATGAAGCTTTTTTATATCCGCTTTTGAAAAGCTCTCGGGCTCTATCACAACCGTGTCGTATTCTTCGAGTCTATACGCGTCTTTTGAAGAAATCCCTATAAAAACTCCGTAGTTATTTTTAATCTCCTTTTCGGCAGCTTGCGGTTTCACTATAAAAATCAATAAAATTAAAAAGATTATAAGAGGTACGAACACAAATGAAAACGCAATAAGCCTTAACTTCATTATATTCCTTTTCACCTTAATCATCGTTTCTCTGTCGTACTGCGGTTTTTCCTTTATTTCTGTCATTCGGTTTCCTTTCCGTTTCACTTATTTTCGGTTAAATCCGGCGGGTTGAAAATATTTACATCATCAGGAGCGCCAAGTCTGAAATAATATACCTCGTCCGTGGCGTATTCCCTAAAAAATACCACGTCTCCGATAATACTTATG
>CAUUHV010000018.1:0-43228 GCA_963545085.1 uncultured Catonella sp. | reverse complement strand
AAAAACCGAATGAAGGAAACCTTGTCCCGGGAGGAGGATATATAGAAAAGCCGTCGACCGACTATACTCTTTTTTGCGAGAATACGGATAAAAAAGGAAGATTGAAATTTCAGGCGGAAGCTCCCGTCACATTGCCGGAAAAAGGTTTTATAGGGCTTAAGGCGAATGGGGAAAACAGCGGTAAAGAGACGGAAATAGTCTGGAGCGGAAGCGGTATTTCCGATATAAAAAAGGGAATCAAAGGAAATTATACTTTGATTGCGACATCAAAGGAAAATTTGATAATCGGGGGAAAAGATTACGGTACGGTTAAATTTGTCGTAGATATTATAGTGGAGTGAGGATTAGGGTAAAATGATTAAAACGGGCAAAAAAAGAATATTATTGTTAAGTATGGCCGCGGCTCTTTGCGTTTCGGGCATAAGTTACAGGGAAAATGTAAAGGCTGCGGATCCGGTTTCTTCTGAAAAGCATATGGAAGAAGCTTACGATTTGAAGAAAGAGGAAGATAAACAGGTAAGAGTAATCGTTCAGCTTAAAAAGGACTCAATAATAGACGAGGCTAACGAGAGAAATATAGATTATTCCGCGCTTGGCGAGAGCTTTATAGAGGAAAAAAAGAAGGAACTTAAAACCGAGCAGGATGAGGTTGTAGCTGAAATTGAAAAGAGCGGGATTGAAGCCGACACTTCAAATATAAGAAATTATGACACCGTTTTAAACGGAATAGCTCTTAACGTAAAGGCGAAAGATGTAGACAGGTTGGATGAAATAAAGGGAGTGAAGGGAGTCTTTGTTTCAGAAGAATTTGAAAGACCTCTCTTAACTTCATCAAGCGATATGACGGGAGCAGGCTATGCCAACGATTCGGGATATAAAGGAGAGGGAACGGTTGTAGCCGTAATAGACTCCGGTATTGACTATAACCATGCGGCTTTTAGACTTGATGAAGAGGGCAAGGCAAAACTTTCCGAGACTGATGTAAATAAAATGATTGCCGAAAAGGGTCTTAGCGGAAGATTTTATACTTCAAAAATCCCTTACGGCTATAATTATTACGACTTTAATACAAATCTTTATGACAGCTACGGTGTAATGCACGGAATGCACGTTTCGGGCATAGTGGGAGCTAATGACAGGGATAAAAATATTTACGGTGTGGCTCCGAATGCGCAAATCCTTGCGCTTAAGGTATTTTCCGATGATTTACAATATCCTACCACCTTTACCGATATATGGCTTAAGGCGCTTGATGATGCTATTTCGCTCGGAGCGGATGCCGTGAATATGAGCCTCGGTTCTTCCGCGGGATTTTCTGTAGAGGGAGAGAAATATCCGGAAATTGAAATGTTCGAGAAGGCAAGAAAAGCAGGTATAGTAGTAACCGTGGCTGCAGGAAATGACGGAAGCATAACGGACGGAAATACTTACGGAGTGAAGCCTCTTGCAGGAAATTACGATACGGGGCTTATAGCAAATCCGGCTCTTGATGAGGACTCATTCGCGGTAGCTTCTATGGATAATTTAAAGAAATACTCACGCTCTATAGGTTGGACGGATGAGACGGGTAAAGAGCATAAGGAACAGGCTGATATTACGCCGGGGAGCAATGTTCTTTCGGATAAAATCAACGGAAAATGGGTAGAAGTGGAGGACGGTAAAGAGGACGATCCCGTTATTAAAAATAATATCGGGGGAAACCTCGCCGTAATGGAGCTTATTTCCGACGCGGCAAAGAAAAAGGCTTTTATAGCAAAACTTAAAAAGGTGGCGGCTCTTGAGCCTGCGGCAATCGTATTTTATAATCCCGTTTCAGATTCCGAGAGGATAGGCGGGAGGATAAGTCTCGGTGAGGGCGCTGAGAATATTACGGTAGCGAGAATTAAACGAAGCACTTACTTGAGGCTTAAACGCGCGAACAGGCTTGCTGTGAGCTTTACCGCGAATATTCTTATGGAAGAAATTCCTTATAACAATCCGTCTGCGGGTAAGATATCATATTTCTCATCATGGGGACCTGCTCCGGATTTAAGAATAAAACCCGAGATAACAGCTCCGGGAGGCGGCATTTACTCGACAGCGGAAGATAATAAATACCAGAATATGTCGGGAACTTCAATGGCTTCGCCGCAGGTAGCGGGCGCAAGTGCGGTAATAAAGCAGTATATAAAGGAAAAGAATTTAAATGTGACGAATACTGCCGATTTTACAAAGCTTTTGCTTATGAATACGGCAAGACCGGTCATATACTCGGGTGATACACCGTATTTTGTAAGACAACAGGGTAGCGGAGCACTTGATTTAAAGAATGCGCTTAATACTACGGTTGTAGTAAGGGCGGAGGGTACAAACGATAATAAGGCTGACGGCAAGCTTGAAATAAAAGAGGTAGGCGAAAAGAAGTTTAAGGCGAAACTTACCCTGGAAAATTTCGGAAATGAGGCAAAGACTTATAAAATACACGCTAAAGCAGTGTATGAACCGGTTTCAAACGGCTATAGAACCGAAACGCCGGAGCTTGTAAACTTTAATCAGAGCTTTGACGGAAGTGAAATAACCGTAGCCGGAAATTCAGAAAAGACGGTAGAGCTTGATTTTGACTACACGGCTGCAACGGAGATAGAAAAAAACAATTTCATAGAAGGCTTTATAGAGCTTGAGGAATCGCGGGCGGAAGGAACTTCCGTTAGTGTTTTTTCGAGCGGAGAAGTTTCAGAAATAGAAGCGGACAAGAAGAAAGAACTTGAAATAAATACGGAGAGGAAAGCAAAAGACGGCGAAGAAAATGCAGGAGAAGTAAAGGATGAAATTTCAGAAAAAGGCGGCATAGAGGCTGATGAAGCCATAAAAAACAATAATACCGAAGAAGCCGACAAATTATACGACGAGGAAATTTCCGATGATTTCATTAAAGAAGAGGCTTCAGACGTAATTGTAAATAAAAACACTCTTATCATACCGTTTTTAGGCTTTTACGGAGATTGGGAAAATGAAAGAGCCATAGACGCTTTTCAGGTAAAGGAGCTTAACGGAGAAAAAAGAGAAGTTCAGTTTTATGTAAACAAAGAAGCCGAATCGACTTCATCAATGTTTATGACAAGCGCTACATTAAGACTTCCCATTGCGAACAATACGCTTTATTTTGCACCTTTAAGCACATATTACAAAGATGTCGCGTTAAGGCTTGCTCCGCTTAGGAATATGGAAGAAATAGAGTATTCCGTTGTTAACGGTGATACGGGAGAAACCTTAAGAACCGTGGGAAAATCTTTAAAAGTCAGAAAATTAAACAGATTAAGACGAAATAAAAGTTTTAATATAATGCCGGATTCATGGTGGGACGGAAGGATAGGCGGAAAGCTTGCTTCTGAAGATGTTAATTATATATATAGGATAAAGGCGAAGCTTAACAGCGGGGCATCCGGCGGAGGAAATACGGAGCAGATTTATGAATATCCTATTAAAGTGGATAATACCGCTCCTGAGCTTAGCGATAAAATAGAGTTAAGTAATGTGGAAGGCAAAAACCGCCTTAAAAAAGTTAGATTTAAGGTGAGAGATACCGGAAGCGGGATAGAGCAGATTTACCTTAATTCATTAAAATTTGTAAAGCGGGAGAATAACGGAAATCAAAGCGGTCCGGCACTTCCTCCGGGAGTAAATCCTAATCCTCCGGGTAAAAATGGAGATATGACTTTAGAAAGCGACTCATCTGAAATGTCAGGGAAAAAGCCTGCGATAAACGGATTGGATCCTGAAGACTTAAAATTAGGCTCACCTAAGTTCGGTAAATATCTGCTTCTAAATTTTGTGGATGAAGAAGTAAAGGACGGAAAAATTCTGCCTAAGGTAATTGACGGGAAGCTTACAATAACCGAAGACCTGATTTCAAAAAATTCCACAGAGAGTGTACAAATATTTGTAAACAGAAACGGACATAGAGGTAAGGAAATTGAGGTAGATACCTGTTATCTTGCGGACGCCTCACATATTTACATTACAGCTAAAGATTATCTAAGTAATCAGAAAAGTACAAGTGTAAAGACGGGAGAAGAAAAGAGCTACAAGTCCATAAGCTTTTTGAATTTTTATAATTCAATGAAAGACAGGGGTGTAAAAGTTTATGCCGACGGCAACCTTATGACGGAGTATAATTATGATACCCTTAATGATAAAGTGGATTTAAAACTTGTTATGCCGGATGACTCATATCACATGAGTATGCTTTACTTAAAAGAGGGGCGCACGATAAAATATCTGTTGAGTGACGGCAGAGTTCAGCCGGGAATGAAAGAAAAATACAAATATTCATATAACAAGGCTGAAAGAGCGATAAACTTTACAATAGATCCTTTAAAAAACGGTTGTGAAATAGTTACAGGTTTTAAAAAGGGCGCTATGCCGGAGGAAGTTGTCGAGAAAGATATAAACGTAGATCTTTCAAAAGCGGGTACGGAAAATTTTAAAGAAATAAGACTTGATAATAAAGAAATAGCTCTTGCTTCGGATAAGGTAATACATGTTAAAAGCGGCTATATAAAGCTTGATATGAGATTTAAGGACGGGTCCGGGGCGAAAGTTGTAAACGGCGTTATTCTTCATAAAAAGAACGGAGAGAATATAATTCTTTCAAAGAAGCAGCCCATGGATCTTGACGAAGGAAAAGAGGGCTACAGTTTTTCCAAAGGATTTTCGGTACAGATACACTACACGCTTGATGAGGACACCGAAATTGAAATCGTTTATGCGGGAAGTGAAGCTGACAGACTCGGCAAGCAGTTTGGAAATGATCTTGTTAATGACGGCTATAACGGCGTAAATACGACAAAAAACAAATATCCGGTAGTTTTCCTTGAAAGCCCGGCGCTTATGTCGGTAATTCCTTCAAACTCCGACAAAACGGTTAAGATAGAGGGCTTTATAGGGAATATAAAGCCTGATGATAAGGTAAAAAGTATAGAAATAAAGCTCGTAGATAAAAACGGCAAGACTTTAGGAAATACCGTTTTGCTAAAAGACGGCGACATTGTTTCCGAATATAAAAAATACGCTTATGGCGGAGCCGCTCCGTATAAGGGGATAGGTTATCTTTTTTCAGCTTCGCTTCCGGTATCCGAATACTGCGTGAACATAAGGGTGGAAGCTGTTACAGAAAAGGGTGAGAAGGCAAGTATTGTAAGACGCGCGTTTTATGATTTGGAGAACCCTGTAATAAGCTACGAAGTAATTAAGAGAGAGCTTGATTCGAAAAATGTAACCATAAAGATACATTCATCGGACGACTCCTTCAGATTAAAGCTTTATAACGGAGATTCCTTAATTGCCGTAGAGGATAAAACAAACAAAACTATGGCGGAAGGCGGAGTAACGCTTGACAAAGAAATAACCGTTCCGTTAAATCCGGGGCAGAATACAATAAAAATAAAGGCTGTGGATTTGGCTAATTTTAAGGTGGAGAAAGAAATAAATATTTACAGGACAAAAGAATAAGGGAATTTAAAAACGGCATATCCGAAAGGGTATGCCGTTTTTGGAATTGGTAGGATTATTCGTTTTTACTAAAGAAAGCTATTTTTATTAGCAAATAAAGATAGTATAATAAAAATGACGGAGAGGTTTCAGGAGAAGGAATATATTGAGTTTCCAAGTATTTTTCATTTAAACATGGCTCCATAGGCTTAAACGCGCTTATTTTTGTTTATATAATACAGCCTACAAGCAGCGTGATTAAGCTATGCTTATGAAAAAATACGGAAAATCAAGAAGGAGTATAAATCGACTAAGATTATTTTTGAGGGGTGATGCGGTATGTATAAGGTTTTATTTGCGGAAGATGAGTTGTTAGTGCGTATAGGGCTTCAAAATGCCGTTTCATGGAGCGATTATTCTATGGAGCTTGCGGCACAGGCAGATGACGGAGGGCAGGCGTTTGAACTTTTTAAGAGCGTAAGACCCGATGTGGTCATAACGGATATAAAAATGGATGTTATGGACGGGTATACTCTTATCAGGAAAATAAGAGAAATAGATAAGGAATGTGCGATTATCGTGATTTCATGTATGGATGATTTTGAGCTTATAAGAAAGCTTGTGCCGTTAAAAATAAACGGTTATGTGTTAAAAGCTACGATAAACATGGAGGAAGTGAACAAGCTTCTTAAAGAAACGAAAGAATACCTTGAGAGTATAGGGCGAAATGGCGGGAATAATTCTAAAAAAGAGGATTTTTTAGAAAAAAGATTAAAAAAATATTTAATTGGAGAAGGAAGCGAACCTATATGGAATGAAAATGAAAAAATGAAATTTTTGTGCAAATTTTCGTTAAGAAAAGAGGACGAGGATAAGATAAACGATACCGCCGTAAAGTTTATACATGAGTTGTTGATTCACCAGTTTAAAGAGGGGGTAACTTTACTTTATGAAAAACCTGTCAGGTTCTTTGCGTTTCTCTCTAAGGATATAGAAAATCTTGAAAAGAGGGCGGCAAGAATAAATGAGCTTGTAGAAAGCTTTTTGGGCATAAGACCGGAATATACGTATAGCGTGAGGTTTGATAAAGAAAACATAGCTGACTGGTTTAAAAGGCATGAGAGAGGCGGAGAAGATGTTAATAATTCGTCTAATTGGGATTACTCTATAAAGACGGCAATAGCATATATGAATGAAAATCACGGAGAGCAGCTAAGTCTTACAAAAGTGGCTGATGTGGCAGGTATATCTCCGACATATTTTTCGACACTTTTTAAAAAGGAAATAGGGAAAAACTATGTTGAGTATTTAAATGAAATCAGGTTAAAAGCGGTTTTAAAAGATTTTAAATTAAGTGACGCAAAAATTTCATTTATTGCGGAAAAGCACGGTTTTCCCAATCAGGAGCATTTTTCAAGGTATTTTAAAAAGGTTATGGGTGTTTCGCCTGCCAAATGGAGGAAAAGAAACAGTTGAGAAAAATAAATATTAAAAGGCTTAATTGGAGGATAAAGGTATTATTGTCCATATTCACAGCCGTCATTTCCATAGTAATTCTGCTTTTCGGTATAACATATTTTTATTTTGAGGACAAATTTGAGGATAATACTAAAAAAATCGCCGAAGATACCTTTAAACAGGCTGATAAAGAGCTTAAAAATATGTTGAGCGCAGTGGAAGGAGAAATAAGCAGATATGGAAATCTTAAACTTCCGTTTGAGTATTTGAGAGATGAATTTAAAAATGATATAAAAAAGAATATAGTTTATATGCAGATAGTAAAAGACTTTGACAATATTTTGTCGATGAATTCCGATATATATGCCATATCGGTTTTAAAGGGTGACGGGAGATTTATCCTTTCAACATCGGATAGAAGGAGCAGAAGCGGGATAACCGCAATTGATACCGATTTTTTAAGGATATTAAAGGAAGCCGAAGAAAACTATCCTTATACTATATGGAAATCAAAATATGAATTGGATGATAAAGAGAGTAAAAGCTTCAGTCCGGTGACAGAAAAACCTTCATTTTTGGGAATTAAATTTCTGGGAGAAGAATATGGAGAAGGAAGCGGTACATACATTATAGCGAGCGTTGATGAAAAGGCGGTTAGAGAAACCTACGAATCCGCGGTCTATAACGGAAGTATTGCTATGATTGTGAATAAAGACGGGCTTATAATATCCGAAACTGAAGAAGGGAATCTCGGAAGTATTTTTGAGAAAAAGGAAGGATTTCAGGCAATAGAATATAATCTTAAAAATTTTGACTGGAAACTGTATAATCTGATTCCTAAAGAATCTTATCTGAAGGAAACCAATGATATAAGAAAATTCGGAATGGCGGTAGCCCTGATAAGCTGTCTTTTTATTTTTATAGCCGGCGTAATCTGGAGCAGACGGTATACAAAGCCTGTACAGTATCTTATGGATCAGATGAAGCTTGTGGAAAATGAGCAGCTTAATATTAAGATGCCGGATTCGCAGGGTTGGGAAGAACTTAATGACTTAAATATAGAGTTTTATTTCCTTGTGCAGAAGTTGAAAAAATATATCTCGGATATTCAGGTTGTTGAGCGGGAAAAGGCGAGAGAAGAGCTTTTGGCTTTACAGTATCAGATGAATCCGCACTTTTTACTCGGCTCCATCAATTCTATAAGATGGATGGCTACGATGACTAATAATAAGGTTGTTGCGAACGCTCTTGAAATATTGGCGAAAATTTTAACACCGATACTTAGAAACCCGGCTTTTTTGTGGAAGCTTTCCGATGAGCTGAATTTTTGCGCAGACTATGTTTCCATGATGAATATAAGGCACGGAAATACTATGGAATACAGGGTTATTTGTGACAAATCACTATATGATGAAGATTTTCCGAGAATGATTTTACAACCTATGATAGAAAACTGCTTTATATACGGGAGCGACCCTTTGGAAAAAAGGGTTATAAGCGTAAATATAAGCAAAAAAGAAAAGATGACGGTTTCCATAAGTAACAGCGGAGTGATTATGGAAAAAGAAAAACTTGACAAACTCAATGATATGCTAAGAAAAGGAACGGGAAATTCCGAGCATATAGGGCTTTCAAATGTAAAGAAAAGACTTTCGATTTTATATAACAGTACTGCCGAAATGTGGCTTGAAAACGGAACAGATGGAAACATGACGGTACAGATAAGATTTTAGAATAACAAGAATAACCAATAATTCCAAAAGAAATATCAAATAATCATAAAAAATAACAAAAAAATATCAAATTTACATATATAATATAAAAAATAACAATATATTACTAAGATAAAACAAAAAAATATTGTGCATATTGTTTATAATTATAGTATAGGATTTAACCATGAACAAAGTTCATAAAAAGAGGAGGTAAAGTATGAAAAAGAAAAAAATCTTATCGTTGTTTTGCGTCTTGACCATGTCAATGGGTCTGCTTGCGGGGTGCGGCGGAAAAGCGGCGGATACCGGAACAAAGACTTCAAAAACGACAAGCAGCGAAAAAACTGACGAAACAAAAAGTAAAACAGAAATGAGTTCCGCGGCTGAAACGGGAAATATGCCGGATGTTTCAGAGCACGTGGATATAACAATAGGAGGACTCAGCCTTAGAGATTCGGACGAGGAGGCGGCTTCCTCAGATACGTTAGCCGTGATTGAAAATAAATTTAATTGTACCGTAAAGTTTAAAGGATATCAGAAGGACAGCTTAAATCTTGATCTTTCGGGAGAAAATACGACGGATATAGTTCAAATAAACGAGGACAATATAGACGGAGTATTAAGAGGAAAACATGCGGTTAATCTTGAGGAATATAAAAATATAGCTCCTAACATTTTTGCGGACGCTATGAGCTTTAGAAATAATGTCATGAAGAATTTTAAGAGTGATGACTCAAAGGGACAGTATTTTGTTACTCCTCAGGTAACTACAAAGGACGCGAAAGAAACTTTCGGAGCTACAAACGGATTCGGATATGCGGTTCGTTGGGATTTATATAAACAGATAGGAATGCCTGAAATTACCAATGACGATGAGTATATAGCCGCATTAAAGAAAATGAAAGAAATTTATCCTAAGACCGAAGCGGGAGATGAAACCTACGCTTATTCGGTTTATAATGACTCCAGACTGCATTCATATTTCCACAAGGGTTGCTTATCCGAAGGATATGTGAACCTTGAAGGAGGACTTTATGTTCAGAATGTAAAAACGAATGAGCTTGTTTCCGATATTTATGATGTTGATGAAGGCGGAAAGCTTACTCCGTTCTGGGCAGGAGTTAAATTTTATAATAAGCTGTATAAAGAGGGACTTCTTGATCCTGATGTCTTTATAACAAAGGGAGAGGATCTTCAGGAAAAGTATACAAAGGGACAGTATCTCGGAGGACAGAATAACTGGTACTTCGGCGAGTACAATAGCAATGAGAGAAAAGCGGATAACAATACATTGAAGGAATTTGTGTTGCTTCCATCCTATATGGGTTGGGCAAATGAGCCTAATGATGCTGGTTGGAGCGGAAAATATTATTTTGTTTCGTCACATTCTCCTAATATTGAAAGAGCGATAATGGTGCTTGATTATCTTCAGAGTGAGATGGGCTCAAGAGAAACCTGCTCAGGCGTTGCCGACAGATGGGAAGTTAAGGACGGAAAGGCGGTTCTTAAAGAGGAAACAAAATCTATAAAGGTAGACGGAACAAGAAATGACGAGTTGAAAAAGTCCGGTATAGGAAACGGAAATATGTTCAACAGTATCGGATATGCTCAGAATGATGTTATATCGGACGGCGGTATGGTGGATCTTTTTATGGATGACGATATTCTTGCCGAAACTCTTACGGCGGCGCAGAAGGATATGTGCAAGACAATGAATATAACGCTTCCTACGGATTTACTTAAAAAAGGAATCGAGGCCGGTAAAAATATAGATATGAGGACTACCAAATCCGCAATTCGTATGGTAATTCAAGCAGCTCCTAAGGACATAAACCGTATAGACAGCAATGTAGAGGAGATTACCATAAAGGCGCTTCCTAATCTGGTAATGGCTAAAACCGACGATGAGTTTAACGCTGCAAAGCAGGCTCTTATGGAAGAACTGAAATCGGCTAATGTTGAAAAATCGGTAAACTGGTGGAAGGATGCTTGGAATACGGCAGCATCGGCACTGGATAATATGCATTAAGCATGAAAAATCCTGATTACGGGATTCTCCGCCTGCGGCGGATATCGGATTGGTATCCGTGCTTCCGCCGCGGCGCGGTTTTATATGGAAGGTTTTTTTATTTCATGAGCGATTTCGGAGGAATTTCGTATGAAATAAAAAACGGTGCGGCTTCGGCGGCACCGTTTTTCTGAAAGTAAAATGACTTTTCCGGTATTAAACGGAGGTTGGAGATGTCAAAAGATAAAATAATAAGAACGGTAAGAACAAAAAAGGACTACAAGCTTTTATACCTGGCTATTCCGTTTTTAATAATAGTATTTCTTTTTAACTATGTGCCTATATTCGGGTGGATATACGCTTTTTTCGATTATGTGCCCGGAGTGAGGCTAAACGACAGTGAGTTTGTAGGTCTTGAATATTTTAAGCTGATACTTACCGATATAAATGTGTGGAGGTCACTTAAAAACACCTTTGTATTCGCGTTTTTAGGAATAATTTTCTCACCGTTGCCTATGATATTCGCCATACTTTTAAACGAGGTTAAAAACGGACCGGTAAGAAAACTTGTACAAACTTTTACGACACTTCCCAATTTCATAAGTTGGGTAATTATTTTCTCGTTAGCGTTTACGCTTTTTTCTTCCGACGGACTTATAACAGCACTTTTAATAAAAGCGGGAGTTTATGTGGAAGGACAAAATCTGATAGGCGACGGGAATGCGGTATATTTATTTCAATCGTTTTTAGGGCTTTGGAAAGGACTTGGCTGGAGCTCAATAATTTATCTTGCCGCCATAGCGGGAATAGACCAGGAACAATATGAAGCGGCAAAGGTGGACGGAGCCGGATATTTAAGATGCGCGATTCACATAACTCTGCCTGCGATGTTAGGAACCTTTGTGGTGCTTTTTATCTTAAATATCGGGAATTTCCTGAATACGGGATATGAGCAGTATATGCTTTTTAAAAACTCCATGACAGCCAATAATATTGAGGTACTTGACTTGTACGCCTACAGGATAGGACTTGAAAGCCTTGATTATTCTTACGGAGTTGCTATAAGTATAATTAAATCTTTGGTAAGCGTTATTTTAGTGACATTCGCGAACCTTGTGGCTAAAAAAGTACGCGGCAGTACCGTTGTGTAGGAGGTGGAATATGAAAAGTCATATTAAAAGCTCGGCTTCCCGAAAAGTGTTTCAGACATTTAATTATCTGTTTTTGCTTTTAATTACATTTATTTGTATATATCCGTTTTGGTATGTTGTAATATATACTTTTTCAGAGCCTTCAAAAATAGGAACCGCTCCGCCCGTTTTTCTGCCGTCCGGATTTTCGATAGAAAATTATCGTCAGATACTTACGTTAAAAGGCTTTTTTCCGGCTCTTTTGGTCTCTGTGGCAAGGACTGTGGCGGGTACTGTTTTAACGGTAGGAAGCTGCTCATTTTTAGGGTATCTTTTTTCTAAAGAAAATATGCCGTTCAGAAAATTTCTTTATCGTTTTTTAATTCTTACAATGTATATAAGCGGAGGAATGATAGCGACTTATATAGTTATAAAGAGTTACGGCATGCTTAATACTTTTTGGGTATACATAATTCCCGGAATGGTTTCAGCTTATAATGTAGTGCTTATAAAGACTTATGTGGAATCCCTGCCCGCGTCTCTTGAGGAGTCGGCAAAGCTTGACGGAGCCGGGGTTGTTACGGTTTTTACAAGGATAATATTTCCTTTGTCAAAGCCGATAATTGCCACGGTGGCGGTTTTTGTGGCGGTAGGGCAGTGGAATTCATGGTTTGACAACCATATTTATACAAGAGGAGCGGAATCGTTAAAGACACTGCAATATCTTCTTTACAACTATTTAAATGAGGCGCAAAGACTTGCGGAACAGCTTAGAAATGCATCCTCGAATATGAATGTGGAAACTATGATGCAGGAGATTTCATCAAAGGGGATAAGAATGTCGATTACAGTACTTGCCGCTCTTCCTATATTTTTGGTATATCCTTTTATGCAGAAATATTTTGTGAAGGGAATAATGGTAGGAGCTGTAAAGGGTTAAAAAGATAAGAACGGAGAAAAAATATGGTTTACGATTATGAAGAACTTGATAAAAGACTGGTAAGTATAGTTCCGTTAAAAAGACAGTTTGAATATCAGAAAAGAGAATTTTACGGATTTATTCATTTTACGGTAAATACCTATACTGATCGTGAGTGGGGACTGGGAAATGAATCGCCGGAGATTTTTAATCCCTATGAGCTTGATACCGAGGGATGGGCTAAGGCGGCTTCTGACGGGGGCATGAAAGGGCTTATCCTGACATGTAAACACCACGACGGATTTTGCCTGTGGCAGTCAAAGTATACAGAGCATTGTATGAAAAATTCTCCATATAAGGAAGGAAAAGGCGATGTGGTAAGAGAGTTATCCGAAGCATGCAAAAAATATGGACTTAAATTCGGAGTGTACCTTTCGCCTTGGGACAGAAATAATCCCGCCTACGGCTCGGGAAAGGCTTATGATGATTATTATGTAAATCAGATAACCGAGCTTCTTACAAACTATGGAGATATATATACATTTTGGATGGACGGAGCATGCGGGGAAGGCCCTAACGGCAAGGTGCAGGTATATGACTGGGAAAGATATTACAGTAAAGTAAGAGAGCTTCAGCCGGAAGCGGTACTTGCCATAAGCGGTCCTGATGTGCGCTGGTGCGGAAACGAAGCGGGAATAGTAAGAAAAAGCGAGTGGAGTATAGTTTCAAAAGCAATGACCTCTCCTGTATTTACGGCGGAGTTAAGTCAGAAAGAGGATAGTGAGGAATTTAGAAAAAGACCGGTAGACCCTACTACGGAGGAATTAGGGAGCAGAGAGGTTCTGAAAAATGAACCGGAGCTTGCGTGGTATCCGGCAGAAACCGATGTATCCATACGTCCAGGTTGGTTTCATCATGCGGCTGAGGATGATAAGGTAAAAAGTTTTGAAACTTTAAAAGATATTTATTTAAAATCGGTGGGCGGAAATACTGCTCTGTTACTTAATATACCTCCGATGAAAAATGGAAAGTTTCATGAAAACGATGTTAAAAGGCTTGCAGAGTTGGGTGATTTTATAAGAGAAAGCTTTAAGGAAAATCTGGCGGATAGAGCGGAAATGACTTCTTATCCTGAAAAGGGTGACAGAGGAGAGGATATAGGTTCCGTAAGGGATGACAGCTATGAAACTTATTTTAAGACTGAGGACGGGCAGAGAAAGCTCAGTATAAATCTCAGATGGAAAGAAGGAATAAAAGCCTCATATTTAGTTTTAAAAGAGAATATTTTATTAAGTCAGAGAGTTGAAAAATTCAAAGTTTATGAGGAATTTGGGGAAGAAAAAGCGACTCAGGTTTATGACGGAACCGTAATAGGTTATAAGCGGATTATAAAGCTTAGCGGCAAAGAAATAACAGGACTTACGATAGAGATTGAGGACGCGAGAGTAGCTCCTGCCGTTTCCTTTGTGGGGGTGTACTAAAAAACTTTATATGAACGGTATTTAGGCGCAATGTTTGAATGTTGCGCCTTTTTATAGTATATATATTTGACTTGCGCGCGATTTATGTTATAGAATGCTCTATAAAAATAAAGCCTTTAAGGAAAAGGAGAAATATAAATATGGTTTTAAATCCTAAACAAAGTAACATGTATAAGAAGCTCGGGCTCTTTGAGGAGCTTATCGGAAATATTGCGGATTTGGCTGATAAAAACGGCTTGGAGTTAAAAAATAAAGAAAAGTATGAGTATAAGGGACTTCCGCCTTATGAGGAGGCTATGGATGTAGATAATATTCATGACAGCCTTCAAGGAAAAATGGAGAGAGCAGAGGAGAACTATGCGGAGCTTGTAACCGAACTCCTAAAAAAAGATGCCGAGATAATTAAGAGTATTAAGGAGGTATGCTATAATTTCGGTAAAAGAAACGGAATAAAGAGCGGAAATGATGCGATAATCGCATTTGAGGAAATGATAAGATTTATCGTGGACGGTATGCCGTGTGATAATACGAAGGATATTATTACATGGTCAAATGAAGAAATAGTATGGGTAAATACTAAAGACCTGCACGAAGAATATTGGATAAACGCAGGGGGCGATGTAAGAAATTATTACATTCTTAATGAGGAAATTATGAGAGGATTTCTTTTCGAAACAGGTTTTGAATTCAGTATAAGAGAGGATGGAAAATTTAGAATAGGACATTAGAAAATGGAATAAAACGTTAAAAGCCAACCACAAAATTATAGGAGGAATCATGCGTAAGGAATACGATTTGCTGTCAATCGGAGAGATAATGCTTCGCTTATCGGTGCCTGACGAGGAAAGAATGGTACAGAGCGAAATGTTAAGAAAACAGGTGGGAGGAGCGGAACTCAATGTTTTAAGTACCGTTTCTTTGCTTGGGTTAAGAACCGGAGTGATTTCGAGACTTCCGGATAATGATTTGGGAAAGTTTGTAAAAAATAAAATCAGGTTTAACGGAGTTAGTGACGATTATTTAGTGTATGATGGTTCTAAGGACGCAAGAGTGGGATTGTATTTTTACGAAAGCGCTTCTTATCCGAGAAAGCCGAGGGTGATTTATGATCGCAGAGGCTCATCCTTTTGTGGAATAAATGAGAAAATGTTTGATGAAGAAATTTATACAAAGGCAGGATGTTTTCATACTTCAGGAATTACCCTTGCCCTTTGTGAAAATACCAGAAATACAGCGATTGCCATGATGAAAAAATTTAAAGAGGCAGGAGCTTTAATCTCTTTTGATGTGAATTTCAGAGGAAATCTCTGGAGCGGTGATGAAGCGAGAATCTGCATCGAGAAAATATTACCTTATGTGGACATATTCTTTTGTTCGGACAGCACTGCAAGACTTACCTTCGGAAAAACGGGGACTACGGAAGAAATAATGAAGAGATTTACCGAAGAATATAATATTTCCGTTATGGCGAGTACTAAACGGGTGGTGCACAGCCCTAAGTCGCATACCTTCGGCTCTATAATTTACAGCAGTAAAGAGGATAAATTTTTCACTGAAAAGCCTTATGAAAATATAGAGGTTGTAGACAGGATAGGAAGCGGTGATGCTTATGTGGGAGGAGTGCTTTACGGGCTTTTGTCCGAACCGGACAATTTTAAGAGAGCGCTTGAGTTCGGAAATGCCGCCGGAGCCGTAAAAAATACTGTTCCGGGAGATTTGCCTTCTTCAGATTATGAAGAGTTAAATGATATTATTGCGGAACATAAAACGCCTGACAGTCAGGTTGAGATGAAACGATAAGCCTTTTGGTTTTATGCTCTTTTCCTCTTGCAAAAACTTCGTAAGGCGGATAAAATGTAGAGCGTATGTACTTGGAAAAGTTTTGAAAGGATAGCTTAAAATGATTCAGGCAAGTAATGTAACATTAAGACTTGGGAAAAAAGCTCTTTTTGAGGATGTGAATATCAAATTTACCGAAGGAAACTGCTACGGGTTAATAGGCGCGAACGGCACCGGAAAATCCACCTTTCTGCGCATTTTGTCGGGTAGACTTGAGCCTACTAACGGAGAAATTATAATAACTGCAGGGCAGAGACTTTCTTTTTTACAACAGGATCACTTTAAATATGATGCTTATCCGGTGCTTGACACCGTCATAATGGGAAATAAAAGACTGTATGAGATAATGAAGGAAAAAGAGGCAATTTATGCCAAAGAGGACTTTACGGACGAGGACGGAATAAAGGCGAGCGAGCTTGAGGGAGAGTTTGCCAATATGAACGGCTGGGAGGCGGAGTCGGACGCTTCAACTCTTTTAAACGGTCTCGGCATATCTACGGAATATCACGATAAGATGATGAGTGAGATAGACCCGTCAATGAAGGTTAAAATCCTCCTTGCACAGGCGCTTTTCGGGAATCCGGACATACTTCTCCTTGACGAGCCTACGAACCACCTTGATATGGATGCCATACTCTGGCTTGAGGAATTTCTTATAAATTTTGAAAATACGGTTATTGTAGTTTCACATGACAGATATTTTTTAAATAAGGTTTGTACGCATACGGCGGATATAGACTACGGTAAAATTCAGCTTTATGCGGGAAATTATGATTTCTGGTATGAGTCAAGCCAGCTTATGATACGTCAGCAGAAAGAGGCGAATAAGAAGAAGGAAGAGAAAATAAAAGAGTTACAGGAGTTTATACAGCGATTCTCGGCGAACGCGAGTAAATCCAAACAGGCGACCAGCAGAAAACGCGCGCTTGAAAAAATCGAACTTGACGATATCAGACCTTCGAGCCGTAAATATCCTTATATAGATTTCCGTCCTGCAAGAGAGATAGGAAACGAGGTGCTGACGGTAAGTCATCTTTCAAAGACTATAGACGGAGTAAAGGTGCTTGATGATATTTCATTTATTATAGGCAGAGAAGATAAGGTGGCTTTTGTAGGACCTAATACAAAGGCAATTTCGACACTTTTTAAAATACTTGCGGGTGAGATGGAGCCTGATGAAGGCGAGTATAAGTGGGGAGTTACCACTTCCTTGGGTTATTTTCCTAAGGACAATACGGAGCTTTTTCAGGGCAGTGAGAATATAACCGAGTTTCTTATGCCGTATTCTCCTGAAAAGGACGTAACTTATGTAAGAGGATTCTTAGGCAGAATGCTTTTTCCGGGAGATGCGGGTATTAAGCCTGTAAAGGTACTTTCGGGCGGAGAAAAAGTAAGAGTTTTATTGTCGAAAATGATGATAATGGCTTCAAATGTACTTATTCTTGACGAGCCTACAAACCACCTTGATATGGAGTCGATAACCGCGCTTAATAACGGAGTTATAAAGTTCCCCGGAGTTGTGCTTTTTACATCTCAGGATCACCAGTTTATCCAGACCATAGCAAACCGTATTATGGAGCTTACGCCGGGCGGTCTTATAGATAAGGTAAGTACCTATGATGAATATCTTGAAAGTGATGAAATGGCAAGAAAACGTCAGGTTATGAACTTCTCCGAGGAAGAGCTTGCGGCTGATGATTTGGGAGAAGAAGAATAAAATTAAATATTAAGAAGTTTCAAATAACAAAATACCCTTTTAAACAGGCACGAACCGGCTTAATGGAAAACCGGTTCGTGCCTATATGTAATAGAAGGGTTTTAATAGCAATTAATGATTAAATATTCTTAACATTTTTTATGTGACAATTCGTCGAGCGGGCAAGTGAAGTCACATGATTTATTGCATTCTTAACCGCAGGGATGGAACATATAATTACAGTTGTTACTGCTTCGGGAACAATGTATGCGGCATTGTAAGTAAGAGAGTAGACTATTGCAGGTGTACCCTCGGGAGCATAGTGTCCGAAGAATACATAACCTGAAATGCAGGCTAATATATATCTTCCTGAAACAGCGAGTAAATATCCTTTTATAAGCCCGAATTTTTTATTTATAAAAAGTCCGGAAAGCCCTAAAGCACCGAAGGCAAGCGGATAATCTATAAGGAGTTGCACAGGTGAGTAAAAAACGGGATCCATGATAAACTGCAAAAGTCCGTAGGCGAAGCCTGTAAGAATACCCGCCTTAAATCCGTACCAATATCCTATGAGAACGACGAAAAGCATACTGAAAAGAGTAATGGAGCCGCCCATAGGAAGTCTTGTAAACTTGATTTCAGCAGTAACAAGGGCAAGCGACATGGCAACTGCCGAAAAAATAAGTTGTCTTGCAGCCATTACGGACGATACGCTTTTATTTTTGGGACGAAGCAGTATGGATGTCGTCATAAGAACCGTCATAAGAACAACTACAGTGACGATACCGGCAGGTGTGAGCTTAAAAACATTTTCTTCCCAACTGTTTACTGTCGGAAAAGCAAAAAATGACATAAAAAAACCTCCTTACAAAGAAAGAGGGTTGCAATATGCTTCCTTACGCCGGTATTATCCGGATCAAGTAATGAGGGATAGAAGATAAATCTTCATCTCAGCTAATGCACCCCTAGCAATAATTTCTATAAAAATTATTCTATAATAAAAAATATGCGGTGTCAACTGTATGGAAAATGAAACTGCATATTTTTGCAAACAATTATGTAAAAATCATATCATTATTCCTTAGTTATCGTAATATTATATTTTTCAGCCAATTCATATAATGCTTTCCTGTAATCGATGGCTAAATTATTAGCTTCATTCAGTATTTCATTTGCTTCTAACACCTGAGAAGTATTTTGATTTTCAAGCGCTAATGTCACCATATTTACCGCCGCTAAATATTTGCTCGTATAATTTATATATATTTTATGTACTTCCAATATTTCTTTATCGGTAATATTATTTACTGTTTGAATTGATAACTCATTTAATTTTCCGGCTAAAGGAAGAGTACTGTTGACAAATTCCTTATATGTTGTTTCATCATTCACATAATTTGAACCGGTCACATTTGTATAGCTCTTTAACAATTTTTTTTCGACGGAAGATAATTCCTTGATGTCTTGATTGATATATTTAAGCAGTTCTTTTCTTGTGCTGTATCCTCTTATAAAAAATAGATATGTGAGTGCAAAAACAACAATTCCGACAACCACTATTATCGGCAGGATGATGAGCTTCTTATTTGCGTTAGGTGCCGGTGACACATAATTAGTGTAAGTCGTATCTTCGTTTATGGATTCGGTTTTAGCCCCGCATACTGTGCAAAATTTCGCATCGTCATCTAACTTTGCTCCGCACTGTTCACAAAATTTCATGCTGCCTCCTTTCAGTTTACAATGACCTTACCCTTAACCGAAGCCGTTTTTCCGTAATCATCGGTTACGCTGTAAATAATTTCATATTCACCCGGAGTATTGTAGTCTATATCCTCGGTTATTTCTATACGGTCGGTTATATCCTCCCCCGTAGAAGAAACGGCGGTCACCCCGTCAAGGAGGTCGAAGGCGCAGTCGGAGGAATCTATCTCTAAAATTTCAGAAATCTCTATTTCAGGCTTTAGAGATGAAGTCGCGGGATTTCCTTCCGCCCATATATCGGTAGGGTCATAGCCGTTTTCTACCGGATAAGGTATATTTTCAGGCTTACCTAAAGGACCGGGAACTTCGGAATCGTATATTGTCACCTTTGTTCCTAAAGGGCAATTCTCATATATCCATTTCGCATCCGTTACGCACAGTCTTATACAACCTGATGAAGCTGCCGTTCCGAGACGGTTGAAATGCCCCTTCTGCATGGTGTCGGGACGAGGTTTATCGTATGGCATGGAGTGAAAAAGTATATTACCGGTTATTCTTGTGGCATATTGTCCGTAGCAATTATAAAAAAGAGAGCGCCATCTGTATTTTACCGGAGTGTAAAAAGTTCCGAGGGGAGATTTATAGCCGCCTGTGGAGCAGAGCATGGCTTTTACAGGCTTGTATTTGCCGGAAGAATTAAGCTCATAAACTGTAATGCAGTTGGCAGCTCTATTTACCATTATATGATATTTGCCGGAATATTTTTTTGCAGCATGTATAGGTGTTACGGTAAGTGAAACAAACAGCAACAGGGATAAAAATACAGTTAAAATTTTTTTCATCGGTACTCCTTCAAACATTATGTAATCATCTGATATTTGCAATGTTTTACGCAAGTCATTATAATAGATAGAACCGTGATAAACAAGTAAGTCACGAATTGTTCATAAAATTGTCCGATTAAAGGAGAAGAACAGCATGACATTTGACGTCATAATTCCGACATATAAACCGGGAGAGGAGTTTAAAAGGCTTTTAAAGGGGATTAAGCTGCAGTCGGTAAAGCCGGAGAATATTTTTGTCATAAATACCGAGAAAGCCTATTGGAACGATGAATTTGAAAAAATTGTTCCGATAAAGCTTATTCATATAGGAAAAAAGGATTTTGATCACGGAGGCACAAGAAGAATGGCGGCGGATATGGTCACTTCCGAGGCGTTTATATGTATGACTCAGGACGCGAGACCGGTAAACGGCAGCCTTTTTGAAAAGCTTTTGAGAGACTTTAACGACAGCTCGGTAGGCATAGCTTACGCAAGGCAGGAAACGGACGAAAAAGCGGGAGCGATAGAAAAATACACAAGAGAATTCAACTATCCGTTAAAAAGGAAGGTAAAAACTGAAGCCGATATAAAAACTATGGGAATAAAGGCATGGTTTTGCTCGGATGTCTGCGCGGCATACAGAAAAAAGATTTATGATGAAGCGGGCGGTTTTGTAAAAAGGACGGTTTTTAACGAAGATATGTTGATGGCTGCCGAAATTATGGGATTAGGCTATAAGGTAGTCTATGAGGCGGAGGCAAGAGTTGTACATTACCATGAATATACTGCAGGAGAACAGTTTCACAGAAATTTTGACCTTGGAGCTTCACATAAGGAATTTTGTGAAATATTTAACAGAGTTTCATCCGAGAAAGAGGGCGGCAGGCTTGTAGGAGGGCTTATAAAGCATTTAACGGGTAACGGGAAAATTTATCTTGTACCTAAGGTTATATGGCACAGCGCGGCTAAATACACGGGTTTCAGACTTGGAAAAATATATGACAGACTGCCTAAACGGCTTGTGATGAAGTTTTGCATGAACAAGGAATATTTTAAATGATTGCGATTATAATGAGCGCTTATAACGGCGAAAAATATATAAATGAGCAAATAGAGTCTATATTAAATCAGAGTATGAAGGATTTTAAGCTTTACATTTTTGATGACGGATCAAAGGACAGAACCGGGGAAATAGTAGTGGAGTATGTAAAAAAATATCCCGATAAGGTATATTTTAAAGAAAATGCTGTAAACCTCGGAGCTGCGGCAAGTTTTTTAAACGGAGTTAAAGAGGTTTACAGGAGTTTCTCCGAAGCTGAATATTTTTTCTTTGCGGACCAGGATGACATATGGAAAAGAGATAAACTTGAAATTTTTATTTCGGAGGCTAAGGCATACAAAGAGGAGTTTCCTTTAGCGATATTTTCGGATGTAAGCCTTGCCGATAAGGATTTGAAAGTGACATCGGATTCTTATTTCAAGGCGGAAAGGGTAAAACCGTATAAAACGGGGATTAACTCTCTTTTGATGGAAAATAAGTTAATCGGTATGGCTATGATGGTAAACAGAGAGCTTGTGAGACTTGAAATTGAAGCTGAAAAAAAGGCGGGAAGAATACCGAAGGTGAAAATGCATGACTGGTGGTTCGCGCTTATAGCGGCCGTTACAGGAAAAATAATTTACATAAATAAATCTACCGCGTTTTACAGACAGCACGGGAAAAATACGGTTGGCGGAGAGAGCTTCACATCGTATTTAAAAGGACGTATTTTTAAATTTAACGAAATAAAAAAAAGGCTTTGTGAAAATTTTAATCAGGCTGAGGAATTTGCGGAATTTTTTAAAGATATTATTTCCGATGAAAAATTGAGTACGATAAGAAAATTTGCCTCTATTAAAAGAAGCGGATTTATGAAAAAAAGGGTGTCGATTATAAAAAACGGATTTACAAAATCGGGAGTGATAAGGAATATCGCTCTCATGATATTCGTGTAGTCAGGAGTGTGAGTTATGAGACTTTCAACTAAAGGAAGATACGGCTTAAGAGCCGTACTCGATATAGCGATGAGGGGGGATGAGCCCGCCTCTGTAAGCAGTATAGCGACAAGGCAGATGATATCGGAAAATTATCTTGAGCGTCTTATTTCCATGTTAAAGAAGGCGGGGATAGTAAACAGTGTAAGGGGAGCCATGGGCGGATATACGCTTGCAAAGCCTGCGGAAGAAATTTCCGTAGGAGAGGTGCTTAGAGCGCTTGAGGGAGATTTAAAGCCCGTAGACTGTCTGGAGCTTGAAGGTATGGGTGAGCTTTGTGAGGGCGCGGAAACCTGTATAACAAAATTTGTCTGGAAAAGAATATCGGACAGTATAAATGAGGCGGTGGATCATCTGATGATATCGGAGCTTGCAAAGGACGGTAAAAAGATAATGGAAACCGCGGGAGATACCAACGTGGGCTGTAATAGAAGCTGAAAGGACGTAAAACGGTATTTGAATGAAAAAAAGAGTTGTTGTAGGGCTTTCGGGAGGTGTGGATTCTTCCGTTTGCGCCTATATTTTAAAGGAACAGGGATACGAGGTAACAGGCGTAACCATGGATATATGGCAGGACGGAGAGCTTGACATAAAGGGCGGGTGTATCGGCAAAGAGGCTAAGGAAGACGCGGCAAAGGTAGCGGAAAAGTTAGGTATTCCTCATTTAATAATAGATGTAAGGGCGGAGTTTAAGGCTGATGTAATGGATTATTTCGCCTTTTCTTATAGAGAAGGGCTCACACCGAATCCCTGTACTGTTTGTAACAGACTGGTGAAATGGGATGCTCTTTTTAAGGGGATGGAAAGATTTGGCGCGGACTGCGTTGCCACAGGACATTTTGCGAGGATAAAGAAGCTTGCAAACGGCAGATACACCATATCAAATTCCGCTACGGCGGCTAAGGATCAGACTTACGCGCTTTGCAATTTAACACAGGACCAGCTTTCGCGCACCATACTTCCTATCGGGGAATACGACAAAGAAAAGGTAAGAGAGATAGCGAAGGAAGCGGGGCTTTTTTTGGCGGATAAGCCTGACAGTCAGGAAATCTGCTTTATACCGGACGGAGATTACGCGGCATATCTTGAAAAGGAGTATGGGATAAAGGGAACAGAGGGCAATTTTGTCGATACGGAAGGAAATATTTTAGGCAGGCACAAAGGAATAATACATTATACGGTAGGGCAACGAAAAGGGCTTGGAGTGACTTTCGGTAAACCTATGTATGTGAACAGAATAGATTATGAAAAAAATGAAGTCGTATTGTCGGAGAACGATGAACTTTTTACGAAAGAGGTAACGGCGGATAAAATAAATTTTATGGCGGAAACAAGAGAGGAAATAGAAAATTCGGAGAAAAAGTATTTTGCGAAAATAAGATATAATCACAGGGGCGGAAAGTGCGAAGTCTTTTTTAAAGAAGATATGCTTACTGCAGTCTTTGATGAGCCGCAGAGGGCAGCCGCTCCGGGGCAGGTTCTTGTAGTGTATTCCGAGGAGGGAAACGTGGTCTGCGCAGGAAGGATAGTGAGATGACATTAAACGGCATATATTGGGGATTAAGCCTATATATGCCGTTTTAAGATAATATTTATAAATCTATTTTTACAGGTTTTCTGTTTATATAAATTTCATAATATTTAAAACCTAAAGATTTTAAAAGACTTTCACATTCATCAAAGGCATAAGCTAAATCTTCAGGCTTATGTCCGTCGGAACCTATGGTTATCTTTTCGCCGCCGAGAGCTAAATAGCGTTTTAAGACTTCAGGCTGAGGATTAGGTACACCCAACTCGTAGCGATAACCGCCCGTATTTACTTCCAATGCCTTTCCCATGTCTATAATCTTTTTGAGGATAGGGTCGATATATGAGCTGTATTTTCTGTAGGAATAATTTCTGTCATCCGGATTTCCGGCTTCATCAAGCACATATCTGAATATGTAATCAAGATGTGAAAGAGAGTCGAAATCCTCGTATTTATCAAGCATATCAAGCATTGTGGTAAAATATTTGTGAATAGCAGTTTGACTGTCATGAGACATCCAGAATTCCGGATAATAAGGATCCATCCCGTCTATTATATGGATTGACGCAAGCACGAAGTCAAATTTATTTTCAGCAACTAAAGCTCTGCACTCGGGCAAAGCCTTTTCACAAAGTCCGAGCTCCACTCCGGTAAGAATATTAAGTCTGCCTTCGTAAATCCTTTTAACTTCAGCCGCCTTTTTAAAATAGGCGGGAAAATTAAGAAGAAAAATATTTCCGAAAGTTCCGTCCTTAAGCTCGGCTTCCGGATAGTATAAATCGTGATGATCGGTGAAGCACAGATATTTCAGACCGTCTTTAATTGCCGCGTCAGCCTGTGTCTCCATAGGAGTGTTTGAATCTCCTGAAAAAATTGTATGTGTATGAATATCCGCAATTATCATAAGTCACTCCTTTAAACCTGTTTAAGCCCGGAAATATCCGAATCCGCTATCAGTGAATAGTTTGTGTAATATACTACAAAGCCCGGTTTTGCGCCGTTGGGCTTTTTAACTTCCTTTTTCATAACATAGTCCACTTCATGTTTTATACCGTTACCTTGTAAAGAGGATGAGGTATTGGCTGCCGAATAATGGACAGCGAGCTTTCCCGCTTCTTCAAAAGCTCTGTCAGGAATTTCTTTTCCCGCGGAAATGAGGATGACATGAGAGCCTGCGCATTTTTTGGCATGAAACCACCAGTCCGAGGCACTTGCCGTTTTGAAGGTAAGAAGATCGTTCTGGTAATTGTTTTTTCCGACATAAATATCAAAGCCGTCGCTTGAGATAAAATGAAGGGGTTCGCTTTTCGCCTGCTTGGCTATCTTCTCTCCTTTTTTAGAAGAATGCTTTTTAATATAATTATAACTTATAAGCTCGTTCCTTATTTCAGCTAAATCCTCTTCTTTTTCAGCTATACTTAATGACGCTTTTATAGAATCGAGGTGTGTGAGTTCGGATTTCGCTTCTTCAAGTTGTACGGTAACCGCGTCAAAGGTTCTTTTTAATTTTGAGTACCTGTCAAAATATTTTTTAGCGTTCGCCATTACGGGAATGTCGGTATCAAGCGGTATTTTTATATTCTTGCCAGTATTATAATCCGTCGCTTCAAGGAACTTGTCGCCGTCGGTCGCCTGATAACCGTATGTGGTTATCAGCTCTCCGTAAATCCTGTATTTATCCCGTTTTTCAGTGTCCTTAAGTTGCTTTATGAATATATCGATTTTATTTGCGGTTCTTGTGATGGCGTTGGTTACAATTAACCTTAAATCTGCAGATTTTTGCCTTATTCTGTTTACATTCTCTTTTGAGCCGTAAAAGTATTCAAGCAGTTCGGAAAATGAACCGAAGCAATCCTTTCTACAGTCGTTAAAGGCTGCTAAAGGAAAGGCTGAAAATTCCGCTGGCTCACCTTTTTCATTGTAATATACGGTAGGAGAAAAATTTCCCTCTTTTATTTTAAACATGATTTCTTTAAAAGCGAAATACAGTTCAGTTATATCGTCATCTGTTAAAGCCGATACGGATAAATCCGCGTCAATATCGCTTAAATAGCATATTTCATTCGCCATTACGGGGGAAAAACCGGTAAGAGAGGTATAAATTGCCTTGCATACGGAAAAAGGCTTTACGGCTATTACATTTTTAAAATAGGCTTCATCAGCCGAAAGAGGATTTATTCTGCCTTCCTGAGCGGGAATAAAGTAATTTTTTCCCGGCAGGACTTCTCTTACCGAGCTTACAAGAGCGGAAACTCGCTTTATACTGTCAAGTACGGTGTTGTCATCGTTTAACAGTATTATATTGCTGTATTTTCCCATAAGCTCTATGACAAGATATTTATTCGACATATCTCCCATTTCGTCGAGGTGCTCAATTTTTATTTTTATAGCCCTTTCGAAATCGGGTTGGGTTATTTCGAGGATTTTTCCGCTTCCGATATGTTTTCTTAAAAGCATACAGAAATTGGGAGCGGAAAGAGGAGCCTTTTTAGACTCTTCCGTAATATAGGCAAGCGGTAATCCTGCATTTGCTGAAAGCAGGAGCATATATTTTTTTCCGTTGTTTTTTATAGTTAAGATTAAAGCGTCCTTTTCAGGTTGGGCTATCTTACTTATATGTCCGCCCGTAAGCAGGGTATCGAATTCATGCCTGATGCCCGCCACCACAGTACCGTCAAATGCCATATCGCTTCCTTTCAATCGTATTGTTATAAGCTTATGATTGTATCCGAATTCGGCTTATATTCTATCAGTAAAAGCTTATTTCTTCAAGTGAGGAGATAGTAATGGAGTTCAGACGGTATTTTAAGCGAATTTGATGAAAACTTGATAAAGTCATATTTGCCAGTAGCTATAAAGTGTAGTATAATGCCATAAAACTGAAGAAAATCGGGAGGATATCGAAGTGGGAATATTTGATTTTTTTAAGGGACCGGATATAAATGAAGGAATAAAGAAATTTATGGCTGAGAAAAGAGCCGTGCTTATAGATGTCAGAGAAGCGGATGAGTATGCGGGTGGACATATTAAGGGAAGCAGGAATATTCCGCTTTCAAAGTTTGATAAAATAATAACATCCGCGGTTACTGATAAGACGATGCCTGTATATGTGTATTGCCAGAGCGGCGGCAGGAGCTCTCAGGCGGCATCAAAGCTTACAAAGTTAGGATATGACAATGTAAACAATATCGGAGGCATAGGCTCGTATAAGGGGAGACTTGAGAAATAAGCGTGAGCCTATAAAAATATATTAAGCAAATTTAAAGTACCGTATTTTTACGGTACTTTTTGAATGAAATGTCTTTATCGGCTCATTTTAACTACAATAAGTTTTTAAGGTTTATATTATCGACCGTGATTATGGTGATTCTCACGAAAGTATTTTCGCAGGCATAATTTCAAACCTTCGGTTTGATTATGCCACTTAATACTTTCTTGAAGGTTTGTTTTTAATAATCACAAATTCTTTACCGCATAGGTCACAGACCCGCCTTCTACGAAGGCTAAGTGTCGCATAGGCGGCACCTGTCCGTGACTATGTGGTGATTCTCACAAAAGTATTTTCGCAGGCATAATTTCAAACCTTCGGTTTGATTATGCTGACTTAATACTTTCTTGAAGGTTTGTTTTTAATAATCACAAATTCTTTACCGCATAGGTCACAGACCCGCCTTCTACGAAGGCTAAGTGTCGCATAGGCGGCACCTGTCCGTGACTATGTGGTGATTCTCACAAAAGTATTTTCGCAGGCATAATTTCAAACCTTCGGTTTGATTATGCCCACTTAATACTTTCCTGAAGAATTTGTGATTAAAATGCGACTGAGTCTTGACAAAGAAAAAAATAAGTAGTATTTTATCATCTGTACTAATGCGACTGAGTTGCAAAATGAGGGGTAACTTACCCCGTTGTTCGCAAGAAATAAAATGCAGAAGGAGAATACAACGTGAAAAAGAAAATTATCAAAATGGCGGCTATGGCGATACTCACCTGTGTGGCTTTGGCGGGATGCGGCAAGAAGGCTTCGGAGAATTCGGCAAGTAAAGAGATGAGCGGAAAGTCGGGAAATAATATGAATGCCGCTGCAAGTATGAAGGAAAATAAAAAGGAAGCTTCGGACAAAAAATTAAGCGTAGTATGCACTATTTTCCCTGAATATGACTGGGTTAAAGAGGTTGTGGGAGATAAAAAGGATAATTATGATATAACCTATCTGCTTGAGAACGGTGTAGACCTTCACAGCTATCAGCCTACGGCTGAGGATATGGCGAAAATATCTTCTTGTGACCTTTTTGTTTATGTGGGTGGAGAATCCGACGGCTGGGTGGAAAAGGCGGTTAAGGACGCAAGCAATCCCAATATGCAGGTTATAAACCTTATGGAAACTCTCGGCTCAAATGTTAAAGAGGAAGAGGTTGTAGAGGGAATGCAGGGGCATGACCATGAGCACGAGCATGAGGAAGACGCGGACCATGACCACAAGCACGAGCATGAGGAAGACGCGGACCATGACCACAAGCACGAGCATGAAGAAGATGCGGACCATGATCATGAGCATGAACATGAACATGAGGAAGACGGGCACCATCACCATCATGAAGGTGAAGAGACCGAGTATGACGAGCATGTATGGCTTTCATTAAAAAATGTACCTGTGCTTGTAAATGAGATAGCGGCAAAGCTTCAGATTATAGATCCTGAAAATAAGGATGTATACACAGCCAATTCTGCGGCTTATATTCAGAAAATAACGGAGCTTGATGCAAAATATGTTGAGGTTGTAAAGAACAGCTCAAAGAAAACCATACTTTTCGGTGACAGATTTCCTTTCCGTTATTTGGCGGATGATTACGGTCTTAAATACTATGCGGCTTTTGTAGGCTGCAGCGCGGAAACCGAGGCAAGCTTTGAAACGGTTGCTTTTCTTGCGGGAAAGACCGATGAACTGGGACTTTCAAGGGTGTGTACGATAGAGAATTCCGACGGAAAGATTGCGGACACCGTAATTCAGAACACAAAAAATAAGGATCAGAAAATTGCTGTCCTTAACTCAATGCAGTCCGTAACCGCAAATGATATAGAAAGCGGAGTTACTTATCTTTCTATAATGGAGGAAAACTTAAAGGTACTTGAGGAAGTACTTAAATAATGAAATTTTAATAGAGGTTTATGAGGTGTCAAAGGTATTTGATACCTGGATCATTTGAGTTTCCGAGACTTGCAGAAGGTCTCGGAAACTCAGACGTTTATAAAACGGAGAAAAATATGGCATATATTACTTGTAAAAATCTGGAACTCGGTTACAAGGATCAGATAGTGGCTTCCGGAATAGATTTTAAGGTTGAAAAAGGAGACTATCTTTATATAATAGGAGAAAACGGCGCAGGCAAGACAACTCTTGTTAAAACTCTGCTTCGACTTATGAGACCGGTTTCCGGCGTGATTACTTACGGAGACAGCCTCAAGCCTTATGAAATAGGCTATCTTCCGCAACAAAGCCTTGCTCAGAAAGATTTTCCGGCTTCCGTATGGGAAGTTGTTTTGTCGGGAAATCTTTCAAAAATAGGAAGCGGAATGTTTTACGGTAAGGCGGATAAAGAAAGAACCGGAGAAAATCTGAAAAAATTGGGAATATATGATCTCAGGAAAAAATGCTACAGAAATCTTTCCGGAGGTCAACAGCAGAGAGTCCTTTTAGCAAGGGCTCTTTGCGCTACCGACAAGCTTCTGCTTTTAGATGAGCCGGTGAGCGGGCTTGACCCTAAGGTTACGGCGGAGTTTTATGCGCTCGTGGCGGAGCTTAACAAATCGGGAGTCACGATAATAATGGTTTCACATGATATTTACGCAGTTGAAAATGAGGCGGGAAACGTGCTTCATATAGGACAGAAGGGACAGTTGTTTTTCGGGACGAAGAAAGAATATCTTAACAGCGAGGCGAGAGAGAGTCTTAGGTGAAAGAGGTGCGAGAATTTGGCGGAAATATGGTCTAAGCTAACATATTATTTTCAATTTCAATTTGTAATTTACGCTTTTATAGTCGGAGTTCTGATTGCTTTGTGCTCCTCGCTTTTAGGGGTTACTCTTGTGCTTAAAAGGTTTTCATATATCGGCGATGGACTTTCACATGTCGCTTTCGGAGCTATGGCTTTCGCAAGCCTTTTTAATCTTGTCAATGATACTATTTTAATACTTCCCGCAACGGTAATAGCCGCAGTGCTGCTTTTAAAAACCGGGCAGGAGACGAGCATAAAGGGAGACGCGGCAATCGCTATGCTTTCGGTAGGCTCTCTTGCGGTAGGTTATCTTATACTTAACGTATTCTCAACCTCGGGAAACGTTTCGGGAGATGTATGCACCACCTTGTTCGGCTCGACATCGATACTTACGCTTACGGTAACGGAAGTGGTTATCTGTATAGTATTTTCGGTGCTTGTGATAATATTTTTTATAGCGTTTTACAATAAGATTTTTGCCGTGACTTTTGATGAGAATTTTTCGAAAGCGACCGGAATAAAAACGGACAGATATAATCTGTTTATAGCTGTTATAATCGCGGTTATCATAGTTCTCGGAATGAATCTTGTAGGCTCACTTTTAATATCGGCGCTTGTTATTTTTCCTGCGCTTTCGGCAATGCGTTTAATTAAAAATTTTAAGGGAGTGGTAATCTGCTCCGTACTTATATCCGTGTTTTGCGCTGTGGCGGGGATGACATCTTCGCTGATTTTTTCAACACCTGTAGGAGCGACGATAGTGGCGGCGGATATGCTCGTGTTTTTGAGCTGTATCTTGATTGCTAAAGCAAAAAGAGTATAGGAGAGACTATGAGAAAAAAAGAGTTTTTAGTACTGCTTATTTTGGTAAGCATAACAGTTTCAGGATGCAAATCGACACCGAAAACGGAAACGAAAATAGAAAAAAAGAACGCGGTGGAGGCTGTCATAGACGAACAGGTAGCAAAGCTTGAGGAAGCTGACAAAGAAAACGATAAAGCTTCAACGAATTTGGGCACATCGATAACCGGACAGGACGACGGCTTTGAAAAAAGGCTTGATGAAGCAAGAAATATTAAACCGGAAAACGGTATTGATTATGACCTTACAACAATGGGAAGCGATATGGTATATGCCACGGTGTATCTTATGATGACAGATCCGTCGTCCTATGAGGGAAAAAAGGTAAAAATGAGCGGGCAGTATTACGCGGCGTGGTATGAGCCGAGGAAAACTTATTACAATTATTGTTTTATTTCGGATGCGGCGGGATGTTGCAGTCAGGGAATAGAGTTTGCGATGGGAGAGGAATATAAATATCCGAATGATTTTCCGGATGACGACACCGATATAACGGTAATCGGAACCTTCGAAACTTACATGGAGGACGGCAAAACATTTTGCCACCTGAAGGAATGTGAAATGCAAGTCATAGAAGATAAAAAGGGCGCGGATGAAAGCGGGAAAGCGGAATGATTAGCAGAAATCCGCTATGGGCAATTTGAGATTTAAATTTGAAAATTTAATGAAACTTAGTAATACATCTGGTTTTTTTGATACCGTTATGTTATCATCTATATGATTTGATTCGGGCTAAACGCAAGCGCTGTAAAAACGGCGGATTTATACCGTTTTTATAAGAATTGAGGCTATGTGTGAAGAACTCGAATTTACAGAATAAAACTTTTACAATGCACAGAGCATGGAAAGGAAAAGAAGAATGGATTACTTAGAGATTGAGAAGGTCATAGGAAGAGAAATTATCGACTCCAGAGGAAACCCTACAGTTGAGGCGGAGGTTACACTTGTAGGTGGAGTAGTGGGCAGAGGAACCGCACCGAGCGGAGCTTCCACAGGTGAATTTGAAGCGCTTGAGCTTCGTGACGGGGATAAGAACCGTTTCGGAGGAAAAGGAGTGCTTAAGGCTGTTGAAAATATAAATACTGTAATAAATGACGTGCTTCGCGGAGTAAGCGCTTTTGATATCTATGCTGTAGACGCGGCTATGATTAAGGCTGACGGAACAAAAGATAAGTCAAAGCTCGGCGCCAACGCTATTCTTGCGGTTTCCATAGCGGCAGCAAGAGCGGCAGCAAACGCTCTTGAGATTCCTCTTTACAGATTCCTCGGCGGAGTAAACGGAAACAGGCTTCCGCTCCCTATGATGAATATTCTTAACGGCGGCGCTCATGCTACAAACTCCGTAGATACTCAGGAGTTTATGATTATGCCTTCGGGAGCTGAGAGTTTTAAAGAAGGTCTTAGAATGTGTGCGGAGGTATTCCATGCGCTTCAGGCACTTCTCAAGAAAGAAGGACATACGACGGCGGTAGGTGATGAGGGCGGTTTTGCACCTAACCTTAAAGATGATGAAGATGTTATCGATCACATCATAAAGGCTATAGAGAATGCGGGATATAAGGCAGGTACGGATTTTGTTATAGCTATGGATGCGGCTTCTTCCGAGTGGAAGGATAAAGAGAAAGGTATCGGACATTATTTACAGCCTAAGTCCGGCAAGAAATTTACTTCAGACGAGCTTATAGCTCATTGGGAGAGCCTTATTGACAAATACCCTATCTACTCCATCGAAGACGGTCTTGATGAAGAGGATTGGGAAGGTTGGAAGAAGATGACTGAGAAACTTGGAAACAAGGTTCAGCTTGTAGGTGACGATCTTTTTGTTACAAATACGGAAAGACTTGAGAAGGGTATCAAGCTCGGCGCAGGTAATTCCATTCTTATCAAGCTTAATCAGATCGGCTCCGTATCGGAAACTCTTGAGGCTATAAAGATGGCTCATAAAGCGGGCTACACCGCTATCTCCTCACACCGTTCGGGTGAAACCGAGGATACGACAATAGCCGACCTTGCAGTAGCTCTTAATACTTGCCAGATTAAGACGGGAGCTCCTTCAAGAAGCGAGCGTGTAGCTAAATATAATCAGCTTATCCGCATTGAAGAAGAGCTTGGCGCATCCGCTTACTGGCCTGGAGTTTCAGCTTTCAACTTCACGAAGTGATTTGACTGTATTCCCGCTATGGGCGAGCTGTACAGACAAGTGCAGTCCTGCCGTTTGCGGTCGGGTAATTCAATTCATACTTAAGTGTTGAAACGGTAATTTTAAATATTTACAGCCGTGCCGATTATAAGTCGGCGCGGCGTTTTACGGACAGGAAAAAATATAGTGAAACGGGTACGGTGCTTTAAATGAGGTTTGTTATTCAGGTTGTAAAAGAAGCAAGTGTCAGAATAGAAGATAAGATAGCGGCGGAAATAGGGAAAGGATTTACAGTATTTATAGGAATAGGCGAAGATGATAATAAAGAAACAGCGGACAGGATGATAAAAAAGTTGCTCAGTCTTCGTATATTTGCGGATGAAAACGGAAAAACGAATCTTTCTCTTGCTGATGTGGGCGGCGGACTTCTCTTAGTGTCGCAGTTTACGCTTTATGCGGATTGCAAGAAGGGGAACAGACCCAATTTTTTAAGAGCCAAGGAGCCTACGGAGGCGGAGAAGATTTATAAATATATAGTGGAAGAATGTAAAAATAAAGTTGTAGAGGTTAAGCAGGGGGAGTTTGGAGCCGATATGAAAGTCGGACTTATAAATGACGGACCTTTTACGATATTGCTTGACTCGGATGAGCTCAGGTGAAAGAGAATTATTTATCAATATAAATGAGAACGGGGAAACATAAGATTTTACGGAAGCAGGGCAGATAAAAAGATGGCGGATGCTAATGATAATCTCTCGTTTGAGAGATTTTATATGAGACCGATAGATGAGATAAACGGCTTTAAGGTAAGACCGGGAATGTATGAGCAAAACGGCGCTACGGCAATTCCGAGCGGCGTGAATTTCACAGTGGCTACAAGCGGAGGTACCTCGGTTGAGCTTCTTTTGTTTAAAAGAAGAGAGGACGAGCCTTACGCGATTATAAAATTTCCGGACAATTACAGAATAGGTAATGTGTACTCTATGATAGTTTTCGGACTGGATATAGAGGAATTTGAGTATGCCTATAGGATTGACGGACCTTATGAACCTGAAAAAGGTATTTTATTTAACAAAAGCAGAATACTTTTAGATATGTATGCAAAATCCGTAACCGGACAGAGCGCATGGGGTGTACATAAGGACAAAGGAACTTTTTATAAGGCAAGAGTCGTAAAAAACAACTTTGACTGGGGCAGCGAAATTCATCCCAAGATAGGTATGGAAGATCTTGTTATTTACGAAATGCATGTAAGAGGCTTTACAAAGCATGACTCTTCAGGAGTTAAATATCCCGGTACCTTTGCGGGAGTCATTGAGAAAATTCCTTATTTAAAGGATTTGGGTGTAAATGCGGTAGAGCTTATGCCGATTTTTGAATTTGACGAAATAAAGGACGACAGAGAGTATAACGGAAATAAGCTTCTTGACTATTGGGGCTATAATCCTATCAGTTTTTTTGCGCCGAACGCAAGCTACGCGGCTAAGGTTGAGGACAACAAGTCCGGTACCGAGCTTAAGAGACTTATAAAAAGGCTTCATGATAACGGAATTGAGTGTATACTTGATGTTGTGTTTAATCACACGGCCGAAGGAAATGAGTTGGGACCTTACATTTCTTTTAAAGGCTTTGATAATAATATATATTATATGCTTACCCCGAGAGGGGAATACTATAATTTCAGCGGATGCGGAAATACGTTGAACTGTAACCATCCTGTGGTCAGGGCTATGATAACGGAATGTCTCAGATATTGGGTAACGGATTATCATGTGGACGGATTCAGATTCGATCTTGCGAGTATTTTAGGAAGAAATGAAGACGGCTCGCCTATGAGTAACGCTCCGCTTTTGCAAAACCTTGCCTTTGATCAAATCCTTGCTGATGTCAAGCTGATTGCGGAAGCATGGGACGCGGGAGGTCTGTATCAGGTCGGCACCTTTCCGTCATGGAACAGATGGGCTGAATGGAACGGCAAGTATCGTGACGATATGAGGGACTATTTAAAGGGAAATTTGGATCTCTCCCATGTTGCGGCAAGAAGAATAACAGGTTCTATGGATATTTATGATCCGAGACACAGGGGAAATAACGCCTCCGTTAATTTTTTGAATTGCCATGACGGATTCACGCTTTGGGATATGTATTGTTATAATCATAAGCATAATGAGGCAAACGGTTGGAACAATACCGACGGAAGCGATGATAACAGAAGTTGGAACTGCGGAGTGGAGGGAGAAACCGATGATGCAGAGATAAACAAAGTGAGGCATAAGCTTGCAAAAAATGCCGTTACAACCTTGTTTATGAGTAGAGGTACTCCTATGTTTCTTGCAGGAGACGAGTTTCTTAATACGCAGTTCGGAAACAACAATACCTACTGTCAGGACAGTATAATATCATGGCTTGATTGGGCAACACTTGAAAAAAACAGAGAGCATTACAGATTTACAAAATATATGATAAATTTCCGTAAGAAACATGATGTAATACGGAAAAATATGGGACACTGCTCACTGGGATATCCTGAGTTTTGGACTCTTGAGCCTAACGGATTAAAAGTGTTGAGAGTGATTTTTGCCGGAAGAAATAAAGAGAACACGGAGGATGATATCGTCTGTGTAGCAATAAATGTTTTCTGGGAAACGCAGGAATGCGCGCTTCCGAAGCTTCCTTACGGACTTAAGTGGCAGCTTGAAACGGATTCATCTCTTAAATATTATAAAGCGGGTTTTCCTGAGGAATGGGAAGAAAAGATAAAGACCGATGACAGGATAATGATGGAGCCGAGATCCTCCATGGTGTTTTCAGTTGTTTCGGTTGAGTGAAAATATTGTAAAAGCGGCGGCATCATGTGTGTAGAGGATGCCGCCGCTTTATGATTAAGCCTTAACCCTGCAAAATTTCTTTTTACCGCGTCTTACGATTATACCTTCTCCGGAAAGCCGGTCCTTGGTGAAAGTAATAGTGTAATCGGATATTTTTTCGCCGTTTACGGTGACGCCGCCCTGTTCAACCGTGCGTCTGCCGTCAGAACGGCTTTCGGCAAGTCCTGATTTATGGAGTACGGTTATTATGTCAAAAACACCGTCTCTCATATCCGCGTCGTCTAAAGTAAATTCAGGCATGTTTTCGGCATTTCCACCGCCAAAGAGCGCTCTTGCGCCGGCTTGCGCCTTTTTGGCTTCTTCTTCGCTGTGAATCATTTCTGTAAGCTCAAATGCAAGGATTTCTTTAGCCTTGTTCAATTCGCTTCCTTCCCATTTCTCCATAGCTTTGATTTCCTCAATAGGAAGGAAGGTAAGAAGCTTAAGGCATTTTATTACATCCGCGTCATCAACATTTCTCCAATACTGATAAAAATCGAACGGGCTTGTTTTTTTCGGATCAAGCCAAACTGCGCCGTTAGCCGTTTTTCCCATCTTTTTCCCTTCGGAGTTTAAAAGGAGGGTTATAGTCATGGCATGAGCGTCTTTGCCAAGTTTTCTTCTTATAAGCTCGGTTCCGGCGAGCATATTGCTCCACTGATCATCGCCTCCGAACTGCATATTGCAGCCGTATTTCTGAAAAAGCATATAGAAGTCGAACGCCTGCATTATCATGTAATTAAACTCGAGGAAGCTGAGCCCTTTTTCCATACGCTGCTTGTAGCATTCGGCGGCAAGCATTCTGTTTACAGAAAAATGAGGTCCCACATCTCTTAAAAATTCGATATAATTAAGGTCTAAAAGCCAGTCGGCATTATTTACCATCAAAGCCTTGCCCTCACCGAACTCAATAAATTTTTCCATCTGCCTCTTGAAACAGTCACAATTATGCTTGATTGTTTCTTTTGTCATCATTTGCCTGAGATCCGCTCTTCCGGAGGGATCACCTATCATGCCTGTGCCGCCTCCTACGAGAGCTATAGGTCTGTTTCCCGCCATCTGCAAACGTCTCATGAGACAGAGCGCCATAAAATGTCCTACATGAAGGCTGTCCGCGGTAGGGTCGAAGCCTATATAAAACACGGCTTTACCCTCATTTATCATTTTGCTTATTTCATCTTCATTTGTAACCTGGGCAAGCAGCCCTCTTTCGATAAGTTCCTCGTAAACGGTCATAAGATCCTCCTTTTAAAATAGCTCCGAATTATTCATATTATTACAGGATATCTGCGGAATACATAATTCCTTTATGTGATTTCTTAATATTTTATGAATAATTTGGAAATAAAAAGCTCCCGTCCCGAAAAGGACGAGAGCATACGCTTCGTGTTACCACCTTATTTTACGGGAAGAAAATCCCGCCTCTTACAGGTACAATTATACCCTGACAATATAACGGCTGTCTGCCGCCGCAGCCTACTTGACTAAGCTTTCGGTACGGAGCTGATAGAGTGTATTCGTCCGACTTCTTTCATGCGCCTCTCATCTGCCGGCTGCTCTCTGTATGCGAATATCGGGTTACTTCTCTCCGTCATTGCTGATAATCGGTATTAAATCATAATTAAAAGAATTTGTCAAATACTTATTTTTTTGAGTTTCCGCATTTTTTTATTTAAACATAGCTCCGTCGGCTAAAATGTACTTATTTTTTATTTATATTGATATTGCTTAAATATGATATTTATGCTATTCTTAAAATAGTTCCCGAGGCGGTTGTCATGCGTCTGAGAGAAGATTGTCTATATGATTAACCCTTGCGGGAATAAAAATAAATGTTTAAATATACATTGATAAAGAGGTTTTGAATGCGTTTTAAATATAAAAAGTTAATGTTTGCGGCAAGCCTTGGAGTAATGCTTTTAGGTATGGTCTTGTTTTCGACCGGAAATTCTTTCGGGAGCAATCAGAAAGTCAAGGATGAGGAAAAGACGGTAACAGAGCAGACGAACAATGTTACCGGAACGGCAGTAAAGAGCGGTACGGGTACCGCGATAAGTAACGGCGTTTTGATGAAGAATATAACGCCCGAGATAAATACTCTTATAGCCGATTATTTTAACGCAAGACTTGCGGTAGATGAAAATAAAATTGCCGAACTTGTAGATGATATAAATTATGCGGGAATATCGAAGCTTCCGGTTATAGTGAAGGATATAGAAAGTATAAACAATATAGAATGCTATACATTGGACGGTCCGGAGGAAAACTCCCATATGGTCTATGCGTACAGTGAAGTGAAATTTAAGGGAGTTGATACGCTTGCTTCATCTCTTGACGGCTTTTACGTAAGAAAGGATGAAACGGGAAAATTTAAAATAATACTCTCGCCGCTTTCCGATGAAGTTCAAAAAATCATAGATGCCGATTCGGAGCGCGATGACGTGACAAGTCTGATATCGGATGTAAATACAAAACTTGCTAATGAAATAACCGCGGATAAGAAGCTTGCGGATATGCTTAATAAGATAAAAGAGCAGGGTAAGGTAAAGTCGAAAGAGTAAAATTCAACTTAAAAAGGAAATCACGGCATAGAGCGGATGTGTGAAATAAGAGTAAATAAATATCTAAGTGAGGCGGGGGTTTGTTCAAGGAGAGCCGCCGATCTTCTTATAAGGGATGGAAGAGTAACGATAAACGGGCTGAAGGCGTCTGCCGGAGATAAAGCAGGCAAGGATGATAAGGTGGAGCTTGACGGAAAAGAAATAAAGCTTCAAATGAAAAAGATTTTGCTCGCTTTTAATAAACCGGTAGGCGTTGTATGTACCGCTTACGACCCGAAATCTAAGGATATAAATATAATAGACTACATAGATTACGGAGAAAGAATTTTTACCGTAGGCAGACTGGATAAAGGTTCAGAGGGGCTTATCCTGCTTACTAACGACGGGGAGCTTGCAGATAAGATTTCAAAATCCCGAAACAATCATGAAAAAGAGTACGAAGTGGAAGTAAATAAGGATATTAAGGGCGATTTCCTTAGAAATATGGCTGAGGGAGTGCCTGTTTTTGATACGATAACAAAGAAATGCAGAGTAAGAAAGACGGGAAAAAGAAGCTTTAACATAGTTCTTACACAGGGACTTAACAGGCAGATAAGGCGGATGTGTGAATTTTTCGATTATAGAGTGGTAAGCCTTAAAAGAATACGGATTATGAATATTAAGTTAGGCTCGCTTGAAAAAGGAAAATACAGGGTAGTGTTCGGAAATGAATATGACGAACTGATAAAAGGGCTGGGATAAGAATAATGGAGCTTAATGTTAAAAAGAAGAGAATGAGAGAGCTGATAGGGATTCTTGACGAAGCGGCAAAGGCTTATTACGGTGAAAATCATGAAATTATGAGTAATGCCGAATATGACGCTTTGTACGATGAGCTTGAAGGACTTGAAAAAGAGACGGGAATAGTGCTTTCGGGAAGTCTTACAAGAAGGGTCGGCTATGAAGTACTCGATTCTCTGCCGAAAGAGACGCATGCCGAACCGAGACTTTCCCTTGATAAAACAAAAGAAGTATCCGTTTTAAAGGATTTTTTGGGTGAACATGAAGGGATACTTATGTGGAAGCTCGACGGGCTTACGATAGTGCTCACTTATGAAAACGGTGAGCTTATAAAGGCTCTTACCAGAGGAAACGGAGAGATAGGAGAGGTAGTTACTGAAAATGTAAAGACTTTTAAAAATATTCCGTTGGTCATACCTTATAAAGGATATCTCATGATGAGGGGAGAGGCTGTTATAAAATACTCCGACTTTGAGGAACTTAACAGAGAAACGGACGGGATTGAAGCAAAGTACAAAAATCCGAGGAACCTTTGCAGCGGCTCCGTAAGACAGTTAAATACGGAAATTACCGCAAAAAGAAGGGTTAATTTTATAGCTTATGAGCTGCTTGAAGGGGGAAAGGGAGGATTTACAAAGAGAAAAGAGGAACTTGATTATCTTGATGAATTAGGATTTGAAGCGGTAGAGCATGACTTGGTTACCGGAGAAATTCTTGAAAAAGAGATAAATAAATATTCGGAAAAGGTAAAGAAAAACGACATTCCGTCTGATGGACTGGTACTCCAGTTTAATGATATCGCCTATGGTAAAAGTCTTGGAAGAACGGCAAAGTTTCCAAGACATTCGATGGCGTTTAAATGGAAGGATGAAACCGCCGAGACCGTATTAAGAGAAATAGAATGGAGCGCTTCAAGAACGGGGCTTATAAATCCTGTGGCAATCTTTGATCCCGTGGAGCTTGAAGGAACTACCGTAAGCAGAGCAAGCGTTCATAATATAAGTATAATGAGGAGCCTTAAGCTCGGTATAGGGGACGCTATAAGGGTTTATAAGGCAAACATGATAATTCCGCAGATACTTGAGAATATAACGGGCAGCGGTAATGTAGAGCCGCCTGACAAATGTCCTGTATGCGGGGAGAAAACAGAGCTTAGAACCGAGGAGGATGTGCAGACTCTTTACTGCGTAAACCCTGACTGTACGGCAAAAAAGATAAAGCTTTTATCTCTGTTTGTAAGTCGTGACGCTATGAACATAGAAGGCTTGTCGGAAATGACTCTTGAAAAGTTCGTGGCGGAGGGTATGGTTCATGAACTGTCGGATATATTTAAGCTGTCGGAGTATAAAGAAAAAATAGTTGGTTTGGAAGGCTTTGGAGAAAAATCTTATAAAAATCTTGTAAACGCGATAGAAGCTGCAAGAAAGACAAATGCGGTAAGAGTATTATACAGTCTCGGTATACCTAATATAGGGCTTGCGGGAGCAAAGCTGATTGCCGAATTCTTTGATGATGATTTTGAAAAAATGATGGCCGCAAAAGATGATGAACTTGTTTCCATTCAGGGAATAGGAGAAGTAATGGCGAAGGTATATACCGAATATTTTGCGGATGAGAAGAATAAAGAAGCGGTTTACAGGCTTCTTAAAGAGGTTACGATAGAGAAACTGAATAAATCGGGAGATAACGGGGGAGCGCCTCTTACAGGAAAAATCTTTGTGATTACGGGAGATTTAAAAGGTTTTAAGAGCAGACGGGAGCTGTCCGCCCTTATTGAGGGAAAGGGAGGCAAGGTGACGGGGACTGTGACCGGCAAGACATCTTATTTGATAAATAATAATATCAATTCCATGTCGGGGAAAAATAAGAAGGCTAAAGAGCTGGGTGTTGAGATTATAGACGAGGCTTCCTTTATGAAGCTTATAGGAGAATAAGATGCCGATTAAAGTAAAAAATAATTTTCCCGCAAGAAAGATACTTGAAGATGAAAATATTTTCATTATGGATGAAAACAGAGCCGTAACACAGGATATAAGACCGCTTGAAATACTTATTTTAAATCTTATGCCTCTAAAAGAAGATACGGAAGTTCAGCTTATGAGGGCGCTCTCCAATACTCCGCTTCAGGTAAATATAACTTTTCTTACCACGGAGAGTTATGTCGGAAAGAATACACCCACAAGTCATCTTGATGAATTTTATGTAAAGCTTGCGGATATAAGAAACAAACGTTATGACGGGCTTATAATTACAGGAGCGCCCGTTGAAACACTTAAATACGAAGAAGTGGCATACTGGACGGAACTATGCGACATAATGAAGTGGGCTGAAACGAACGTCACTTCAACCCTGCATCTCTGTTGGGCCGCTATGGCGGGTATGTACTATTATTACGGTGCCGACAAGTATCAGTTTAAGACAAAGCTTTTCGGTATATATCCGCATAAGATAGCGGACAGGAAAGTACCTCTTGTGAGAGGATTTGATGATTATTTTTATGCGCCCCATTCCAGACACACCGGGATAAAAAGAGAGGATATAGTTAATAATAAAGAACTTATAATCCTTGCGGAGTCGGAAGAAGCCGGGGTTTTTCTATTTATGACCAGGGATGGAAAAAAAATTTTTATAATGGGTCATCCCGAGTATGACAGACTTACTCTTGATAACGAATATAAAAGAGATAAGGGAAGAAATCCCGACGTGGGACTTCCGAGAAATTATTATCCGTTAAATGACGAAAGCAATCTGCCTGTGTTGTCATGGAGAGCACATGCCAATACGCTTTATACGAACTGGGTTAATTATTATATTTACCAGAATACTCCGTATGATTTTACTTCGTAAAGGATATTTTTGGGGAGGCGAAAGCTCACGAAACTGAGGGGAGTTTCGGGGATAAGACTTATATGTTTACAAAATTAAGGAGATAATTGATGATGAGCGAAACATATAATAACCTTGAAGCGATTATAGGAGAAGGGGAAGTAAATCTTGAGCAGGCTTTTACGGCTTTTTCAGGAGTTATAAGCGAATATGCCTGTTTTGGAAATCTTGATAATGAGATTTCCTGTTGGTCTGAAGAAGCGGTTGAATATTTCGGACTTCCGGACAGATATGTAAAAAATACTTTATCATTTTGGTTAAATATGATAAGGGAAGATTACAGAGAAGAGTTTATGAACAAATTAAATGATCTTATAGTAGGAAAAATAGATACTCACAGTATGACATACAGGATAAAAAATGCTGACGGCAGGTACGTAACCTGTTCAGGCAGGATTAGGTTAATTAAACATAAATATACCGGAAGAAATGTACGTGTGCCGGACAGCAATTTAACGGTGAAGGAAAGTACGGGATATTTCATAGGAACTATAGTCAACCATAATAAAAACGATGCCATAGATCCTATAACCGGATTATTCGGCAGGGAAAGTCTGTTAAGACACATGAATGTGTATAAAGTCGAGAAGAAGGACTTTTATCTTTTAATTACGGGGATAAGAAATTTTTTAAATGTAAATCTTAGTCATGGTTATAACTTTGGGAATCAGGTGCTCGGACGCATAGGGGAATTCGTGCTGGATATGAAAAAGAGCCTTGACAGAGGTATGAGGGTTTACAGAACGGAAGGAACGAAGATTCTGTTTTTTCTTGACGCGAATATGTACGGAGAAGAAGATATAGCGGATTTGTTCAATTCATTCAGACAGAATTTGAAAAACGGAATTCTTATTGATGAAACGGAGGTTTCGCTTGATGTATGCGGAGCCGTGATAAAGGCGAATTCCACTGAAATTGATGTAAATTCCGTTTATACGAGCGCATATTATGCACTCGGAAAGATAAAAGATGAGAACAACGGCGATCTCTGGTTTTTTAATGATAATGTAGGCTTTGATAAACGGTATAATCTTATAAAACTTAATACAATCAGAAATTCGGTAACTGAATCTTTTAAAGGTTTTTATCTTAATTATCAGCCTATTGTAAATGCTGAAACGGGAAAGCTTGCAGGTGTGGAGGCGCTTATCAGGTGGAAAAGTCCCGAGTACGGCAATGTGCCTCCTTCGGAGTTCATATCATGGCTTGAAAACGATATTACTTTTTATGAACTCGGAAACTGGATACTTAGAACTTCTATGAAAGATGCCAAAGAGCTGGTGAAGCATATACCGGATTTTATGTTAAATGTAAATCTTTCTCTTCCACAGATAC
>CAUUHV010000017.1:0-48185 GCA_963545085.1 uncultured Catonella sp. | reverse complement strand
CACAATACAAGTATAGCCGCCGGTAGAAAAATCAAGTATATAGTACTCCACTATACTGCAGGTGTCAGGTCTACAAAAGGAAGCGCAAGAAATACGGCTGCATGGTTCGCTAATCCTAAAGCGGGCGGTTCGGCGGATTACATCGTGGATGAAGCGGAGGTCGTGCAGTATAACCCTGATATAGAGGGACATTGCACATGGCATTGCGGAGGCAACAAGTACAATACTAAAGGCGGCAAGTTTTACGGAGTTATAACCAATGCAAACAGTATAGGAATAGAGATGTGTTCAAGAAATGATACAGGCAAGGTAACGGCTGTGAATGATAGACATTGGAAGCTTGAGAACGCTGTAATAGGAAATACCGAGGAACTTGTTCGGTATCTGATGAAGAAATACGGCATTAAGCCTGAAAATGTTGTAAGGCATTATGACGTTACAGGTAAGCCTTGTCCGGGGGTGTACGGATGGAATGCCGATACAGGCTCCGAAAAAGCGTGGAATGACTTTACAGGGCGCTTAAAGAACACGGATGATAAAAGCATGACTAATGAAGCAAAAACGTCCGCACGGTCAAAATACACGGCACAGGTAACAGCCGACAGTCTCAATGTAAGGACGGGAATAGGAACATCTTTTCCGATAGTAAAATCACTTAAGCAGAATCAGAAAGTGACCGTTACCGAAGTTATAGACGGTTGGGGCAGGATAAAAGAGGGTTGGATAAATTTATCATACACAAGGAGGATTCAGAAATGAAAGAATTTAACTTTAAGAAGTGGGCGAAAGCCGCAGGAGTAAGAGCGATTAAGACGGTAGCGCAGACAGCGGCAGCCACCATAGGCACAGCCGCGGTAATGGGAGCTGTGGATTGGAAGATGGCGGCAAGCGCAAGCGTTCTTGCAGGGATATTGTCGTTACTTACGAGCATAAAAGGACTTCCTGAATTGAAGGAGTAATTTTGTTTAAAACAGTCTAATTCACTCTAATTTGTCTTGATTTGTTCTAATTTATCTTAAAAACAAAAGGAATTGTTGACAAAAATAAATGAAGTTTCTATAATGCAACTATAAGATTAGGTCGGGAAACGTATAGTGTCCCGACCGATTCTGTCCATTATCAAGAAAGTGATGTTTTTGAAAGGTAGGGCTAAGCTATGAATATTTTTGATGTGGCATCATATATCATTGATAAACTTGGCACGGTCACAACGATGAAGTTGCAGAAACTCACATATTACTGTCAGGCATGGTCTTTAGTGTGGGATGACAAGCCTTTATTTGATGAAGAATTTGAGGCTTGGGCAAACGGTCCCGTATGTAAAGTGCTTTTTGATAAGCATAAGGGACAATTTTCTATTTCGGATGCCTCTATTTTTGCCGCTTATAAGAGTGGTGATGAATTTTCGGCGGATGAAAAGGACACAATGGATTCGGTAATTGATTTTTATAGTGATAAAACGCCTCATTGGTTAAGTGATTTGACACATTCAGAATTACCATGGATTGAAGCAAGAAAAGGCTGCCGTGACGGCGAATACTGCTCCAACATAATAAATAAAGAGACTATGAGGCAGTATTATTCGGGGCTGAAATGATGAAAAAGCAACCTAAATATCAAGTGTTTACTAATACAAAACAGAAACCTAAAGTAAACAGCGACATGGATTCTTTTTTGTCTAAATATCCGTCGTGGAGATTTTCACAGTGTGATAAAGAGCATGAGAAATGGAAAATAAGGGCAGATGAACTTGATGATGTTATTTTTGAGAAGCTACAAAACTTTGAGCGAATGACTTGGGATGAAATATTAAAAGCAAGCGGCGGAAGAAGTTCCGGAAATAATAATCACTATATAGAAATAGATAAGTTAAATAAAGAAGCAAGAAAGCGTTTAGAGGAGCTTAGAATATACACCGATGAAGTTTTCAGCTTACGATTAACAGGGACATTAAGACTTTTTGGATTGTTGGAAAGCGGCATTTTTAAGATTCTATGGCGTGATGATAATCATGAAATATGTCCATCAAATAAAAAGAATACATAACAACAAAAAGCATTTTACAGAAATGTAAGGTGCTTTTTGTTGTTAAAAAAGGATTAAGCAGAATGAGAGGGTGCAAAATTAAGGTTTGCACTCTCTCTAAAATTGGTGTATTTTATATAGGAACATTCAATTTCAAAAGGTCTATCAATAACAAAACAATAACAAATTTAAGTGAGAAATGGCTTAAAATGAACTTTTTTGAAAATGATTTATAAATATTATTTATAAATTTCAAAGAAAAATAAGTAATACAAATTATGGCAAATATGCTTCATATAGTATAAAATGAATATGAAAATTCGATTTTTAAACGGAGGAGCTTATGAAAAAGGCTGTTATAACGGTTGTAGGCAAGGACAGTGTGGGAATTATAGCTAAGGTTTGTACCTATCTTGCAGAGAAAGAAATCAATATTCTTGATATTTCTCAGACTATAGTTGACGGATTTTTCAATATGATGATGATAGTGGACATTACGGGAGTTGACGCGAATTTTGAGACGATTTATGACGGACTTGCGAAGTTAGGAGAAGAATGCGGCGTAAACGCAAGGATTCAGCGAGAAGAAATTTTTGATAAAATGCACAGAATCTGATTCGGAGGGTGAAAATGATAACCATAGGCGAAGTGCTTGAAACAAACGAGATGATAAGGCATGAAAATTTGGATGTTCGTACCATTACTCTCGGAATAAATCTTCTTGACTGCATTACCGACGATTTGAAAAGGCTTAATGAAAAGATTTATGATAAAGTCACAAAAACTGCCGAAAATCTTGTAAAAATCGGAAACGATATAGAAAAAGAATTCGGCATACCTATAGTAAATAAAAGGATTTCTTTAACTCCGACAGCTCTTGTCGGGAACTCCGCCTGCAAAACGGAGGCGGATTTTGTAGGACTTGCAAGAACCCTTGACAAAGCTGCCGAAACTACAGGTGTCAATTTTATAGGCGGATATTCCGCACTTGTAAGCAAGGGAATGACAAGAGCGGATGAGCTTCTTATAAAATCTATACCGGAGGCACTTAAAGAAACGGAGCATATCTGCAGCTCCGTAAACTTAGGCTCAACCAAGACCGGTATAAATATGGACGCGGTTAAGCTTATGGGTGAGATAATTAAGGAAACCGCTTATCTTACAAGAGAAAAGGACTCGATAGGATGCGCGAAGTTAGTGGTTTTCTGTAATGCTCCGGATGATAATCCGTTCATGGCGGGGGCTTTTCACGGTGTTACGGAGGCTGACGCAATAATAAACGTAGGCGTAAGCGGTCCCGGCGTGGTAAGGAATGTACTTAAATCGGTACACAGGGCGGATTTCGGTACGCTTTGCGAAACTATAAAGAAAACCGCGTTTAAGATAACCAGGATCGGACAGCTTGTGGCGCTTGAGGCGGGAAAAAGGCTCGGCATTCCTTTCGGTATAGTAGATTTGTCCTTGGCTCCGACACCGGCGATAGGAGATTCGATTGCGGATATTTTTGAGGAAATGGGACTTGAAAGAGCCGGCGCTCCCGGAACTACGGCGGCTCTTGCGCTCCTTAACGATCAGGTTAAAAAGGGCGGTGTTATGGCTTCATCCTATGTTGGAGGACTGAGCGGCGCCTTTATTCCGGTCAGTGAAGATCAGGGCATGATAAATGCCGTTCTTGACGGAGCGCTTACTGTAGAAAAGCTTGAAGCAATGACCTGTGTATGCTCGGTAGGACTTGATATGATAGCGATTCCCGGAGATACCGAGGCTTCAACGGTATCCGGGATAATTGCAGATGAAATGGCAATCGGAATGATAAACACAAAAACCACTGCGGTAAGACTTATACCCGTTGTAGGTAAAGGAGTAGGCGATACGGCGGAATTCGGAGGACTTTTGGGATATGCGCCGATAATGCCCGTTAATTCTTTCTCCTGCGAAAAATTTATAAATAGGGGCGGCAGAATACCGGCACCTATACACAGCTTTAAAAACTGATGTTTATTCCTGCGACGAGTGAACCGTATGGATGGCTTCGCCAACCATATAACGACTGCCGCAGGGTATTTCACTTGCTTTTGAGAGGGCAATTTTATGGAAACTAAAATGTGGAATGAGTTTCTTGCGCCTTACAGATTGGCTGTAGACGAGCTTGTTGTAAAGTTTAACCATCTTATAGGGGAATACAGGGCGATGGGTCAATATTCTCCTATAGAGCAGGTTTTGGGACGGGTTAAAAGAATCTCGAGTATTATAGAAAAGGCAAGAAAAAAGGGAATTTCTTTAAACGATATTGAAACCTATATAGAGGATATAGCCGGAATAAGAATAATATGCCAATTTGAGGACGATATCGAAAGTGTTATCAAAATGATAAGAAAGCGCTCGGACTGTACCGTTATAGAAGAAAAGGATTATATAAAATCCAAGAAAAAAAGCGGATACAGGAGTTACCATATTATAATAAGCTACGATGTGGAAACACAGCTCGGCAAAAAGACTGTAAAAGTGGAAATCCAGATAAGAACCTTGGGTATGAATTTCTGGGCTATAATAGAGCATTCTCTGCAATACAAGTATAAAGGAAATATGCCTGAAAACGTATCTATCCGTCTTAAAAATGCGGCGGACGCAATCATTCAGCTTGACAGCGAGATGTCCGCGATAAGAAATGAAATTGTGGATGCGCAGAATTCTTTCAGAATAAAGGCGGGAGTCGTAACTGAAATATTGAACAATATTCAAAACTTGTATAAGGTCGCGAATGACAGAGAGGTGTCGAAGATTCAGAAAGAATTTTACGAGATTTATAATACAGGCGATCTCAATACCTTAATAAAGTTTAATAAAGAGCTTGATTTAATTGCCGAAGGCTACCACAGCCAGAGCATACCGGAAAGGAATTACAGAAATATCTATGACGAACTTACCTGAAAACTTTAAGGAAAAGATGAAAGTTTTGCTTAAAGATGAGTTTGATGATTTTTTAACAAGTTATGATGAAAAATTTTTTCAAGGCTTCAGATTAAACAGACTGAAAGTCTTTCCCGGGCAATGGGAAAGGCTTTCTGATATTAAGACGGATAAAATACCGTGGATAGATAACGGATATTACTATGAGCCGAATGAGTTTAACGCTACAAAACACCCGTTTTACTATGCGGGACTTTATTATATACAGGAACCGAGTGCCCAGACTCCGGCAAATCTTCTTCCTGTAGAACCCTATGACAGGGTACTTGACCTTTGTGCGGCTCCGGGAGGAAAAAGTACCGAGCTTGCGGCAAAACTTGGCGGAAAGGGAGTGCTGGTTTCAAACGATATTTCGGCAACAAGAGCAAAGGCTCTTTTGAAAAATTTAGGAGTTTTCGGAGTTAAAAACGCACTTATAACAAGCGAGACTCCTGAAAAACTTTCCGAGGTCTTTAAGGGATATTTCAATAAAATCCTTATAGATGCTCCATGCTCAGGAGAGGGAATGTTCAGGAAAGATCCCAAGGTTATAAAAAACTGGGAGCAGTACGGTACCGGCTATTACAGCGATATCCAAAGGGAAATTTTGCCGAATGCTCTTAAAATGCTTTCGGACGACGGATATATGCTTTACTCCACCTGTACTTTTTCTCCTGAAGAGAATGAGGGAGCGATAGACTATTTACTTGGTCTTTCGGACGATTTGGAGGTTATCCCGTTAAACGATAAATATGAGGGGTTTTCGTCTGCAAATCCCGAATGGGTAAATTCCAAGAGAGAGGAAATAAGGGGAGCGGTGAGAATTTTTCCTCATAAAATAAAGGGGGAAGGACATTTTTGCTGCCTCATTCATAAAAAGGGGAATGATACCGGCTCTATAGGTTTTTCTCATTCCAAACCGGCAAAGCTCACTGAAGAAGAAAAAGATTTTTTGAAAAGATGGGCGGTTAATGAAGAAGATTTTGACAGAATAGAGCTTCACGGGGATAAGTTTTATCTTGTACCGGAAGGACTTCCGGATATAAAAGGTTTAAGAGTGCTAAGAAACGGGCTTTATTTAGGCGACAGGAAAAAAGGAAGATTTGAGCCGAGCGAGCCGTTTGCCATGTCGCTTTTAAAAGAGGAGGCGGAGTATTTTCTTGATTTAAAACCGAATGATACAAGAGTAGAAAAGTATTTAAAATGCGAAACCATAGATATTACCGAAGAAGATCTTAAAGAAAATTCCCTTACAGACGCGCCTAAGGGCAGTTATGTGCTTATAGGAGTATCGGGATTTCCGTTAGGCTTCGGTAAGCTTACGGGAACTGCGATAAAAAATAAATATTTTGCCGGTTGGAGGATAGTATGACGGAAACTATGCGTCTTGATAAATATCTTTCAGATATGACTGACGGAACCAGAAAAAAGGTTAAGGAGCTTATCAAAAGCGGCAGAGTGAGTGTAAACGATGAAACGGCGAAGAAACCTGAGCAAAAAATAGAGCTATCTACAGATGTAGTATGTATTGACGGAGAAAGACTCTGTTATACGAAATTTTATTATTATATGTTAAATAAGCCGCCCGGAGTGATAACTTCAACCGAGGAAGGAAAGACGGAAACGGTTATGGATGTTTTAAAAAAAGGCGGATTATCCTGTCCGGTTTTCTCGAAACTTTCACCGGTGGGAAGGCTCGATAAGGACACGGAAGGTCTGCTTTTAATAACAAATGACGGAGAGCTTAATCACAGGTTGCTTTCACCTAAAAATCATGTGGATAAGGTTTACTTTGCAAGACTTGATAAGCCTATATCGAAAAACGATATATTCTCCTTTGCGGCGGGGCTTGACCTTGGAGATTTCATTTCACTTCCCGCTATACTTAAAAAGGTAAACGAGGCAGGTGATGAAGTCGAGGTTACCATATCGGAGGGGAAATTTCATCAGGTTAAAAGAATGTTTGAGGCTGTCGGAAAAAGTGTCGTCTATTTAAAAAGGATTAAAATGGGCGGTCTTAAACTTGATGAGACATTGAAATCCGGTGAAGTAAGAGCACTTACCGAGGAAGAAATAAGCCTGTTAAAAAAGCGGTAGAATGGAAATTTTATGCCGTATTCGAGAAAAAACGTATTTAAAACTGAAATATTATGTTTAATATTGTATAATCGGAGTAATAAATTTTATGAAAAAATATAAAAAATTTGAAAAAGGTTATCTTACCTACAGGAAACACAAATTATTTTTAAATATAGCTGTAAATATTATTTCAGCCGTATCCATTTTTGTTTTCGGACTTCTGTTAAATAAAATGCAGCCGAGGAATATATTTTCAGTATTGTCCTTATTATTTGTACTTCCGATAGGAAGAAGCCTGTCTACCTTGTTCATTCTTCTGCCTTATAAAGAAATGAGCGATGAGTCGACGGCTAAGGCTGAAGAAAGTATAAAAACCAAAGGTATTTTACTGTATTCGCCGGTATTTACTTCCGCTGAAGATGTTATGCACCTTGACTTAATAGCCGTCTTTAACGGTAAAGTTTTAGCTTATAAAGAAAAAACGGGCAATTCTGTAAAAAATGAGAATGATTATAAGAAAAAGACCGGTAAGGCGAAGGCATACATAGACAGCCATCTGAAAACTCAGGAAAGAAAGGATACCATAGTTATATTTGACGATATGGAAAGATTTATTAAGGCATTTCCTGAAAATAAGTCTTCCGACGAGGAAATGTCCGAAATAAAGAAAATTACGGAAAGCATGGAGTATTTTGTAGTGTGAAAACAGGTTACGGAAAGGAGAAGGAGTATGTCATTAAGAAAAAAAATATGCAAAAGGGGTTTGCTGTTCTTATTATTTGCCGCTTTATTTTCCTTGCTGCCGTTAAATATTACTGCAGCTAAAGCTGAGACCGTTGCGAAGCATAAGATTTTTTCAGAGAAAACGATTAAAAAACGCATATCGGAAATTCGAAACTTTATGGCTCAAAGCGTTAAAAAACCTAAAGTAAAAACTGCAAAATTTTACGACCGGACTTTGGAAGGAAATGATAAGACCGTTAAATTCGATTATTATTTAAACGGTAAGGATTTGATGTTTGCTTTCGGAACGGGAAAAGATATAGAATATCGTCTTTATTTTTATAAGAAACAGCTTATCAGAATGTTGGTTGATAAAAAGGGCGAAAAACGTAAAACCTATACTCAGCTTTATAAGAAACTTATGACCGATTACGAAGGTAATGAATTATATGTTTATATGCATTTGGAGAATATTTTCAGAATAAAGCTTGCGGATGAATATGAACGACCTGAAAGAACGGAAAATAACGATCTCATATTTATTACGGATATTTCAGATGATGAAATAACTTACCATACAGCTGACAGGACCTACGGTCCGGACGGTTCGGTAGTATCTTTAGACACCGAGTCTTATACAGCGAAACTATCTGATAATGTGGAAATAAGGGATTACGTCGATTCTCCTACAGAGTATAAGGATCGAACGCTTTACTGGCTCATAAAGAATATGGATGATTATGTAATCTGCGGTATTACCGTGAAAGACGGTAAAATTATTCTGATTGAGCTCCCGTATATGGCTTAAGATTTGAATCTCGGAGAAATTAAATGATTTTACTTAAAGTAAAGCATATTGATGCCGGCGGGCGCCTTGACAAATATTTATTAAAATTTTTAAAAGAAGCTTCCTCCGGTTTCATTTATAAGATGCTTAGAAAGAAAAATATAATCTTAAACGGCAAGAAAGCTGCCGGAAATGAGTTTTTAAAAGAAAATGATGAAGTCAAGCTTTTTCTTTCGGATGAAACGATAATTAAGTTCGGAGGAAGGGTGACCTTATCACAGGCTGCAGACAGGGAATATACGGCTACATATGAGGACAGTTTAAATACCGAGCCTGACAACTCTTTATATAACAGTTTGAAAACCTTGAAATGGGAGTCCCCTGAACCTGAGGTTATATACGAGGACAGGGATATTATTATCCTGGGTAAGCCTGTAAACGTGCTTTCACAGATAGCGAAAACTGGCGATTTATCTATGAATGAATGGCTTATACATTATTTGATTGATTCGGAAAGTTTAACGGCTGAAGATTTGCTCACGGTTAAACCGGCAGTTGTAAACAGACTTGACAGAAATACGAGCGGGATTATTCTTGCCGGAAAAACTCTTACAGGGCTCAGATTCCTTTCGGATATAATTAAAAACAGAAAAATAAAAAAATATTATCTGACAGTAGTTAAGGGAGAGGTAAAAAACGGTTTTACAGCCGAGGCATATCTTTTAAAAAATGATAACCATAACACTGTTAAAATTTATAAGGATAAGGTGGACGGAGCGGATTATATTAAGACGGCTTATGAAGTGCTGCAGACGGGTAAAGGGCACAGTCTTTTAAGGGTGGAGCTTATAACCGGTAAAAGTCATCAAATCAGAGCGCATTTGGCGTTTTTAGGCTATCCCGTTATAGGTGACGGAAAGTACGGGATTAAGTCCGATAATATGATCTATCGCAGAATGGGGCTTAGAAATCAGCTTCTTCATTCATACAAGACAGTTTTTCCGGAAATTGAAGGAGAATTTTCTTATTTATCGGGAAAATGTTTTAAGGCGGTGCCCGACAAACGGTTTTTTGAAATTTTAGAGAATTTGGAGATGAAGGAATGCCTGCATGGAATTCAAGAGGATTAAGAGGCTCTCTTTTAGAGAGCCTTATAAATATGACGAACGAGAAGTACAGAGAACAGGGGCTTGCGCTCATACAGAAGATACCGACCCCGATAACACCTGTAAATATAAATGAAAAAGGGCAGATCAGCCTTGCTTATTTTGACAGTAAGAGTACAGTTGATTATATAGGAGCCGTGCAGGGAGTCCCTATTTGTTTTGACGCGAAGGAATGCACGAAGATGACTTTTCCTCTGCAAAACGTTCACGAGCATCAGGTGAAGTTTATGGAGGAGTTTGAGGCACAGGGCGGCATTTCTTTTATGTTGATCTATTTTTCAAATACAGATGAATATTATTACGTGCCTTTTAAGGAGATTAAAAAATATACGGACAGGGCAAAAAACGGAGGTAGAAAGAGCATAAAGTACGAGGAATTTACGGAAGGCTTTTTTCTTGATAAAAAAGGCGGAGTTCCCGTGCATTATTTGGAGGGAATAAAGGAGGATATAGAGAGCAGGAGATAAAAATAGAAAAACTTTCAGTTTAAAACGGTAACTTGTCCACGCTATTTGCAATACATAAGCTTTTTAGACTATTATAAAGCGTGACAAGGATTAAGCCGAAATGCTGCCAAGTTTTAGGCTGTGGCTTGGGGAGCTATGACTATGGTAAGAGAAGCGATAAGGGAAGATTTATTTGAATTATTGAACTTATACCTGTTTTTACATGAAGACAGTGTGCCGGAAAATTCAAATCATTTACGGGAAACATGGGAAGCGATTATTGCGGATGCTAATCATCACATTATCGTAAATGAAGTAAACGGAAAAATAATTTCGTCCTGTGTTTGTATCATCATACCGAATTTAACAAGAAATATACGACCGTATGCGTTTATTGAAAATGTAGTTACAAATGAAGAATATCGGGGAAAAGGATATGCGACTGAGTGTCTTCGTTATGCTAAGAATATAGCTGCTAAAAATAATTGCTATAAGATAATGCTTTTAACGGGTGCAAAAAATAAAAGTACATTGGATTTTTATAGGAAGGCAGGATATAACAGTGAAGATAAAACAGCATTTATACAGTGGATTGAGTGATATAGATTTGAATTTGTGAAATGAAAATTCATTATGGATAATAATAAAAGAAACAAGAAAAGAAATAATTCAAACGGTTTGGCAATAGGCACGGGTATAGGGATAAGCACCGGAATTGCTATCGGTATCGCAACAAATAATATTGGATTATGGCTGCCGACAGGTTTGTATTTAGGTCTGTCTATTGTCGGGGAGAAACAAAGAATATAATAACGAGGATGATAAGGATTAGGAATAAGCGTACAAATCCCGATTTATAAATGTGAGAAATTGGAAGCTTAAGAGGTAAGATTATAAAGTAGAACTATATCACAGGGATTAAGAGACGTGTGTCCTATAGTGGAAATAGTTCGGATTTAATTTAATTTTTGATAAAAGTTTGACATTCACAAAAATTTTTTATATAATCACATCAACACGCTAAAGCGTTAAAGAGTTAGCGTGATAAAATATCGGCAGGAGGGGTAGTAATGAAGATAGAGGAGCAGCTTTTGCATACTCCGTCAGGAGTAAGGGATATATACGGCAAAGAGTGTAAGGACAGGCTTGAAATCGGGGAAAAGATTATGAAAACTTTCAGACTTAACGGGTTTAATGATATTATTACTCCGGGAATCGAGTATTTTGACGTGTTCAGGAAAGAAAGAGGAACCATCCATCCGAACGATATGTACAGGTTTTTTGACAGGGAAGGAAATACTCTTGTGCTAAGCCCCGATATAACACCGTCAATAGCAAGAGCGGCGGCAAAGCTTTATGATGAAAATGTGAAAGAATACAGATTTTGCTATAACAGGAATACTTATTCGGAAAATGACGGGTATCAGGGCAAAATAAAAGAAAAAACGGGACTTGGTATAGAGCTTATCGGTAACGCGTCGGTTCTCTCGGATGCGGAGGTCGCGGTAACGGCGATAGAGGCTCTTATAAACGCAGGGTTAAAGGATTTTAAGCTTGAAATAGGAAATGTGGCATTTTTTAAAAGCCTTGTTCTTAAAGCGGGATTTTCGGATGAAGAAATAAATATTTTGAAAGCGTATATAGAAGAAAAAAACAGTTTGGGAGCGGCAGGTTTTGTCGAAGAAAGAAAAGAACGTATGCCTGAGATTATCTGCAACGCTTTGAAAGTAATATGCGAATGTTTCGGAAGTTTTTCGGAAATACTTAAATTTAATGAAATAAGAGATATTTTTGAAAACGGTAAAAATGAAGAAAGAGAGGCATTGTTAAGGCTTAAAGAGCTTGATGAAATAATAGCGGCATACGGATTTTCAAACTATGTGACCTATGATTTGGGAATGGTGGAAAAGCTTAATTATTATACCGGAATTTTGTTAAGAGGTTATACGGAAGGTACGGGAGAACCTATAATATCGGGAGGACGTTATGACGGACTTATGGAGCAGTTCGGAAAGCCCGCGCCTGCCGTAGGAATGGCTGTAAATCTTGATATATTGACTATGGCAATGGAAAGGCGGGGACTTATTAAAGAGGATTCGTACGAAAAGATTCTGATTTTATATAAAAAAGAAGCATTGAAATACGCGGCAATACATAGGAAGGAGCTTAAATATAAAGAGATTGCTTCGGTAATGAGAGAGTATGCGAATATTGATGAAATCAAAATACCCGATAACTTCAGCAAAATACATATAGTGGATGAAACAGGAAATGTAAGGGGGATATAATGAAATGTATAACCGTAGCGTTAGCAAAGGGAAGGCTTGCCGAAAAAGCTGTTAAGATGTTTGAAAAGGCGGGTACACACCTTGAAGAAATAAAGGATAAGACTTCAAGAAAATTACTTTTTACTTCAGAGGACGGAAAGTTCAAATTTTTTCTTTCAAAGGCTCAGGATGTTCCTACTTATGTAGAATACGGTGCGGCGGATATAGGTATAGTCGGAAAAGATACCATAGCCGAGGAAAAAAGGAAATTGTACGAGGTGATGGATTTGGGTTTCGGAAAATGTGATATGTGTATAGCGGGAGAGGAAAAAGCAAGGGAAAGATTTGAGAACGGGAGTCTTTTAAGAGTGGCTACGAAATATCCGGTCATAGCAAGAGACTATTTTTATAATAAAAGACATCAGACGGTTGAAATAATAAAGCTTAACGGTTCCGTGGAATTGGCACCTATATTGGGAATTTCGGATGTTATCTGCGATATAGTTGAGACGGGTACCACTTTAAAGGAAAACGGGCTGACCGTATTTGAAAAAATATTGCCTCTTTCGGCAAGAGCGGTTGTGAACAGGGTAAGCATGAAGCTTAAAAAAGAAGAAATAACAGAGCTTATAAACAGGCTCAAAGAGGTGATATAGGAGGTTTCATTATGCGAAAGATTAAGCTTACTGATGAGTCTAAAAAGGGAATTCTTGAGAATCTGTTACGGAGAAGCCCCGATAATTACAGGGAGTATGAGGAAAGAGTAAATTCAATCCTTGAAGATGTGAGGAAGAATAAAGATGAGGCACTTTTTCGTTATACTGAAAGGTTTGACGGGGCTAAAGTAGATGCTTTCAGTATTAAGGTGAGAGATAATGAAATCGAAGAAGCTTATTCTACAGTTAGCGAAAGGTTTATAAAGGTAATAAGGCGCGCTATTTCAAATATAAAAGATTTTCATGAGAAACAGCTTAGAAATTCTTTTATTGTGGAAAAGGGTAACGGAATTATTTTAGGACAACGTATAACTCCGCTTGAAAGAGTGGGAGTGTATGTGCCGGGAGGAAAGGCGGCATATCCGTCTACAGTGCTTATGAACGTTGTTCCTGCGAAAGTTGCGGGAGTGGATAAAATTATAATGGTTACTCCTCCGGGTAAGGACGGAAAGGTGTATTGCGAAACTCTTGTGGTGGCTAAAGAGGCGGGTGTCGATGAGATTTATAAGGTCGGAGGCGCGCAGGGGATAGCGGCTCTTGCTTTCGGAACGGAGTCCGTGCCTAAGGCGGATAAGATAGTGGGACCGGGAAATATATACGTAGCTCTTGCCAAAAAGGCGGTTTACGGTCATGTGAGTATAGACTCGATTGCGGGACCGAGCGAAATACTTGTGCTTGCTGACGAAACCGCAAATCCGGATTTTGTAGCCGCGGATTTACTTTCGCAAGCTGAGCATGATGAGCTTGCCTCGGCTATCCTGGTAACCACGGATGAAAAGCTTGCGGACAAAGTTGCTGAAAGTATAGCAAAGTTTGTACCTAAGCTTGAAAGAAAAGATATAATAAATAAATCGCTCGAAAATTACGGTTATATTCTTGTGGCTGATAATATGAAAGATGCAATAGAGGCGGTCAACGAAATAGCTTCGGAGCATCTTGAAATAATAACGAAAGACCCATATCAGACAATGACGAAGATAAGGAACGCGGGAGCGATTTTCCTTGGAGAATACAGCAGTGAGCCTCTCGGCGATTATATGGCGGGACCTAATCATGTGCTTCCTACAAACGGGACGGCGAAGTTTTTCTCCCCTTTGGGTGTAGATGATTTTATAAAAAAATCAAGTATTATTTCTTACTCAAAGGAAGCTCTTTTTGAGCTTCATGAAGATATTGAATATTTCGCAAAATCCGAGAGGCTTACGGCTCACGCTAACAGTATAGCTGTAAGGTTTAATAATACAAGTGTAGAATAACGGGAGAAGTTTATGGTTGGTAAAAATGAAAGAAATGCCGAAATAAAAAGAGCTACTTTTGAAACGGATATAGAGTTAACACTTAACCTTGACGGGACGGGAAAGACGGATATAGATACAGGCATAGGATTTTTTGACCACATGCTTAACAGTTTCGCAAAGCACGGTTTTTTTGACTTAAAAGTAAAGTGTAAAGGCGATTTGCACGTAGACTGTCACCATAGTGTTGAGGATGTGGGAATTGTACTTGGAAAAGCTATAACCGAGGCGCTCGGAGACAAGGCGGGCATACACAGATACGGCAGCGTGACGCTTCCTATGGATGATGCCCTTGTGCTTACGGCAATTGACCTTTGCGGCAGACCTTATTTTAATTATGATTTAAGGTTTAACAGAGAAAGTGTAGGAGGACTTGACTGCGAAACGGTAAGAGAGTTTTTTTATGCCGTTTCTTACAGCTGTATGATGAATTTTCATATAAAACAGCTTGACGGAGAGAATACCCACCATATAATAGAAGCCGCATTTAAGGCTTTCGGTAGAGCTTTAAGAGAAGCCGCGGATATTGATCCGCGTGTAAAAGGCGTGGTTTCGGCAAAGGGAGTGTTGTGATATACTCCCTTTTTCATGCAATTATGTTTAATAGATTTGATAAATAAACTTTATAAGCGTATAATTAAAAGGGAACACAAAAGGATTTGCGATTTTCTTTATAACCGGAATATATGAGGTGGGGAAGATGGGGAAACGAATATTTGCGGATATTAACGCGATAAACGAAAGTACTGAAAGGCTTATCGAAAATGTAAATAGAAATCAGGCTTCAGGAGTTGACGGCTTTTATATTTATAATTTTCTTGTAGACAGAGAAGCAAGAGATAAATTTTTATTAAAAGCCCGTTCCGTAAAGGAAAAACTTGATATAAGAATGTTTATAGGAATTTATGCGGAGGATTTTGAAGATATAAAAAGGGCATATTATGTCGGAGCCGATACCGTATATGTTTCGATTTCTTCGGATGAAACTGCTGTAAAAAAGGCTGTGGAACGTTTCGGAGCCGATAAGGTCGGAATGGAGCTTGATTACTCAAAAGAGGAATGTTCCGACGAAACTTTGAGGAGGGTAAGAAATTTAGGTGTAAAAAGCTTGATGCTTAAGCATATAGACGTGTCGGAGCATTTTTTTGACAGACTTAAAAAATACGATTTTCATGTATTTGTAAGGGACAGCTTAAAAAGACACGGATTTGCGGAGCTGCTTCAAAATGAAACGGTAAACGGAATAGCGACGAATTATTATACGGACGGAAACATATCTAAAGTCAAACAATCCCTTATATCCGAAGGTGTTGATATGGAGATCAGAAAAAGTCTCATTCCATTTTCCGAGTTAAAAAAAGGCGATGGTGAACTTGTTCCGGTTATAACTTATGATTATAAAACCGGTGAAATTCTTATGCTTGCCTATATGAATGAGGAAGCATTTAATAAAACAATAGAAACCGGAAAGATGACATACTGGAGCAGAAGCAGGAATGCGCTTTGGGTTAAGGGAGACACTTCGGGGCATTATCAATATGTGAAAAAATTAACAATTGACTGTGATAAGGATACAATCGCGGCTTCGGTAAGACAGGTCGGGGCAGCCTGTCATACGGGAGAGCGCAGCTGTTTTTATATGGATATTTTCAAAGAGGATGAAAGAGAAAACGGCGAGGAGCTTTATGTGTTAAAAAGACTGTATGATAAAATAAAATCAAGAAAGGAAAATCCTAAAAAAGGCTCATACACCAATTATCTTTTTGACAAGGGTATAGACAAGATTTTGAAGAAACTTGGAGAAGAGAATACGGAAATAGTCATAGCGGCGAAAAATCCCGACAGAACCGAGCTGAAATATGAAATAGCCGATTATTTATATCATCTTACAGTACTTATGGCGGATTCCGGTCTTACGTTTGAAGAGGTATGCGGAGAGCTTTCAGAAAGAGAGACGGAGGAATAAAATAATGAAAAATTTAAGGATTAAAAAATTATTTTTTCTATCGGTACTTATATTCGGTTTTTTACTTAATTTAACACAGGAACGGGATACGGTAAGCGGGGCGGAAAAAGCGGGAGGTGACGTATTTAAAGCTGTGGGAATTAAAGGAAAATGGGGTTTTATAAATACAAAAGGTAAATTCATTATAAAGCCCGAATACGAAGACGCGTTTTCTTTTAAAAACGGTTCGGCTGTCGTTAAAATTTCCGGGAAATACGGAATGATAAATAAAAAAGGGGAAATCGTCATTTCCGCGGAATATGATTCTATAGGAGATTTTAAAGAGGGCTTAGCCTTGGTTATGACGGAAACAAAAGAAGAAAATGAGAAGGCGGGAGATATAAATTACGGATTTATAGACAAAAGCGGTAAATCGGTAATACCCGTGGAACATCCGGATCCTACCGATTTTAACGACGGCTTGAAGCGCACATATATTTATCCGGTGACAAAATACGGTTTTATAGATAAAAATAATAAAGTTGTAATTCCTTTCAAATATGAAGAAGCGGATGTGTTCAGCGAAGGACTTGCCGCTGTAGGTGAAGATTCAAAATGGGGATTTATAGATACAAAGGGTGAGCTTAAGATTCCGATTAAATATGACCTCGTAAGAGCCTTTAACGAAGGCTTTGCGGCTGTCAGTCTTAACGGGAAAGAGGGTTTTGTGGATAAAAACGGAGAAGTAAAAATTCCTATAAGCTATGAGGCTGTGGGAACTTTTAATAAAGGACTCGCTCCGGTAAGACTGAACGGTAAATGGGGTTTTATAGATAATAAAGGAAAAACTGTTATTCCGATTAAATATGATTTTTGGGGAGTTTGGGACAATATAGAATGGACCTTTAATGAGGGCTTACAGCCTGTGCAAATCGGAAAAAAGTGGGGTTATATAAATTGTAAAGGAAAAGAAATAATTTCCGCGAGATTTGATTACGCCTATAATTTTAACGAGGGACTTGCTCCGGTACAGATAAAGGATAAAAGAGGATTTATAAATAAAAAAGGCAAATTAGTGATACCTGCGAAATACGATGATGTATTACCTTTTGAAGGAGGAATTGCCGCTGTTAAGCTCGGCAAAAAATGGGGATTTGTAAATAAAAAGGGTAAACAGGTGCTTCCGATAAAATATGATATAAACGAAAGAACCTTGTATTGGGGATATATTGCGGGTTAAACTGTTAAAAAAGATATATTGTAAATAGACGGAGGAGTTTTTGAAATGAGAAAAGAAGATTACAGAGTGAAGAAAATGCAGTCAGCACCGGATAGGCTTGTAACGGCAGATATCCAAAGGGTTATAGATGAATGTAGGGACAACGGGGGAGGAAGAGTGATAATTCCTTCGGGAGAGTACCATGTCGCAAGTCTTATGCTCTATTCGGACATCACCTTATATTTGGAGTCCGGAGCGAAGTTAGTCGGCAGTGCCGATTGGAAAGCTTATACGTACTTTCATGTGCCTTCAACTATCAGGTATCATCACAGCAAACATTTTATTAAGGAATGGAATTTGCCGCCGCATTATTTTAATGCGGTAATTACTGCGGTGGAAGCAAATAACGTGGCGATTATAGGAGAAGAAGGGAGCGAAATAAACGGTTCGAATTGCGCTGATCCTGACGGAGAGGAAAAATTCAGAGGTCCTATGGGAATAGTTATGTGCAAATGCTCGAATGTAACGCTTAGGGGATATAAATTCGCGGATTCCGCCAATTGGTCTCATCAGCTTGACTCCTGTACCAATGTTCATATTAAGAATGTTACGGTACTTGCGGGACATGACGGCTTTAACGTGCATCACTGTGAGAATGTACATATTGAAAATTGTCGTATGGAAACGGGAGACGACTGTATTGCAGGGTATGATGCAAGAAACGTATATATCGGGAATTGTTATATGAGCACCTCCTGTAACGCGTTTCGCTTCGGCGGTGTGAATCTGACGGTTGAAAATTGTACAGTGGAGGGACCGGGAACTTATCCTCACAGGATTTCCGGCAGACATAATCTTTTATACGCGTTTGAATATTATTCGATACAGGATGATGACATAAGAGAAAACAGCGGAAACTGGAGAATAAGAGGCTGTAAATTCAAAAACATAGACGGATTTATTCATTATGTATTCGGGACTGAATGGGCGCTTCAGACAAATAAGCCGCTTGAGAATGTGCTTGTTGAAAATTGTGAAATAGAAGGCTTACTGAAAACATCCGAATATAAAGGACCGAAAAGCGCGCATGGCAGTATAATTTTCTCGGATGTATCAATAGGCTTCAGAAAAGAAGCGGAAACCGACGTTTTTTTGGAGATAAACGACGCGGTAAAGGTTGATATGATAAAAGTGAAGAAGGATAAGGAATCTCTAATACCGGTGAGGGAAGTGTAAGACTACAATATATAAGGATTGTAAAGGGAAAATACACCGAGATTAGTTTGATGCTTTCCGATAAAGGGATGACATTTTACGCAATACCGCATTTTATTAAACTTATAAAGCCCGGAGAGGTTCGTATATGCCATTCAATATATATAGAGAAAATAGACGGCTTAATCATGCTGCTTATAAGCCTTATTGCATAAACAAAAGTAATTTACGTAAACGAGCGCGTTCTAACTGATACAGCCATATTGAAATAAAAAAATACGGAAACTCAAGGTAAAACCTGAACTTGAAAAGTTATCTGTAAAATGGTACAATTCTTTTCTGAGTTTTATATGAGAGAATATGTCTACGGAGGACTTTAAAGTATGAAATCATACGGTGTTAATGAGCTTAGAAAAATGTTTCTTGATTTCTTTGAGAAAAAGGGACATCTTAAAATGAACAGCTTTTCGCTGGTACCGCATAACGATAACAGTTTACTTATAATAAATTCGGGTATGGCTCCGTTAAAGCCATATTTTACAGGGCAGGAAATCCCGCCGAGGAAGAGAGTATGTACATGTCAGAAATGTATTCGTACCGGAGATATTGAAAATGTCGGAAAGACGGCAAGACACGGTACTTTTTTTGAGATGCTCGGTAACTTCTCTTTCGGTGATTATTTTAAAAAAGAAGCTATTCCGTGGGCATGGGAATTTCTTACGGAAACTGTGGGAATACCTGCGGACAGGCTTTATCCGTCCGTATATGTGGATGATGACGAGGCTTTCGAAATCTGGAATAAGACCATGGGAATACCTGTAGAAAGAATCTTCAAGTTCGGTAAGGAGGATAATTTCTGGGAGCACGGCGCGGGTCCTTGCGGTCCGTGTACCGAAATTTATTTTGACAGAGGAGAAAAATACGGTTGCGGCAAGCCCGGCTGTACGGTAGGCTGTGACTGTGACAGATACATAGAAGTTTGGAATGTGGTTTTTTCACAGTTTAATAATGACGGAAAAGGTCATTATACAGAGCTTGAACAGAAAAATATAGATACGGGAATGGGACTTGAGAGGCTCGCTGTAGCGGTTCAGGATGTGGATTCCATTTTTGACGTGGACACAATAAGCGCTCTCAGAACCGAGGTCTGCAAGCTTGCGGGAAAAAATTATCATGAAAATGAGAAGGACGATGTGTCTATAAGGGTAATTACAGACCATATCCGTTCAGCGACCTTTATGATTTCTGACGGAATTATGCCTTCAAATGAGGGCAGGGGTTATGTGTTAAGGAGAATAATAAGGCGTGCCGACAGACACGGAAAACTCCTCGGCATAGACGGAGCCTTTCTTACTTTGCTTGCAAAGGCTGTTATAGAGGGAAGTAAGGACGGTTATCCGGAGCTTTTCGAGAAGCAGGATTTTATTTTAAATGTGATAGAGCAGGAAGAGAGCAAGTTTGAAAAGACGATAAATCAGGGTCTTGACATCCTTTCGGACATTCAGAAAAAGATGGAGGAAAAAGGTGTAAAAACTATGTCCGGCGAGGACGCTTTTAAGCTTTACGATACTTACGGTTTTCCTATCGATCTTACTAAGGAAATCCTTGAAGAAAAGGATATGGATATAGACGAGGAAGCTTTTAAGCAGGCAATGAAGATTCAGAAGGATACAGCGAGGAATGCAAGAAAAACGACAAGCTATATGGGAGCGGATGCTACCGTATACGAGCAGATTGATACGGCTATAACCTCGCGGTTCGTAGGCTATGACAAAACGGAAGCTGAAGGAAAAATAGTGGCTCTTGCCCGTCTTGCGTCTGATGACGGCGAGGAAAGTGAAGTAACCGACGCTCTTACGGACGGTATGACGGGAGCGATTATAACCGACGTTACTCCGTTTTATGCCACCATGGGCGGACAGGTCGGAGATATCGGCGTTATAGAAACTAAGGATGCACTTTTTGAAGTGGAAGAGACGATTAAGGTAGCGGGCGCGAAGATTGCCCATGTCGGAAAAGTTGTCGGGGGTATGTTTAAAAACGGTGATACCGTTATGCTTAAGGTAAATAAGGAAACAAGAGCCGCCACCTGTAAGAATCACAGCGCCACCCATCTTCTTCATAAAGCTTTAAGAGATGTGCTCGGAACTCATGTCGAGCAGGCGGGCTCTTATCAGGACGCTCACAGAACAAGGTTCGATTTCAGTCATTTTAAGGCGATGACTCCTGAGGAAATTAAGGCTGTGGAAAAGGCTGTTAATGAGAAAATAGCCGAAGCGATACCTGTCGAAGTAAAAGTTATGACTCTTGAGGAAGCCAAGAAAACCGGAGCTATGGCACTTTTTGGTGAAAAATACGGCGAAGAAGTAAGAGTTGTAATAATGTCCGATTATTCCAAGGAATTTTGTGGAGGAACCCATGTTAAAAACACCGGAATGATAGGACAGTTTAAAATCATTTCTGAAAACGGTGTTGCCGCCGGAGTAAGAAGAATAGAAGCGATTACGGCAGGAAATGTGGTAAAATATTACGATAAGCTTGAAGAAACCTTAGGAGAGGTTGCAAAGGCTTTAAAATCCGCTCCGGATAAGGTTGTGGAAAAGGCAAAGAGCCTTATGGACGAGTTAAAGGCGCTCCACAGCGAAAACGAGTCCATGAAGAATAAGGCTGCAAAAGAAGCTATAGGCGACGTTATGGATAAGGTTGTTATCGTAAACGACATAAAGGTGCTTGCTGTAAATGTGCCGGATACTGATGGAAACGAGCTTAGAAACCTGGGTGATGAGCTTAAGGTAAAACTTGGTGAAGGTGTTGTTTTCCTTGCTTCGGCTAAGGACGGCAAGGTGTCGCTTGTGGCTATGGCTACGGACGGAGCGGTAAAAACGGGAGTTCATGCCGGAAATCTTATTAAGGCGATTGCTCCTGCTGTAGGCGGCGGTGGCGGCGGCAGACCTAATATGGCTCAGGCGGGAGGTAAGCTTCCTGAAAAGGTTGACGAAGCGGTAAGCATAGTTGTAGAGGAAGTAAAAAAACAGCTTTCATAAAAAGCAAGTTTAATTGAACCGTTTCTCTCGTCATTATAAATTGATGGGAGAGGCGGTTTTTTAAGTGATAAACCCGAATACGCACGCCGCGCTTGCATGAACATATATATGAGAGCAACGGAAACTTGAGCGGAGAACATTTCATCCGCTTGAGCGAGCGATAAACCGGTATAGAGTAAACTTTTTTATTTGTTCGGATGAGGAGGATGCTATGAAACTGAAAAAAGTGGTGATATTTGCACTTATAACATTTATATTCATGGTAAATGCGTTTTCTGCAAGTATTGTATTTGCGGACAGTAAAGAAAATGAGCTTAATATAGTTATGGCGGGAGATGTGCTTTTACACGACAGGTTAAATAAATGGTCGGAGAACGGTGAAGGAGGATATGACTATAATCCGATTTTTAAGAAGATTAAGCCTTATATTAAGGAAGCCGATCTCGCAATAGTTAATCAGGAAACCATATTAGGCGGAAAAGAGCTCGGTATTACAGGATATCCGTCGTTTAACGGTCCGTATGAGGCGGGAAAAGCTCTTGTAAATGCGGGTTTTGATGTAATTTTAAGCAGCAACAATCATTCACTTGACAGGGGAAAGCGGGGAATATACAACTGCCTTAATTTTTGGAAGCGATATCCACAAATAAAAACTGTCGGTATAAGCTTATCCGAAAAGCAGAAACAGACACTTTGTATTTATGAGAAAAACGGAATAAAGGTGGCGATATTAAACTATACCTACGGTACGAACGGAATTAAGCTTCCCGGGGATATGCCTTACGCAGTCAATTATCTCAATAAAAAGGAGGTAATAAGTGATATTAAAAGGGCTAAAAAGGATGCTGATTTTACCATAGTGTGCCCTCACTGGGGAACGGAGTACAACAGAGGAATTTCGGATTATCAGAAATATTGGAGCAAAATTTTTGTAAAAAACGGGGTTGATTTGGTGCTTGGCTGTCATCCTCATGTAATCGAGCCTATAAAATATGTGAAAGATAAGAAAACCGGGCATAAAACGCTGATTTATTATTCGCTCGGTAATTTTATAAATGCCACCGATTCAGATGGAAATGTAGCCGACAGGTATGTGGGAGGACTTGCAAAGATTATTCTTAAAAAGGATGAGAATAACAAAGTGAGGATAGATAAATACGGTGTAAAAGCTATTGTTATGCATAATAGCGGAAAACGTTACGGCTCAAGGGTTTATCCGCTGAGCGATTATACAGAAAAGCTTGCTGACAAAAATATAATGAAACGACAGGATTCCTCATTTTCGCTGAGCTTTTGTAAGAAAATTTGTGATCAGGTGTGGGGAAAGCTTTGGGATTGAACCCTTGTAATTTTTATAAAAATTCTGCCGATATGGGTATTGAAGCTATTGTTTTAATACAAAGGAGGGCGTATATAAATGAAATTAACGGGAGCGGCTTTATTCGCTGAAACAAACACTTTGTTCGGGACAAAATACGGTAATAAAACAGCTCATGGAAAACCGTTTATTCAGAAAGAATACGACAAAAAGACCCGTAGTGACAGTATAACCGTTTCTTCTAAAGGACGTGCGGCAAGCTTGGTGGAAAGTCTTACAAAACAGAAAGCGGCTCTTGAAGAGGCGAAAAATAAGTTTATGGCTTCGGCTGTAGAAAAAGGACTGTCGCCGGATATGATAAAATATCAGCTTGCGTCTTACAACGAGCAGATAAGAAATATTGACAAGCAAATAGCTGAAATAACGGCAGAGCGGATGAAAGCCGAGGTGGAGAAAAAGCAGATTAAGCTTAAAGAGGATAAGCCTAAAACCAAAGAAGAAGCCGATAATAAGAAACTTGCCGATATTACGGAAATGTCAATCGCCACCGGTAATATTGATAAAATTACTTTGACAAAGGCAAGAATTGATGAAGATATAAGCATTTTAAAGTCTGAGATTGAGCTTGATAAATCTTATGCGGGCAGTATGTCCGGAGCTGATAATTTAATAAAAGGTAAAGAAGAGCTGCTTGCCGAACTCGAAGCAAAAGTCCTGAATATGGAGAGTGATATGGGTAAGAAGATTTCGGAGATAAATGAAAAAATCAGAGAAGAAAGTAACGAAAATAACACCTCAGACAGTTGACAAAGCCACATATATGTATTAAAATACTACATGTGCTATGATTATTACCCAATCAGTTGTCGGCACTAAATCTACAACTGGAGGGGAGGTTAGGTGAGAGAATGTCAAATGTTATCGTAAAAGAAAACGAAACTCTTGATAGCGCTCTTCGCCGTTTCAAAAGAAACTGTGCGAAAGCGGGTATTCAGCAGGAGATTCGTAAGAGAGAGCATTACGAGAAGCCATCGGTCAGACGTAAAAAGAAGTCTGAGGCTGCGAGAAAGCGTAAGTTCAAATAATCGTAATTGAAAGGATGCAGTGCCGTGCGGCTCTGTGTCCTTTTGTTTGAGTAATAAATCTTGTGCATGCTATGCTTGCGTGAATACATATATGAGAATAACAAAAAATCGAGCTGAGGACTTTTTTCTTAGTCGGATTAAAAATAAACCTAAAGGATGTTATATGTTTTGCCAATAATTTGATTTAAGATACAAGGAGTTGATGCATGGCTATTTCAGAAATTTCAATAAGCATACCGGCAAGCCATGAAGCAAATATAGCGGGGGCTTTTGACAGCCATATAAAGCTGATAGAAAAGGCGTTTAATACGCCTATTACGTTTAGAGGCGGATTAACCAATATAAAAGGAAATAAAGAGGATGTAAGAAAGGCGGCAAAAGTTCTTGAGCAGCTTCTGTCTTTATCGCTTAAGGGCGAGGATGTGGATACACAGAGAGTGAATTACGCTATTTCATTAACTGAAGAATCTGTGAGTGCGGGAGAAAGCCTTACCGATATAAGCGATGATATAATTGCGCATACGGCAAGCGGAAAGCCGTTAAAACCTAAAACCGTCGGGCAGAAGCAATATGTAGACCTTATAAGAAAGAACATGATAGTGTTCGGAATAGGTCCTGCGGGTACAGGAAAGACTTATTTGGCAATGGCAATGGGAATTCAGGCATTTAAAGAAAATAAGGTTGAGAGAATCGTGCTTACAAGGCCCGCAATCGAAGCCGGAGAAAAATTGGGGTTTTTACCCGGAGATTTACAAAGCAAGGTAGATCCGTATCTGAGACCGCTTTATGATGCGTTAAATCAAATAATGGGAGCAGAGTCCTTTTATGCGAATTCCGAAAAAGGTCTTATAGAGGTTGCGCCGCTTGCTTATATGAGGGGAAGAACACTTGATAATGCCTTTATAATTTTAGACGAGGCGCAGAATACGACACCGGCACAGATGAAAATGTTTCTTACAAGAATAGGCTTCGGCTCCAAGGTGGTTGTAACCGGAGATCTTACTCAAAAGGATTTGCCGCAGGGAGCGCAGTCCGGACTTGAGCAGGCGGTTAAAATTTTAAAAAATGTGGAAGAAATCGGCTTTGCGAACCTTACAAATAAGGATGTGGTGCGTCATCCTTTGGTTCAGAAGATAGTAAGCGCTTATGATGAATATGATAAAAAAATCGGCTTTAAAGGGAAATCCGCAGAAAAGAGAAGGGGTTATTACAAATGACGGAGGAAAACGGCAGGACGGACAGACTTAAAAATAATTTGATATTTCTTACCGTTCCTATAAATACTTTAGTGACTCAGCTTAAATTCGGAGATATTTACAAAACGGCACAGATGGTTTTCCTTATGACGGCTGTCTGTGTTTTATGCGTGCTTGTGGAAAAACTCGGAAAACCTGAGGAAAAGGCTGTTACAAGGGGATTTTTTGCACAGCTCGGATTTATAATAGTCTCTCTTTCTGCGCTTTTTATGGATGTAAGATATGTGAATTGGCTATTTTTCTGCGGTATTCTTATTACAGCCATATTTTCTGACATTCTTTTTTCAATTACATCGGTATGTGTATATATTCCTCTTATCATAGTGTTTTCCGAGCCTACACCTAAATACGCGGTTATGAACTTTCTATTGGCAATAGCCGTGATTGTAATGGCAAAATATTTTTCCGATTTTAAAAGTCTTATCTACGTTATTATAACCGTAATATCCTTTAATACGGCTTTACATGCAATTTTACAGGGATTTAAGCTGAAAGATTTTATTGAAAGAGGTAATATTATCGACATATTATCTATAGTCGCGGTAATGATTTTTTCATGGACGGTATTTAAAATAACCGAAAAAAGTAAAATAGCAAATAAGGCTTCAGCAGATGTCTGCAAAGAAGAAGGAGCGGGCTTAGAAACCGTTAATGTCGAAGAGACTTATACTGAGGATGTCTGTGCTCTTAAAATTTATGAAAGCGAAAACTCGAAAGATACCGAAGTAACAGTATTAACAGATACTTCGGGCAAAATAAGTGAAGCGGATGAAATTAGAGAAGATGAAGCGGAATTCGAAAATTTAGTAAATCAGGAAAACATGACAGAGTTGGAAGAAGAAGTAAAATATGTCAAGACGATAAATGAAATCGAAAAAACGGAGCAAACCGCATTAAATCAGGAAGAAACGGTTGAGCCTACGGAGGAAATCGAAAAAGAAAAAAATGAAGACAGCACCGAAACGAATGAAGGGGTTGCTGATAATGAAAGCGTTTCAGAGCTTACGGATTTGACGGATGATAAATTTTCTGAAGAAAATACTGAAAATACAGCAGAGGAAATTGACTATAAATCATTTATAAGCGAAGATAATGAATTGTATCAAATTATAAAAGAAAATGATGACCTTTATAATAATTTTCTGTTAATATCCATGGTTTCGGAAGAAATGGCTGAGGCTATAGGAGCAAACGAAGCGCTCGCCGCCACAGGCGGATTTTACTGCGAATGCGGCAGAATTATAAGCAACAACTACATAAAAGAAGGCTTAAAGCTTGCTAAAAAATTTGAACTTCCGGAACGGGTTGCAGATTGTATAAAGGAGCATCATTTTAAGGCAGGTAAGCCGAAGTCGAAGGAAACCGCTATAATAATGATAGCGGATAAGCTTTCCGCTACGATAAATTTCCTTAAAACACAAAACAAGAGGATGACGGCGGAGCACATAATTGACGGAGTAACGGATTCCTGTCTTATGTCCGGAAAACTTGACGGTGCAGGGCTCTCTACTGAGGAATACAGAAAAATAAAGGATTGTCTTATTAAGGAGGCGGTAGGATTTTATGACTATTTTGATAGAGAATGAAGCTGAAAAAGAGCTTGATTTTGACTATGAAGCCGTCACAAAAGCTGTTGTAAAAAAGGTACTTGAGATCGAGAAATGTCCGTATGAGACGGAAATAAACGTACTCATAACGGGAAATGATGAAATAAGACGAATAAATAATGAATTCAGAGATATTGATAAAGCTACCGATGTGCTTTCGTTTCCGGCACTTGATTATAAGGAGCCTGCCGTATTCGACTTTGTTGAGGATTCTCCCGATGAATATATGAATCGGGAAACGGACGAGCTTATTTTAGGTGACATAATGGTTTCCGCAGATAAGGTATATGAACAGGCGAAGGAATACGGACATGGCAGAAAAAGGGAGTTTGCCTTTCTTATAACTCACAGCATGCTTCATCTTTTGGGCTATGATCATATTGAGGATGACGAAAGAAAGATAATGGAAGAAAAACAGGAAAATATTTTAAGGCTTTTAGAAATAAGCAGAAACGAGGAATAAGATGAAGATTAAAAACGCCGGATTTTTAACAATTTTAATATTTGTGTTTACGGCACTTGCAGCCTGCGGAAAGAAGAATGATAATGAAACGTCTAAGGTAAGCAGTCCGGCTTCTGTAAGTTCGACTATTTCAAAGACGGAAGACAATACGGTAAGCTCCGGAGTAATCAAACCCGATGAACCTGAAGTAAAAGAGGAATTTAAGAGCTTTCTTACAGGAAAAGCGATAGATAAAAAGTATAAGAATAAAAGACCTTATACCTTTATGTTCAATAATATTCGTGACGCCTATCCTCAGTCCGGCACTGGAAAGGCGGGTATTCTTTATGAAGCTTTGGCTGAGGGCGGCATTACGAGGCTTATGGGAATTTTTGATTATATGAGCGGTGATAAAATAGGCTCATGCAGAAGCGCGAGACATTATTATGTGGACTTCGCAAATGAATTCGACTCGTTTTTCATTCATTTCGGACAGACAAAATACGCGGTAGCTGAAATCCATAAATTAGGAGTTGACACTCTTTCGGGACTTTCATGGGAAGGCGCTACAGTTTTTTACAGGGATAACAGCATAAGGGCTCCTCATAACGCTTTCGCGACAACTAAGGGTATTAAAAAAGCTATAAAGGATAAGAAATACAGAACGAAGTTAAATAAGAATGTAGGGCCTCATTTCAATTTTTCCTATGACAACGAGATTTCGATAGAAGGTGAAGGTTCTTTTAAGGCTGATTATATAACTGTACCTTTTTCGTCTTATATGACACCGGAGTTTCAGTACGAAAAAAAGAACGGTTTATATAAAAGATATGCTTTCGGTACTGAGCATATTGATAAGTTGACAGGTAAGCCGCTTAAATTCAAAAATATTTTTATACAGCTTGTAAATGAGTACAATATAGACAGAAAAGGCTATCAAACTATGGATTTAATCGGTTTTTCCGGAAAAGGTTATTATATAACCGGCGGAAACGGAATAGAGGTTTATTGGAATAAACCTGACGCGAACTCCAAAACGACATTTTACTATGATAAAGAACATACAAAGGAAATTTCTGTGAATACGGGAAAATCCTATTATGCGGTATTTCCGACATCAAGAGCGGACATGCTGAAGTTTACAAAGTAGGAGGGCTATGTCGGAGGAAGTAAGAGATATTATAATAATCGGCGGAGGAGCGGCAGGTATGGCGGCAGCTATAGTTGCAGGAAGAAAAGGACTTTCCGTTACCGTTTTGGAGCATACCGCCGAGCTCTGCAAAAAGCTTTCGGTTACCGGAAACGGAAAATGCAATTATACCAATATGTACATGTCCGAAGAATGCTACAGAAGCGGTGAGAAGGAGTTCGCTTACAGTATAATAAAGGATTTTGAAACTGTAGATTTCTTTAAAAGCCTCGGTATAATGCCTTATGTTAAAAAGGGCAGAGACTTTGACGACGAAAGAGCCGGCTATGTTTATCCCGCCTCGGAGAGCGGCAAGGATTTTGTCACCGCTATGAAAGACGAGCTTATAAGACTTTCGGTAAAGTTAAAAACGAGAATCAACATACTTTCGTTAAAAAAGAAAGACTGTTTTATTATAGAAACCGGAGAGAAGGACAATCCGAGGAGCGGATACAATTATTACGCAAAGGAAGTCATAATAGCGACAGGAGGAATGGCTGCACCGGCTACCGGAAGTGACGGAAGCTTTACCCGCATTATTAAAGACTTCGGTCACAGCATTATAAAGCAGCTTCCCGCTCTTGCACCGGTTTATGTAATGGGAGGATTTAAGCCGCTTTCAGGGGTGAGAAAGGTTTGTAAGATAAGCTTTTATAAGAAAGATGGAGAAAATCCGACTCTTGTAGCCGAAGAATACGGCGAAACGCAGTTTACAGATAAGGGAATGAGCGGAATACCGGTTATGCAGGCTTCGGGGCTTATTGCGACTTTGCTTAATAAAGGAGAGAAGATTGTCGGATATATAGATTTTTTTGCTGAAATGACTGAATACGAGCTTGAAGCTTATCTTAAAGAAAGAAGAGAGCTTTTTAAGCATAAAGCTTCGGATAAGTTTTTTTCGGGAATGCTTAATGAAAAGCTTGCCAAATATATAATTACTATTTGTATTAAGGAATCCTTTACGGTCGGTGAGATTTCGGATAATGAAATACATGATTTAACAAAAGCTTTAAAAGGACTTGGCTTTGAAGTGACTGCTGTCGGAGATTTTGAATCGGCGCAGGTTACAACGGGAGGAGTACCGCTTTCGGAACTTACTGAAAATTTAGAGTCAAAAAAGGTTCCGGGGCTTTATTTCGCAGGTGAAGTACTTGATGTGGACGGAATATGCGGAGGATATAATCTTACTTGGGCTTGGGCAAGTGCCTATAGAGCGGGGAAAACGGTCGGTGATTATGAAAAAGGATAATATTTTTCAGATAACGCAGGTAAAAGTGCCTATTGAATATGATGAAGACAATATAAGGTCTTACTGTGCCGCTAAAATGAAAATAAGCGGAAAAGACATTATTTCTACAAAAGTATTAAGACGCTCAATAGACGCAAGAAAAAAAGAAGATGTGCATTATAGTCTTACTACACTTGTAGAAGTAGCTGATAAAGCATATAGAAAGTTGATTTCTTTTAAAAAACCTATTTCCGATGTGAGCGTATATAAGGACAGCACATATATAATTCCCGCTGAAACGGGTAGCGAATTATCTGAATGTAAACAAAGAGCGGGACATTCATCTTTAAGACCGGTTATAATCGGAAGCGGTCCTGCCGGACTGTTTGCGGCTTATATTCTCGCTCTTAAGGGATTTAAGCCTCTTATAATAGAAAGAGGACAGTCCGTTGAAAAAAGAGCGAAAGCGGTGGAAAAATTTTGGCTTACCGGAGAGCTTATGCCTGAAAGCAATGTGCAGTTCGGTGAGGGCGGGGCGGGGACCTTTTCGGACGGAAAGTTAAATACTCTTGTAAAAGATACCTACGGCAGAATAAGATTTATGCTTGAAACTTTTGTGGAATTCGGAGCAAATCCGGAAATTCTTATTTCTAATAAGCCTCATGTCGGAACGGACGTGTTAAAAAAGGTACTTGTAAATATAAGAAACAAAATAATTTCTCTTGGCGGTGAGTACCGCTTTGAAACAAAGCTTACGGACATAATTATAAAAGACGGTACGGTTAAGGAAATTATATTAAACGGAGAAGAAAACTTTGTCTGCGACACTCTTGTGCTTGCGCTCGGACATTCGGCAAGAGATACTTTTAAAATGCTTTATAATAAAGGATTTGAAATGATGGCGAAACCTTTTGCCGTAGGGGTAAGGGTAGAACATCCGCAGAGAATAATTAGTGAATATCAGTACGGAGAGGCTTTTAAAAAGCTTCCGCCTGCCGACTACAAGGTTACTCATACAGGCAGAAACGGCAGAGGAGTGTATTCTTTTTGTATGTGTCCCGGAGGCTATGTGGTAAACTCCGCTTCCGAAGCCGGAGGAATCCTTGTAAACGGTATGAGTTACAGCGACAGAGGCTCGGAGAACGCCAACAGCGCCATAGTCGCTACTGTAAACGCGGCTGATTTTGAAGGTGATGACGCTCTTTCGGGAGTAAGATATCAAAGACGTCTTGAGGAAGCGGCTTTTAAGCTTGGACACGGAAAGATACCGATTCAGCTTTTCGGAGATTTTTTAAATAATAAAAAAAGTACAGGATTCGGAGAAGTAAAAAATATTTCTAAAGGGAAGACGGAGTTTGCGAATCTTAAAGAAATTTTACCGGAGTATATAAGCGAGTCCTTAGCCGAGGGGATAAGGGCGTTCGGAAAGAAGATAAAAGGCTTTGACAGAGAGGATATGATAATGTCCGGGATAGAAAGCAGAACTTCTTCACCTCTAAGAATCATAAGGGATGTTAATACTATGGAGAGCAGATTCAAGGGAATTTATCCTATAGGAGAGGGAGCGGGATACGCAGGCGGTATAACATCGTCCGCAGTTGACGGAATAAAAGTGGCGGAAATTATAATCAGGAAGAAAAATGGATAAGGATTATTACAGAAATTCAGTAAAAGAACAAAGAAAGCTTAATCCGGATAAAGACATAAAGGACGGAAATTCAATAATTGAAAAATATCTGAGCCTTGATTGTTATAAAAAAGCCGATATAATCTTAGTATATAATTCCATGCCTGAAGAGATAAATACCGAAAAAATAGTAAAATCAGCTTTTAAAGACGGAAAGACAGTGGCGCTTCCGAAAATTTTCAGTAAGGTAAAAGACGGCGGAGTAATGGAATTTATAAAAATAACTCCGTTTACAAAATACGAGATTAAAAACGGTATTTTAGAGCCGGCTTCGGGTGATATTTTAGAGCCGGAGAATTGCAGCGATAATATCGAAATGCTGCTTCCGGGACTTTGTTTTGATAAGAGAGGAAATAGACTCGGCTATGGAGGCGGCTATTATGACAGGTATTTAAGCCGCTTTTTAAAAAAACAATTTCACAAAACAGCGGCGGCTTTAAGCTATCAGATATTTGATTCTTTGCCGGTTGGTAATGGTGATATTCCTGTGGACATGATAATTACCGAAAAGGAAGTGTTGATAATATCATCATATTTACAGACTAAATTCGAGTAAGCGGCGAGTAAATTTCGTAGAATGCGGTTGTTACCCGTAGTGTGGACGATTTAAGCTTAACAGAGTAAAGGAGCGGTTTTATGACGAACGGAATTACAGATAAATTAAAAAAAGTAAAAGAAGCCTCATTAAGCCTCTCCCTACTTTCCGAAAATAAAAAAAATAATGTATTGTATGACTGCGCAAGACTTTTAAAAGAAAACGCCGAAGCTGTTTTAGTTGCGAATGAAAAAGATTTGATTTCGGCAGAAGCTAAAAACATGAGCGAGGGACTTTCGGACAGGCTTAAGCTTACAAAAGAAAGGGTTGTTTCCATGGCGGAAGGACTCATAAATTTGGCTTCACTTCCCGATCCTGTAGGGGAGATTTCAGGTATGCTCAAAAGACCGAACGGGCTTATGATAGGAAAAAAAAGAGTGCCCTTGGGAGTGGTAGGTATAATCTACGAGGCAAGACCGAATGTAACCTCGGATGCCTTCGGCATCTGTTTTAAAAGCGGTAACGCTTCGGTTTTAAGAGGCGGATCGGACTCGGTTAATTCATGCGTGGAGATAGTAAAAATCATTAAAAACGCGCTCACACTTAACGGAGTGAACGAAAACTGTGTCTTTTATATAGAAGATACCGGACATGACGGCATAAAGGAGCTTATAAGAGCAAACGATTATGTGGATTTGGTAATACCTCGCGGCGGCGAAAATCTTATAAATTTTGTAGTAAATAATGCTACGGTGCCTGCTATACACACCGGAACGGGGAATTGCCATATTTATGTGGACGCTTTTGCAGACTTAAAAAAGGCGGCGAATATAATTGTAAACGCGAAAACTACAAGACTCGGAGTATGTAATGCCTGTGAGTCGTTGGTTATACATTCGGATATAATGAAGGAGTTTATACCTATGCTTCATGCCGCTCTTTTGCCTTATAAAATAGAAATAAGAGCGGATGAAAGAGCGAGGGAGATAGGGCCTTCTTTTGAAATTGCCGCGGAGGATGACTGGGGAAGGGAATATCTTGACAGAATCATTTCGTTAAAATGCGCGGACGGGATAGAAGATGCCATAAGCCATATAAATAAGTACGGTACCAAACATTCCGAGGCTATAATTACTGAAAATTTAGCGAATGCGGAGCTTTTCTTAAATGCCGTGGATGCCGCCTGCGTATATGTGAACGCTTCAACAAGATTTACGGACGGGGGAGAGTTCGGCTTCGGTGCGGAAATAGGAATAAGCACTCAAAAAATACATGCAAGAGGACCTATGGGACTAAAAGAGCTTACTTGTGAGAAATATATAATTTTAGGAAACGGACAGGTAAGAGAGTAAGGATTAAGGTAAAATGGAAAATACATTGACAAATATTTTTAAAATCGACTATAAATTTGAGGCGGCAAGGGCGGCGGAGCCGATAGAGGAGCCGGCGAGACAGTATTACTATATGGAAAAGGCGGCGGAGGCTTTTAAGCTTATAGAAAAAAATGCAGGTCATGAGCTTACCTTTTCCTGCAATACTTTCGGCTGTCAGATGAATTTCAGAGATTCCGAGAAGATAGCGGGAATTTTGGAGAGAATAGGCTTTAAACAAACAGAAGCCAAAAATCCGGATTTTGTAATCATAAATACCTGTACCATAAGAGAAAACGCGGCTCAGAAGGTGTACGGAAATTTAGGATATCTGAAAAAAGCAAAGGAGAAAAAACCGGATATGATAGTCGCGCTTTGCGGCTGTATGATGCAGGAAGCGGAAGTGGTGGAAAAATTAAAGAAAAGCTATTCTTTCATAGATTTAATTTACGGCACCCATAATATTTATAAGTTGGCGGAACTTATGTTTGCAATGTTCGCGATGAAAAGCGATGCCGCCGGTAATCCGATTAAGAAGAACGGAAGATATAAGATTAAGCATGGCATGCTTGTGGACATTTGGAAAGATACCGACAAAATAGTCGAGGATCTTCCGGATGACAGAAAATATTCTTTTAAGGCAAGTGTAAATATAATGTACGGTTGCGATAATTATTGCACATACTGTATAGTACCTTATGTAAGAGGCAGAGAAAGAAGCAGAAAGGCTGAGGATATTGTAAAAGAAATAAAATGTCTTGCGGATGCGGGTGTAGTCGAGATAATGCTTCTCGGACAAAATGTAAATTCATACGGAAAAGGAATTACGCTTGCTGACGGAAGTCCTGTAACCTTTGCGAGTCTTCTTAGAATGATTGAAAAGGTTGATGGAATAAAGCGCATACGTTTTATGACCCCGCATCCTAAGGATTTATCTGACGAGCTTATAGAAACTATAGCGGAGTCGAAAAAAATATGCAGACATATACATCTTCCGTTTCAGTCGGGAAGCAACAAGGTTTTAAGATATATGAACAGGCGTTATACAAAGGAATCCTACCTTAAACTTGCGGAAAAAATCAAAAAAAGGATTCCGGAAGTGGCACTTACAACCGATATTATAGTGGGATTTCCGGGTGAAAGTGATGAGGATTTTGAGGACACTCTTGACGTGGTAAGAAGGGTACGTTATCAGAACGCTTATATGTTCGAGTATTCAAAACGCACGGGTACTCCCGCTGCGGTTATGAAAGAGCAGGTGCCGGTAGAAACGGTAAAGGAACGGTTTAAGATGCTTATGAAGACCGTGGCGGAATCTTCGGATGATAACCTTTCCAACAGATTAAATACCTATGTTGAAGTGCTTGGTGAAGAGGTTGATAAGGAAGAACCGCTTACTATAACAGGAAGAATGTCGGATAATACTTTGGTGCATTTCACCGTGCCTACCGATAATAAAAATGACTATATCGGAAAGTTGTTAAACGTAAAGGTGACCGAAAACTGTGGATTTTACCTTTTGGGTGAGCTATAATAAAATGATCAAGCCTGAGGCTTGTAATTGTTTGTTTTAGGAATATCCGATAATATTACCCATAGTTATCGACGTAGCGGCGCATAAGCAATGCGCGGGCTTTGAGTAAAGCTGTCTGAGACCTATGGTGTAAACAACACGAAAAACAGATTATACTTTTTAATATTCAGGAGATTTTTATGAAGGTTGTAATTGTGGGGTGCGGCAAGGTAGGCTATGCGCTTGCTACCCAGCTTAGCGAAGAAAAACACGAAATAGCCATAATAGATACCGACACTGAAGCGCTTCAAAATGCCGTAAATGTACTTGATATTCAGGCTATATACGGAAACGGTACAAGCTATAAAACCCAGCTTGAAGCAGGTATAAGAGATGCGGATTTGTTAATCACCGTAACGGATAAGGATGAATTGAACCTTTTAAGCTGCCTTATAGCTAAAAAAGCCGGTAATTGTCAGACAATAGCGAGGGTGAGAAACCCTCATTATTATGAGGAAATAAATTTTATTAAGGAGGAACTCGGCTTATCCATGGCTATAAATCCGGAAAGAATCGCAGCCTTTGAAATCGCAAGGCTTATTTCTTTTCCGTCCGCGCTTGAGGTCGATACCTTTGTAAAAGGAAGAGTAAACCTTATTTCACTTCCTATAGCGGAAAATTCAATCCTTGACGGAATGAGTCTTATCGAGTTTTCAAAAAGTATTTCAAGAAATGTTCTTATCTGCATAGTAAGGAGAGGAGATGAGGCTATTATTCCTTACGGCTCCTTTGTTTTAAAAGCGGGAGATAACATTTCATGTATTCTTAAATTTAAGGATTCTTTTGACTTTTTTCATAAGGTCGGAGTAAACACAAGACCTATTAAAAATGTTATAATCTGCGGCGGCGGAACGATAGCCTATTATCTTTCAATTGAACTTGTGAAGGCGAGAATAGGGGTTAAAATAATAGAACATGATGAAAAACGCTGTATGGAGCTTTCAGAGCTTATTCCCGAGGCTATAGTAATAAACGGCGACACGACGGACAAAAGAATTCTGCTTGAAGAGGGAATAGAATTGGCGGATGCGGTCGTGACGCTTACGAATATAGATGAGGAAAATATAATGCTTTCCATGTACACTCATCATATTTCAAAGGCAAAATGCATAACAAAAATAAATAAAATCGAGTTTGAGGAGGTTATAGAGGCACTTCCTATAGGCTCCGTAATAGCACCTAAAAACATAACCGCGGAATACATTTTAAGATATGCAAGAACCATGCAAAACTCAAAGGGGAGCAACGTGGAAACGCTTTATAAGCTTGAAGGAAACAGAGTTGAAGCGCTTGAGTTTACTATAAAGGATTCCTCTAAAGTTACAGGGGTTCCGCTCGAAAGCCTAAACCTTAAGAAAAACCTTTTAATCGCTTCAATTTCAAGAAACAGACAGATAATAACTCCTTCAGGAAAGGACACTATCGAAAAGGGCGACAGCGTGATTGTAATTACTACAAACAAAGGTCTTGGCAGCATTGATGACGTTTTGGCTGATTAAAATACGGAAAGAGAAAAATGAATTATTCAATTATACTTTATATTGTAGGCTGGGTACTTAATTTTGAGGGAGCTTTTCTGCTGCTTCCGTTTTTCACTTCATTGATTTATGGAGAAAAGGGCGGTATAAGCTTTCTTATCTGCTCCTTATGCTCATTTTTAGCGGGCTTTATAATAACAAGAAAAAAGCCTTCCAATAAAAGATTTTACGCAAGAGAAGGCTTTGTAATCTGTTCTCTTACATGGATAGTGATAAGTCTTATTTCAGCAATTCCTTTTGTAACACTGGGGGTTTTGCCGAATTATGAAGACGCGCTTTTTGAAATAGTTTCGGGCTTTACCACGACAGGTTCAAGTGTAATAACCGATCTTACAAACGTTCCGAAATGTGTATTGATTTGGCGCAGCTTTTCTCACTGGATAGGCGGTATGGGAGTGCTTGTCTTTATTTTAGCGCTGTTACCGCTATTCGGAGGCGTGGATATGCACCTTATGAAAGCTGAGAGCCCGGGACCGTCGGTAGGAAAGCTTGTTCCGAATGTGAAAAAGACAGCTTCCTACCTTTATATGATTTATATTTTTATGACGCTTCTTGAGTTTGTAACTCTTATGCTTACAGGCATGCCGGCTTTTGACGCTATATGCATAACCTTCGGAACGGCGGGAACCGGAGGATTCGGTATACATAATGACAGTTGTCTCAGCTACACGATGCTTCAGCAGTCAATAATAGCAGTATTTATGCTGCTTTTCGGAGTGAATTTCAACTTTTATTTTCTTATAATAAAAAAGAAAATAAAGGATGCTTTCTCAATAGAAGAAGTGAAATGGTATCTTGTGGTTATTTTTGCGGCGGTAACGTTTATAACACTTAACAGGGGAAGTTTTTCAACACTTTATTACGATATACATCACGCCTTTTTTTCCGTTTCTTCCGTTATAACCACTACAGGCTACGCTACGGTTGATTTTGAGCTTTGGCCGATGTTTTCAAAATCAATACTGATAGCGGTTATGTTTATAGGAGCCTGCGCCGGAAGTACCGGCGGAGGAATGAAGGTTTCAAGGATTGTAATTTATGTTAAGACGCTTAAAAAAGAAATTTCCGGAATGATTCATCATAAAAGTGTGAAAATAATTAAGATGGACGGAAAAACGATAGAGCACAGCGTAATAAGAAACGCAAATGTTTTTCTTGTTTCATATCTTATAATTTTTGCCGTTTCGTTTTTACTGGTGACTCTTGACAATTTCGATTTTGAAACAAGTTTTACTGCGGTTGTAGCTACTTTTAATAATATAGGTCCGGGACTCGGAAAAGTAGGTCCTACCGGAAATTTCTCCCATTTCTCCACATTTTCAAAAGTGGTGCTGATTTTTGATATGCTTGCGGGCAGACTTGAAATTTTTCCGATGTTACTGCTGTTTTCAAGAGCCACATGGAGCAGAAAGTAAAAAAATGCACTCATGTAAAAAACCCGCTTACACAGGCGGGTTTTTTACAGTTTTTGTTTTTTACTTTATAATTTCTTCAAAATAATCTTCAGCCAGTTTATCCGCGAAGTTCGGGTCGATACCTGTGAAATTTTTAACCAACTCCTCGCTTATAAAAGCGGTCTGTAAAATTTCGTTTTCTTCGAAGGAAGCATCCGCCTGTCCGACCTCTTTAACCTTATCCGAAGGAAAATTTTCTCTGAGCCAGCTCATATATTTTTCTATAGCCGCATTTTCATCAGATATTGCCGCTTTAAGTTTTCCGATATTTGAAAAAGTTTTTAAAGCGTACACTATAAAGGCTATAAAGAGGAAGGCGGATACCGAAAGTTGCAAAGCTCCGCTCATTATGTCAAGCACTCCAGCTATATTTAAAACTGTAAATATAAGTCCGGCTGTTCCGAATATGAGAAATGTCCACGCGGCGGAAATATTGTCACTGTATTTATCTTCCGCCTTAGTATATACATGGACGTTCATTTCGTCCTCAAGTTTTTTTGCCGTTTCTTCTTTCTTTTTCGCTTTTTCTTCATCGGATAAAAGTGAAAACTCATTTTCAGCCTCTATTTTAGTGAAAACGGCAAGTATTTTTTTTGCCCTTGATTCCGAGTTTTCAGGCACATAAACGATAAATTCCCCGCTTTCTTCCTCATTAAGCTCTATGCCTGTAACTTCTTCTTTTTCAAGGAAATTGCACAGGCGTTTCGCCGCCTCTTTATCTTTATACGAAGAAAGCGGCTTCATCACGCTTTCAAAATCGGACAGCTCATCTACAAGCGTAGAACCACAGTCGCTGCATACCGTAATTCCGTCTCTGTACTCCGTTTTACATTTTGGACACCAAGCCATAATTATCTCCTCCGAATTAAATCATTTTTATAAATCCTATTGTACCAGAATAAATCCGGTATATCCATTTAAAATTTTTTTTGGTATACTGTCTTAAACGGAGGTAGCTATGTTTCAGATAATTTCAACTAAGATTAACGGCAGACTCATTTCGGCGCTTACCGATGATTTTGATATAAAAGAATTTAGAATTTCCGAATATGACGATAAAATTGAGCTGAATATAGGCGATATAATAATAGGAAGAGTGGCAAATATAGTAAAAAATATAAGCTCCTGTTTTGTGGAAATTTTTCCGGGAATACAGGGTTATCTTTACTTTACCGACAAAACCCGCTTCATTTACGCAAACGGGAAAACAGGCGGAAAACCGGTAATAGATGATCTGATTTTAGTACAAATTTTAAAAGAGCCTACAAAAACAAAATCCTATACTCTCACAACGGAATTTACTTTTATCAGTAAATACATGATACTTAAGCCGGATATGGATTCCGTCCATCTTTCATCAAGGTATAAAGAGGAGGAAGATTATGTAAATATAAGAAACAGGTTTAAGGAAATAGGAGAGAAGCTGCTTGCGGAAACGGGAGTCGGAGTAATTATAAGAAAAGCCGCCATGTCGCTTGATGATGAGGAAATAAAAAACGCATTTTATGATTTATACGTAAACTATATAGACGCGCTCCACAGAGGCAGACACGGTGTAAAATATGAGCGTGTTTTTAAGGAAATTCCTCCGTATTTAAGTCTTATAAGGGATTGTCATGAAAAAACGGAAAAAATTATGACGGATGACGAGGAAACATACTCGGAATATCAGTCATATATAAGAAAATATCTTAAAAATGATGAAGATAAATTAAAATTTTATGATGATGAGATGATAAGGCTTGCAAACCTGTATTCCTTTAATTCCATTCTTGAAAAATGTCTCTCTAAAAAGGTCTGGATGAATTCCGGAGCGTATATTGTGATTGAGCCTATCGAGGCTTTGACGGTAATAGATGTAAATTCGGGAAAGGCGATAACCGGAAAAACCGCAAGCTGCGATACTTTTATGAAAATAAATCTTGAGGCCGCAAAAGAAATAGCGGCGCAATTAAGACTCAGGAATATTTCAGGAATGATTATAATTGACTTTATCGATATTCCTGAAAAATATAATAAAGAGCTTATGGACAAAATGTCACTTTTACTTAAAGATGACAGTACGAACTCCTGTGTGGTTGATATGACGGGACTCGGACTTATGGAAATAACAAGACGAAGATCCGGAAAACCTTTGTATGAATATTTTAAATGATTTTTATCAAATTATAATTTGTACTTATAAAGACTGTTTGGATATTAAACAGTCTTTTTTTGTATCATATCAAAACCTCTATGTATAGGGGCTTTGATATTATTCTATATAAAAATAAAATTTTTTTAATTATTACGGCTTATAATTTAATGATTTCTAAATTGACTTAAAAAATAAGATAATTTAGAATATGCGTAAATATCGAAGTAAATTTAACAGGAGGATTTAATGAAGAACAAAAAACTTGGAATGTGCGGTCTGATTTTGATGACTGCCATGTGCACCCTTTCTGCAGTACCTCATAAGGTAAACGCGGCGGAAAATAAAGATATTGTATATGTTACAAAGAAAGATGTTAAGAACGGCAAGGTTATAATAAAAGATAAAGACGTAAAAGCCATAGTGGTTAAGAAAAGTGTTAAAAGCGCCACTGTTAAACTTAGTAAAGTAAAGGTTTCGGGTACAATTACTTTTGAAAAAGGTGATTATATATTACAGACCAAAAAATCAAGCATAAAAGGCATAAAAATTACTCAAAAAGATACAAATGTGAAGCTTGACAAGGCATCAGACCTGAATGAAAAGAATTTTGCTCTCAAGGTTTCAAAAGGTGCTGCGGGAAGTATTGATTTATCGGCTTATAATAAAAAAGTAACTGCGGATCTCGGAGAAAATACACATTTTAGTATAACTGTAGGTGAAAAAGCGAATGCAGAACTTAGGATAAAGAAGGCGCATGAAAGCTCAGAGCTTGATATTAACGGCACAAGTGAAAACGCCATGCTTTCAAAAATAACCTTGGAGGGACCGGTTTCACTTGTTGTAAATGTAGATGTCTCAACACTTGAAACCACGGAGAAGGCGGCAAAAGCAACGGTAACCGTTTCCAAGACGATAGATAATATTAAAAATGCAGGAAATACTGAGATAAAGCAGCTTTATGCGGATAACAATAAAGAAGAAATGCCTGAAAGTAAATCTTCCGATGACAAGGTCAAAGAAGATAAGACAAAAGAAGATAAGACAAAGCCCGATACAGGAGGAGCTTCAGGTGGTGGCGGTTATGCAGGAGGTGGAAGCGCTTCACCCGCTCCGGGTGCTCCTTCGGTTAAACCTGCGGAAAATATAAAGTTTGAAACTGAATCTTTTGATATAACCGAAGATGATAAGGAATTTGAAATAAAGGTCAAGTATGAGCCTGCGAATACTGTCGGTGAAATTGAATGGACTATTGAGAACGGCGAAAATACAACAGTAAAAAAAATATCCGAAAATAAGAATATCATAAGGCTGAAGGCTTTGGATAACGGCGAATATAAGATAAAGGCTAAGTTAAAGGGCAAGGATAAAGTAATTACAGGGAGTGGCAACATAAGCGGTCAGAAAGTCGGTCTTACTTCCGGCAGTGAGGGTGTTGCCGGAGATAAAAAGATAACGGGGCTTCAAACAGGTAAAAGATATGTGCTTAAGGTTGACGGTAAATATATCGGAATAGGTGCCGATGGAACCGTTTCAAATACTAAATACAGCGATTTCAACAGTGCTTATAATAATTCCGCAGACCTGACCGTAACAGAAACCAAGCAGGGACTTGAAAATTCCAAAACCTATGAGATTTATAAGACGGATGATGAAGAGAGAGCCATCGAAGCAAAATACAATGAGTATAAAGCGAAAACAGTCAGTGATATTGGCTTCGGTAATTACGAGAAAATACTTAGTGAAATCGCAAAATTGAGAACCGATCTTGCGGGAAAAGCATCCGCGGATCAAACAGCGGACAAAAAGTGGGAGAAGATGCGCGATAATATCGAAGCGCATTTAGTTCAGTTGAAAACCGAAGCTGAAAATAAAAAGAATATATTTGACGATGTTGAAACCGAAATTAAAAAACAGTACAACAAGATTAAAAATTATGCCGACACGAAGCTTAGCTATAGCGACGCTTCAAATGCCATACAGGAAATAGAGGAACAAATAAAAAAGGTCGGAGAGGAATTTCTTATAGGAGAAAATAAGATACTCAAACAACCTGAGGGAGTTATATATAATGCTGTAAAGGCTGATGTCGGCGTGTATAAGCTGTTAATGAACGGCAGCTATACTCTAAGTAATGACGGTCAATATGTTTTTACATTTACATCACCTAAAACAAATATTAAATGGGAAATTAAGAAGCTTGAAAACACAAACGACTATCAGAGCACAGGAGTTAGAGGAGATATTCAGGCTAATCCTTCAGAAACCTTTATTAACCTTAAAGATAAATTTGACACTTTAGGCTCCGGAGAATATTGTGTTGAGATTACTGCTGAATTTACTACATTAGAGAACTTTATGCATAAGTCCAATCTTGTGACAAAATAATCCCGAACTATTACGAAAAATTTCGGAATAATATTCGTATAATCTTAAAAGGAGCTGTCGCATTAAGCACAAAATATACAAGATATGGTTAAGCCCTTATCAAACATAATCTTGTAATGTTTTTCCCAAAGCGACAGCTCTTTTTTCAGTGGTTGCTGAAATTGTGTTTTGAAAATTATTAAATTTTTTTAAGAATTATAACCTATATTTAATTTATCTTTAAGAGTTATAAAATTGATTAGTAATCAAAAAACGTTTAGAATATGTAAGGAAAAATTAGTTTCATAAACAACAAAACCCTGTTCTAAGGAGGATTTAATGAAGAACAAAAAGCTTGGAATGCTCGGTCTGATTTTAATGACTGCTATGTGCGGTGCCCTTTCTACAGTATCTTATAAGGCAAGCGCGGCGGAAAAGAACGGTATTGTATACCTCACAAAAAAAGATGTGAAGAACGGTAAGATTGTAATAAAGAATAAAGACGTAAAAGCCATAGTGGTTAAGAAAAGTGTCGAAAATGCTATTATTAGGCTTAGTAAAGTAAAGGTTTCGGGTACAATTACTTTTGAAAAAGGTGATTATGTATTGCAGACCAAAAAATCAAGCGTAAAGGGTATAAAAATTACTCAAAAAGATACGAATGTGAAGCTTGACAAGACATCAGATTTGAATAATAAAAATTTTTCTCTCAAGGTTTCAAAAGGCGCTGCAGGAAATCTTGATTTATCCGCTTATAATAAAAAGATGACGGCGGAGTTCGGGAAAAATACCGATATCAAAATATCAATGGGAGAGAAGGACGGTGCCTCTCTTAGAATAAAAAAGTCTTATGAGAGCTCAAAATTGGAAGTATCGGGTTCCGATGAAACCTCAAAAATTTCAAAAATAACAGTAGAGAACCCTCTTACCCTCATTGTCAAAGTAAATACGGCAGTACTTGAAACCTTGAAAGAGGCACAAAAGGCTTCTATAACTATTGAAAGCAGGGTTGACGAGATTAAAAATGAGGCAAAATCCGAAATAAAGGATAATACTGCGGAAAATAAAAAAGATGATACAAATACCGAGAAACCTATGGAGGATAAGGCTAAAGAAGATAAAGCAAATACAGGAAGCGTCGACAGCGGTTCTTATGTTCCGGGCGGTTAAGAAAAAAAAGCTACGGCTATAGCTTTAGATAAAGAAGGCTGAGAAGAAATTGACGCAGACGGCAAAACCATCAAAATAAAGGTTACTTATACTCCTGCGGACGCTACGGATAAAAATCTTGATTGGATTGTTGAAGAAGGTACAGGCAGAGTGAAAATCGCTTCGTCAAACTCTACGGAAGCTGTAATAGAGGCTTTGGCAAACGGAAACTACAAGATTAAAGCCAAAATCAAAAACAGTACCGTAAGCAATACTATAAGCGGAATCGTTTCAAATCAGGGAGATAAGGCTTTAGAAAAAAGTGTAAGTGAATATGAGAAAATAACTACAGATAAAATCAACAAGGATAATTACAGTGACATAAAGACAACAGGAGATGATATCAAAGGAAAACTTGAGGCAAAAATAGCCGCAAGCGCAGCGGATCCTGTCCAAAAAGCTAAATGGGAAGCTCTAAAAACAAAGATTACAAATAAAATTGCCGAATTAGCCGCCAAAATAAATGAAATAAAGCAGATTATAGATGCGGCAAAGGCTATTATCGGAGATGAGTATGATAAAATTAAAGGGGCTAAGCCGGAAGCGGGTGTTGCTAAAGAGGCTGTAGCTAAAATAGAAGCCGAAAAGTCTAAGATATCGGAAAACGACTTTAATGCCATAGTGACCGATAAGGTTTTATTTGAGGCTATAAAAGCGGAAGTTACGGAATTTAAAAAGATAGTTACGGCTTCGGCTATGGCAATAAGCGATACGGGAAGTGTTAATATTACGCCTCAAACTGTATCCGTAAATTATAAACTCGTAAAGACAACTCCTTCTGAAACTGTAATAATGGAAAATACATTGGATGCAGGAAAGACCGAGTTAAACTTCTTAAAAGAAATGAGAAATAAAGGTGTAGGAAAATACAAATTTGTTTTATTCAAGAAATTTGAAAAATTACAGGATTATCCTATGGGAGAGACTGTGGAGAAGGAAGTTAAGGTATTTGACAGAAACTTTTTAGGTACACTTAAAATAAAAGGCGCAAATTTTGAAAAAGAAGCAGGCAGTACCGATAAAGTAAGGATTGATTTTGATGCGGGCACTTTGGAGTGGGATGAGATTCCTGATGCGGATATGTATGATGTTGCGGCGGAGTTTAGTGTAAATACCACTTCAACTAATATGGGTAGATATGTTTTGCTTCCTACAGGGGCGGATTTTCATGATTATTCAAATATAGAAAATGAGAACACTCATGATACTTTAACCGTTACAAATTATACAAGTAGAGATTATAATAAAAATTTCGGTGAAAGGTTGCTTGTAGCAAAAAATCTTACAGAAAGAAGAATGAGCTTAAAAGAACTTGTTCCATATTTGCCTAAAATGTCAAATCTTTGGGAAGCGGCAAAAAATGATCAGGCAGCTATAAAAATCAGGATAATACCTAAGCGTTTGAACGGACTTACTATAAGCGATATGCATAATATGTTACTGTTTTCATCAGGTATCGATAGCGTATTTATTGATGAAATTACAGTAGAAGATTTTTATAAAAAGTTTTATAAAGAAACCGCTATACACGATTGATAAAAAACCGCAGGCAATTTTTGCCTGCGGTTTTAGTTTGGGGGAGTGAATTTAATTTTTTCACAGTTATTGACATTACGCTTTCCTTATGCTAAACTACATTTTGTGCCGCACTGTATGGTATAAGTCTGTCCGTTTTCGGACGGCACCTAAGCAGGCGAGATTTATAATAGGAGGAACCAAATGTACGCAATTATCGCAACAGGTGGTAAGCAGTATAAGGTGGCTGAGGGTGATGTTATCAGAGTTGAGAAGCTCGGTAAGTCCGAAGGTGAAACCGTTACTTTCGATCAGGTACTTGCAATCGGCGGTGACAAGCTCGTCATCGGTAATCCTGTAGTATCGGGCGCTACCGTTTCGGCTACAGTAATGACGGAAGGCAAAGGTCCTAAGGTTATTATTTACAAGTATAAGCGCAAGAGCGGATACCACAAGAAAAACGGTCACAGACAGCTGTTTACACAGGTTAAGATTGACAAGATCAACTCATGATCAGGATTACGGTGTCTATAGACAAAAACGGCGAGTATAAGAGAATTGAATTTAACGGTCATGCTTTGTTTGCGGAATACGGAACAGATATAGTTTGTGCCGCAGTTTCAATATTGGCTCTTAATACGCTTAATTCTATTGAGATTTTTTGCGAAGATATCATATCTGTTGAAGAAGATACTGAAAACGGTCTTCTTGCGGCGGAATTTAAAAATAAGTTAAGCGAAAAAGCGAAGCTTCTGATGGATTCGTTATTATTAGGTCTTGATGGAATATCAAAAGAATACGGTAAAAAATACGTTACTATATTAAGACAGGAGGTGTAACGGTATGTTAAGATTGAACCTTCAGTTTTTTGCTCATAAGAAGGGTGTCGGTTCTACAAAGAACGGCAGAGATTCAGAGTCGAAAAGACTCGGCGCTAAGAGAGCTGACGGACAGTTCGTATTAGCAGGTAATATTCTTTACAGACAGCGCGGAACTCATATTCATCCGGGTAAAAATGTAGGCATCGGCGGTGATGATACATTATTTGCCACAGTCGACGGAACTGTTAAGTTCGAGAGATTGGGAAGAGACAGGAAGCAGGTTTCTGTTTATCCTGTAGCTGCAGCTGAATAATTAAGAGAAATGATATTTACCCCGAATCTTTGTTATGTCTTAGGTTCGGGGTTTTTACTATACTATAAAGGAAATAAGAAAATGTTTGCGGACAGCGCTAAAATATATATAAGATCGGGAAACGGCGGTAACGGACACGTAAGCTTTCGCCGCGAGCTTTTTGTGGCAGCCGGAGGTCCTGACGGAGGTGACGGCGGAAGAGGCGGAGATGTAATCTTCGTAACCGATAAAGGAATAAATACCTTAAATGAATTCCGGTATGTAAGAAAATATTATGCCGAGAACGGAGCAGACGGCGAAAAAAGAAACCGTAAAGGCAAAGACGGTGAAGATATAATAATCAAGGTTCCGGAAGGTACTGTTGTAAAAGAGGCGGAAACCGGAAAAGTTATAGTAGATATGTCCGGAGATAATGTTAGGGAAGTGGTTTTAAAAGGCGGGAGAGGCGGAAAAGGAAACTCAAATTATGCTACAGCAACCATGCAGGTTCCAACTTATGCGCAGCCCGGTAAAGAAGGGACGGAACTTACAGTTGTACTCGAGCTTAAAGTGATTGCGGATGTCGGTTTGGTAGGGTATCCGAATGTCGGAAAATCAACAATATTGTCATGTACTACAAACGCAAAGCCTAAGATAGCGAATTATCATTTTACAACGCTTCATCCCAACTTGGGAGTTGTAGATTTAGGCGGAGGATCAGGATTTGTTATTGCGGATATTCCGGGACTTATAGACGGAGCCTCAGAGGGTGTGGGTTTAGGCTATGAATTTTTAAAGCACATTGAAAGAACAAGAGTTCTTATCCATGTTGTAGATATTTCAGGCTCTGAGGGCAGAAATCCTGTTGAGGACATAAAAAAGATAAACAGGGAACTTACCGCTTATAATAAAGAACTTTTAAACATACCTCAAGTTATCGCCGCAAATAAAACGGATTTATTTTTTGAAGATGAAGCTGAAGAGAAGTTAAAAGAGTTAAAAACAGCTTTTGAGTCTGAAAAGTTTGAAATTTATCCAATTTCCGCAGTAACCGGAAAAGGAATTAAAGAGCTTTTATACGGCGTAAATAATATTTTAAAAGGACTTGAAAAAAGTCCGGTTATTTTTGAAAAGGAATTTAGTCTCGATAACCTTACAGTTGAAGAGAAAAAGCTTACCGTATCAAAGGTTAAGGCAGGAGAATTTCTTGTTCAAGGTGAAAAGATTGACAGGATGTTAGGTTATACAAACCTTGATGATGAAAAAGGGTTTGCTTTTTTTCAGAAATTTTTGCATGAGCAGGGTATAATTGATGAGCTTGAAGCTTTAGGCATAGAAGAGGGCGACTGTGTAAACTTAGGCGATATGAGTTTTGATTACTATAAATAGGAGAAGCTATGACAAGCAAACAAAGAGCGTATTTAAAGGGATTGGCAATGACCATGAATCCCATGTTCAACATAGGAAAATCGGGACTGACTCCTGAATTTACCTCAGCTGTTGCCGAAAATCTTGAAGCAAATGAGCTTATAAAGATTTCGGTTTTAAAGAACTGCGTCGATGACCCGAAGGAAATAGCGATTACGCTTTCGGAACGTACGCATTCTACGGTAGTACAGGTGATAGGAAAAAAAATTGTGCTCTATAAGCCTTCAAAGGAGAACAGGAAGATAGAACTTCCTAAATGAC
>CAUUHV010000016.1:0-51874 GCA_963545085.1 uncultured Catonella sp. | reverse complement strand
TGTACTCTCCCAGGTATCTCCGCCGTCAAAAGTATACTCGGCGTTAGTCTCGGTTGCTTTTCTGGTAATGGTAATCTTCTTCTTATCAGGAGCGCTGCCTGCTTCAACCGTCTTGGTAAGCTCAGGCTTAGCCTGCTCCAACATATCAAAGGTAACGGTGACAGGGTCGCTTGTAAGTCCTGCACCATGAGAGGTGTCTTTCTTTACTCTTGCGTAGAAGTCAAGTTTTGCGCCGGGAGCGATATTTTTAAACTCGGCGGAATCTTGCCAATCCTCGCTGTCGCTCTTCTTATACTCGATAGTTCTGCCCGCTACGGTAGCAGGCTCGGTCTTAAGCTTAACTTTAAACTTACCTGCATTATCCGTATCCACCTCATATTTTCCGTCAACAAGCACTTTAACCTTTGAAGCCTCGCTTGTATCCGTAACCTGAGTTAAATCCACCTTTTCTGTAGCAACCGCTTCAGCATAAGGGAAAGCTTTAGGGATTTTTACCGAAACAACTATCTCCGTTCCCGTTACACCGTCTTTAACATTGGTATCGCCGTAAGGATCGGAGCCGAACTTATACTGAGCTCCCTCTACAGGCTTTACAGTCACCTTCTTATTAGCTCCCGATGCCTCAACCGTCACCTGAAGAGCGGGAAGCTTTTTCGCTTTAAACAACTCAAGAGTCTTTCCGTACTTTGCTTCAGCGCTCTCATTGTAGTTATCCTTATCAGCCTCTTTCGGCGCTACTCTTACAAAGAAAGTATATGCCTCGCTGTCGTCAAGCTCGCCGATTACATTCGTATCCTTCCAAGCCGTCGCTACGGAACTGGTAGCACCCGGAGCGCCCTTTACAGCCTGATACTGATATTTTCCTACCTTCGGAGCGGCAGGGCTCATCTTAACCGTAGCCGCGAATTTATCCGCATGCGCCTGATCCACGACATAAGTAATCTCAGCCGCGTTCGCTGCCGGAGCGGTAAGCGTAGCCTTGCTTATTGTCTGATTCTCAAGCTCTTTAACAACCTCATACTTTCCGTCCGCAAACTTATTGTTTCCGTCCTTTTTAAGTGTAACCGTCACTTTAACTTTCTTACCCGTACCTGCTTTAGCGTCTAAAAATTCGGCTTTAGCTGTATAGTCATTATTAACAGCCAAAGGAACCTGATTATGCGCGCTTGTTGTATCCTGGAAAGTTATAGGACCTACTTCCGCTGTCGTAGTACCGTCATAAGTCTTTGCGGATATTGTAGGGGTATCTTTTATTTCTATCTCTCTCTGCGCTATATCCCATTCCTTAGTCGCTTCAAAAGAATAATTTCCTTTTCCCCTTACTTTAAGGGTATGCTTTCCCGCATCGGTTGCCTTATTGCTGTTATCAACCACCTCGTAGTCGGTTGCGGCATTAAGAGTATCGCCGTCAGCCGTCTTCTTAACTTCAAAAGTTACCGTTTTTTCAGTACCGTCATAAACAAAGTTACTTGAGGTAATATTTATAGCAGCATTAGGAAGCTTCGCGCCTATGATTTTAAAATTCTTTACTACCTGACCTTTAACCTTCTCGCTTGCTCCCATAGCGCCTATTGTGACCGTTTTATCACCTACATTCGTAGTATCGGCCACATTGGTTACCTCGTAATCCGTATCCTTAGCCAACGTCTTATCCGCAAAAAGATCGGTCGAAACCGCAATCTTAGCGTTTACAGCGGCTTTAATCTCAGCTTCATAACCGCCGGTTTTAATCTCGTACTCGTCCTTTACACCCTCTACCTCGACAGCGGTAGCCATGTCGGCTTTAAGCTTGACATCTCTAACACTCTCCGCTATACCGGCTTTACTGATTGCAGGATTGCCGTATACCGTTCCTTCAGATGAGCTTCCTTTTGCAAGAGTAGATTTAAGTCCGGCTAAATTTGAAGTATCCGTAGTAACGGTAATACCCTCATACACCACGCCCTTTTTATTTTCGGCATTTGGCGCCTTAACTTCATCACAATATACGACAGCGTCTCCGTCCATCTTAAGGGTACTTGTACCTGAACCTAATTCCGTAGAGGCTACGACTCCGCCCATGATAACTACATTCTTAGCCGCTACAGGCTTATTGCTGTATACGGAAGGCTTTGAATCTTTTCCTACAAGAATGGCTCCGTTATCAAGTTTAATATCCGTATCGGATAAGTACAGAGCCTTATCTCCATGAAATTCCAAATTACCTGCCGTATCGCCCGTTATAGAGGCGGTATCGCTGTCTTTAGCGGATACCGAGCTGTTCTCTCCGGAAAGCTTGAAATTTACGGATGCCTTATCCTTTATCTCAAAAACCTTTTGAGCCGATGCTTCCGCTTTAGCGTGAAAGTCATTCAATTTTATTTCAAATGTTTTTTCAACATCGGATTCGATAACCGCCGTTACGTCCTTACTGCTTCCGCCGGTAGTAAACTCATACGACCCGCTCGCATTCGGATACACGTTAGCTTCTCCGTTAAGCTTATATCCGTCCTTTGTTATCTCAATCTTGCTTATATCGGAAGTCAAGCCTGATACTTCCGCGCCGTTTACTTTCTTGGTGCCGAATTCAACTTTTGTTGTTGAAGCCTCGGCTACAACCATGCTCTCCCTCAATATACGGCGGCTACCTGTGCCCCCCCCACTATATCTTGGGCATGTACGGGAATACCCGCACCCGACACCGTAAGCGCCGCGGCTAAGGCTATCGGAAGAAGCTTCTTAGCCACTCCCATTTTTCTTCTGTTTTGGTTCATAGTCTTTTTCTCCTTTTCTTTTTAATGTTGATACCTGAGGTATCTACCAAAACTTTATATTCAGTATTATATACCTGCCTCATATTTTATTCAATCATCTTTACTCCACCCCTGAATTTTTATATTTTTTGTCAAGTTTTGTTTTCTATATTTTGTCTATTTTTTAAAAATTGCTTCTATTTCTAAAATTATTTTTATGATTTTATGACAAATTTAGATAGTTTTATCACATAATTTATTGTAGAATATATAGATATTTAAATATCTCTTCGGTTTTTATTAAGGCAAAGAAACCGAAACATTTCGAGAGGAGTATTCTTATGAAAACAGGTTCAGTAACCGAATTGACCATTGCTTGCTGGAGTAAACGGCGGATTATGAAACATTTTGCCATGTTTCTTATACTCTGCCTGCTTTTTCAGACTGTATTTCCGGCTGTAAGCACAAAAGCGGGAAACGGAAGGTATATACACGCTTCCTATGATGAGGTGAATGACAGTGTCATTTTTAAAGTAAAGGCGGATAATGCTCTTTACGGCTATGTGATGTGCAAAGCAAACAACTGGTCACAGAACGAGGACTATAAGTTCACAAGAAAAGGCACCGACACTTCAAAGACTGATGAAATGGAAATTTCGGTCAAGTACAATAAACTCATTTCCACGGAGCAGGTTCGTGAGTATAAGGTCACATTGACTTACGACGGAAATAATTTCGAGTGGATGTCGGATAACGGAGAAAACGGAGCCAACTCATTCTTCCCCGAAAGGACACAGACCGCTCCTCCCTCGACTTCTCATAATGTTTCCGCCATCACCTCTTATGACGAAGCGAACGACACGGTTACTTTTACCGTTACCGCGCCTGATTTCGACCGCGGCTATATCATGTGCAGAGCGAATAAATGGGATACAGACAATTTGTCAAATGACTACAGATTCGATAATTCTTCCGGCGAGATGAAGGTAACTATCCCATACGCTAAGCTTACCCCTACAGATAATGAGCAAATAGGCGGTTTCCTGGCTTGGCAGCAGCTTCATCAGTACAAGCTTTATTTACATAATACCGCCGAGGATAAATATTACTGGCTTGATGCCGACGGAAAAGATCTTCCCGGCATAAATTCAAAGTTTGAGGCAAAGGGTAATTTCTCAACAGACCCTTTAGTTATAAGCGCCCTTATTGATGACGAAAATGAGATAAAATTATTTTTAAGAAGCGACTATAAGACCCTTACCGGCAGTGAGCCGGAGTTTGAGATTTCCGTGGACGGCTCGGCTTATACGCCTGTCGGTCATACCTTGGAGAATCAGCCGGGCTATGACTTGGTAAAGTTCGCTTTATCCGATGTATTAAACGGAGCTTCTTTTGACACGAGAAAACAGATATATATAAAAAGAAAGAACGCTTCCACTTATACAAAGGTGAAACCGAGGCACGTGCTTAATAAGTACGATTATTCCGGTGACGATTTGGGCGTGAAATTTACCGATAACGGAATTTCCGTAAAGGTCTGGTCTCCTGTGGCTTCAAAGGCTGAAGTTCTTGTTTATGATACTCATGACAATTTTTTAACAAGCAAAGCAAACGGTATTCCTTTTGATATGACCTATGATGAAACAACCGGTATTTACTCCGCTTTGCTTAATAAATCGAATCAGGATAAATATTATATTTTCAGATTTTATTTCGGCGATAACGTAATAAGATACGCCGTGGATCCTTACGCGAACGCAGTCGGCTTAAACGGTACGGCGGGAGCTTTAACGGATATAAACGCCGCCGACACCAAGCCTGCGGATTTCGATTCCGATATCAAGCCTGTTCTTAAAAATCCCGAGGACAGCATACTCTATGAGATGCACGTAAGAGATTTTACCATAGACAAAGACTGGGGCGGAAATTCCTCAAATGCGGGAAAATATTTAGGTGTAATTGAAGAAGGTACAAAGTATACCGCTTCAAACGGCACGGAAGTTGCCACGGGACTTGACCATATAAAAGACCTCGGCATTACTCATGTACATCTGCTTCCTACCTACGACTTTGTATCTACGGACGAGTCAAAAGCTAATGAAGCGGACATCAGAAATTGGGGATATGACCCTCAAAACTACAACGTTCCTGAAGGAAGCTACTCTACAAACCCGTCAGACCCGAAGGTAAGGATTAAAGAATACCGCGAGATGGTTATGGGGCTTCATAAGGCGGGAATAAGAGTCGTAAACGATGTTGTATACAACCACATGGCGGGTACCGACAATATGGACTGTATCGTACCGGGCTATTATTTCAGAAGCAACGAGAACGGCACCTACTCGAATGAGTCCGGCTGCGGGAATGCCGTGGCGAGCGAACGCCCTATGATAAGAAAATTCATTGTGGACTCATGCAGGCACTGGATAAACGACTATAAGACGGACGGGCTTCGCTTCGACCTTATGGCTATACTTGATATAGATACAATGAAGCTCATAAAGACGGAAATTCAAAAGATTGATCCTTCCCTCATAGTATACGGTGAGCCTTGGATGGCGGACAGCTCTCCTCTACCGGGTGATTTACAGACCACCAAAAACAAAGGAATATCATATTTCAACGATGATTTCAGGAATGCTCTAAGAGGCGGTAACGATCCTGCAAACTCAAGCGGCTTTGTTACCGGAGATTTCGGCAAAAACGGAGCTGTACTGTACGGAATGAGAGCAAGCGGTACGGATCCGGAATACACCATAAATTATGTCGAGGCACACGACAACTATCCTATCTGGGATCAGGTTGAAAAGAATCAGAACCGCTCAGTAGAGGCACCTAATTACAGACAAAATATTCCGGAAAATGCCCTTACCGATAACAGAGTAAGAAAAGCTCTGCTTGCAAACGCCTTCGTAATGCTCTCACAGGGTATTCCTTTCTATCAGGGCGGAAGCGAAATTCTAAGAACCAAGCAGGGCGACCACAACAGTTATAAAAGTTCCGATGAAACAAACGACTTCGACTGGGGCGATAAAGCGGAATTCTCGGAAGTGTTCGATTATTACAAAGGACTTATAGCTCTAAGAAAGGCTCATCCGGCTTTCAGGCTTACAAACAGCGACAGCGTAAACGAATATCAGAATGTACAAAGACTTAATGATGACGACAGCCTTATCTTCCAACATATTAAAAATAAGGCAAACGGAGACAGCTTTGAGGATATACTTGTGCTTTACAACGTTTCGGGAGCTAAAAAACATATAAAATGGCTTCCTGAAAATGTGGATTGGAAAGTTATAGCAAATCATGAAAAGGTAAGTCTTGAGAATCCTATAACCACTATTTCACCTAAGAATACCGCCGAAGCCGACAGGTATGACTTCGACATAGAGCCTTACAGCCTTATGGTGATGTATAACGATAAACCTAAGCCAAGCGGACATGCCGATATACACTGGCACTACCTTTTCGCCGACCAAAGCAAGGACTATATGACACCGCTCGAGCCATCCGAAACCGATGAGGTAAAGGTAAGATTCAGGGCTATGGCGGGCGAGCTTACCGAAGCGAAACTTCATTATTACATACAGAATGATCCTGTAAAGAAAACCGTAAACATGAATAAGGTAAGCAATGATTTTTATACCGAAAACGGCTACGATTCTTCTAAGGTGGAATTCTGGGAAGGTATCCTTCCTGCCGGAGAAAAAGCTAAATATTATCATTTTGAAGCTATAAACAAAAGGTCGAATACCGATATCAAAACAGCGTGGATAAGCGCCGGAAAAGGCGATGACGGCAGAGGAATAAGCAATAGCGAGCCGTCTATGAGCGGTTTTTCAGTTGTTCCCGGCTATAAGACCTCAAAATGGAGCAAAGAGAGCATAATCTATCAGATAATGGTGGACAGATTTAGAGACGGAGATTCCACAAACAACAAAACTTCAATGGATTTTTCAAAATCCGGAGAAAAACCTGAAATAAGTGCTTGGGGCTCTCCTGTCACAAACGGCGAAGAAACCGATAAAATCTGGAATAACCAGTTCTTTGGCGGAGATTTGACCGGTGTAAATGAAGCTCTTCCTTATTTGAAGAATACACTCGGCGTAAATGCCCTGTACTTTATGCCTGTATTCCAGTCCGACAGCGACCATAAGTATGATAACGACACATACGAGTATGTGGACGGAAACCTCGGGGGAAATAAAGGGCTTGCCGAACTCGGCAAAGCTCTTGAGGATAACGGCATGAACTATATACTTGACGGAGTGTTTAACCATACCTCCGCTACCGGAAGTCTTTATAAAGCCAATAAAAACAAGTTTTATTTCCAAGGAAATTTTAAAGACGGTGCGGGAAACCCTATCTCCCACTACCCTTGGCACGGCTTTTCAAACTTCGCGAAGCTCGATTACAGTAAGGACGCTACCAAGAATTATATTTATAAAGATGAAAATTCTATAGCGAAAACTTTTTTAAAAGCTCCTTATTACGCCGACGGCTGGAGACTCGACGCAGCGGAAGACCTTAACACCGAGCCGAGAGATTTTAAGGAAAACGGACAGGAAGACGATACCCAAAAGGCAAATAACCTTAAAATATGGAAAGATTTTCATGACAATGTAAGAGCAGTAAGCCCGGACAGCTTCATCTTGGGAGAATTCTGGGGTGACAACAATCAGTGGTACTACGGAAATGCTTGGGACGGCAAGATGAACTACGGCGGATTTTTCCTTCCTTTCATAGAGAACAGCAAGGCAAGTCCATATTACAACGGAAAACAGAGTCTTGATAATAAGGATAATTACTCAGTTGCGGAAATAGCATCGTATACAAGGGATTATCTTAAGCAATTCCCTTACTCCACGGCACTTAACTCGACCAACTCCATCTCTACGCACGATAAAAAAAGATTTTTAAATCAGGAGTACAGCGGAAAAGATAATACTAAGATGATGACTCTCGCTCAAACCCTGCAGCTCACCTACATCGGCATACCTATGATTTACTACGGCGATGAAACAGGCGCATTCGGCGAAAAGGGCGGAAACGATCCTTACAACAGACAAACCTTTAACTGGAATGATGACGACTGGAATTATGATATTTTAAATAATTACAGAAGCCTGATAGCCGCAAGGAAAAATCATAAAAACGCTTTTGTTTACGGAGCTTTTGAGGAAATTAAAAGTCATAAAGACAATAAGTATCTTGTTTATGCAAGATACGGAAATAAAGATAAAGCCATAGTAATGCTTAATAATAACGGCAATACACAAACAACTTCCATTCTTTTAACCGACCTTGACAGGTACGGCTTTAAGGACGGAGATAAACTTGTCGATGTGCTTTCCGGAAATAAGCTTACCGTAAACGGCACGTCTTTAGAACTTCCTACTGCGGGAATGACTGCCGCCTGCTATGTACTTGAGGATAATATGTCTACCGTAGTAAAGCTTGATAAGGACAGTTTCGATGTAAGCACGGTGCTTTCGGATTTAAATGATACAAGAACAGGCCTTACCTCCGCAGAAAATATTTATTTAAGTAAAAGCGGAAATAATACCGTTTTAAGCTATTCCTTAAAGAATGAGAACGGCAAAAAGTCGGTATCGGTAAGGGTTACCGATAAGGATGAAAGTAAGATATTAAAAGATTTATCAGTAGATACCGATAAGAAAGAGGTAAATTTGGGAAATCTTCCTGCCGACTCAAAGGTATTCGTAAAGGTGGTCGCCGACAGAGATTTAACCGACGGCACAGTAAAGGACGTATACAGAGACAGTAATTATAATGAAGCCGTTTACAAAGCTGTCCTCCCTAATACCGGTGAAGGCTCGAGCGCGGTAATTCCTTCGGCTCCCGCCGCTTCCGGTGAGTCGCATGCCAAATCCGAGGATGAACATATACAGATTACGGACTCCGAAACCCCTCTTTCATCCTCCGATAATATGATAGGGTTAAGTTTAGACGCCATGTCCGCTAAAAATAACTCGCTCACTTTAACTTCGAAAAATGCGGATAAAATTATAGAGCAGTTAAAAACCGCTCAAAATGCGGATACCGCGGTTATAAGCTCCGAAAAGCTTGTTAAAAACGGACTTACCGTCAAGCTTTCAAAGAGTTTTCTTAAAAAAATGGCAGCATCCGGGATAAGTCGATTGACGATAAAGGTTAAAAACTGGTATGTAACCATTGATAAAAAGAAGTTAAAGAGTTTAGCCGCTTCTTCAAAATATGTAACGCTTTTCATGAAGGAAGTAAAAGCAAGTAAACTGTATAACGGAAAGAAGTATAAGGCATCAGGTACCGCGTTTAATCTGGAAATTGAAAGATATTCCAAGGACGGTGCTTCCCATCATATAACGCTCCCTGTAACCGCCAAATATAAGACCTACAATAAAACATTGTGTATACTTAGAAAAACGTACGCTTCGGACTTTAAACGAGTTAAAAAGAGCGCAATCGACAAAGAGCTTAAAGAATTGACAACCTCATTAAAGTCTATCAGACAAACATTGGTTCTTGTGAGCAAAAAGTAATATTAAGTTAAAACAAACCGCTACGCGAATTAAGCCGTAGCGGTTTTTCTTTATTTGATTCCCGCAGCAGTTGTCATGCAATATGTCCTGTTCAGTCATATAGTGACGCCGCATGAGTATTACCGAAACCTTATTTTACTTTACAAGCAAGGATTTTCCCGTCATTTCCTCAGGTTGAGGCAATTCCATAAGCTCAAGCATGGTAGGAATGATATCACACAGCTTTCCGCCCTCTGCAAGCTTATATGAAGGATCCGCATTTACAAGTATAAAAGGCACCGGATTTGTAGTATGCGCCGTATGAGGCTCGCCCGTTTCGTAGTCTATCATCTGCTCCGCGTTTCCGTGATCGGCGCAGATAAACATCGTTCCGTCAACTTCCATAAGCGCCTCTATCGCCTTGCCTACACAGGTATCTACCGTTTCACAGGCTTTGATTGCCGCCTCAAGTATGCCGGTATGACCTACCATATCCGGATTTGCGAAATTACATACTATAGCGTCATATTTTCCGCTTCTTATGGCGTTGCAAAGTCCGTCGCAAACCTCCGGAGCGCTCATTTCCGGCTGTAAATCGTAAGTAGCCACCTTAGGAGATTTAACAAGGATTCTGTCCTCTCCCGGATAAGGCTCCTCCACTCCCCCGTTAAAGAAGAAGGTAACATGAGCGTATTTCTCGGTTTCGGCAGTACGAAGCTGGGTCTTTCCAAGTCTTGAAATATACTCACCGAAGGTATTCTTAATTTCCTGCTTATTAAAAGCAACCTCTTTGTTAGGCATAGTCACGTCATAATCCGTAAAACATACGAATTTTGTTTTAACTCTGCCGCCCTTTCTCTCAAAACCGTCAAACTCATCAAGACAAAAAGCCTTTGAGAGCTCTCTCGCTCTGTCAGGTCTGAAATTGTAGAAAATTATCGAATCCCCGTTTTTAACCGTAGCAACCGGAGCTCCGTCCCTTTCAATCACGGTAGGAACTACAAACTCATCAGTTACATCGGCACCATAGGAATTTTCTACAGCCGCAACAGGGTCAAGCGCCTTGTTTCCTTCGCCATCAACTATAGCTTTATAAGCCTTTTCCACTCTGTCCCAACGGTTGTCTCTATCCATAGCGTAGTAGCGTCCCATAACGGTAGCAACCTTTCCTACGCCTATCTCTTCCATTTTCTTTACAGCCTGATCCACAAAATCCCTGCCGCTTTTAGGAGGTGTGTCCCTTCCGTCAAGCAGACAATGGAGATAAACTTCTTCAAGTCCTTCTTTTTTGGCAAGCTCCAAAAGAGCATACATGTGGGTATTGTGGCTGTGTACTCCGCCATCCGAAAGAAGTCCGAAAAGGTGAAGCGCGCTGCCGTTTTCCTTGCAGTTTTTTACAGCATCAAGAAGCGCTTCGTTATTAAAAAAATCTCCATCGTTTATTTCCTTGGTTATTCTTGTTAGCTCCTGATATATTATCCTGCCCGCTCCCATATTCATGTGACCCACTTCCGAATTTCCCATCTGTCCTTCGGGAAGTCCTACGGCAAGTCCGCTCGCCGCTCCCTGAACATGAGGATATTTTTGCAAAAGCTCGTCAAGTACGGGCGTATTTGCCAAAGCCACAGCGTTATAGTCTTTTCTCTCATTAATTCCGAAGCCGTCCATTATGACAAGAACTACCGGTTTTTTTGCCATTTTATATATCTCCTTTAAAGTAAAATATCCCGCGACAGTCGCCAATGCCGTAAAACTTGTCGTACTGTCCGCCCGCCGCAGGAATAAGCCTTATTTGTACTGATTGATTATACTACAAGTCCTCTTCATAAGTCAAAAGCAAAAAGGGAACTTATTGTGTTTTAACAATAAATTCCCTTAAAAAATCACATTTTACTTATAATTAACTATCTTTCCGAAATCAGGCTTAAGACTTGCGCCTCCTACCAAAGCTCCGTCAATATCAGGTTTTCCGAAAAGCTCGGCTGCATTTGCGGCATTTACGGAACCGCCGTACTGTATGCGTACCTTATCGGCTGTAGCCTTGTCGTACATTTCCTCGATACAATCTCTTACAGCCTTGCAGATTTCCTCCGCCTGTTCGCTGGTAGCGGTCTTTCCGGTACCTATAGCCCAAATAGGCTCATAGGCTATAACCATTTCAGCCACCTTATCCGCAGGAACGTCCTTAAGGTCGGACTTAATCTGAAGCCTTATAAAATCTACCGCTATGCCCATCTCTCTCTGCTCCAAAGTTTCACCGCAGCAGAGAATAGGTGTAAGACCCGCCTCAAAAGCTTTTTTAACTTTCTTGTTTAAAAGAACGTCGTCCTCTTTGAAATAATCTCTTCTTTCGGAATGTCCGAGTATTACATACTCCACTCCGGCATCCTTAAGCATTGCCGCCGAAATTTCTCCTGTATAAGCGCCGCTTTCCTCGAAGTACATATTTTCCGCGCCCACTTTCACATTAGTTCCCTTTACAGCTTCAACTACAGGAACTATGTCTATTGCAGGCACACAGTAAACTACATCCACCTCATCATTTTTCACAAGGTCTTTAAGCTCATTAACCAATGCCACAGCCTCACTCGGAGTCTTATTCATTTTCCAGTTTCCGGCTATTATCTTTTTTCTCATTTCATTATCCCCTTCGCTATCAATTACCTGTCGTTTGCCGCAGCAACACCCGGAAGCTCTTTTCCTTCAAGGAATTCAAGAGAAGCGCCGCCACCTGTTGAAATATGACTCATCTTGTCGCCGAAGCCCATCTGATTTACGGCAGCCGCGGAATCTCCGCCGCCTATTATAGTGGTAGCGTCGGTATCTGCAAGAGCCTTGGCAACCGCAAGAGTACCCGCCGCAAGAGTAGGATTTTCAAAAACTCCCATAGGTCCGTTCCAAACAACAGTCTTGGCGGACTTTACCTCATTTGCGAAAAGCTCAGCTGTCTTAGGTCCGATGTCACATCCCTCTCTGTCCGCAGGAAGATGTTCGGAATCATAAACCTCCGTTTCAACAGGAGCATCTATAGGATTAGGGAATTCCTTAATAGTTACGGAGTCTACAGGAAGAAGAAGTTTCTTTCCAAGCTTTTCAGCCTTTTCAAGCATCTCCTTGCAATACTCAATTTTTTCATTGTCCACAAGCGAAAGTCCTATTTCCTTACCCTGAGCCTTTAAGAAAGTATAAGCCATACCGCCGCCGATTATAAGGGTATCGCACTTTTCAAGAAGGTTGTTGATAACATTCAGCTTATCGGCAACTTTCGCTCCGCCGAGAATTGCCACAAACGGACGCTTTGGATTTTCTACAGCATTTCCAAGGAACTCGATTTCCTTATTCATAAGATAGCCAACTACGCATGTATCAATATACTCGGTCACACCCACATTCGAGCAATGCGCCCTGTGAGCCGTTCCGAAGGCGTCATTTACAAATACATCCGCAAGAGAAGCAAGCTCTTTTGAGAACTCCTCTCCGTTCTTTGTCTCTTCTTTTCTGTATCTTGTATTCTCAAGAAGAACCACGTCTCCATCCTTCATAGCCGCTACTGCAGCCTTTGCGTTATCGCCCACTACATTCTCGTCGGCGGCAAACTTAACCTCCTGTCCCAAAAGCTCGGAGAGTCTTTTTGCCACAGGCGCAAGTGAAAGCTCAGGCTTAGGCTCTCCCTTAGGCTTACCGAGATGTGAGCAGAGAATTACCTTTCCGCCGTCGCTTATAAGCTTCTTTATAGTAGGAAGAGCTGCCGTAAGACGGTTCTCATCCGTGATTTTTCCTTCTTTAAGAGGTACGTTGAAATCACAGCGCACCAAAACTCTTTTTCCTTTCACATTGATATCATCAACGCTTTTCTTATTTAATCCCGCCATTGTTCTTCTCCTTATATTGAAAAAACCGCCGAGAGCCATTGCCCCCGGCGGCTTAACCGCTAATTCGTAATCTCTCGTTTTTCTATAAAAACGGCTGCTTACTCATATTGTTTTTCCATTTATATAATTACTTCACAAATTTCTCAAAGTATTTAATTGTTCTTACCATCTGTGATGTATAAGAATTCTCATTGTCATACCATGAAACAACCTGTACAAGGTAAAGTCCGTCACCTGCCTTGGATACCATAGTCTGGGTAGCATCGAAAAGCGAGCCGTATGTCATGCCTACGATATCGGAAGAAACAATTTCATCCTCATTGTAACCGAAGGTCTCAGGATCGGAAGCCTTCTTCATTGCCGCGTTTATATCGTCCTTTGTAAGCTCCTTATCACTCTTAACTACGGCATAAAGGAGAGTTGTCGAGCCTGTAGGAACCGGAACTCTCTGAGCGGAGCCGATAAGCTTGCCGTTAAGCTCAGGAATAACAAGTCCGATAGCCTTAGCTGCGCCTGTGCTGTTAGGAACGATGTTGGCAGCGGCAGCTCTTGCTCTTCTTAAATCTCCCTTTGCGTGAGGACCGTCAAGTGTCATCTGATCACCTGTATAAGCGTGAATAGTTGACATAATACCGCTCTGGATAGGCGCAAAATCGTTAAGAGCCTTAGCCATAGGAGCAAGGCAGTTTGTTGTGCAGGAAGCGGCTGAAATAATATCGTCATTCTCTGTAAGGTTCTCGTGGTTAACATTATATACTATAGTAGGAAGATCGTTTCCGGCAGGAGCTGAAATAACAACCTTTTTAGCGCCGGCATTAATATGAGCCTGCGACTTCGCCTTGCTTGTGTAGAAACCGGTACACTCAAGTACAACATCTACCCCAAGCTCTTTCCAAGGAAGGTTGTTTGCGTCCTTCTCTTTGTAAATCTTTATTGTCTTGCCGTCAACCGTAATAGAATCCTCACCTGCCGTAACCTTATCGGCAAGCGCATATTTTCCCTGTGAGGAATCATACTTAAGAAGATGAGCAAGCATCTTAGGATCTGTAAGATCGTTGATAGCTACTATCTCGGAACCCTCATGTCCGAACATCTGTCTGAAAGCAAGACGACCGATACGACCGAAACCATTGATTGCAACTTTAACTGCCATTATTAAGTCCTCCTAAATTATTTATTGATAAAAAATTACCAAGCTCTTACTCATTCTAACTTGATTGCGAAAAAATATCAAGTAAAATTCCCAAGTTTCCGTAAATTTTTCTGCCTATAAGCATATTGCCTCTAAATATAACAAGCCATAGATGAGCGGTGATTACCCTTACATCTCCTCAATATCATTTTTCGGCAATCCCGCCATTTTCATTATTACCGCAATTTTCACTTTATCGTTCTTAAAGTGTTCGGACATATCCTGTAAACGCTATATCAAATTCTTTTTGTCTTACAATACGCCAAAATACATTTTTTAGCTGAAATAATAACAAAAAGCCCTGCAGGACAGCTGCTTCAGCCGTCCTTACAAGGCTTATTCACTACGTAAGTCAATTCGAGTCCAGACTTATATTTATATCGTCATTTACGTTTCTTCACTTTCCGTATCCTCATCGTCTTTACGCTTCTTCAGCGCAAATACAGTTCCTGCAAGAAGCATACCCGCTCCTGCGATATAGTAAACGGTATCGTTTTCTCCGCCCGTCTGCGGAAGTCGCGTAAATCCTAAAGGCGTGCCATCTTCTTCCAAAACCCATTCCTTTTCCCCGTTAGGCTTCGTTTTCTTTATATACTTGCCGAGAGGCGTGCCGTCCTCATCAACCACGAATATCTCATCAGGGCTGTTAGGATCGTTAGGATCCGGCACTCTGTTTATAGGATATATAGGAATATCCGGTGTAGGATTCGGGTCTTCCGGTTCCTCGGGATCTTCCGGGTCTTCAGGTTCTTCAGGCTCCTCAGGGTCAGGTGTTTCAGGCTCCTCAGGTTTATTAGGTTTCTCCGGCTCTTTAGGCTTATCAGGCTTTCCCGGATCCTCCGGAATTGTAGGAGGAGGATTTTCTCCGCCGCCTCCGCTCGGCGTTATAGGCACTTTTTCATTCTTTATAGTAAGGACATTGCCCTCAACAGCTATCTTATCATTACCCTGCGTGTCTATCGAAACGTCAAAGCCCACTTCAAGCTCCCGTACAGTAACATCATATACCTTTGCATCAAGCACATATCCTGCAGGAGCGGCTTTCTCCCTAAACTTATATGTTCCCGGTAAAAGATAGTTAAAATCAGCAATTCCGTTCGCATCGGTTTTAATCGCTATAGGAGCTCCGGGTGTCGGAGTTACTCTGGTCAACTCAAATTCAGCGTCTTTTAACTTACCGCCGTCTTTATCGGTCTTAACTATTCTCATTCGGTTAAAACCTTTCATGGTGCCGCTTCCGTACGCATCGGAAATTATATATTCTTTAGGCGTAACAACATTTATGCTCGAGGTTCCCTCTTTAACCGTAACTATGTTCTCTACCTTTTCTCTTGAAGCCTTATCTTTTAAATCCGTAATATACGAAATCAAATAGGACTTGGTTCTTTCGGGAAGCTTGATTGTAAATATTCTTGTGGCTGAATTATACTGCATTATCGCTTCCATATCCGCGGTTGTCAAAGTACGCTCCGGCGTAAATACTCCGTTTATATGTCTGCCTTCTACAATCTTGTAATTATCGCCTTTAAATACAAAGCCTTCCGGATTCTTATACCTTCTAAGCTCAATTCCCTGTTTCAACTCATCCTCAAGGACAACATCGCCCGACGGCGTCACAAATTCATAAGGCTTATACTCTATTTTCCAAGTCAGATAGCCTTCCTCTATCGTGTCGGCGTTATAATCCTTTGTTAAAAACCTCTCATCAATATTTACCTTCTGCTCGCTCTTTAAAAGCTCGTTCTTCATGGTAAGCGAAGCGGTATTGGTTACTTCCCCCTGATGGTTTAAATACTGATTTGTATCCGTAAGCTTAGCCTTTAACAATATGACATAAGGTTTATCTATATTTTTGAAGGTAAATTCAGCCTCTCCCGGAGTGGCAAAATCACTTGTAAAATCCGGGGCGTTCAGAGTAACCGGAGAACCTTCCGCCTTTACCGTAGCGTCGGTGCTTGCCGAATCGGTATAAGCCGTTCCTCCATATATAAGAAACTTCTCGCCCGCTTTTATATCCACAAACTCCCAACCTGTCGGCAGCTTATCTTTAACGACAATATCCCCCGTTTGTTCTCCTATGCCGTTTATACCCGCCGCGTTTACGCTTATTCTGTATATTATGGATTTATCCTCTTTATTATAAGCGGCATCGGCATTATCCTTGCCCTTATTCGTAACGGTATCAAAAACATCCTTATTTACCGTATCGGCGGAATAAGTCGAAGCTATGTCCGTGAGTTCCTTACCCGCGTCCGCGGTAAGCGCCTGCTTTTTAAGGAGCTTGGCATTGTACTTAGGCCAAGTATAATCGCTTTCTACAATTTGATTGCCTTGAGCGAAATATATTATGTTATAAGCAGTTTCACTCTTCATAAGTATATTTATCGCCGTCTGCTTCGCTTTAAATGAAAATTTATTCTTATTCTCGTCAGTAGAAGAAAAACCTTTAATCTCAAGTATATCGCCTATATGCTTTGTTCCGATATACATCTTATATATTTTACTCTGTAAATTACTCGGTTTGTTAACCCATCCCGACCATTTAAGAAATCTGTTGTGATAAGGTATAAGCTTCTTCTTATCTACACCGCTTTCAAGTCCGGCAACAACATTATCACTTTCATCCTTTAAGGTAAATTGCGTTACCCCGTCTCTCAGTTTCCATGTTTCTACCGTATTATCAAAAATCATGCAGTCATATATATAAGAGGTATTTGGATTTATACTGCTGTTAGGCTTCAAATCGCCCATCCACTCAGTATCAAAATCTACATATAACTTGCCGTTACCGTCCTGTGCAAACTTGGCACTCTTTGTAACACCGTTATCTCCAAAACCCACTTCTCCGAAAAATTCCGCACCCTCGGTATTTCCGTTCCATCTGATCGTCACACCGTTTACAAATTTGTTACGAGTGTTCCAACTGCTTGAGGTAAGCCCCGTAATCTTGGTTCTGATGGTAAGCTTTATTTTATAACTTATATTACCTATATCATACATCTTTGTCGGAGGCTCTGTAGACCATGTTTTTCCGGCATCCTCCCAGTCATTGATACCGCTGTTCCATTTCCAAAGTTTCGCGCTTACAAACTCCTGCCCCAACTTACCCAGTTCTTCATCTTTAAGCTCATCCTTAATTGTTACATTATTTAAAGTATACGGTTTTTCATTAAATACTATTTCCCAGTCTATAAAATAGTCATTTCCTTCTCTCTTGTAAAGTACGCCGCCTCCCTGATCCTTTGCCTTCTTACTGCCGAACTTAGCCTCCCAGTCCACCTCGGCTGTAGCGCTTTTCAGTTTCTCCGCGCCTTTATAAACAGATGCCGTATTTGAAGCTTTATATTTTTTCGTAAACTCTTCGTTATTCATCAAAGTATTAAACTCAATAACAGCCGGGCTCACGGTTCCTGCGGGAAAATCAAAGCTTAGTGTCTTGCTTCCCGCATTATATACGGGTGTTGCCGGTGAGCCGTTTAATTTAAATGAACCCGTTATATATTCTCTTGTCTTTAAAAGATCATCTACTATCTTATAACCTCCAAGACTTATATCCCGTCCCAGAGCCTTCCTCTCGACATTTATCGTCCATTTGACGGAGCGGGAATTAAGATAATCAACCTCTCCTTTTTTCGCTATTGAGACTTCATCTTTTATAGGCTTTATAGGATATGATTTTCCGAGTATGGCAATAGTGGACGGCGGATTTGAAGGATCAGGAATTAAATTATCCGTATCCAAATCAAAATTTCCGGTAACACTGACCTTTACTTCTCTATGTTCCTCAAATACCTCATCCTCTCCGTCAAAATTAAACTCAAGCTCTATGCCGTCAGCAGGATTAGGCTTATTTTTAAAAGTAGCCGTACCTATCTTCTTTTGTGTCGCAACATCTTTTACAACCGCTATTTGCGGATTATCCGAAGGCTTCAGTCTTATACCGCCTCCGATATCGATTTTAGCTTTATCTCCTTTCTCTACATAAGAAACAGGAGCCGGGTCGTCTCTTTTAACCGGAACATTAAACTCAACCTTTACTAAAAGTTTCGCATTTAAGTCTATCATGTTACCATCCGGCACAACAACACCGTTTTGTAAAACGGTTTTTACTACCGGCTGTATCAGCGCCGTAACATCATTACCTGCAGCGTCAGCTCTTTCAGGCAGCTTTACCGTCGTAATCAAAATTCCCAAAATCAGTATAAAACTCAGAATTTCATATTTATACTTCTTCCACATATAGTTTCACCTCTGCTTCTCCTTGTCAAATTCTCTTTTTAGCGGGACAAAAGAGCTTTTACTTAAAATCCATATCTTGTAAAAGCTCTTTCAAAATACTGCTAAATATAGTTATTCAGCATCATGTCTCTTTCTTCTTATAACAAATCCTGCCGCAAATACCAAAAGCATAGCGCCGCCGATATAATAAATCGTATTGCTCGTACCGCCGGTCTTAGGAAGATTTACATTTCCCTTAGGAGTTCCGTCCTCATCAATAACGTACTCTTTTTCTCCGTTAGGCTTCGTCTTTTTTATATACTTACCCTGTGGGGTTCCGTCCTCGTCCACTACTACAAACTCATCAGGACTTCCCGGGTCGTTAGGATCCGGAGTGTCGTTCGGAGGATAAACAGGAAGGTCCGGAGTCGGAGGATTCGGTCCCGGTCCCGGATCAGGATTCGGGTTAGGATTAGGGTTAGGTCCCGGATCAGGGTTAGGTCCCGGAGGCGTAGTTGTTTCTTTTTCATTAGTCACTAAAACAGCCCCTTCAAACATCCTTATTTTATCCTTATTTACCGCCTCGTTAACTATCTGAATCTTATTCGGCTCACCGCCCACATCCGGAGCCGCAGGATCTACCTTAATTTCAAATTTAGCAACACTTCCGATTTTATACCCTTTTGGAGCCTTTATCTCCTCCAGGATATAAGTTCCCTTCACAAGATTTTCAAATATAATCTGTCCTTCTCTGTCTGTTACTCCTTCAGTAGTATATGTATCCTCTGACGGATTTTCCTTCACACGTGTAAGCCTGAACTTCGCTCCCGCAAGTAAATGCTGGTCAGCTTTGTCAATCTTAAGTAACTCCAACGCAACCGCGTTTTCACCTTTTTTGTAGTTATATATCCTTAATCCGAATTCCTCTCCCTGAACATACTCTATTTCATCTTTGACCTCTTCAGGGCGTTCTATTGTGAAACTGTCAACAGATTTTTGAATTACTTTAAAGGTATATACTTTACCTGTAAGTACGTAATCATCTCCCGGAGCTTTGGTTTCCTTTAATTTATATTCTCCGTCGCTCAAATTCTCAAAGGTAAGCTTTCCGTCCGCACCGACTTCCTTTTCCATATTAAAGGCAGGGTCGCCGGTTTTTGTAAGCATAAACTTCGCTCCGGAAAGAGCCTCTTTCTTTCCGTCAACTTTGTATATTGTTAAATTTGCTTTTTTAACGTCCTTCCAGCTTGCGCTCGCTCCTGAGTTTTTGACTATATAAGTCTTTGTCACCTCCGCATGCTCATCCGTTCCGTTTACCACAATCTTAACGGTATTGACAAGCTTTGCGCCTTTACTTTCCGTAATATCCGTAATGTAGGAAAAGTCATACTCATGCTTAGGATTTTTAAGGATTACCCTAAGCTCTCTTTTAACTTTATCATATTTTACAACATTTTCCGACTTAAGTTCTTCTCCCTTATATGTCTTTACCTGCGGATTGCCGTTTTCTTCCCACTTTTCCGTAAGAACGAAATTATCTCCCGAAAAATCAGGATTTCCTTCGCTGTCCGCCTTTATTTCCATGCCGTTTCCCAAAACATCGACAAGTTCCACCTTAGTGCCTGCCGCTTCTATTTTTTTACGTATGGAGGACGGCATACTGTACGGAGCATAATTTATCATCCAGGTAACATCTTTAACTTTTTCGTCGGATGTCTTATTCTCTTTGTAATCCTTGGCAATGAAGGTTGCATCATAGGCAACAGTCTGCCTGTCGGTTTTCCTGCGTCCGCCCATTGTTAAATCGGCTTTATTGGTAACCTTGTCATTTTTATTTAAAGGTTTTCCGTCTTTATCTAATAACGCCTCATCCGTGAGCTTTGCTTTAATAAGAATAACGTAAGGTTCATCAAGTTTCTTAAAAGTGAATAAAGCCTTTATACTGTCCGATGTACTGTCTCCGCCTATTCCGTAGCCTTCTTTTTTAAACTCTAAAAACTTACTCCAAACCGTTTCGTCTAAAGGTTCTCCTTCAGCTTCCACAAAAGCATCGTTGCTTGTGACATCGACTACCTTCTTACCCTTATATATAAGGAAATCTTTTCCGTTTATTGTATCAAACGCCCAACTTTTCGGCATCTCATCCTTAACTACAACATCTCCCGTATATTTGCTGATTCCTTCAATACCTTCAGCATTTACACTTAACCTGTATAAAACCGACTGATCCCATTTATTGTATGAATTCTTAAGAACTCCGTCAGCATCGGTAACCGTGTCTATATTATCGGTATTTACGTTAGCCGCAACCGTATCGCTCTTTAAAATCTTTTTAGCCGCGTCGGTTTTCAATACCTGCTTTTTAAGCATTCTGCTCTCGTAGTAAGGCCATGCCTCACCGAAGGTAATCCAGTCTTTACCGTTTATATATCTTACCAAAGCGGCAATGTTCGCGTTACGGGTTTCATCTTTTTCAACAAGCATTTCAGGACTTACAAGTTTAGTACTGAAAGAGAAGGTCTGCTTATATTTTACCTTTCCCGATTTGTCCTGTTTTATGGTTCCGTCCGCATTCTTCTCATATATCTTTACATTGCCGTTTTCTTTTTCCTGCTTAAGTGAAACTTCGAGCAAATGTCCTACAGGGTTACCTTCATAATGAAGATCATACACTTCACAGCTTATGTCATGTTCATCCCCTATATTCTTTCCGTCTACTGCGCTTTCAATCTTTCCGGGCTTAAAATCGTTCATATAAACATTATGTTTAATGTTCTTTATGGTTCCCGCAAGTATGTCCTTAAGAGGCTTATTCGATTTAATGGAAACTTCAGTGCCGTTTTTGTAAACTTTAAAACTGTCTAAAACGGCATTTGATCTGACATCCGTGCTGTATATTATAGGGTCGTAAACATAGGTCTTACCCTCAACAACAGCATCATTCTCTACAGCCACTTCCCACTGCGCTTCATAGCCCACATGACCTTCTTCTTTTTTACTGAAATCGGCATTTTTTACTTTTTTCAGTATAGAATGAACTTTCGGATCTATAACGACCTTTGCCCAATGAATTCCGTTCAGTTTTTTATTTTCTCCGAATGTAATATAAGCCACATTCTTAAAAGTCATAAGAACCGGTACATCCTCTTTAGCTATTTTTGATACAATATGAAGCTTTATATCCTCGTTAAGCTCATTTATACCCGCGTCCGACAATTTGTATTTATGGTCTGCAGGCATAGGAAGGTCTTTACCGTCACCGTATGTCTTTACGGACTGCCATGAGTCCGAAACCGCATTTCCTTTAAAAAGCTCCGCGCTTATAAACTTAAGCCGACTCTGATTATACTCGTCAAAAGGAGGTACATCCTCTATAACTACATCTTTAAGCTTCTTATTCGTTCCCTTAAAGATGATTTCCCATTCTACACAGTAATCATCTCCGTCTTCATAAAAATAAGCTTCGTTTTTCTGCTTAATCTGTTTTTTACCCCAGTCAGCTATGACTTTTGCGGTCTTTTCAGCATCCTTTACCGGCTTTTCCAAAGATTCCGCCAGAAAAAGCTCGGCTTTATTTGTTTTCTCTATGCCGTTTGTCAATTCCCAGTCAAGAATCTCTGTAGCAAATTCCACCTTGACTGAGGAAGGTGCTCCGGCAGCAAATATATAAGTTATAACCTTACCGCCGACAACTTCAATATGGCTCCTGTTTTCAAATTTCGGTTCCCCTTTATAAAATTCCGAGCCGTCTTCATTTTTAATTACAAAAGACCCCGGTATATAAGAGCTTGCCGCACCGGATATAGGCGTTAAATCATCCGCGAATTTATATCCCGCAAGACTGCTCTTGCTCTTTATGGTAACAACCCAGTTAATCTGTCCCTTATTATAGTCAATATCATAATCCTTGGTCATATCTATTTCGACTTTTTCCGTACCTACTTTAAATGTCTTGCCGAAAACAGTCACGTCCTTAGTTTCTCCCGGTTTAGGAGGATCCTGTATTTCCGTAAGGTCAAAATCCGCCCATACCTTTATTTTTAAGCCCGCTTTCGTGTCAAACTCGGTTTCTTTATCTTTCGCAAAAGAAAGCTCTGCTGTTATCTTTTCTTCATCAGTTCCCGCAGGCTCGCTCTTAATTGTAAACTTTCCGATAACCGTACCGTCATCCAGTTCAATATTACTTACAGCCCCTGATATCTTTACTCCTTTTCCGAGCTTAACTTTTCCCAATACAAACTTCGCCGTATCTCCCGCCTTCACATAATCCGCCGGAGCCGGAAAATCGTTCTTTAAAGGTATGACTATATCTTTAGCGGTTATTTTTACAGGCTTGTTATAGTCTATAAAACTGCCCGAAGGAATCTCCGCGCCGTCCTGAGTTACGGTTATTTTACTCTCAATATCGGGATTGGCCGCCGCTAAAAGAGCGGACACATCCCTACCCGTTCCTTCCGCTTTTACTCCGATTACTCCTAAATTTGAAAGCATAAGCCCAAAGATAAGAAAGAAGCTTAAAATCTCACGTTTAAACCTAAATTTCTTCCACATAAGTTACTCCTTTTTTATTATATTCCATTGATAAAACATATAAATTTACCTATTTATACTATAGTTCACCTTATTTTAAGTATATCACATCATTTGACTTATATCAAAGTAAAAATATACGAATTTTACGCACTTTTTTGTCTGAAATACACAATAATACAAATATTTACTTTCAAATACATTCTTACTTTCTCATCAGTTAATATCGACACTTTTGCTGAAAAATTTAATTTTTAAATAAAGAGAACCTCTACTCTGTAAATATCACAGAGTAGAGGCTCTTTGTTACTATTCTTTCAATTCAACGTCTCTTATTACTCCGCATCATATCTTTTTCTTCTTATCACAAGACCTGCGGCAAAAATCAGCAATATAGCTCCGCCTGCATAATATACGACGTTGTTTGCTTCGCCGGTCTTAGGAAGATTAACATTTCCCTTAGGAGTTCCGTCCTCATCTATAACATACTCTTTTTCTCCGTTAGGCTTAGTTTTCTTAATATACCTACCCTGTGGAGTTCCGTCCTCGTCCACTACCACAAACTCGTCAGGACTTCCCGGCTCGTTAGGATCCGGCGGATTGTTAGGAGGATAAATAGGAAGATCCGGAGTGTTAGGAGGAGGTGTAGGTCCCGGATCAGGGCTTGGTCCCGGTCCCGGAGGATTCGGTCCCGGACCCGGAGGTGTTATAGGAGGAGGTGTAGGCTTCTTCTCATTAGTCACTACAATAGCTTCATCAAGCATGCCTATCTTACCCTTATTAGCCTCCGTTTCAACCAGCTCGACAACAGGAGTTTTCTTAGGATCCACCTTAATTTCAAACTTGGTGACAATTCCGATATTATATCCGCTCGGAGCTTTTATCTCCTCTAAGATATATGTTCCTTTCACAAGGCCTTTAAATATAATCTGTCCTTCTTTGTCGGTCACGCCCTGAGCGATATATGTATCGTCGGACGGTTTTTCTTTCTTACGTGTAAGTCTGAATTCCGCTCCCGCAAGCAAATGCTCATCAGCCTTGTCAATCTTAAATAACTCTATATCGACAGTTTTTCCGATTTCCTTGTTCTTTACGGTTATTACGTTTCCGTCCTTGCTTACAAGGTTATTTCCCTTGTTATCAAATTTAGCTTTAAGTGTCGAGCCTTCTTTTTCTATCTTTAATTCATAGATATTGAGGTCACGCTGATATCCGTCAGGCGCTTTTGTTTCTCTAAGCTTATAGTCTCCGACTTTAAGACCTTCAAACTTTATCTTTCCGTCGGCATCGGTCGTAAACGTCTTCTTCTCTCCGCCCAGATACTCAAGCTCAAACTCCGCGTCTTTTAAAGGCTTATCTTCTTCGTCCGTCTTAACTAAAGTTAACTCCATCTGCGGAACGGTTACCTTCTTGTTCTTTACGGTTATTATACTGCCTTGAACGTCTATAGGATCGTTCGCTTCTTTGTCAATCTCCACCTCATTGTTTACCGTAAGCTCTTTTATCTTTATAGTATAAACCTTCGTATCACGCTCGTATCCCTTAGGCGCCTCTATTTCTTCAAGCTTATATGTGGCTCCTACTACAAGGTTCTTGACTACCGCTTTTCCTTCTTCATTTGTTGTAAATGTCTTTGTACTGCCGTTCGGATAGGTAACCTTAAACTTGGCGCCCTTTAACAGATTTACAATTTTTGTCCCGTCATCGGTTTTTACAATGGTAAATCCTACGAAGCCCTTCGAAGTTGCCGAACCGAAAGCCTTGTCTATGATATAATCTTTAGGAGACTCCACATGAGTTGTGCTTCCTCCCTCAAAAAGCTTAACTATATTCTCAACCCTTTGATTTGCACCCTTACCGTCTATATCCGTAATGTAGATAAAACGATATGATTTTTTCTTGTCAGGTATCTTTATTGTAAGCTTTCTCTGCTTTTCAGCGTTAGGAGTAGGGTCGTATTTAAGAAGTTTTTCAAGTTCTTCTACCGGTATCTCTTTACCCTTACCTTCCTCAAAAGAGCCGTTCTCATCGGCTTCTATCATCCTATAATTTCCGTTATTAAATGACAGCGAGCCGTCAGCCTTATTTCTTCTTATCTCAAGACCTTCACCGAGCATATCTTCCATGTAAACAGGATCATTATTGGAAGATTTGTACGGCTTATACTCTATCGTCCATTTAAGATATCCGTTCTTTATATTGGTCGCGTCATATTCTTTGCTGAGGAAGCTCTCGTCATAATCAACGTCCTGTGAGCTTTCAGTCTTATAGCCGTCCATGGTAAGAACCGCCTTGTTCGGAAGCACTTCTTTTTTATTGGCGAACTTCGCCGGATCTGACATCTTTACCTTTAATAAGATTACATAAGACTTATCCAGTTTCTTAAATGTAAACTTAGCGCTTCTTCCGTTTACGTCAGCCTCAATACTTCCTGAAGCGTCAACAGGACCGTTTAGCGCCTCCACGACAGCGTCAAGAGAATAAACATCTCCATAAGCCTTTCCTTCATACACGAGGTACTTTTCAGAGTCTTTTATAGGCGCGAACTCCCAACCCTCAGGAAGATTGTCCTCTAAAACCGTCACTCCCGTATACTCGTCTATACCGTTTACGCCCGCCGCGTTTACACTTAATCTGTATATAACAGACTTGTCATCTTTATAATATGCCGTTTCCTTATTATTGACAGCCTTTTCCTCCGGAGTCGCGGAACTGTTATAAACATTCTCATTGATAACGGCAGGAGAATAATCCTTATCCGCTATTATCTTTTTAGCAGTAGTAGCCGTAAGTGCCTGTTTTTCAAGCATTCTGCCTCTATAGGTAGGCCAGTAATATGCGTTATCCTTTTCCTCTCCATTATGTATAAGGTAGGCTATGTTATAATTAGCCGCCTGCTTACCCATAATAAGCTCCGGAGCTGTTATCCTTGATTTGAAATTAAATCTATTTTTCTGATTCTTGTCAAGATTCCAAACCTCAAGCACATCTCCGATATATTTGTAATCACCTGAGCCTTTGCCTACTTCTCCGTAAATTTTATATACTCTATGTTTCAAATTTGTAGGAGATACCGAATTGAACTCTCCCAAATACTTGTTAAATCTCTTATGTCTGTGGATTACTTTCTTTACAGGAATACCGGACTGTAATTCCGTATGCCCGTCATCATCTTTAATTATTAAATCGGCATAAATATCTGCATGCGGATCAAAAATCATGGCGTCATAAACAAAGGTCTGATTCGGATCCGTGAAATCATTCTGCGGCACCGTTATGTTCCATACCTGATCAAGCGGAATACAGCCGTAATTTAAAGCTGTATTTTTGGTTATGAGTGAGCCTTCGCCGACTTTAGCCTCATGATAAAAGTCCGCCAACCAGTCACTGCCCCATAATACTACCGCATAGTTAGGAAACTTTCTCGGAGTTGTAAGCGGAGCGTTTGTATCCACCTTAACCGTCATCGTAAGCTTTATAGGAAAACTTATATCTCCGACATTAAATACCGTACTACCCTTATACTGCGGATGAGTAGGCTCTATCTCCGTAGGATAGGTGTCAAACGTTTTCATCTCCACCCAATCCTTATCATCGGCTGTACCTTGACCCTTCGCGTATTTTTTAAGTACCGCCTTTTCAAACTTTACACCCATCTCTTCTTTAATGTCTTTTCTAAGCGGGTCATAGATACGGACATTGTTTAACGGCAAACCTTTTTTATTAAACTCGATCTCCCAGTCTATAAAATAGTTTCCGTTGTTATCTTTTCTGAACGACTCACTTATTTCATTATTGTTATTATCCTTGCGTTTGTGCTCTTTAGCGTATTTCCTGCCCCAGTTCGGAGCCCATGTCACCGTGCCTTCAGCGCTGCCTACATGCTCGTTCCTGTCGTTTAAAACATTGGCTGTATTCTTTTTTGTAGTGCCGCCTTTAAACTCCGCCATCGTAAGTCTTGTATTAAACTCAATCTTAGCGGTACTGTTTGTCGTCTGAGGAAATTTATACGAAAGCATTTTTGTTGTCTTATCGTACGTAATCTGATTGTCCTCAAGCTGTACGCCGTCTACCTTAAATGTTCTTACCTGATAATCGCCCACATTTGATAAATCGTCCGTAAACGTATATCCTGCAAGGCTTAAGCCCTGTCCGCCGATACCTTTTCTTTCTATCTCGACCGTCCAGGTAACGCTCATATTGTCAGGCTCTTTAGGATATTCATCCGCTCCGCAGCCGTATATGCTGCAACCGTCGTCGTTATAGTTTACGACACCGGTCTTTTTTACTATGACTTCATCAGCCACTTTCCCTATATTATAGGTCTTTCCGAGCACAGTTATCTGTTTGGTCTTACCCGGCTCCGGGTCAACACTTGTAGTGTCTATCTCAAACTCTGCCGTAACCTTTACATTTACATCATGGCGCGTACCGTCATATATAGCGTCATCGCCGTTAAAAGCGAAGTCCATTACAACATTTTCACCCTCTTTGGTAAATGTAGCGGTACCTACCTTATAACCCTCTTTGTCTTTAATGTCATCAACCACTGTAGGGTTCTGATCTTTCTTAAGCTTTATTCCTTTACCTAAGACATATCTTGCCTTATCTCCTTTAGCTATATAAAGCTCAGGCTTCTCCTCAAGATTATTTTTTCTAAGGTCGCCGAGAACAGGCACTTTAAAATCTACAGTTACCGATAACGGAGCTTTTAAATCAATATCAGCCCCTTCTTCAAGCACATTTCCGTGCTGAACGGTTTTCTGCGCAAAACCCCCGTTACTTACAATCAGGTCGGTTCTGTCCGCCGACTCCGCATGAACTCCGTCCGAGAATCTTATTCCCGTAAGCACTATGCCTACAATAAGTAAGAAGCTCAGAATCTCATACTTGAACTTAAATCTCTTCCACATAAGTCTCTCCTTTTGATATGATTACAGTTACAAATTTAGAATTCTCTGTAAAATCATGCCGTAATCTGTTACTTACATTATGCCATAAATTTTACCATATATCAAAGCGAAAAATTCTTAATTTTTACATATTTTTTTATTAAAAATATATAAACTGCAACTTCTCGGAATGTAAACTAAATCGCTCTAAACATAACACTTTTGTGCATTATATATAATTATATATCGTCTTTTTCATTAGAATGCTTAATAATAGACTGTGTTTTTTTATAAATTATATTTTCACCGAAGAATATGCAGCTCAATATGTACTGTTTTCAGATAAAAATTGTCAGAGCTTTCGTATCTCTTCTATCGCGACATAATATTTATGAAAAGATACGAAAGCCCCGATCTGTTGTGAAATTATTTCCCAAATGAATTGGAACTTTTGTCAGGATTTGCAACTCATTTGCATTTTAGATGATATCATGAATCCGCCCGACTGTCAAGAAATCTGATAAAATTTTACCCAAGCTTTATCAGGAAAGTCTCTTTATATAACCTCTATCTGGCAGCTTCTCATAGTCTCAAGCGCAGCCTCATGCTTCTCCTTTGTAACCCCGGCACAGCATGAGCTGTCCGCTTTAACAGGAACCTCGGGTAAAAATGTCCTAATCGCTAAAGCATTTGAAACAACGCAAATATCTGTACAAATTCCTATTAAGGTAATACTTTCTATTTTTTCTTTCTCATCAATTTCTCTAAGCCTTTTTATCAGCGCCTCGCTCCCGAAAGAAGATTTTTCAAAGACTTCCGCCCGCTTTTCTTCTATAAGCTCCTTAAGCCCGTCCGCTATCTCCCAGCCTTTTGTATTCTTTATACAATGCACAATCGGCAGATTTTTACCTTCCTGCGTGTCCAAATAGTTGTCATAATGAGTGTCTTTTGTAAAAATTACTCTGCCTTGAAAGTTCTTTACCTTTTTAATTACAGTTTCCACAATTTTTTCAGCTTCTTCGCTTCCGAGGTTTCCGCTTATGAAATCATTTTGCATATCAACTACAATCAGTATATTTTCAGACATTTTAATTCCTTTCCTGTAAACAGAAGAAATTCACTTGAATTTCAGAAATATTGAGTGCAAAGGAATAGTACACCCATATCGTAAAACAGTCAATTATAAAAACGGATTTTTCATCAACCTTTCGTCTTGACTATTTTATAAAGCACCGTTCCTGCCGCAAGTAAAATTATTCCGAAGATAAGCGAACCTGAAATAAGCAGACCGTTCTCACCCTCTGTCGGTATGAAAAGTCCTCCTAAAATAAAAAATATGCTTATTACAAGAGTGAAAATACCCGCTATTCTATACGCCGACTCACTCATCCTCCTCACCTCCCGCAAGTATCATATTCTTATAAGCCCCGCCTTCTCTCATAAGCTCCTCATGGCTTCCCGACTGTATAATCCGTCCTTTATCAAGCACAATAATCTTATCCGCCTTTTTGATTGTATTCAGCCTGTGAGCTATAACAACCGTCGTCTTTCCGACACAAAGTTCGGACAGTGCAGCCTGTATATGACTTTCGTTATCCGCGTCAATGCTCGCCGTAGCTTCATCAAGTCTAATGACGGGCGTGTCCTTTAAGATACATCTGGCGATTGATATGCGCTCCGCCTCTCCTCCCGAAAGAGTGGCTCCTCCCGTTCCCACAAAGGTATCGAAACCGTACGGAAGCTTCATTATAAAATCATAGCACCTTGCTTTTTTTGCCGCCTCATATACGGCTTCCTTATCCGCGTCCGGCGCTCCCATCGCTATATTGTTATATATGGTATCTTCAAAGAGATATACCTTCTGAAAAACCATACTTATCTGTTCCATCAGTTTCTCTAAAGGTAATGAACGTATATCCCTGCCCCTGAATGATATTTCTCCTTCATTCACGTCCCAGAATCTCGCAAAAAGACTTGCCACGGTAGTTTTACCGCTTCCCGAAGCTCCGATAAGAGCAACGGTTTCACCTTTTTTTACTGAAAATGAAATATTTTTTAATACCGGCTCATTTTCATAAGAAAAAGTAACATTCTTAAAACTCAATTCATTCTCACTGTCCGAAAGCGGCTCATCCTTTCCCGTATCCTCGATTTCCTTCTCATCCATTATCTTCTTAAGCTTATTTAGACCGCTTTTCATAATGGTAAACTGTGTCATTTGCTGATAATAATGCTGCAAAGATGAAAATATACCGAAGGAGAACAGTAAAACCCCTATGAATTCCACCGGACGCAAGGTGTTTTCACTGAAAAGATAAGTCGATACAAAAAGAACAGCCCCTACACCTGACGCAAATATAAGTAGCATTCCTCTTTCATAAGGAACATGATTTTTTTCAAATCTGAGACTTTCCTCCGCCATATCCTCAAAGCTTTTTCTTATTTCCTCGTTGCTTTCTCCGGTCATGTTGAAGCTCTTGATTACATCTATTCCCTGAGCATATTCAAGTACCGCCCCCGCCATCTTTTTATTGGTTTCCTGTCTTGCGTCCGAGCTTTCCGTACTCTCCTTTTTCATCGGAATAGCCACAATCACAGCCGCCATCTCCGTCGCAAGAGCGGTTAAACCTATTATGGGATGTAATATAAATAAAAAGACTGTAAGTATGAGTTGAGAAAAAATATCGCTCACACATTCCCCTATAGCCATCATGCTCATTTCTTCAATAAATACCATATCGGACGAAAGCACGGTGCTTATTTCTCCTATGTTTCCGTCCGTAAAATATCCCATAGGCAGCTTTCTTAAATGGTCTCCGAGTTCAATCCTCTTTTTCGCGAACAGATCATAGCCCGCTGTCGCTTGAAATTTATCGGACAATGCAGTAAATACGGACTGCAATATAAGAAACATTATAAGAAGCGCCGCTGAAATCACGCAGGTAAGAATATCCGCTCTTTTCTCAATCAGCTCATTTATTAAAAATAACGCTGCCATATACGGAGCTTTGGCGCAAAATGACTTTAAAAAAGAAAATATATAAGAAATACGGATACGGGACGCGTATTTTCCAGTATATTTTACAATTTCGTGAATCAAACCTATCATTTCCCCATATCCTCCTTTCTTACGAGACTCCAGCTTTCCGACTCTTCGGACACTTTCCAAAGCTTACTATATATATCTGAACGCATCATAAGCTCTCCGTGTCCTCCTCTATCCGCTATTCTTCCTTTATCAAGCACAATTATCTCATCCGCGTCCTTTATGCTTCTTAGCTTATGGGCAATCGCAATTACGGTTTTACCCTTCATAAGCTCCTTTACCGCCTTCTGCATCTTCTTCTCATTTTCAGGGTCAATAAAGGCTGTCGCTTCGTCAAGTACCAGTATAGGGGCATTTTTTAAAATTGCCCTTGCAAAAGCGATTCTCTGCTTCTGTCCGCCCGAAAGGCGATTTCCTGCATCACCCGCCACGGTTTCATAGCCTTCTTCAAGTTCCGATATAAATTCCTCACATTCAGCCTTTCTTGCGGCTTCCTTTACCTCCTCATCGGTTGCCGAAGGCTTTCCTACTCGTATATTTTCTAAAATACTTCTATCAAATAGGAAGAGATTTTGTGAAACAAAGGAAATTTCATTGCTAAGCGCCTTAAGACTGAGCTCCGTTAATTTCCTGCCTCCTACGGTGATACTTCCCGCCGAAACGTCATAGTAACGCACCAAAAGCTTAGCAAGCGTACTTTTTCCGCTGCCGCTTTCACCCACAAGCGCCACGGTTCGTCCTTCTTTTATATCAAGTGAAATTCCTTTTATAATCTCATCATTTTTATACGAAAAATGAACATCCTTAAATGAAATATCCCGACTTTTATCGGTAAAACTCTCTTTTCCTTCTTTAAGCGGCGGAAAATCAAGTGTTTTTTCAATCGCCTGTATCTTGTAATTCACCTGCGGAATAGAGCCTATGAATCTCATGCAGTTAAGTAACAGCGGTATTATTCCGAAGCTTATACAAAGAGCGAGTATATACTCCGACAATTTCAGATTTCCGGTCACTGTTAAAAGACCGCCCAAAGGAATCGAATACAGTGTTATATGAGAAAAAAAGCTGCCGTAAGCCGCCATCCACGGAAAACAAACCTTATACCAGTCCAGAGCGTAATTATGATAGCTTTTTACATGACCTTCATACTTTTCGCTATGTACACCCTGTCTGTTAAATATTCTCACGACCTCCATACCGTTCACATACTCTATAATAGCGTTGTTAAGACGTTTTGAGGCTGCGAAATAGTTTCCCATCCTGCTCATGCCTATTTTCATAGCCTGCCCGGACGCGCTTATTCCGAAAATAATCATAAATAACGTGACAACGGCGAGCATCCAGTTTACAGTAATAAGCGTGAAAAACATAACTATAAATACTATTAGATTAGAAATTCCCTCCGGTATGATATGTGCAAGCAAAAGCTCAATCGATTCAACATCTTCCGAAAACAGCTTTTTTACAGCTCCGCTTCCTTTGTCAATTATGCTTCCGAGCGGCTGTTTTTCCATTTTCTCCTGCAAAGAGCATCGCAGATTTTTTAATGTATAATAAGCGGAATGATGCGAAAGCTGTAAGCCCGATATATAAAGCAGGACATGGAGCAGCTTAAATACGGTTATTGCAATTATAATTTTTCCTACCGTGTTAAGATTTACGGTTTCATCCGAAAGCGTCAAATCTATTATTTTCCATATACCGAAATAAGGCACTACACTTGCCACCGCTGCCAAAATAAGCACAAATATGGAAGCAAGTGTAATCTTTTTATAACTTCCCATATAATGCAGAATTTTTGTAAACATTCCGATTTTTTCACGCTTTTTGCTTACATTTATATCACCCTCGGAAAGAAAATAGGTTTTCAGTCTTTCCGCCCCTTCTTCATTCAGAGGGTAAAAACTCTGTATTCTGCCGTTTTCCATATACAGCACATGGGTGCAACATTCAAGTATAAGCTCCGGATCATGGGTAACTATTATATTTACGGCTGTTTTTCCTTTTGTCTCATTCAAGAGTCTGCCGAAGTTCTCCATGCCTCCCCTGTCAAGGCCGCTTGTAGGCTCATCATAAAATAATATATCCTTTCCGGCACAGATAGCGCAGGCAATTGCCACCCTCTGCTTTTCACCTCCCGAAAGCGAAGCGGGATGTCTGTCCGCAAGTTCTTCTATTCCTAATAAGGAAAGTATCCTCCTTGCTTCTTCCTCACTTATGTCCGAGCGCATTCGCACTTCTTCCGTCACGGAATCCGAGAAAAGCTGCCTGTTCACATCCTGCATTACCAAAAAAGTTTTTTCGGTTCTTGCTTTTTTGTTAAGGTATTTTCCCTCAAAACCTACGCTTCCGTCTGCGGGAATCAGTCCGCAAAGCGCCTCCGAAAGCGTACTCTTGCCGCAGCCGTTATCCCCTATAAGCGCCACGACACTGTCTTTAGGTACGGAAAACCTGTCTATGTCAATAATCCGGTTGCCGCCTTTTACGCAGGTAAAATCAATCACATCTACAGCCGCAGTCTTGTTTAAATCTTTCTTATAAGCCTTTCCCGCTTTCTTTAACCTGTTTAAATCCGGCAGACGCAGTCCCTTTTTTGCTAAATCTTCATCGGAAAAGCTTAAAACTTCTTTAGCGGAATATGAGCCCGTTATTCTGCCGTCGTCCATGTAAATAAATCTGTCCGCAAGCCCCATGAGGTAAAATATCCTATGCTCCGAAACGACCACCGTCTTACCTGATTCTTTTATTTTAGAAAGTATATCCCTAAGCCTTTTAATTGCCTTTTTATCAAGATTTGAGGACGGCTCGTCAAGCACATAAACCTCCGGCGCCGCCGTATAGGCGCTTCCTACCGCAATCTGCTGTTTTTCACCGCCTGAAAGCTCAAAGATATTTCTGCTCATAAGTGCCGAAAGCTGCATATCTTTTTCAGTCTTTTCCAGTCTTTCCTTTATTGTTTCCCTGTCGATATTCTGATTTTCACAGCCGAATACAAGCTCTCCGGTGCTGTCCACATTGAAAAACTGGCTCTTCGGATTCTGAAACACACTGCCTACATAGCGTGAAGTAATCGAAAGAGGGGTCTCATTTACGCATATATCTTCCACAAAAACTTTGCCTTCAAGCTCTCCTTTATAAAAATGAGGAGCAAGCCCGTTTATAAGCCTTGTTACCGTAGTCTTTCCGCAGCCGCTTCTGCCGCACAATACAATAAATTCACCTTTTTTTATCTCAAGGTCGAGGTTATCCACTCCCTCGCCCGTACCGCGCTCGCCGCCGTAATGAAAGCTCACATTTTCAAACTTAACCATATTTTATTTCCCAACCTTGAATATATATATCAAAATCCCTAAAAATACCGCTATAACCAAATAGTCTATGACTTTCATCTTTACCTTCTCAAATGAAGAACGTTCTCCTTCGCTTTCTATCCCTCTTGCAAGAGCCGCGGCAGCCATCTCGTCCATTACGGATATACAGGAAAAAAGAAGCGGTATAAGTACATATTCTACGGTTTTAAGCGGAGACTTTATTACATCTGACGGCTCAAGCGATATTCCTCTAAATGCCATAGCCTTTCTTATACCGTTCCACTCATCCGATACCGAAGGCACAAATCTGATTATTACCGCCACCGGAATTATTACTTTTAACGGTAAACGCATAGCCCTGAAAGCCGCCATAAACTGACTTATCCTCGTAGTCCTCATAAGCAGTACAAACGAAAGCATAATAGGGAATGAAAAAAGAACTATTCCGCTAAGCGACATGCATAACATACCGAGGACTCCTGAACCGCTCGGATTCCGCTCTATCATATATCTGAAATATATAATGACAACGAGAAACGCATAGGCTTTAGCCGCAAAAAGTTTTTCTCCACATAAAGCCAGCACAGTGCATAAGACTGTGCCGTAAATCATTGCCGGAATAACCCTGTAGCAGTTAAGACTGACTGCTCCGCTTATTAAAAATATAAAAAGCTTAGTCCTCGGATCAAGTTTTATTAAACCTTTTCCGTCATCACCGTAAACCGAAATATTCATTAAACAATTCCCGCTTTCTCAAAATGCTTTTTAATAAGTCTGTCGGCAATAAAGGCTCCGATTATTCCTCCGATAAGAGCAAAGCCTATAATAGCAAAATATATTCCGTTAGGTAAAAGCTTCATAAGAGCTTCTGTATGCTCCTTCCCCTGATACTTTGTTGAAATTTCAAAGAATTTATCTCTTGCAAAAAACAGCATTGAAAACGGGCAGGACATATTAAGGTTAAATATTACAAAAGAGAACAGGTACATCTTTTTGGATTTGTATCTGCCTAAGAATAATATAAGCTCAGCTAAAAGTCCGGCACATATTGCTAAAATGAGTCCCTGTATATTTGACGCGCAGGCAATCAGCGCAAATAATACACCCATAGTAAGAGCCGCACCGAATCTTCTTATTTTCAATACACTGAGCATATATACCGTTCCGCATACCGCTCCTACCGTTATAGGCGATAATACATATAAAATAGGAACTATGCCCGAGCCCATGACTATTATGAGCATGAGCACGATATAAATCGCCGCAAACGCTCCCGCGTACATAAAATCCTTTGCCGTCATCTTCCGGCTCTCACTTGTTACAGTATTATTCAGTTCTTTTCTTGCCATTTTTTTATCCTCTTTCTTCCTGATATTTTAAAATTATTCTTCTAATATCTGTCTGAATAATTTCAGATTCATTTCTACTTTTCTTCCATAATACTCAGCATTCCGTTTCTGAAAACGGCACCGACATCCTTCATCATCCTGAAAACCTGTTCCCGGTCCCTCCCTTCAACTATAATTTTTGCCATTATTTCAGAATAGCTTCGCATAAGCAGTTCAAAAGTATCAGTTTCAAGTCCATGGATTGTAATTCCGACAGACTTCGCCCTCTCCACTCCCATTTTAATAAATCTTTTATTACTTTCGCCGAAAGATTCGAAAAAGCCTTCATACTTCGTTCCTGCGGAACATTTTATAAGAAGAATCATTTCGTCTTTATGCGAATATATATAATCCGCTATTTCAGGAAGCTTTTCATAATATCGTTCCATAATATCGAAAATCATACGCTCCGGCGGAAGCTTTTCGATTTCTTTACTCATACTTCCCATAATGCGCTTCAACCCCTCAGCCGCTTCATCCGTAAGCGCATAAAAAAGTTCTTCCTTCGTCTTGTAATAGCCGTAAAAAGCTCCGAGCGTATATCCCGCTTCCTTTACAATTTTTCTTAAAGGAGCGCTCTTAAAACCCTTTTCAAGAAATATCCTCTTACCGCTTTCAAGTATTTTTTCCTGTGTAGATTTAGTTCCCATTTTGACATCCTCTCTCAATATATCTAAGCTATATTTTAGTTAGCAACTTCTAATTTGTCAATCCTTTAATGCTTTTTCTTTTTTTAAAAAAAGACGGCAAACTTTCGCCCGCCGTCCTTTTCATCATATATATTTCAACCCACCGCCTCAAACTGGCTGTTGTAAAGCTCCGAGTAAAAGCCTCCGTTTCGCATCAATTCGTCATGATTTCCGCTTTCGACAATATCTCCGTCTTTCATAACCAGTATAAGGTCCGCATTACGGATTGTAGAAAGTCTGTGAGCGATTATAAATGCAGTTCTGCCTACTGTAAGCCTGTTCATCGCCTTTCTTATAAGCACCTCCGTACGGGTGTCCACCGAGCTTGTCGCTTCGTCAAGTATAAGCATCGGCGAGTTTTCCACCATGGCTCTCGCAATAGTTATAAGCTGCCTCTGCCCCGCTGAAAGATTAGTGTTGTCATCAAGCACGGTATTATAGCCGTCCGACAATGTTTTTATAAAGCTGTGAAGCCCGACATCTTTACACGCCTTAATAACTTCCTCATCCGTCACGTTTTCCTTCGCATAGACAATATTTTCCTTTATCGTTCCCTCAAAAAGCCATGTATCCTGTAAAACCATACAGAAAAGTCTGTGTATATTTTCACGTGTCAGTTCGGATGTAGGGATTCCGTCAATAGTTATCTCTCCGCCGTCCGTTTCATAAAATCGCATTAAAAGATTTACCATGGTAGTCTTCCCTGCTCCGGTAGGTCCCACAATCGCTATATTCTGCCCCGCTTTAACCTTAGCCGAAAAATCATTTATAATAGTTTTATCCTTTGAATAACCGAAACGCACATCCTTAAACTCGATATCTCCCTTAACTTCATTTAACTCGGTCTTTTTACCGCTTTCATCACTCATCTCCGCCTCCTCAAGGAAACCGAAAACACGTTCACCGGCAGCGGCTGCGGATTGCAAGCTTGCAGCCGCCTGCGCAATTTGTGAAAGAGGTTGAGTAAAAAGCCTTATATACAGCATGAATGCCACTATAACTTCAAATCCTATAGTCTTATTCATTGTTAAAACAGCCCCGACAACGCAGACAACCACATATCCGAAGTTTCCTATAAACCCCATAAGCGGAAACATAAGTCCTGATAAAAACTGGCTTTTCCACGCGCTGTCATAGAGCCCTTCATTAAGTCTTTTAAACTCTTTCCTTGAATTACCTTCACCGTTATAAGCCTTAATCACCTGATGTCCCGCATAGGTCTCCTCAATATGCCCGTTCAGGGCACCCAACTGCTCCTGCTGCCTTATAAAAAGCTTCTGGGAATTTCCCATGATTAACATCATAATGAAAAATCCTGCGAAAGACGCAAGAATTCCTGAAATCGCCATAAGAGCGTTTGTGTAAAACATCATTATAAGACAGCCCGTAAACATGGTTATTGCCGAAATAAGCGTTCCCAAGCTCTGATTTAAGCTCTGACCTATTGTGTCCACATCATTTGTAACCCTCGATAAAGTATCTCCGGTAGAGCTTTTATCAAAATATCCCAAAGGAAGCCTGTTTATTTTTTCCGAAATGTCCGAGCGCAGCCCTTTTGATACCCTCTGCGTAACATCAGCCATAATAAGCCCCTGCAAAAGGTTAAACAGCGCTCCGACAGCATAGAGTATCAAAAGAGTGACTGCAATTCTTACCACCTTCTCCATATCTATTCCGCTCACTATGCCCGAAGCAATAAGCTTTGTCATATCCGACAGCCTGTCCGGCCCTATAATATTTAAAATCGAGCCTGTCGCCGCCAAAATGATTGCTGAAATGATTGCCGGCAGATATTTTTTACAATAAGCAATCAGCTTTCCGATTGCCTTCCCGAAATTTTTCGGCTTTTCACCGCTAAAACCGCCGCCCGATCCTCTGTGCCTTCTCATACCGCCTATTTTCGAATCGCCTATTTTATATTCTTTCTTATCAGGCATTTTAAATCTCCTCCTTGCTTAACTGGGACTCCGCAATTTCACGATATAGCGGACAGATTTTAAGAAGTTCCTTATGCTTACCCTGTCCCGCTATACGTCCGTCATCAATTACTATGATTCTGTCCGCGTCCATAATTGTCCCTATTCTTTGAGCCACAATTAAGGTCGTAGCTCCGCAAGTTTCCTTTTTAAGTCTGCTTCTTAATACGCTGTCAGTTTTATAATCAAGAGCGGAAAACGAATCATCAAAAATATATATTTCGGGCTGCCTGTTTACAGCTCTTGCTATAGAAAGCCGCTGCTTCTGCCCGCCCGATACGTTTGTTCCGCCCTGAGATATCTCAGCGTCATAAGTTTCAGGCATTTTTAAAACAAATTCCTCCGCCTGTGCTATGGAAACCGCCTCTTTAAGAAGCTTATCACTGTTCTCATTCTTTCCGTTATCGCCGTACTGCACATTGGAGCGAACAGTTCCTGAAAATAATACGGTCCTTTGCGACACATATCCTATTTTATTTCTCAACGCCTTTTCAGAGTAGTCTTTGACATTTATACCGTCCACCAAAACCTCTCCTTCGCTCACATCATAAAACCTCGGTATAAGGTTTATAAGCGTACTCTTTCCGCTTCCGGTGGCTCCTATAAAAGCTACGGTTTCTCCCTTTTTTGCCTTAAAAGAAACATTATGGAGAATATTGTCCGCAGCGTCGGGATATTTGAATGAAACATTTTTAAACTCTATTTCTCCCTCATGCTTTTTATCCGTTTCGGTTACATTACCGTCCTTAATCCTTATTTCGGTATTAAGCACCTCAGTTATACGCTTTGCTGAAACTACGGCTCTCGGAAGAATTATCATTGTAAGAGTTAAAAGCATAAATGCCATTATTACCTGCATGGCGTAGGATGAAAAAACTACCATATCCGAAAAAATATTTAATTTTTCCATTCCTGCCGCCGCCTCTATCATATAGGCACCCGTCCAGTAAATTGCAAGAGTAAGTCCCGACATTATAATCGACATTGTCGGAGAAATGATTGACATTGCTCTCTGCGCGAAAAGATTTGTACAGGTCAATTCCTCATTTGCCTTTTCAAATTTTTTCTCCTGATAGCTTTCAGCGTTATAAGCTCTTACCACTCTTATTCCGGTAAGGTTTTCCCTCGCTATCCTGTTAAGATTGTCGGTAAGCTTCTGTATTTTGGTAAACTTAGGCACGGCGATTATAAAAAGCGTTATAATAACCGCCATAAGAAATGCCACCGCTCCGCCGGTAACGCCCATCCAACGCAGATTTTTTCCTGAAATTTTAACTATCGCCCATACCGCCATTATAGGTGCCTTAACCGTTGCCTGAAGCCCTATGGAAATAACTGTCTGGATTTGTGTAATGTCGTTTGTGGAGCGGGTAATAAGTCCCGCTGTGGAGAAACCTCCTATTTCTTCCATATTAAACGCCATTACCTTATCATAGACCGCGGCTCTTAAATTCATTGAAAGTCTTGCCGCCACCTGCGCCACAAAATATCCCGCAATTACTGAAGCGGCCATACTTCCGACAGCACAAATCACCATGAAAAGCCCTGACTTTAAAACGTCGGACATGGCGCTTCCCTCGGTCTGTACAAGTCTTGTTATTTCAGACATATAATCCGGCAGTTTTAAATCAAGCCAAACCTGACATACCACAAATATAAGACTGATAAGCACAAAGACCGCGTCTTTTTTCTTTCCGTAACGAAAAAGTCTTATTAAATTCATATTGTTTAAGTCTCCTTAATATCGGTAGTTTATAACGAATTATTCAGTTTTATGTATATGTAAACTTATCTAAAAGATCGGATAAAGTCTGCTTTTCCTCATCCGTGAACTTTGAAAAAATTTTACTTAAAAATATGTCTCTATCTACTCTTATCTCATCCGCCCGTGCTTTTCCCGCTTCCGTAAGCGTAAGCTTTACCGCCCTTTTATCTTTCGCATCTCTTTCACAGGCAATATATCCGTCCTCTTCAAGTCTTTTTATCAACTCCGAGGTGGTGGAAGCGTTTATCCCCGCCTCCTCCGATATCTTCTTCTGCCACATTCCGTCCGGTGAATCCGCTATACAAATAAGGAGATGCTCTCTTGCCATTCCCTTTCCTGTTTTTCTGCAATTTTTTGAAGGCTTCTTATCTTCTTTAAATTCTCCTTCTTTCGACTTCTTCGCCACCGCATCATTGATTGCTTTCATACCTATCTTTCGTATACTGAACATCAGTTTTTTAAAAAGTTCCTCGTTTTTAATCATATCTCTCATTCCTTTTTTATTTCGGTTCCGAACTATTTTTGTATTATAAAATAAAGAAAAAAAACTGTCAAGTATTTCGGTTTCGAAGTTTTTTGTTTTCTATAAAAAAACTGTGGATGAAAAATCGCTTATACTCCTTCATCCGCAGGCTTTATTTACTTTTACTCTATTCTTTTATAAACTCCCTTATAATCTTTTCTATATCCCTGTCCGCCTTATACCTCAGCAAGTCGCTTTCAAAATATCCGTCGCCTTTTATAATAACACTGCTTCCTTTATCTTTGTAAAAAAAGTAAACCATGTAACCGTATCCCGTAGTATTATAATAGTTTATACCTACAACCTTGGTCTTTGTTTCCGCAAACTTTCTAAGAAGCCTCTCCATTTCCTCGCCGCTTAAATTATACTCCTCCCCTGTATTGCCGTCTCTTATCATTATCCTGTCGGCTGTCCGGTTTAACGGATTTCTTGTAAAAAGAAGCACCATACCTAATATTAGCCCGAAAAACATAACTAAGACGGGCTGTAAATTTTTTCCTCGTTTCATCAACGGTTTCATCAATAACATCCGCTCCTTTTGTAGACAAAAATTTCTTAACCCATTTTTACAAAGACTTATGATTTTCTTTTCTCATTGTAACTTCTTTAAACAAAATATATAGTCTCTCCGGATTTTTCAGCATATTTTTTCTTTTATAAAGCTGTCCGATCAAGGAAATTTACTCTACGGTATCACTCATACCCGCAAGCTTTGCAGTCTGATCGGCCGTTATGAGATTGTCTATTATTTCCGTAAGATTACCGCCCATTACTCCGTCTATGTTGTGGGTCGTAAATTTTATTCTATGGTCCGTTACTCTGCCCTGCGGAAAGTTGTAAGTTCGTATCTTCTCGGATCTGTCGCCGCTTCCTACCTGATTTTTTCTGTCCGCCGCCTGAGCCGCGTGCGCTTTCTCGCATTCCAACTCGTAAAGCCTTGAACGAAGTACCTTCATAGCCTTATCCTTATTCTTAAGCTGGGATTTCTCGTCCTGACATGAAATCACTATTCCTGTCGGAATATGAGTAAGCCTTACCGCCGAATCCGTAGTATTTACACACTGCCCGCCGTTTCCCGAAGCTCTGAAAACATCAAATTTTATATCATTCGGATCGATTTTTACATCCACCTCCTCCGCCTCCGGAAGAATGGCTACCGTAGCCGCCGAGGTCTGTATTTTTCCGTTGGATTCGGTAACCGGAATACGCTGTACTCTGTGAGTGCCGCTCTCAAACTTAAACTTCGAGTAAGCTCCCTTTCCGTTTATTATGAAGGTAACTTCTTTAAACCCTCCGATTCCGTTTTCATTAAAGCTCAGCATCTCGGGTTTCCATCGGTTAAGCTCAGCGTATCTGCAATACATCCTGTAAAGCTCCGCCGCGAAAAGTGCCGCCTCATCGCCTCCCGTACCCGCTCTTATCTCTACTATTACATTTTTTTCGTCATTCTCATCCTTCGGTAAAAGCAAAAGCTTTAATTCCCTTTCAAACTCGGGTACTGCATTCTTCGCCTCCGCAAGCTCCTCCCTCGCAAGATCTCTAAGCTCCGTGTCGCTCTCTTCGGCTATCATTTTAAGGCACTCCTCTATATGACTGTTATTAGCCTTATAAGCCCTGTACTTCTCAACAATGGGCGTAAGCTCCGCCTGCTCCTTCATAAGACCTTTATATTTGTTCTGGTCCGCTGCCGCCGTTCCCGATGCAAGCTCATCCATTACCTCTTTGTATCTTCCTTCCAAAACTTCTATATTCTCAAACATTCATTTCCTCTCTTATAACCTCATACGGACTTGTTTCATTTTTACTTCAATCATCTGACATTTCTGATATATTCTATATTATATCCTCGCCACACCCGTTTTTCTTGCAGCCTCCGCCGTAGCCTTTGCGACAGCATCTTTTACTCTTTCATCAAATGCCTTAGGTAAAATATAATCCTCGTTAAGCTCATCCTCGGATACAAGCTCCGCTATCGCCTTTGCCGCCGCGATTTTCATTTCATCATTTATTTCCGATGCCCTTACATCAAATGTGCCCCTGAAAATTCCCGGAAAACAAAGCACATTATTAACCTGATTCGGAAAATCCGAACGCCCTGTTGACACCACTCTCGCTCCTGCCGCCTTGGCTTCATCCGGAAATATTTCCGGAGTGGGATTCGCGCAGGCAAAAATAATCGGATTCGCCGCCATGGTTTTTATCATTTCGGCAGTCAATGTCTTAGGTGCCGACACTCCTATAAATATGTCCGCTCCCTTTATAACTTCCGCCAAGTTTCCTTTTTCCTCGCTGAAATTTGTAATTTCCGCCATCTCGGCCTTTACAGGATTTAAGTCCTCTCTTCCTTTATAAATAGCTCCTTTCCTGTCCGTCATTATTACATTCTTAAGCCCCATTGCCATAAGCAGCTTTATTATGGCGACTCCTGCAGCTCCGGCTCCCGAGGTAACTATTTTTACATCCTCAAGTCTTTTATTTACAAGCTTAAGGGCATTTAAAAGTCCCGCCAACGTAACTACAGCGGTTCCGTGCTGATCGTCATGAAAAATGGGAATATCGGTGCATTTCTTCAGCTTTTCCTCTATCTCAAAGCATCTCGGAGCCGCTATATCCTCAAGATTTATCCCTCCGAATGAACCCGAAATGAGCGCAACGGTACGCACTATCTCATCCACATCGTGTGATTTTACACATAAAGGAACAGCATCCACATCGCCGAATGCCTTAAAAAGGGCGCATTTTCCTTCCATTACCGGCATTCCCGCTTCCGGACCTATGTCGCCGAGACCTAAAACGGCGCTTCCGTCCGTTACCACGGCTACCGTATTCCATCTTCTCGTTAAATCATACGACTTACTTATATCCTTTTGAATTTCAAGGCACGGCGTTGCCACCCCCGGCGTATACGCAAGACTTAAATCCTCCGCGTTATCCACTGCAGCCCTTACCTTTATCTCAATCTTTCCTTTCCATTCGGCGTGCCTTTCAAGTGAAACCTTTCCGTAATCCATTTTGCCCTCCTATAAATTAGTGCCAAACACTCATGCGACAGCTCACAATCCTCCTAATCCGCACGATATAAAGTTTTTTCGGTCTGTGACCGCGTGATTCTTCAATATTTCATAAATAATCGGAATTAAATTGTTTCCTCCGGTTTAAATACCTCGTCAAATTTTTCCTCGTCCATAAATCCCAAGGCTAAACAGGCTTCTTTAAGGCTCAAATTTTCCTTATAAGCTTTTTTTGCCACCTGAGCCGCCCTGTCATAGCCTATATAAGGCGAAATACAGGTCACCAGCATAAGAGAATTATATAAATTTTCCCGCATTTTCTCTTTATTGGGCTTTATCCCCTTAACGCAGTTATTATTAAAAGAATTTACCGCATCACTTATAAGCCTCACAGACTGCAAAAAGTTATAGATTATCACCGGCATAAACACATTCAATTCAAAATTTCCCTGCGAAGCGGCTATTCCTATAGCGGTATCGTTTCCCATAACCTGCACACAAACCATCGTAAGCGCCTCACACTGCGTAGGATTAACCTTACCCGGCATAATTGAGCTTCCCGGCTCATTCTCGGGTATATATATTTCTCCTAAACCGAGCCTCGGTCCCGAAGCAAGCCATCTTACGTCATTCGCTATTTTCATAAGATTAGCCGCAAGTCCTTTTATTGCTCCGTGACAGCTTACCGAAGCCGATTTTGAAGTAAGTGCATAAAATTTATTGTCATCGGTTATAAACGGCTCACCGGTAATTTCGGCTATACTTTCCGCTACAAGCCCGTCAAAGCCTTTTGGAGCGTTTAATCCCGTTCCTACCGCAGTCCCTCCGATTGCAAGCTTATAAAGTCCCTTTATGGAAGCCTCGATTTCATCAAGACTGTTTGTGAGCATTGCCCTCCAACCGCTAATCTCCTGCGAAAAAGAAATCGGAACGGCATCCTGCAAATGGGTTCTCCCGCTCTTTACAACCCCTTTATTTTCGTCCTCAAGCCTTTCAAACGTCTTAATAAGTTCTTTCACCGCAGGTATAAGCTCACTCTTAATTTCCGTAACCGCAGCTATGTGCATAGCCGTAGGAAAGGTATCATTAGAGCTTTGTGACATATTTACATGATCATTCGGGTGAAGCAGGGATACACCCGCTATTTTATTTCCTCTGTTTGCTATAACCTCGTTCACATTCATATTGGTTTGGGTGCCCGAGCCTGTCTGCCACACCGCAAGCGGAAATTCTCCGTCAAGAAGTCCATCCGTTATCTCATCGCAGACCTTTTCTATAAGATTTTTTCTGTTCGCATCCAATTTACCTAATTTAAAATTCACTCTTGCCGCAGCCATTTTAAGTATAGCAAACGCTCTTATTACCCGGACAGGCATTTTTTCCGTACCTATTTTAAAGTTTTCGAAAGAGCGCTCAGTCTGCGCTCCCCAAAGAGCCTCCGCCGGAACTCTTATTTCTCCGATGGAGTCTCTTTCCGTCCTGAATTCCATATTTTACCCCTCTCTGTCCGGATTTAAAAAACAATATAAAATCCAATCCGACTTTCCCGTTTTTATCATAAACGCCGTATAAAATCAATGCTTTGCGGCAACTACCCTGTCGAATCCGGTTAAATCCTTTATTACCCTTATTTCATAAAATCCTCTGTCCCGAAGCAGCTCTGAAACCTCATCAGCCTGATCAAAACCTGTCTCAAAGAAAATTCTTCCGCCCGGATTAAGGTATTCACCCGCGTCCGAGGTGATTTTTCTATAAAAATCAAGCCCGTCTTTTCCTCCTACAAGCGCAAGTCTCGGCTCATAAACGCTCACTTCCGGCTCCAGATTCTCTATAACTGAAGTCTTTATATAAGGAGGGTTTGACACTATAATATCATATTTTCCACTTATATTCTCCAATAAATTGCTTTTCACAAATTTTACTTCCGACATATTATCGCTTTTTAATCTGTCGAAATTTATTTTTGCCACCTCAAGTGCCTCATCCGAAATATCAGACGCCGTTACTTCAGCGATATTTCCAAGCAAAGCAAGTGATAAGGCTATACACCCCGAGCCTGTGCAAAGGTCCAAAACCTTTTTTCCTTTACAGTATTTAATAACTTCCTCTACCAAAGCTTCCGTATCCTGTTCAGGTATAAGCACATTTTCATTCACAAAAAAGTCAAAGCCCATAAATCCTCTTGTACCGGTTATATAAGAAAGAGGGACTCTCTCGCCCCTTCTTTCTATAAGCTTTAAAAATTCCGTTTTTATTCGAGATTCAACTTCTTCTTCCGAGCGCAAAAAATATTCCGCCTTATTTAGTCCTGAGCAAAATTCAAGAAGATATCCCGCATCAAGTTTTGCCTCCACTATGCTCGCCTTCTCAAGCTCATCTACTCCGTAGTTTAAAAGCTCTCTGTAACTGATTTTTTTGTTATAAATCATTTTTACTTACCGTGCTTTTCTTTTTTTCGTCCGTTTTGCTTTCATTAAAAAATCTGTCAAGAGCATTCAAGATTTCGTCGTTTTCTTCTTCCGCCTCCACAGCAACCATACCTTCTATAGTTTTTCCCGTATGCTTGTCCGCTTTTCCGTTTTTTATTCTCTTACGGTTCTCCACATTGTTTTCTTCACTTGCTTTTTCTGCAAGATTATCTTTATTTACTTTCTCCTGTTTTTCATCCTCTGCAAGCTTTTCTTCAACCTTTTCAGCTTCTTTTTCAAAAGAATTGTCTTTTATGCTATTTTTTTTATCGTTTTTCTTACTCTCATTTTTTATGGACATTTCTATAATCTTGTCTGTCCCGTCCTCTTTCGCCTTTTCGCTTTCAGTCCCGCTCTCTTTTTTATTCTTTTCCTTATCCTGTCCCTTATCCTTATTGCTGACAGATTCCTTTAAAAATGTCTTCCAGTCAAATACAGCCTCCACGGAAACTATTGCCACCTCTATCATACCGTCATCCGGTTCTCTTGTTGTAAGTCCCTGAAACCAAAGTCCCGGAGCGCTCAGTGCTTTTATCAACGGATTTTCCGACTTGCCTGCGAGCATTATAAACTCATAAGCTACCGCTGCGATTGCAGGAACCAAAAGCACTCTGAGTAAAAGTCTTAAAGCAACATGCTCCACTCTCACAAACATAAAGAATATAACACTTAAGAACACCACATCCAAAATAAAGCTTGTACCGCAACGAAGATGTTTTCTTGTCATCCTCCTTACATTTGAAACAGTAAGAGGAAGTCCCGATTCCACACAATTTATCGCCTTATGCTCAGCTCCGTGATACATATATACCCTATGTATATCGGAAACAAATGAAATTCCGACTATATATCCGACAAGAACAACCAATCTTATAACACCTTCTATAACTGTAAGTAAAATCGGAGAATCCATATATTTAGCAAACAGAAGTGAAAGCCCGTAAGGAAGCAGCATAAATACCCCTACGGCAAGTATTACCGACACTGCAACTGTTATGACGGAAAGCAGGCTGTCTTTTTTTCCTGCAGTTTTTTCCTTCTCCTCCTCATCGTAAAAGGACGAAGAAAAGTTAAGCGCTTTCATGCCTATATAAATCGATTCCGCAAAATTTACCACTCCTCTTAAAAGCGGTAGCTTAAATACCTTATATTTCTTTGAAATTCCGCGATACTCATTTACTTCGGAAGCTATACTTTTATCGGGTTTGCGAACCGCTACGGCATATTTGTCACCGTTTCGCATCATAACTCCTTCTAACACCGCCTGTCCGCCTATGCCGGAATATCTCATAAATTCCTCCTAAAAAAATAAGGTTGCCGCATAAGATGCCTCTCACACTACGCGGAAATTTTTCTCCGCATATAATGACACACCTCTCTGCTATGGCAACCTTGCTTTCATCTTCCTTAAACTTAGTCCTGCTTAATACCGTATCTGCGGTTGAACTTATCAATCGCACCGCGAGCGGTAGCAGCTCTCTGCTGTCCGGTATAAAAAGGATGACATTTTGAGCAAACTTCAACATGTATATCCTTCTTTGTAGAACCTGTAGTAAACTCATTTCCGCAGTTGCAGACAACCTTGCAAACATGGTACTCAGGATGTATTCCTTCTTTCATAGTTTTCACCTTCCTCTTCCGATTGGATTTTGCCAATCTGTAATTCCTATTTTCTATAATTCAGATACAGCCTCATCATTATATCATATCCATATCTCTATTGCAAGAGTCATTTTACCGCGCTATCAATAAGCCAAAGCAACTCAAGGACACTCCTGAAATGCTCTTCTCTATTTTCCTCAATCCATTTTACGCTTCCCTGCCAGCTTGCATTATTTCTATAAAGTACCTTTAAAACAAAAGTAGCTTTCTTCCCCCTGAGCACGACATTCTCATGTGTCTTCATTTCTTCCGAATGCTCGATCCCGGTTTCGGTCTTTTTAAAGCTTCTCCTTTTCATTCCGCTCATAGGACAGCCTATTTCATCCATCAATAAATCAAGTTTCTTTATAAGCTCATGAAAGCTGCTTGCCTGACCCGTACCCGAGAAGCTGTTATAAAACTTCGCCGAAAACTCCGAATCGCTGTAAATATCTATTGCTATCAGACAGGTTTTATAAACTTCTTCCGTGTATATTTTATTCTTTTTAACTTTCCCCGTTTTTTCCATTTAAAATCACATCCTCATTTCGATTACAGGAGCTCCTTTTCCCTCGATATAATCGCGAGTTATAGTTACCTTCCCTATATTATCGTCCTTAGGGATTTCATACATTATATCTAACATAAATTCTTCGATTATCGCCCTTAAAGCTCTTGCTCCCGTCTTTTTTTCAAGAGCGCGTTCAGCAATCGCTTCCTTTGCGTCCTCCGAAAACTCGAGCTTCACCTCGTCAAGCTCCAAAAGCTTTTCATATTGCTTAAGAATTGCGTTCTTAGGGTCGCCAAGCACCTTAACAAGCATATCCTTATCAAGCTCCTCGACCGCAAATACTATGGGAAGTCTGCCTAAAAACTCCGGTATCATACCGTATTCTCTCAAATCCTCTGTAGTAACTTTGTTTAAAATATTTTTCTCTTTATCATATTTGTCCTTTAAATCCGCCTTAAAACCTATTGCCGACTGCTTATTGAGCCTCCTTTTAACTATAGCGTCAAGATCCGGAAAAGCACCTCCGCAGATAAATAAAATGTTCCTTGTATTTATTGTAGTCATAGGAACCATCGCATTTTTACTGGCTGCTCCCACAGGCACTTCCACCTCCGAACCTTCAAGAAGTTTTAAAAGACCTTGCTGAACCGCCTCTCCGCTTACATCCCTGCTGTTTGTGTTACGCTTTTTGGATATTTTATCTATCTCGTCTATAAACACTATGCCATGCTCCGCGGCTTCAATATCATTATCCGCATCCGCAATAAGCTTGCTGAGTACACTTTCAACGTCATCCCCGATGTATCCCGCTTCTGTAAGAGTGGTAGCATCGGTAATCGCTATAGGCACCTGAAGAAGTCTTGCCAAATTTTTAACGAGATAAGTCTTACCGCTTCCTGTAGGTCCGAGCATCAGCATATTTGACTTCTCTATTTCTATATCTCCCTCTTTAAAATTTTTCTCAGCCGCAACTCTTTTATAATGATTATAAACCGCGACGGCAATCTCTTTTTTCGCATGCTCCTGCCCTATTACATATTCGTCAAGTTTTTCTTTGATTATATGAGGCGCCGGCATCTTATTTAAATCAATCTCGGGCTTAGGAGCCTTTTTCTTCTCCTTCCTTTTGATTGAAGTCTGATTTTGGAATAAATCCGGCATAAAACCGAAACTGAAAATCGGAGTACTGTTTCCGGTTTTCTTTGGTTTTTCCTTTTCCTTATCATCATTCTGATCCGCTTCGGTTAATGTTTCATCTTTTTCCTGTTCCTTATCCGAAACAATTTCTCCGGTTTCTTTTTTATCGCCCGTACCGTTTTGTTCACCGTTCATTCCGAATATAGCGTTCATTCCCGCCATCATATCCTCCGGATTAAAATTTCCGTTCTGAAAATATCCCGCCATAGGCGAATTTGATAAAGCATTTATTGTCCTTTGCAGACAATCTCCGCATATTACCATATTCCCCGGAAGATGTATCATTTTTCCTGCCTTATCCTCAGTTCTTCTGCACATATAGCATATATTATCTATATTATTCTCACTCATTCCTTTTTCTCCCGTTTTTATATTTCTAACGCTTTCTTTGCAAGTAAATCAGCTAAATCGTTATATTCATTTCCTGAATGTCCCTTAACCTTTACGAAACTTACTTTAATATTCTCTGTTATCTTATCATAAAATTTCTTATATGCAATAGTCCCCGGTTTTCCCGCCTTCCATTCGCCGAGACACCATCTTGCTATTCCCTCATAATCATGATAAATACAAATTTCCTTATATCCGTTGTCAAGCGCATAGCGCATGGCAAGCTCCGCCGCTTTTATCTCTCCCGCCACATTTCTCATTTTGGCAAGTTCCATATCCGTATATTTTTCGGAAATTTCCGCTTTTATCGCACCTTTATATATTATAACACATCCGCTTCCGAAACTCTCTCCTTCAAAAAAGCTTCCATCCACATAAGCTATAAGATTATCTTTCACATCGCAGGTATTTTCTTCCTCATTTTCATCATCGGCTTTTCCGCTAATATAGCTTTTTGCCTCCTCCCGCGTTTTAAAGCTTTTATAAACAGCTCCCGAAAATGCTTCAACCTGTTTTTTGCACTCCTCCCAGTTTTTATAAATTCCCGGCTTTCTCCCTGCCTTTACCGCGTAAAACTTCACTGTCAATGTCTTACCTCACCTTGATTCTTCTCTTATATATTTATTTATTGTGTTTAAAACCCTTTTCTTATCGGCAATCCATTTAGGGGCTATAAGCATATCCTTCCGTCCGTCACCCGTCATTCTATGAATTACGGTCTTTTCAGGCAGTATTTTAATACATTCAGTAATAAGCTTCGCGTATTCCTCAAGTGTCATAAGCCTAAACGGATTTTTCTCAAATTCACATGCTAAAGCCGTTCCTTTTAAGATATTAAGCAAATGTAATTTTATCCCATCCACAGCCGGTTGTAAACCTGATAAATATCTTACCGTATCAAGCATATCCTCCTTTGTTTCGTCCGGCAGACCGAGAATTATATGAACTATAACCTGTATCCCTATCTTTTTAAGGGAATAATAAGCCTTTTCAAAAACAGGAAGGGAATAACCTCTGTTTATTCTTTGCGCCGTCTTTTCATGAATTGTCTGAAGTCCGAGCTCTATCCATACAGGCTTAATCTTATTTAAATCGTTTATAATTTTAATTTTATCATCCTCAAGGCAATCCGGTCTGGTTCCGATTGACAAAGCGACTATATCCTCTCTTACTGCGGCGCTCTCAAAAATTTTCTTTAATTTACCGGCGTCTCCGTATGTATTTGTATAAGATTGAAAATATGCTATATATTTTTTCTCAGACTCCACCACCGATTTCGGAAATTTGCCGTCAACCCGCTTTTTTGCTTCCTCTATTTGTTTATCTATAGCTTTAAATTTTACGGCAAATTCTCCCGAGCCGTCCGCGGAGCAAAATGTACAGCCTCCGTTTCCCGTTTTTCCGTCCCTGTTCGGACAGGTACAGCCCGTAGAAAGAGAAAGCCTGTATACCTTTGTATTAAACATCTCTTTGCAATAATCGGAAAAAGTTCTTATCTTCATATTTTTCTTTCTTAATAAGCGGGCATCTCCCCATTTGCAGTAAAAAATGAGATACTGAAGCTCAAATTATTACGGCACAGCTCGTTGCATGTGAAAATTTATACAGTTCTATATACAAAAGCAGCTGTAGATAAGCCTCTACAGCTGCTCTTTTAGTGCCGGTGACCGGGATCGAACCGGTACGGGTATCGCTACCCACGGGATTTTAAGTCCCGGGCGTCTGCCAATTCCGCCACACCGGCAAATTAGCTGAAATGAAATACCCTGCAGGAATAATGGGGCCTATAGGGCTCGAACCTATGACCCTCTGCTTGTAAGGCAGATGCTCTCCCAGCTGAGCTAAGACCCCAAATCATATTAATCTTACAAACGACCCAAGCGGGACTCGAACCCGCGACCTCCGCCGTGACAGGGCGGCGCTCTAACCAACTGAGCCATTGGGCCAAAATGGTTCTTCGGGGACTCGAACCCAGGACCGACCGGTTATGAGCCGGTTGCT
>CAUUHV010000015.1:0-52151 GCA_963545085.1 uncultured Catonella sp. | reverse complement strand
CAGAATTATCTGTGAGAACCCAAAACACAAGCAGAGACAGGGCTGATTTCTAATAAGATTATATCAAATTGGAGTCTTGCTTTCTGCGTTACGGATATTTGACGGGATTGTGAACCCTGAAATATCTGTGATACCGTATCATTGGCAGGCGAGCGCGTGGCGGAGGTCATGCCGCTTTGTTATGTTAATGCAAAAGACGACAGTCTTTGGCGGAAAGACCGCTTATACGGTTTAAAGCGGCTGGGTGATTGAAATCATCATTCAATTACCGAATTTTCACAATATATATAGTTACTGTTTAAATTGAACAAATACGGAGGTTAAACGCTAATGGCTCGTATTAGTGGTGTCGATTTACCAAGAGAGAAGCGTGTAGAGATTGGTCTTACCTATATATACGGTATAGGGAGAGCTAAATCGAATGAAATTTTATCAAAAGCGGAAGTTGATCCTGATATACGCTGTAAGGATCTTACTGATGAGCAGGTCGGAAAGATTCGTGACGTGATTGAAGAATCGGTTATGGTCGAGGGTGATCTTCGTCGTGAAGTTGCAATGAATATCAAGAGGCTTCAGGAAATCGGTTGTTATAGGGGAGTTCGCCACAGAAAAGGACTTCCTGTTCGCGGACAGAACACGAAGAACAACGCGAGAACCAGAAAAGGCCCGAAAAAGACCATAGCTAATAAGAAGAAATAATTAAAGGAGGATTCTTAAGTCATGGCTAGTACAAAAGGTGCAGCAAAGAAAGTGACGAAGAGACGTGTCAAAAAGAATATTGAGCGCGGACAGGCACATATCCAGTCGTCATTTAATAATACAATAGTTACATTAACAGATTCTCAGGGAAATGCCATTTCATGGGCAAGCGCAGGCGGACTCGGTTTCCGCGGCTCCAGAAAGTCTACTCCTTACGCGGCTCAGATGGCAGCTGAAACGGCTGCAAAGGCAGCTACGGTTCACGGACTTAAATCTGTTGACGTTATGGTTAAAGGACCGGGAGCGGGACGTGAGGCGGCAATAAGAGCGCTTCAGGCTTGCGGTATTGAAGTAACGAGTATTAAGGACGTTACTCCTGTACCTCACAACGGTTGCAGACCGCCAAAACGTAGAAGAGTTTAATTCCAGGTAGATTATTTTAGGAGGATAATATAATGGCAAGAGATATGACACCTGTATTAAAGAGATGCAGGGCTCTCGGCATAGAACCGGCATACATGGGACTTGACAAGAAGTCCAAAAGAACGGCAAACAGCAGAAGAAAGATAAGCGAGTACGGAAGTCAGCTTCGTGAGAAGCAGAAAGCTAAATTTATCTACGGAGTGCTTGAGAAGCCTTTCCGTAATAATTTTGCTAAGGCTAAGAAGCTTAAATACGGTACAACAGGTGAGAACATGATTATCCGTCTTGAGTTAAGACTTGATAACGTGGTTTATCGTCTCGGTTTCGCGAGAACCAGGAAAGAAGCACGACAGATAGTGGGACATAAGATGGTGCTTGTAAACGGCAAGCAGGTAAATATTCCTTCTTATATCGTTTCTGCAGGAGACAAGATAGAGATTAAAGAAAAAAATAAGAGTACTCAGAGAATAAAGGACGTGCTTGAAGCTACGGAGGGTAAGCTTACTCCTGCTTGGCTTGAGGTAAACCGCGAAGGACTTGAGGGAAGCGTTAAGGATATTCCTACAAGAGATCAGATTGATGTTCCTGTTAATGAGGTGCTTATAGTCGAGTTGTATTCGAAATAATGAATCTGAAAAGGACACATCTCAAAGGAGGAGCCTTGTATGTTTGATTTTGAAAAACCTAAGATTGAAATTGCGGAAATTTCCGACGATAAGAAATACGGGCGCTTCGTGGTTGAACCACTTGAGAGAGGGTACGGTACTACTCTCGGCAATTCACTGAGAAGAATTATGCTTTCATCTCTTCCGGGAGCGGCGGTAAGCAGTGTTAAGATAGAAGGTATCAAGCACGAGCTCAGTCCTATTCCCGGCATAAAGGAAGATGTTACAGAGATTATCATGAATATTAAGAGCCTTGCTATCAGGAATGACAGTGAGACGGATGAGCCTAAAACAGCTTATATCGAGTTTGAGGGCGAGGGCGTTGTAACTGCAGCCGATATACAGGTTGATTCGGATATAACTATAACCAATCCGGAACAGGTGATAGCTACTTTAAACGGTGGAAGCGGATGCAGGCTTTATATGGAGCTTGCTATAACCAGAGGTCACGGATATGTGTCTGCCGATAAAAATAAGAGTGAGGATCTTGCGATAGATGTTATACCTGTCGACTCAATCTACACTCCTGTTGAAAGGGTAAATATCAATATAGAGAATACCCGTGTCGGACAGATGACGGATTATGATAAGCTTACTTTAGAAGTATATACGAACGGAACTATGGGACCTGATGAGGCTGTAAGCCTTGCGGCAAGGGTTTTGAGCGAGCATCTCAATTCATTTATCGACCTTTCGGAAAATGCGAAAGCGGTTGATGTAATGGTTACAAAACCTGATAACGAAAAGGGAAGAGTTCTTGAAATGAGCATAGACGAGCTTGAGCTTTCCGTTCGTTCCTATAACTGCTTAAAGAGAGCAGGAATTAACACCGTTCAAGAGTTAACCAATAAGACGCCTGACGATATGATGAAGGTAAGAAATCTCGGACGTAAGTCGCTTGAAGAGGTTTTAGCCAAGCTTAAGGAGCTTGGACTTTCACTTAACGAGGGTGAAGAATAATCAGGAGGATATAAAAATGGCTGGCTATAGAAAGCTTGGTAGAACTTCAAGTCAGAGAAAGGCTTTGCTTAGAAGTCAGGTAACGGCACTTTTTAAGAATGGTAAGATTGTTACCACTGAAGCTCGTGCTAAAGAGGTTCGCCGTATTGCTGAAAAACTTATAACACTTGCTGTTAAAGAAAAAGATAATTTCGAGACTGTTACAGTAAAATCCAGAGTGCCTCGTAAGGACGCTAACGGAAAGATAATAAGAGAGGTTGTAGACGGAAAGAAAGTTGTCGTAGTTGACCTTGTGGATAAAGAAGTTAAAAAAGATCTCCCTACCCGTCATAACGCGAGAGTGCTTATAAACAAGGTGCTTTACAAGGTAACGGAAGTGCCTGAGAAGCTTGCGGGAAGAAGGAAAAATACAAAGGTGGTTGATCTCTCTTATAAGCTTTTTGATGAGATAGCTCCTAAGTATACCGAGCGCAAGGGCGGTTATACAAGAATAGTTAAAATCGGACAGCGCAAGGGCGATGCCGCTATGGAAGTGCTTCTTGAGCTTGTTTAATCCGACAGGGAAAATTTAAGATAAGCGGATTTAAAATCGCTTGAAAATGAGGACACTATGCTTTATTATAAGTGATAGTGTCTTTTTTTGTATGGAAAAGACATTTGAAAAAGAAGAATTCCTGAGTTTTGGTTGTACGTTTTAGAAAAAGGTAAGCGAATGGGAATAATTGATATAAAAAATCTTGTCTTTGAGTATATAAGACGGGACGAAGAGGGGAATGTAGAATCTGTTGATAAGGCTGTGGACGGAGTGGAGCTTGAGGTTAAAGAGGGAGACTTTATAGCTATATTAGGTCATAACGGCTCAGGTAAATCCACTCTCGCCAAACATATTAATGCTCTTTTATTTCCTACGGAAGGAACAGTTTTCGTAAACGGTATGGATACGTCGGATGAGAGTAATATATGGAAGGTAAGACAGAGCGCCGGAATGGTTTTTCAAAATCCAGATAACCAGATAATCGCCTCGGTTGTAGAGGAAGATGTGGGATTCGGTCCTGAAAATATGGGTGTTAAGACGGAAGAGATAATGGAAAGAGTAAGGACGAGTCTTAAAGCCGTAGGTATGAGCGAATACTCTAAGAACTCACCGAATAAGCTCTCGGGCGGGCAGAAACAGAGAGTGGCTATAGCGGGGATAATGGCTATGCGCCCTAAATGCATTATTTTAGACGAGCCTACCGCCATGTTAGATCCGATGGGAAGAAAAGAAGTCCTTAAAACCGTTCATGAGCTTAATAAAAAGGAAAACATAACGGTAATACTTATCACTCATTACATGGATGAAGTAATCGGAGCCGATAAAGTGTTTGTTATGGACAAGGGAAAAATAGTAATGCAGGGGAGTCCGAGAGAGGTATTTTCTCATGTTGAGGAGCTTGAAGGTTACAGACTTGACGTGCCGCAGGTCACAAAACTTGCGTATGAGCTTAAAAAGGGCGGTATTCCCATAAACGAAACGATACTTACGGTAGGTGAGTTTACGGATTTAATTAAAAGATTTAAGGCATAAGCGGGTATTTATATGTTGTTAATAGCGGATCATGTAAATTATATATACAGTCAGGGCACGGTCTATGAAAAGCATGCTCTGAAAGATGTTTGTATACAGATAAATAAAGGTGAGTTTGTCGGAATAATAGGACATACGGGTTCCGGCAAGTCTACCCTTATACAGCACTTTAACGGGCTTGAAAAGGCTACGAGCGGAACAATTTATTATGACGGAAAAGATATTTACGATAAAGATTTTAATATGAAAAATCTCCGAAGCCGCGTAGGGCTTGTATTTCAGTATCCGGAGCATCAGCTTTTTGAAACGACTGTACTTGAGGACGTTAAATTCGGACCTAAGAATCTGGGGCTTAGCGATATTGAAGTGGATATGAGAGCTTTTGAGGCGATAAAAAAAGTAGGACTTTCGGAGAGTCTTTATGACGCTTCTCCTTTTGAGCTTTCGGGCGGACAGAAGCGAAGAGCGGCAATCGCCGGTGTACTTGCGATGAAACCGGATGTGCTTATACTTGACGAGCCGACAGCGGGACTTGACCCGGCGGGAAGAGATGAAATTCTTGACAGGATAAAGGAGCTTCATAAGCAGGGACTTACGGTAATACTGGTTTCTCACAGCATGGAAGATGTGGCAAGATATGCAGGCAGAATAATAGTTATGGATGCGGGAAAGGTAGCCTATGACGGTAAACCTGAAGAAGTTTTTCGTCATTACAGGGAACTTGAGAAAATAGGGCTTTCAGCTCCGCAGATAACTTATGTGATGAATGAAATCGAGGCTTTAGGGATTTCCGTAAATACGGATGTTTCAACGGTAGAAGAAGCTAAGGAGGAAATACTGGAGCTGTTTAAGAAGGGTAGATTAATCGTTAAAAGATAGGATTAGAGATGATAAGAGATATTACGATAGGGCAATATTATCCTACAAACTCGGTCATACATAAGCTTGATCCGAGGGTTAAACTTGCGGGAACGATGTTGTTTGTTATTTCACTGTTTTTGTTTAACAGTTTTGTATGCTATATAATTACGGCATTATTTTTAGGCTCGGTAATTATGCTTTCAAAGGTTCCGTTAAAGTTTATTTTAAAAGGGCTTAAAGCGGTATTTATTTTGCTTTTGTTTACTGTAATCTTTAATATGTTCCTTACTCCGGGAAGAGAACTTATACATCTTTGCGGAAATGTGAGAATAACGTATGAAGGGTTTGAAACTGCTATATTTATGGTTATAAGACTTATATTTTTAATTATAGGTTCTTCGATTATGACACTTACCACCACGCCTAACCAGCTTACGGACGGCATGGAAAAAGGGCTTGCGCCGTTAAAAAAAATAAAAGTACCCGTGCATGAAATAGCTATGATGATGTCGATTGCGCTCAGATTTATTCCGATATTGCTTGAGGAGACCGATAAGATAATGAAGGCACAGTCTGCGAGAGGGGCGGATTTTGAAACGGGAAATTTTATAAAGAGGGCAAAGGCTCTTATACCTATTTTAGTGCCGCTTTTCGTTTCCGCTTACAGGAGGGCGGGAGATCTCGCAATGGCGATGGAGGCAAGGTGCTATAACGGCGGCGAGGGCAGAACAAAGATGAAGCCGCTAAAATATAAAGGTAGAGACTTGAGCGCCTATCTGCTTATGTTCTTTTATATAGCGGTTTTGGTGACGGTAGGTATAATAGCTAAGAGATTTTTCCCCGGCTTTGGAATATGATGATGAAAAGATTTTTATTGGTTACAGCTTATGACGGGACAAATTATTCAGGATACCAAATCCAGCCCGAGCAGCCCACGATAGAGGGAATTTTAAATCAGACGCTTTCAGAGTTTTTAAATGAGGATATTAAGACTATCGGGGCGAGCAGAACCGACGCCGGAGTGCATTCTTACGGAAATATCGCCGTTTTTGATTCCGATACGACAATTCCCGCTGAAAAAATTTCGTATGCGCTAAACACAAGACTTCCCGCCGATATAAGGATAGTAAAAAGTCTTGAAGTAAGGGGAGATTTTCACCCGAGACGGGACGTGACGGATAAGACTTATGAGTACCGTATTACTTTCGGAGAGTTTGAGCTTCCTACGGAAAGGCTTTATTCTTATCATATAAGGCACGACATTGATGTGAGCAAAATGAAAAAAGCGGCGGCTTATATTGAGGGCGAGCATGATTTCACCTCATTCTGTTCCGCGAAAACCGACAAGGAAGATAAGGTAAGAACGGTATATGAAATCCTGATAGAATTAAAAGGTGAGAACAGCCTTACCATAAGTGTGAGAGGAAACGGTTTTCTTTACAACATGGTAAGAATTATAGCGGGAACCCTCGTCAAGGCGGGAGAAGGGAAAATTCTCCCTGAAAGTATACCTGAAATAATAGAGACCCGAGACAGAAGCAAGGCGGGGCCTACGCTTCCGGCAAAGGGACTGTTTTTAAAAGAAATAAGATATAACAGCTAAAAGCCAAAGCGGCATAAATACGGTTTCTTAAAAACGGAACTACTATCCTTCCGTCATTCTTTGAACCGATGCAATGTAATCGGACGGCGACATTCCTACCGTTGTATGGAACTGTTTTGAAAAATGATGTATAGAACTATAACATAGAAGTTGCGCAATTTCTGTAAATGTCATATTCCGACTTCGCATCAGAAATTTTGCTTCTTCTATGCGAAGTTTGGATAAATATTGCATTACACTTGTTCCGGTTTTCTGTCTGAACATCCGCTGCATTTGTGAACAGCTGATGGTTGCGCCGGTACATATATCATTCAAGGTGATTCTATTTGTCAGATTTGCTTTCATATACACAATGGCACGCTGAACATAATCATCCGCCAGTTTCATCTGGGCATGCTCAGCCGCCTCCGCTTCTCCGCGTACATCTTCATGTCTGTATAGTGAGATGAGCAACAATTCCAGTGTATTTACCACAACCTGTTCAGCACCGAAAGGAGATGAGCTGTTACGCTTAAGCTTCGGGATATTCGGGTCGTCAAGCGGTACTGAAAAGCATGATTTTGCTTCTTCTAACAGACGGCTGATTTTTGCACGTATCGGAGAACGCGTATGAAAGAATGGATGCTCCTGAAAATGCTCCATTGCAGGGCTGTTGCTTGCGAAAGATACAACAAAAAGATTATGGGGAACAATGTTGTTTGCATAAAATGAATGAAACTCGTTAGGTCTGTGAATAAGCAAATCTCCCCGCTCCATCCGAACAGGGTGTTTAAATCTGTCCGTTTCAACAATAATTTCTCCTCTATCAACATATAAAATTTCCCAAAAATTATGTCGTTCCCCTGAAAAATAATAATTTTTAAAATTTTCAAAATAATGTATAGTGTATAATTCAGTCACAATAAAGGGACGAATCGGTATAATACTGAAATATTTGCGATACTCCAAGACAAATGCCTCCTTTTTTATGTTATTATATAAAATTATGTTAAATAATACAATATATGCGCTTTTTATGTACCTAATTGAGCACTATATACAAATACTTTTCTATAATAAAAATATATAATGGTATTATTAAACAAAGGAGGAGGCGTCCTGCATGAGGGGAAATAAAGCAATGAGAAAGCCTGTTCTGCAGATGGCAGTCATTTTTCTTACTCCCGCATTGATATTTTATTTATGGCTATTTATCTATCCGTCACTTAAAGCGTTTTATATCAGCTTTTTTGACTGGAACGGTTTTACCAGTGAAATGAATTTTGTCGGTCTGAAAAATTTTTTGGAGCTGATGGGAGATTCAACGTTCTGGAATATTGCGGTCAAAAACTCTTTTCTTATAACTTTTGTCGGCGGTGCGATAATTTTTAGTATTTCCTTTTTATTGTGCGCTGTTTTATCGGGTAAAATTCGCGGAAAAAAATTTTTTCGCGCGCTTATTTTTTTTCCGTCAGTTGTAAACCCCATCGCGATTGCCATTTTATGGACGTTTATCTACAATAATAAATGGGGGCTGTTGAATAATTTTTTAACATCTTTAGGAATTTCCGGAAAAACATGGATGGATCCGTCTACCCTGTTCTGGGCTATTTTAGTTGCTATGGTATGGATGTATACCGGGTTTTATTGTGTGATTCTTCTTGCGGCTCTGGACCGTGTGCCGGAAAGCTATGTTGAGGCGGCAGCTTTGGAGGGTGCAGGTGAATTTACAATATTCTTTAAAATTAAAATACCGATGATTTGGGATGTATTGATTACTGCGTTGACTTTATGGGGTATCAACTCGGTAAAAGAATTTGCATTGCTTTATGCATGGGGAGGAGGTGTTGATATTCCTCCTGACGGTGCCACGAATATTGCGGTACGTATGTATATTACCGCGTTCGGTAAGCGTGTCACAATTTATCGTATGGGTTACAGTACAGCCATGGGTGTGCTTATGTTTTTAGCTGTGGTAATTATTGTTACAGTGATCGGTACTGTGATGAAGCGTGAAAAAGTGGAATATTGAGGAGGTGGTGCAATGGAAAGCAAAAAGAAAATAGACATTTTTACTGTCGGCAGGGGGTTGGCGCGATTATTTCTCTATATTTGGTGCGCATTTTCAATATTTGCTTTTTGTTGGATCATTCTCTCCAGTTTCAAAACCAATAAAGAATTTTTCAAAAACGCATGGGGTTTACCGATGATGCCGCAGTGGCAGAATTATAAAAAAGTTTTTACCGATTACCATTTGGGCGCAAATTTTTTTAACAGCTTTTTTATCGTTTTTGTTTCTGTTGTTTTTATTGTAGCTATTTCGGCACCGGCGGCATATGTATTGTCACGCTGCAGTTTTTTCGGCAACAAATTTCTCAATAAATTTTTTACCTTCGGCATGGGTGTTCCGTTCCAACTTCTTTTGGTTCCGCTTTTTTTTCAAATGTTCTCCATCGGAATTGTAGGAACCAAACTAAGCTTGATTCTTATCTATATTGCTCTATCAATTCCGTTTACGATTTTCCTTATACAGGGATTCTTTCGAAGTCTTCCCGGCGTATTGGAAGAAGCGGCATATATTGACGGCTGCGGACCTATGCGTACTTTTTTCTCTATTATGTTGCCGCTCGGAAAACCGGGGCTTATTACAGCAGCTATTTTTAATTTCATAAGCTTGTGGAACGAGTTTCTTTTGTCACTTACTTTTATCGGTGACAGTACGGATTATCCGCTGTCCGTAGGTTTGTACGCTTTACAGGGAAGTCTTCAGTATACCAGAGACTGGACTGCGCTTTTTGCGGCATTGGCGGTTATTACATTGCCTACTCTGTTCATCTATATATTTCTTTCACGACAAATTATTGAGGGTCTTACGATGGGAGCGGTAAAGGAATAACGGAGAATGTTCCGTTATACATTGTTATGCATATTAAAAAATAGGAGGTTATTTTAATGAAAAAACGATTCAGGACTATAGCGTTGATTCTTTTTTTAACTTTGTTGACGGGGATATCGGCTTCATGCGGCAAACATACATCGACCGATACAACGCCGCCATCATCCGCCGGCGCCGGAAGTGGCGGTATGAATACGGATAATTCAACGGATAAGGCGGAAAATAAAAATAATTTCAAAGGAGTCACAGTTCAATACGCAAGCTGTTTCAACGAAGCCGAACAGCAGTCGATTTGGCTCAAGGAGATGGCAGAACAATGGAGCAAAGAAACCGGCGGTTCCGTCAATTTCAATTTTGCGGGACGAGATGTGCTCACTTCTGTAAAATCTGATATTTTAGTAGGAAATGCTCCGGATATCATTGATAATGACGCAAGTGAGCTTGTTGCCGCTCTCCTGACAGATAAAGAGGTATTGCTTGAGCCGTTGAACGATATTTATCATCGTAGTGCTTATGGAGAAAACGCTCCTATCAAGGATAATATGAATGGTGCTTATACACTTTATTCCGAGGCGGGAAATGATTATATTGTACCTTTTATATATATTACAAGCGGATTTTTCTATGATAAAACTATGTTTAACAAGCTGGGATTAAAAGCGCCGACAACCTGGGATGAATTTCTTACAGTATGTGATTCTTTAAAGAGCAGCGGAGTGCCGGCCCTTGCTGCGGACGGTAATATCAGCTTCTATAATTGCTATTACTTTCAAACTCTTTGTCAGCGTATTATGGGCAGCGGTAAGTTTTTGGAAGCCGCATTGGATAAAACAGGTGCGTCATGGGATAATCCGGATTTTCTTAAAGCAGCTGAAATGGTAAGAGAAATCAGCACAGCCGATAAAAACTATTTTCAGGATGGATATGCCGGATCCGCGTATCCTGCCGCGCAGTCTGATTGGGCTATGGGAGGCGCAGGTATGATTTATTGCGGCACATGGATTCCGCTTGAAACAGCTTCTCTGACTGAAGAAGAGTTTGAGTTCGGCTTCTTCCCGTTTCCTGCTGTTGAGGGAGGCGTCGGAAAATTGAATGATATTGAAGCGCAGCTTATGAGCTTTTCTGTTCCGAGAGATGCTAAAAATAAGGACGCAGCCAAAGACTTTATCGCGTTTTGCTCTTCCAAAGCAGCGGCTGACCGTCTTGTTGAACTTAGTGATAATATGTCGGCTCGAACAGATGCAATTTATCCTGAAGCTCTTATAGATGTGAAGCCTACGGTTGACAATGCGGTTTCGTATCACAAAAATTTTGACGGAGCGATGGGCGCGGCTCCGGAATGGTGGGCAAATGTATTTTATCCGGCTGATGATGCTTTATTCTTCGGCAAGCTTTCTCCTGAAGATTTTATTAAACAGATGAAAGTTGAAACTGTTAAATTCTACAAAAATAAGAAATAAAGTCGTCTTTTACCGCTAAAATAAGGCGGAGATTATTTCTCCGCCTTTATTTACTGAAAGGTTTGTGAGTTTATGGCTGTTTCTACAATATGTTTTCCCTCTCGGATTCTTCATCACCCGGTATCATTATGTGTACTGCTGCCGGACGCTTCACCGATAAAGAGCGTGTTGTACCTGTTACATGGATATTCGGACGGACATGCATCATTTATTTACAACAGCGCATTGACGCGATACTGTGCGGAAATCCCTTTGGCAGTAGTTATGCCGGAAGCACAATGCAGTTTTTATATGGATACCGCATACGGTCAGCTGTATTGGAAACATATCTCGGAAGAGATTCCTCAAATGTTACGGCAGTGGCTGAAGTTAGACATTTCCCGCACGCGCAGTTTTGTCGGCGGAATTTCCATGGGTGGATACGGAGCGGCAAAACTTGCTCTGCAAAAACCGAATCAATTCGCACAAGCATATCTGATTTCTCCCGTTACTGATATTGTCGAAATATTTAAACATGGTTTTGTCAATGAAAAAGACAATGGCGCTCCGTTGTTAAACAGATTGCATTTAAATGCAATTTTAGGCAATCGACAAATATATGATACCGATGATGACCTGTTTTTTCTTCTGAAACATGGATGTGCCGTCGAACTTCCCGAATTTAAAATCTATACGGGAACGGAGGATTTTATGTATAAAGATATTCTTCGTTTCGTGCGGACTCTGACTGAAGTAGGGGCGGATTGTTCTTTACAGACTTCGAGCGGCGGACATGGTTGGAGAACATGGGAGCCTTTTATTGCCGATATGGTGGCGCGCATTGCCGCGTGTATACGGTGAGCGGGAGGAGGGAGGCGGGAGTATATTGTTTCACTATAGACGATAACATCCGCTTTTTAGAAGAATGTACCGTAAACAATTTGGACAGTATATTTGAACATCCTTATCTCGCCGCGCTTCAAAGGGTTCATTTTACTTACGGGACAAAATTTCAGATGAATATGTATTATTGCTATGAACTGAGCGGTTTTTCACTGGCGGATGTACCGGATATTTGGAAGGATGAATTAGAGCGAAATTCGAATTGGTTGCGCTTTTCTTTTCATGCTTACGCCAATAATCCGCCTTTTCCTTATGATAATGTAACGGCTGACAAGGTCTTAAACGATTATCGTAAGGTTATGTCACAACTGCGGCGTATTGCAGGTAAAGCGGCTACAGATGTTACCACAACACTTCACTATGTGTGCGCTACAAAAGAGGCGTGTATGGCACTTCGTAAAGAAGGAGTACGCGGTCTTATAGGAATGTTTCTTCCTGTAAAAGATCGCAGATCCCTGAGATATTACCTTACCTCGGAGCAGGCTTCAATCATTCAACGGCATCGTTTATGGCATGATTCGGAAACGGATATTTTTTTTCTTTGCAATAATATAGTACTAAATACAGTTTTGCTTGAGGAAATTACGCCGTTGCTGTTCGGACAAAGTTCAAATATCTATCATGTTATGATACATGAACAGTATTTCTATCCGGACTATATTGATTATCAACCGGATTTTGAAAAGAAATTAAATGCAGCCGTATCTTTCTTTCAAAGGCTTAACTTAAGATCCTGCTTTTTTGAAGAATTGATTCCTGAAACGGAGAAGTTTTAATCTAATTAAAGAATCACGGATTCCACCCGTCTTCTCCGCCCAGTACCCGTTCTTTCTTATAATAATCAAGCTGTTCTTTAGTCAGGCGTTTAATCCAAGCGGGACGTTTGTCTATTGTCGCTCCTGGTCCGCAGCTTCCGTATTCAGCATAGTATACAGTTTTATGGGTGTTTTCTTTTCCCCAGTCATCCCAACCTTCCTTGAAGATATGAGCGTCCATGAAACACTCAATGAGTACCGTTTTGGCGTATTCTCTCCAAGGGCGACCTAAATAAACGCTGTTAGGGGGACAATTTCCGGTAAAACGACAGAGGTTCATTACATAGCCGTATGGCTCGTTTTCCGGGGTGGAAGCGGCAGTAACGTAACCGTTAACCGGTTTTCCTATATATTTTGAAAAAAATTCACAGCCTTCAAAATAGGCGGCAGCTCCGCCGAAGATAAAATCAACAGTTCCTTCAATATAGCAGCTCTTATAGTAATGACGCCCCATCAGACGTGGAGCCGACTGCTTCGGACCTATGAAGCCGTTAGGCATTATTTCTTTCGGGGGAAGAGGAGCGGTAAACAGAGTGTCCTGTCCGCTTAAAAATTTACAGTTTTCAAACATTACACGATCACCGTCCACATAAAGGGCCAACGCCTGCCCCGAATCGGGAATGTCGCCTGCGCTGTTTTCAAAGGTAAGATTTTTTGCGGTAAAATCATGGGTATCAATCAGGCATGAGTAACTGCGGAAGGTTCCGAGGCTTGCTCCGTCAGATATTGTCATACGGGCGTACAAGCCATAGGTTAAAATCGTGTGCTCGACCGATTCCCCGATCATAGTGACGTATGGCGAGGTAACAGTCAGCTGTTCTTTGTATATGCCGTTATGTATAAAAAGAGTGACAGGGGTTTTGTTATCTTCGGGAATTGATTCAAGAGCTGCGGAAACGGTCGTAAAGTCTCCGCTGCCATCCTTTATTATATGTATCATAAAAATCTCCTTTTTGAGAAAATACTAATCCAACTATAGCTGAAACATAGCGGATAATCTACCGGAAAACCGAAAAAAATTGGAAAGCTTGTGGTAAAAACAGCTTCTTTGTGGTATGGTATATGAAAAAACAGGGAGAATTCGCCTTTTTATAACAGAATATCGGAGGTGTTTTATGTATCGGAATCCTATTCTATATGCCGACTATTCCGATCCGGACGTAATCAGAGTCGGTGAAGATTACTATATGGTAGCATCTTCTTTTACTTATCTGCCGGGGGTTCCGCTTCTGCACTCAAAAGATTTGGTTCACTGGGAGATTATCAATTACTGTGTTTTGGAACTTCCATTTGAAAAATATAATAAGCCGTCTCACGGCTCAGGCACATGGGCTCCTGCCATCAGGTATCATGGCGGGGTATTTTACATATTTATACCTTTAGTAGATGAGGGAATTTTAGTGGCGCGCTCTGCGAATCCGTACGGCGAATTTGAAAACAATATGATTTGCCGATCTAAAGGATGGATTGATCCCTGTCCTTTCTGGGATGATGACGGTAAAGCTTATATGGTGTTCGCCTATGCAAGAAGTCGGTGCGGAATAAAACACCGCCTCGCTCTGATAGAAATGGATACTATGTGCAATCGTCTAATTGGAGAACCTTTAATAATTTTTGACGGAGAACAGATTGCTCCTACCACGGAGGGACCCAAGATATACAAATATAACGGGTGGTATTATATTCTTATGCCGTCCGGAGGAGTGGCAACAGGTTGGCAGTCCGCTCTCAGGTCACGGAGTATAAAAGGACCTTATGAGTATAAAATTGTTATGCATCAGGGATGTACGGATATAAACGGACCTCACCAGGGAGGTTGGGTGGATACACCTGACGGAAAGCATTGGTTTATTCATTTTCAGGATGTGATTGAATTGGGAAGAATTACTCATCTGCAGCCTATGTGCTTCATAAATGACTGGCCTTTCATCGGAGCGGATCTTGATGGAGACGGCATCGGGGAGCCGGTGAAGGAATGGAATATGCCTGTGGAGAATCAACCGGAATATGAGATAGCGAAGTCTGATGATTTTACAGGAGAGAAATTAGGATTGCAGTGGCAGTGGCAGGCGAATCCTCAGGAAAAATTTTATTCTTTAAAGGGACATGGCGGTATTTACTTAAACTGTATGTATAACGATTCGAGAGAAAATCTTTTATGGTATGCTCCCAACGTGATGACCCAAATTCCTCAGTATCCGGCATTGACGGCAGTTACAAAGGTGAGCCTCAAAGAAAAAGAAACCGGTGACATGGCTTCCCTTGGCATGCTTGGGCATACCTACGCTTATTTAGGATTGAAAAAGACGGAGGACGGTAAGCGGTTGGTATTGTATACAGGAAAGGTTTTGAATAAGGAATTTGAAGGCGAGGCGGTAGAGACGGTGGAGGACTTTTATCCTTATGACGGAGATACCGTATATCTGCGTCTTGAACTCTATAAGGAGAAAAAATACCGGTTCTCATGGTCGGCGGACGGTATCCGTTATAGACGTATAGGGGATGTGTTTACCCTAAACCGCGCCACATGGACGGGAGCGAAGCTGTGCCTGTGGGCATGTAACCGTGATAACAAGATTTCTGAGGGATATGGAGATTACGAATTTATATATATAGAAGACGGAAGCCGTGATTAAGAATGATTTTGAGGCGGCGTAAAGTGATGTTTCGCGGGAATCAAAATCTGAAAGAGGAAAAGTCGGGGTCTTTATAGAAATATGACAACGTAATGAACAAAATAAGAGGAAAAGAACATGAATTTGGAAACTAAGGTTGTTTATCAGAATGGAAGAAGCGCGGTACTTGAAATCATGGATGGCGGTATTTATGACACAAAGGAAAAGTATGAGCTTTATTTAAACGGAACACCTGCCGGAGAAATCAAAACCGTTATTCATAAGATTTTTAATCTTGAGCCGTGTACCGGATATCTTGCGGAATTAAAAAAGAACGGTGAAGTAATTTCACGGGTCGACTTTATTACCGACTATGAGAGAGTCACCTTGAATGTAAGAGATTTCGGAGCCTATGGTGACGGAAAACATGATGATACGCTTGCGATTCAGTCCGCTGTTATGGCTTGTCCCAAGCAGGGGCGGGTATTGATTCCTGAGGGAACCTATAAGTTTGTATGCCTGTTTTTAAAAAGCCATGTAAATATCGAGTTGGCAAAGGGAGCCGAACTTAGCGCTTTTACCGAACGGGAGAAGTTTCCGGTTTATCCGGGAGCGATTCCTGCAACCGACGGAACGGACGAATATCATCTGGGAAGCTGGGAAGGAGAGCCCGGAAAAATGTTCTGCGCTCTAATAACGGCAACCGGCGTAAATGATGTAAACATCTACGGTGAAGGTATTATAAACGGCAATGCCGATTTTGACAACTGGTGGTATGACTGTAAAAAACAGGTGATTGCATGGCGTCCGCGCATGATGTTTTTTAATAATTGCAGCGGGATTAACGTCATGGGGATTACGGTGAAGAATTCTCCAAGCTGGAATATACATCCGTTTTTCTCGAAAAAGCTGCGGTTCATCGGACTTGATATTTTAAGCCCTAAGGATTCGCATAATACGGACGGTCTGGATCCGGAGAGCTGTAAGGATGTGGAAATTTTAGGTGTACATTTTTCGGTGGGCGACGACTGCATAGCGGTGAAGTCCGGCAAAATTTATATGGGAAGTAAATATAAGACTCCAAGTGAGAATATTACTGTTCGTCAGTGTTCAATGAATGACGGGCACGGTTCCGTTACTTTGGGCTCCGAAATAGGCGCAGGGGTAAAAAATATTCGTGTTAAAGAGTGTAAATTTAAGGATACCGACAGGGGACTGAGGATTAAGACCCGCAGAGGCCGCGGATATGATTCCGTTATTCAGGATGTGATTTTTGAAAATATTCTGATGGACGGTGTCGGCACTCCGTTTGTGGTGAACAGCTTTTATTTCTGTGATTTTGACGGAAAGACGGACTATGTACAGAACAGAAATCCGCTCCCGGTAGATGAGCGGACTCCGGAGATAAAAAGTTTGTACTTTAGAAATATCGAGGTGATAAATGCCTGCCATGCCGCGGCTTTTATATACGGACTTCCCGAGAAGAAAATCGGTATTGCGGAATTTGATCATGTTCGCGTAAGCTACAAGGCGGATGCGGAGAAAGGAGTTCCCGCAATGATGTGCGGAGTGGAGAAGATGAAAAAAGCAGGTATCATAGCGGGAAATGTAAAAAAACTGGTGCTTAAGGATGTGGAAATAACAGGACAGGAAGGCGACGAGCTTGTGACGGAACGGGTGGACGAGATTCTGCATTAAGAGCACAATACCCCTTCCAAAAATCCTTCAAACTCATTAAAATAGGTTTCTTCGACTTTATGCATACGGACGGTAATTCTGTCACCGTCCGTATGAAGCATAATATGAATACTTCCGACGCACTCATCAACTATTTGCACAGGAAGGTAGAGCATATCGGAAGCAGGACGGACTGCCGAAACCGCGATTCTCTGTTGATATTTCTCAAGCACACTGACTGAGAGACCGTCAAAGGAGAACGGAATGTGAAATAGGGTGTCCTTTCCCTGAAGGCGGAGCATACCTCCGGATTCATCGCAGTTTAAGGAAAGTGTTGAAAAACCGTTTGAATTTTCAAAGAGGCGATAAGAAGCGTTCCAACTTCGGGGCGCTTCTTTTTTCATACACGGAGTTTCAGAGGGTAAAAATTCTTTCAAAGTATCGTAAATGATGCCTAAGAGAATTCTGTTTCCGCCGCCGTTATACTGCGTATCGGCGGTAAGCGCTATAATCAGATCAAGGCCGGGATAAAAGAGAACATACTGACCTCCCATACCGTACATGGCAAAACCGCCGCGAATACGCCAGAACTGGTATCCGTAACCCTGTTTTTCCTCAGGAACAATTCCTGCATGAAGGGTAGGGGTTTGAAATGAAACCGCTTCTCGCAAATAGTCCGCAAAGACGCCTGTACCCGACTTTACGGTATCCATGCAAAAGCGTCCTACGGAAAGCAAATCAGAAGGGCGTGCCATCAGACCGGAGCCTCCCATTTCGGCGCCGAAAGGATCTGAAATAATGTAAGCGTCTTCGGAAAACTTAACGGTATCCTGCCATTTTTCTCTTAAATATTCAAGAACTCCTTTTCCTGTCCTTTTTTTTATTAAAGCCGCTAAAGTATGACTGGAAGAAGTATCATACAGAAATATCTGACCGCTTCTATGATTAGGAGGAGTTAAAAAGAAGCTTGCCACCCAGTTTTTGTCATTGTCAATTTTATAAGTGGTTGAGGAATGGCAAGTTTCCATCTTTAACATGTGGCGAATTGTCATTTCCTTAAGCCAAGGGTGAAAGTCGTCTAAAGGGCGGTACTCCGTAAAATAATCCGTAATTCCGTCATTTAAGGAAATAAGCCCGTCCTCTATCATAAATCCTGTCGCAATGGAACAAAAGCTTTTGGTAACGGAGAACATACGATGAAGGTCATGAGCGGTGTAGGGAGCAAGGTATTTTTCGAGCATAAGCGTACCGCCCTGTTCCGCAAGGAAGCTGTGAACGGGAAGATTTTCCGCCCTCAAACGCTCCCATATAGTCTGTATTGCCGTGAATTGCTTATTTTGCATTAACTTTATCCCTCATTTCTTTTGGCGAGACGCCGAAATTCTTTTTAAATGCCCGTCTGAATGAAGCGGCATTGTTATATCCTAAATACCGGTAAAGATCCGACAAACTGTTATCCGAATCCATAACCATCTCTTTTGCTTTTGCCATGCGGAGTCTTTCCAAATAAGTGGAAAAGTTTTCTGAAACCTCCTTTTTAAACAGATAACTGAAATAATTCTCGGAAATTCTGAATTCGTCCGAAATTTTAGAAAGCCCCAAATCCGGATTATGATAGTTGTTATTTATGTAATTCTGAATTTTTAGGATTAAATCGTTGCTGTCGGTATCGGTGCCGTAGACCTCGCATAATTCTAAAGCAATGGTTTTTAAGGATGATAAGCTCATTTCACCTTCAAATTGTCGGTCAATCACGTCCAAATATTTTAATTTATCATCCGGAAGATCATCCGTTGAAATATTGTGGCGTTTCTTAAAAACAGTACCGCGAATATCGGAGATCAGCCAGTGCTGTTGTGTATAGGAAAGGCTTCTTTTTACAGTATTTTCGGTACGTATCAATTTAAAAAGTTCACTTACCTGGTCTTTGTTTCCGGTAGAGATAAAGCCGCTTAACTGTACGGATAGGCTCTCCGGATAATAGTACACATCACTGAAATTGGCAAAATCACCGTTACTTAAGATATATTTTTCCGTTGTAGTGACGGTTTTCGCTTCTTTTGCCTGTTGATAAGATTTCCAGGTGTAGGAAATCAGACCGTTGCGACCGCCGATACCGCCTCTTATCCAGATTCCGTATTTATTTAACAGTTCCTCGTGAAGCTCGGTGAAAGCGGCCTTGTTTTCCTCGATAATTTGCTCAAAAGGCGTATGGACGTCGGAGGCGATAAGGACGGCGAAAACCCGATCGGACGGCTTATATAAGTATCCGGTATCGGGATAATAACGCCTCAGAGCCTCTCTGACCGTCTTGTCATAGTTTTGGGCACGCAGATCCATATCTTCCACGTTAATACCGGTATCCTCAGCGGGAAATATCTCGGTATAGATCACATGAAATTTGGTATCGGGGCGTTCCAACCTCATCAGCTTTATAATATGAAGCATTTCCTCATTGGAAGTGACGCTGCCTTCCATAATTCTTCTTGTGTACGATTCTAAAACCACGGGTTTCTGTTTTTCCATCTGCTGATGCAGCTCGGTAGCAAGAGATTCGCTTTCAGTCAGCTCATGAACCAGGCTTGTATGACGCTGTCTGCTGGTACGTGAAGAAAAGACAGCAATTATTCCTCCGATAAGAAATACCATAAGGGTAATCAACGTAAACAGCCTTTGATAATAAGTTATGGAATAGTAAGCCTGATTTTTCGGTTGTATCAGGTAGTAGGTCCAGTTATTATAATTTGAAATTCCTCTTGTCACTAAAAATTCCGAATCTGACCCTTCCGGTGCGGCATAGGCAATGTCATTTTTGTAATTTAAGGACAGAAGAGTTTGATAATCAAAAATCTGCTCGCCGCTTCCTAAATGGAACATCCGCTCTCCGTTTTTATGAAAGGCGGTTAAGTATCCGCTTTTATATAGATTTATTTCCTTAAAATACTCATCAATACGCTTGGCATCAAATTCGAAACAAAGTACGGATCTGACATTGCCCGGAACAAGCACTTTTGAGGAAAGCGGATAGAGATAGATAAACTTCAGAGAGCTGCCCATACCCGGAAACGGAGGAGAAAATTTGTTCCAGTTTTCCGAATCATTAAGAAAAGCGGAAAATGTTTCCGAGATTCCGGGAGCTCTTGCGTTGTTTCTCATATAAAAGTCAAAGTCCGAAAAGGCTATGGAGGAAAGTATGTAGTTTGATTTCGGCATATAGATAAAGGTATTACTTATAGGAAGAAGTCTTTGCAAAGGTGTAATGCTTTTTATATCTCGCTGAGCCAAATATCCGGTATAGAAAAAATCGGGATCCTCATTGCCAGTTAACGAAGTAAGTTTGTTTATAGTGGAAGATGATGAAATTTGTCTAACGGTAACATTCATAACTTCAAGCGATTTATCAAGCATCGAAACCGCGGAGGATAAGCTTAGACGATTCTGCTCGTTGATACCGTATTTTACCTGTTCATAGGAAACATTGTAAAGAGTAATACCGATTATGAGGATGATTGACAGTAAAGCAATATATGACAGCATCAAAAGTCTGCTGAAAGATAATTTATCGGCTATTTTTTTCATACAAACCGCCGTCTCCTTTTTTAAGAATCAATTTTACGGTATAAATGTAAATCACATTTGATACCATACAATTTTATATGAAAACTAAGAGATGCGCAACTTAAACACACTTGAGTTTCCGCGTTTTTTTATTTAAAAATGGTGCTATCGGTTAAAATATACTTATTTTCGTTTTTATCTAACACAGCTTATAAGCGGCATGGTTACGTCATATTTATGAAAAAATGAGGAAGCTCGAGAAACACATATTATTAACAAAATATATTGTAAAATATTATTTCATAATCACAGGCTGAAAAGCTTTATATCGCCGCATCAGGAAAATTGAGAGCTCTGTAAACTATGACATGAATAATTGGGGATTAAATCGATTTTGTCTTAAAAAATGAATTCCGCTCGTAAAAAATGAATGCAAAAAAGGAAACATTTTTTACTGTACGTACATATATTATCCTTAAAATTGCTTTGGCAAAAATGCATAAAAAAATAAGTAAAAAGTTGTGCAAATTATCGGATTAGATAAAAATGGATAGGATTATTAAAAATTGTGCGTTGATATTGTTTCTTTTCGCTGATATTATGTTGCCATGAAAAAGGTGCGCGCCTATTAAAAACAACTGTAATACTGGGAGGTATCAAATGAAATTAAAAAAAGTCCTTGCAGCAGGTATGGTATTTATGCTTGCAGCGTCAACCGTATTGACGGGATGTTCTTCTAATAAGAATGGCGAAGGTTCGGCAAAATCGGGACAGGGTACAGCTTCATCGTCGGGAGAAATTAAAAAACCGGAAAAAATAACAATTATGGTAGACGGTACGGTTACAACCGGCGTAAACAATAGAGACGCTTTTGAAAAAAGATGGGAAGAACTGACCGGCATCGATTTGGAGTTTATACAGCCGGATCACGACGCTTACTATGATGTTTTGGGACAGACCTTCGCGTCCGGGACTGAGAATTGGCCGGATGCCATTATTTTGGGAGGTTCATATTATCCGGGATATGCGGAAGAGGGCGCTTTGTGGGATATGACAAGCGCATGGGAGAATTCCGAACTGAAGGCTTCAGGACGAGTAACGGGCGAGAATGTCATTGACAGTATGAAAATAGACGGAAAGCTGTACGGTTTTCCGATGACCAGGGGAAACGGCTGTATTACATACGTAAAAAAAGCATGGTTGGATAAATGCGGATTGAAAGCTCCTACAAACTATGCCGAGTACTTAAATATGTTAAAAGCTTTTAAAGAAGGAGATCCGGACGGAAACGGAGTGAACGGTGATACCTATGCGGTGTCCGCAGCAGGATTTGTCGGTTCGGAAGCGCCTTATATCAATTATCTTCCTGAATTTTATCAGGACGCTTATCCGTCATTCGTAAAGGGTGAGGATGGAGTATGGTATGACGGATTTACACAGGATAATTTTAAAGATGCTATGAAAAGACTTAGAGAAGCTTATGCTTTAGGATATATTGATAAAGAAACCCTGACTAACGGAACCAATGACTGCCGAAACAAGTTTTATGAGGACAAATTCGGCGTATTTACTTATTGGTCGGGAACATGGAACTCAAATCTGAAAAACAACTTAATCGCGAACGGAAAAGACGGCGAGTTGATTCCTTTAAAGCCGATTGCGGAAGTAGGTACTTATATTGAGAGAACGCCTCCTGTATGGGCAATCACGACTGCTTGCGAGAATCCCGAGGGTGTTTACAAATATTTGTTGGAATCTATGCTTGACGGCGGTGAAATGCAGAAATTGTGGTCTTACGGCGTAGAAGATATTCATTGGTCAACAAAGGCGGAGACGATTTTAGATAACAAATATGAAGAAGGTGAATTCCACTTAAAGGAAAGTATTGAAAAGCCGGGAACTCAGTACACAAAGCAGCATTTAGATCCGATGCTCGCTATCGCTAAGTGGGATAACGATCCGGGACTTAAGGCGGTTTCAGAGGAAGCAAGAAATTCTCAGCAGATATTTAACGATAACTGCCGTCAGGCACAACTTGTTCCGTCTACGGAAGCCATGGCAAGCTATAACGGCGATTTGACTACTTTGAAAAATTCCATTATAGCGGATGTGATTGTGCAGGGAATATCAATTGATGAGGCGTACGCAAGATTTGAGAAAGAGGGCGGCGCGGAATGGTCGAAGATGATAGTGGAATCTTTAAATAAGTAAGGGAGAAATAACCCATGATTAGAAGTAGAAAAAAGACTGAGGCATCGGATATAGCCGCTAACAAAAGACCGTTGTCAGTTTCGCTTCGTTATTACCGGGGGTTTTATCTGATGTTCCTTCCGGTGCTCATCTTTGCGGTCCTGTTCCATTATTTGCCTATGTTCGGCATACGATACGCCTTCTTTTCTTATAAAGGAATTAAGGATCCTGTATTTGTAGGATTTGACAACTTTGAAAAGATGATAAATATGCCGGGTTTTTGGAGCGCATTCGGCAATACAATCTTTTTAAGTGTGCTTAAACTTCTTTTAAATACCTTTATGGCGGTAGCGCTTTCGCTATTGTTAAATGAGTTAAAATATTTAAAGTTCAAGAAGTTTGCGCAGACGGTGGTCTATCTTCCTCACTTTATGTCATGGGTTGTTACAGCTTCCGTATTTACTCTGATTCTGTCACCCACGAATGCCGGTCTGGTAAATTCCGCTTTAATAAAGTCGGGAATATTGAAGGAAGGTATATATTTCCTTGGAGATAAGAATTGGTGGCAGTCCATGTTCTTCACAATTAATGTATGGAAGGATACCGGTTGGGCGACAATTATTTTCATGGCAACCTTGTCGGGTATTAATCCGGAGCAGTACGAAGCTGCCGCAATAGACGGAGCGGGGCGGTGGAGCTGCCTGAGATACATTACTGTACCTTCTTTATATAATACAATTATTACAGTGTTGATTCTGAATCTGGCAAAAATTATGAACTTATTTGAGTCTGTTTTTGTCCTGCAGAATGACGCAGTTGTTCAGAAGGCGGATGTACTTCAGACCTATATTTATACACAAACTTTTAACTCCGGGGCGCTTCCGGATTACGGATATACGACCGCGGTAGGACTGGTTTCTTCTTTAGTGGCGTGTATGTTGGTGTTGATCTGCAACAGGGCAAGCTATAAGGTTCGAAACAGAGGAATTGTGTAGAAGGGAGAAAAGATGAAAAAAAGAACAACGGCATTCGACTATATACTGGTATTGTTTTTTGTGCTGGTAATTGTCATCATGATTACCCCGATATACAAGGTTTTGATAGATTCCCTGGATTTAAGAACCGCTTACGGTATGAAACTCCTGCCTGAGAAATTCGGTCTGGAAGGTTATATTTCAGTCTTTACAAACCCGACCTTGTACCGTCCGTTCTTAATATCCTGTTTAACTACGGTGGCGGGAACTTTCGCAGGTCTGGCGATTTCCACCTTGGGCGCTTATGTGCTGATTCAGTGGAAGATGCCGGGGAGAAACTTTTTTGCGAATATGCTGTTATTTATAATGATTTTTAACGGCGGTATGATTCCGACCTACCTGGTTATGAAGAGTCTTAATCTGACAAATACTTTGTGGGTTGTAATCCTGCTTCCGGCGATTAATGTTTATAACATGGTACTGATGAGAAATTTTTTTGAGGGAATTCCGGGAAGCTTATTTGAGTCGGCTGAAATTGACGGATGTTCTCCTATGAGGACTTTCTTCAGAATAGTACTGCCGCTTTCCAAAGCGGCGTTAACCGCAATAGGACTGATGTTCGCAGTTTCTTACTGGAATGATTATACCAATTATAAACTGTATATTACCAATGAAAATATTTACAATTTCCAGATGAAGTTAAGATCCGTTATAATGGGAAGCGACCTGCCGACAGCAATCGGCGGTGCTACCGAAAATACGGTAAAGAATGCGGCGGTTATAGTGGCAATCTTACCTTTCATGATTATTTATCCGTTCTGCCAGAAGTATTTTATTCAGGGCGTAAATATCGGAGCCGTAAAAGAGTAAAAGAGTAAGCGAAAAAGGGGCAGGATTCTGCCCCGCTTTTTATAAGGATAAAGAAAATATGAATTTATACACGTCAAAAACGGAAGCCGTCTTTCATAAGGGGGTAGAGGCTGCCGCAAGGGGTGATGAAGAAGCTGTCAGAGCTTTAATTGATCATAACTTTAATATAGGCGATTGTGATGAAAACGGAAACAGCCTGCTTCATTATGCCGTAAAGGGCGGAAATTTAGAGCTCGTTAAGTTTTTGGTGGAGAGATGCGGTATGGATCCTACGTGGGCGAATATAAAGATGAAGACACCTTTTGACACAGCTCATGAACGAGCAAGTAGGGACGAAAATTTAGAAATTGAGAAATATTTTGAGAAAGTCTGCGGTTTTACTTATGATACCTGTTACCGTAATCCCGTATGTCGGGGGATGCATGCGGATCCGAGTATTGTAAGGGTTGGCGATGATTACTATATGGTAAATTCAAGTTTTATATATTTTCCGTGCATTCCTGTTTCCCATTCCCGTGATTTGGTGAACTGGGAAGTAATCGGCCACGCTGTAACGGACGGGAGCTGGGCGGATGAGCACTTGGGAGGACTTGAAAGCGGAAGAGGATTTTGGGCTCCCGATATAAGTTATCATGACGGGAAATTCTATATTTGCGCGACACTTCGAAATAATGATGATCATAAATTTATACAGACGCAGATGGTAACTTCTTCCGAGAGAGCGGAAGGGCCGTATGAAACACCGGTTATTCATGAGGTATTGGGTATTGACCCGTCAATTTTTACCGACGATGACGGCAGGCGCTATATGTTTATTAACAGGGGAGCAAGAATCATGGAGATTTCTTCCGACGGAAAGAAGCTTTTATCCGAGCCGTCCCTCGTCTGGTACGGTCATTCGGGAAAAGCTCCGGAGGGGCCTCACTTGCTTAAGAAGGACGGTTATTACTACTGTTTTATGGCGGAGGGAGGCACAGGAAAAGGACACATGATCTCGGTAGGACGCTCAAAGAACCTAAGGGGACCTTATGAAGACTGCCCTTATAATCCCATCATGACCGCACAGGATGAGATTGCGCCGATTCAGTGTTGCGGACATGGAAAGCCGGTTCGGACGTCTGACGGCAGATGGTTTATCACTTATCTCTGTTCCCGTTTTTTAGACGGTAGGTGGGGAATGTTGGGACGGGAAACGTGTCTTGACGAAATTATCTGGACGCCGGACGGGTGGCCGATAATCAACGGAGGAAAAGGTCCGTCTTATATGAAAGCGCTTCCTTTTTCAGAGGAAAATGTCCGAAGAGAAAACGTCAGTAAAAAAAGAAGAAAGCGAAACGATGAATTCTGGGTATCACCGAGAACCATGTATGAAACAAGGATTCATATAGAGGAAGACGGAACTGTCAGCATCCGCGGCGACGGTAAGGATTTGTATGATAGAAGCTGCAGAAGCCTGCTTTTAAAGTGCCAGCCTGATTTTAAGTTTTCGTTTGAGTTTGAGATGGAAATTTTGAATATCGAAACGGAGCCGTTTATTTCCGAAGCGGGTGTGACACTGTACTACGATGAAAATACATATTTGAAATTCGGAGTAACCGATGAAAGAGTATTCCTTTCCGAATATGTGGATGATACTTACGTGAGAACTTTTTCAAAGCCTTATGTACTGAAAAACAGTATGATATTTCGTGTGGATACGGACGGGCTTTTAAGGGTTTTTTATTTTAATGATGAGCTGCTGTGGAGTTTGCCGGATGTAAAAAGTATCTGCTCGGAAGGTCTGAGCAAGGGAAAGCGCTTTACAGGAGCGATGTATGGAGTATATGTTTATGGAAACAATTTTTTACGCTGGAGACAGCACCGTCACGTTCAATAAATTTAACAAATATCCGCAGACCGGATTATCCCAAGCCTTGCTTTTATACGTAAAAGACTCGGTAACTGTAAAAAGTCTCGCCAAAAACGGCAGAAGCACGAAGTCTTTTTTGGAGGAGGGTCTGTTAAAACCGGCGGAGGAGCGGATGAAAAAAGGAGACTTTCTCTTTGTTCAGTTCGGACATAATGATGAAAAAGAAGATCCGATGAGACATACCGACCCTGATACTACCTTTCAGGATAATTTAAGATACTTTATAAAGGCGGCAAAAGACAGGGGTGCGTATCCCGTTCTTATTACGCCGATTGCAAGAAGGCATTTTGGTGAGGACGGTGAATTTCTTCCAGGAAGCCACGGCGAGTATCCGGCGGCTGTGAAAAAAACGGGACGAGAGGAAGGCGTGCCGGTTATAGATTTAACGACTATTACCGAGCGGTATCTTGCCGAGGCGGGAGACATGGCATCCAAGGCGTATTTTATGTGGCCGGGCGACAATACCCACTTAAAGCCTGAAGGCGCTGTGCTGTTTGCAGGATTTTTATGCAGAGAGCTTAAAAAGTTAGGTTCTCCGTATGCGGATGTTATTTTTGAAGATAAAGAACCCGAAGAAAATAAAGGATTGGATGTGAGTTAAGGAAAATAGCATGAATAACTATGAGGAGATTGAGAAACGGTTTATCAGGTGTTATCAGAAATATGGCAACAATTCGTTCATGGTGCTTTTCAGTCTGTACAAGGGGCAGTATCACAAGTTTTTGCTTTCCACCCTGTTTTTTGTGATTAAGCATGCGCCGAGCCTGTTCTCGCCTTTACTTATGGCAAATGTTATAAATGCGGCTCTAAAAGGCGGAGATGAGGGGTTAAGAGATATATTTTTAAATGTAGGGATTTGGCTTGCAATGCTGATAATTCATTTACCGGCAAATTGGGTGCATAATATGTATAAAAACAGGGTAATCCGAAAGACTGAAGCCGGTCTTCGCGGCGCTCTTGTAAGAAAGCTGCAGGGATTATCCATGCCGTATCATACAGAGGCACAGTCGGGGCGGCTGCAATCCAAAATTATCAGGGATGTGGAAGCTGTTGAAACTCTCTCCTCGCAGCTTTTTGTAAGCGCAATGAATATTGCCGTTAACCTGATAATTACACTGACGGTTACGGCAGTCAAAAACCGGATTATCCTGTTATTCTTTCTTTTTGTAGCTCCAGCGGCTTCCGTCACCGTGGTGGCATTTCGTAAAAAGATTCATGGAGAGAATCGGGCATTCAGACGGGAAATGGAAGAGACAAGCGCAAAAGTCATGGAGATGGTGGAGCTGGTTCCTGTTGCGAGAGCTCATGCTTTAGAGGAAAAAGAAGCTGAAAAGATAGGGAAACAGTTGGAGGAAACCGCGGAGAGAGGATACCGTCTGGATATGGTTCAGGCTCATTTCGGGGCGGTCAGCTGGTGCGTTTTTCAGGTGTTTCAGGCGTTATGTCTCGCGTTTTCCGGATGGATGGCATTACAGGGAATTATTCGAATCGGCGACGTTACGTTTTATCAGTCAAGCTTTACAACGGTGGTAAATCAGTTTACCGCGTTTATCAATCTGCTTCCGATTTTAACAAAAGGTCTGGAATCCGTGACTTCCATCGGAGAGGTTCTTATATCGGAGGATATTGAGCGTAATGAAGGGAAACGGAAGATGACGGAGTTGAAAGGGGAGTATTCCTTTAAAAATGTATCTTTTTCCTATCGAGACGCTACAGAGCCTGTGTTAACAGGTATCAGTATGAATATAAAGGAGGGGGAAACCATCGCCCTGGTAGGGGAGTCGGGTTCGGGCAAAACTACCGTACTGAATCTGCTTATTGGTTTTATCACTCCGACGGATGGACGACTTTCGATTGACAGCATGGATATAAATGACATTGATTTAAGGAGCTACCGCAGATTTATTTCCGTAGTGCCTCAGACACCGGTACTGTTTACCGGCACGATAAGAGAAAATATCATTTACGGGCTTGAAAATGTGACTGAACGGGAGATACAGGAGGCGGTGGAAGGGGCAAATCTGAAATCGGTAATTGCGAAAATGCCTGACGGTCTTGATACCGTGATTGAAGAACACGGAGCAAATCTGAGCGGAGGTCAAAGACAGAGGATATCCATTGCCAGAGCGATTATACGCAACCCTAAAGTAATAATATTGGATGAGGCGACCTCGGCTCTTGATACGATTTCGGAAAAGGAGATTCAGGATGCTCTGAATCGCCTGATTAAGGACAGAACCACCTTTATCGTAGCACACAGGCTTTCTACAGTAAGAGGGGCGGATCGTATTGTAGTACTTGATAAAGGAAAGATAAGAGAGGAGGGAAGCTATCAGGAGCTGATGGATCTAAAGGGAGAGTTCTACGAGATGGAACGGCTTCAGATGGCGTTAAGATAATATGTTCAAAATTGACGGACCTATATGGAGGTTTTTCAGTGCTTTAGGAGATATGATTGTTCTTCATTTATTGTGGCTTCTCTGTTGTATCCCTATTGTTACGATAGGACCCGCCACTACCGCCGCTCATTATGTCACGATGAAGCTTGTAAAAGATGAGGGAAGCACGGTAATTGAGATGTTTTTAAAATCCTTTCGTAAGAATTTTAAACAGGGAACGATGCTTGGAGTTATCTTTACTGCGGTCGGCATCATACTTGCCGCCGACTTTTATCTCTGTATCTATGTTCTGAAAGAGAGCAATTTATTTAAGTTTGTAATGCTTTCGGCTTTAGGTTTTTTGACAATTTTGTATCTGATAGAGATGATTTATTTGTGGGCGGTATTGGCAACCTTTGATAACACGTCGAAGCAGACGGCGTTAAACGCGTTGTTGCTTGCCTTATCAAATATCAGAGATACTTCCGTAATGCTTGCGGCGGATCTTATAATTGGCGTGGCTGCGGTATTAAGTGCGGCATTCATTCCGCAACTGGCAATTTTATTTGCTATATTCGGGTTGCCGTTAATCTTTACCGTAAACAGTTTTAAATTGAGAAAAATTTTAGACGGAGTCAAGTATAGTCGGACAGGTGACGGAGGAAAAAAAGATGCGTGACTATCGGGAAATATTATCGAGTTACATAGACCAGCTGTTAAAAAAATCAGTTCCGGAGGCTCCTATATGGAATATCGAAAAGGTAAGAAGCGGCGCGAAGTCTTCATGGAATTATGTGGACGGATGTATGGTTAACGCTCTGCTTGAGCTTTATTCCATAAAAAAGGAAAAAGTGTATCTTGACTTTGCCGACGGATTTATAAATTCATTTGTCGAAGAAGACGGGAAGATTAGCTCCTACAATCCGGAAGAATATAACTTAGATAATGTCAATGCGGGAAAAACGCTGTTTGAGTTATACAAGCTGACGGGAAAAGAAAAGTATCGTAAAGCCATTGATACCGTGTACGGTCAAATCGAACGCCAGCCGAGAACCGTAGAAGGAAATTTCTGGCATAAAAAAATCTATCCGAATCAGGTATGGCTCGACGGTCTGTATATGGCACAGCCTTTTTACGCTCTCTATGAGATAAATTATAATGAATGTAAAAATATAGAAGATATTTATGGCCAGTTTCAGAGTGTGTATAAGCTTATGAGGAATCCGATGAACGGGCTTTACTATCATGCTTATGACTCTTCAAGGCAGTCGTTCTGGTGTGATAAAAGAACCGGTCTTTCCGGTAACGCATGGCTGCGTGCACTTGGTTGGTATGCTATGGCTTTGATTGATACTGTTGATATATTACGAATCAAGCCGGAGCTTAATACATATCGGGACGGTCTGAGCCTTATTTATAGGGAACTGATTGACGCCATGCTGCCGTATCAAAACGAAGAAAACGGTATGTGGTGCCAGGTGGTGAATTTTCCGGAGATTAAACCGAATTATTATGAAACATCGGGAAGCGCGATTTTTGCCTATGCGCTCATGAAATCGGTGAGACTTGGAATTCTCCCCGAGAGCTATTATGAGGCGGGACTTCGGGCATTTGAAGGAATATGCTGGCGCTATCTGTCGGAAAAGGACGGAGAACTGAGACTTGGAGGCATATGCCTGGTGGCGGGACTTGGAAATAAGGAGATGAGAGAAGGGACTTTTGATTATTATATGAGGGAACCGGTGGTGCAAAATGAGGCAAAAGGTATTGCGCCGTTAATTTTAGCTTATGTGGAGCTGCTCCACAAAAAGCGTTAAAATCTGATCATCATTTGCAAATAATGCGATATTTTTTACAACAGTTTTAATCGCAAGGGGATTTTTGACACGGATGAGTTAATCGAAACTTTTTCCGATTTCCGCAGGAATGGCGTTTGCCTGCCGCGCGGATAGCAGATCTAATAGAATCTAAGCCGCAATGGGTGACGGTTAGCATGCTGAAGGTTTGAAAAAGATTAAGAATATGCCGACTCTTATAAGCGGATTATAGGTGTCGAATCAGGAAGAATTATCAGGAATCGAAGCGGCTTATCCGACTTTTTTTCGGCAGGACTTCGGAATGAGAGAGTTTTCTTAAAAATAAAGCGAACCGTGCGTGCGTCTAAAACGGACAAAATACATTTAAAAGAGTGCTTGACGCACAGAGTTTTATACTATATAATAAGCAGACGTGACAATATGTCTGCATGCTGTTTTCAAGGGAACCGGACAGCCTGAGAGAGGAAGTTACGCGGACAGAGGCGGTCACATATAATTAAGAAAACGGAATAATAAGCATTTATATTGAAATGCGCTTAAGGACATAGTATTTAGGAGGATTACCATGAAGACATTTATGGCTAACCCTAAGACGGTCAACAAGAAGTGGTATGTTGTTGACGCTAAGGGACAGACGCTTGGACGCCTCGCATCAGAGGTTGCAAGCATTTTAAGAGGTAAGAATAAGCCTGAGTTTACACCTTTTGTTGACACCGGCGATTATGTTATAGTTATCAATGCTGCAGATATAAAGGTAACGGGAAAGAAGCTTGATCAGAAGATTTACTACCGTCATACGGATTACGTGGGAGGCTTTAAGCAGAATACTCTTCGCGAGATGCTCGCTAAAAAGCCTGAGGACGTAATGATTCATGCAGTTAAGGGAATGCTTCCTAAGGGAACTCTCGGTAATAGTATGCTTTCCAAGCTTCACGTTTATGCGGGTGCGGAGCATGAGCACGCAGCGCAGAAGCCTGAAACTTATGAAATCAAAAGCAGATATTAATTGAGGGTGAAAGGAGGAAAAAACATTGGCTACTGGAAGATATTATGGAACCGGAAGAAGAAAGTGCAGTGTTGCGAGAGTTTATCTTGTATCGGGAACCGGTAAGGTTGTTATAAATAAGAAAAGTATAGATGAGTATTTCGGTCTTGAGACATTAAAGACAATAGTTCGTCAGCCGCTTGCTTTAACCGAGACAGGCGACAAGTTTGATGTTCTTGTTAATGTTTACGGCGGAGGTACGACAGGTCAGGCGGGAGCTATTCGCCACGGAATTTCAAGAGCTCTCCTTGAGGCTGACGCGGATTATCGTCCTGCCCTCAAGAAAGCGGGTTTCCTTACCCGTGATTCAAGAATGAAGGAAAGAAAGAAATACGGTCTTAAGAAAGCTCGTAAGGCTCCACAGTTCAGTAAGAGATAATAAATCGGCAAAGTTTTATCCCATAAAGTCAAGAGAAATCCTGATTTTATGGGATTTTTTGCGTAAGTGGAAAATATAGGAGAATATGTTTTCTCGTAAACAAGCAGACGGAGGAATGATATTATGAAAGCGACAGGCTGTTATTTTCCGAATAAAAAAACGATATGAATTTGACTTGTTTCATAAAAGTTTTGCATGATTGATATTTATACCGCGCTATGATAAAGTAAGAGCAATACTTAAAGCTGACTTTAAGTTAATGCTTATAGCTGAAAAATGAAATAAAAAGGAAAAGTTATGGATAAAATATATACAATCGGAGAAATCGGAGAGATGTTCGGATTAAATTCTTCAACACTTCGATACTATGAAGCTCTCGGACTGTTAACTGATGTTATGAGAGAAGAAAATAATCGGAGAGTATATACAAGTAAGCACATTGACAGATTGAACGCTATAATGTGTTTTAAACGGACGGGTCTTCCGGTTGCCGGAATAGCTGATTTTTTTATCTATGAGAAAAATCTTCCTGAGCATATTGACGACATTTTGCAAATGCTTACGGAACATGAAGAAAATATTACGGAGCAGATACATAAGCTTAATGAAGATTTGCAGCATATTAAGCGTAAGGTTCGTTACTATTCGGCGGTTAAGGAATCTTTGAGTACGGGAGCGGAAGTTCCGGATTTTAATTCCGTTTAAAAATTAAAACGGAAATATTTGGCGAGGTGGCTATTATGATACTCAGATTTCCTGATTACTACGAGAGATTTAAATGTACGGCTGATAAATGCTCGGACAGTTGTTGTATAGGTTGGGAGCTTGATATAGATGAAAAAACATACGATTTTTATAAAAAAACGGGCGGAGATTTCGGAAAAAGGTTAAAGGAATGGATGGAGGACGGCTCCGATGAAACAGGTGCATGCAATACTTTCAGACTGAACGGGGAGCGTTGCCCGTTCTTAAATGATAAGAATCTTTGTGATATTTATATAAATCTCGGAGAGGGCGCGCTTTGTAAGGTCTGTACCGAGTATCCGCGATTTACCGTGGAATATGGGAATATAAGAGAGCGGAGTATGGCGTTTTCATGCGAAGAGGTGGGCAGGCTTATATTTGAAAATGAAGCCCCTACAACCTTTAAAGAAAAAGAAATCCGGGATATCGAACTTACCGAAAGTGCCGAAGCGGTTTTTGTAAATGAAACGGAATATATAAGAGATGAAGCCGTAAGGATTTTGCAGGACAGAAAAAAGGATTTTTACGAAAGACTTACACTTTATCTTAACTATGTAAACAAGGCTCAGGAAATGTTAAACGAAGAAGAAAGTTATGACGGGGAGCTTTTAAAAAGGCTTAAAAATATTAAGACAGAGAATTTTGAAGTCTTTTCGGCTGACTTTTCCGATCTTTGGGAGGAAATAATTTATCTGCTTGGCGGGCTTGAAAGCTTAAATCCGGAATGGGAGAATACTCTTTCCGAGCTTAAGAAAAAATTTGATTTGGAAATGCTTTCAGAGCTTGAAGGCTTCAGAGGAACGAATAATAAAATAAATATTTATTTTGAGCATATAGCGGTATATTTTACTTTCAGATATTTCACAAAAGCCGTTTATGACGGTGATATTTTAAATAAGGCGAAATTTGCCGTTTTTGGATTTTTTGTAATAAGAAGTATGGCGGCATTGAGATATATTAAAAATAACAGGAAACTTGACATAGGCGATATTGTGGATGTATGCAGGATTTATTCCAAAGAAGTGGAACATTCCGACGACAATGTATTTTATCTTATGGAGGAATTTCTGTTTTCTGAGAAATTTGAAACCGAAAATCTGTTGAAAAATATTAAAACGGGCGGAGAGTCGAACTGAAAAAATGTAGGTTAAAGCTTGTTATCAGCAAGAACTGATGCGATAATCCGTATTTTTGTAAAAGTGAGGTAATATGTTCGGTACGATAAAAATAAGAAAAGGATTTTATAAAGAGCTTTCAGTGCTTGTTTTTCCGATAGTCATACAAAATCTCATAAGCTCGGCGGTAAGCTCGGCGGACGTTGTAATGCTCGGGATGGTAGGGCAGGCGCAGCTTTCAGCGGCTTCTCTCGCGGGGCAGGTACAGTTTATTCTATATATAATATATTTCGGTATAGCTTCGGGGCTTGCCATACTTGCCGCACAGTATTGGGGTAAAAGAGATACTGCTACGGTAGCGAGAATCCTCGGTATAGGACTTATAGTTTCGGTTTTTGTATCGACGGTATTTTTTCTGGGCGCCTTCTTTATGCCTGAAAGACTTATGAAAATATGGACAAATCAGGCGGAGCTGATACCGGAGGGAGCAAAGTATTTAAAAACTGTAAGCTTCTCATATCTTTTCATGGGAATTTCACAGGTTTATCTTGCCATAATGAAAAGCTGCGAAAGGGTAAAGCTTTCTTCGGTTATATCGGTGCTTACTTTAGGGCTTAATATAATAATGAACGGAATTTTTATTTTCGGACTTTTGGGATTTCCTGAAATGGGAATAACCGGAGCCGCTTTCGCCACAAGCCTTGCAAGAGGAATAGAGCTTATTCTTTGTATGGCTGATTATTTAAGGCAGAAAATCATGCCGGTGTCGCTTGCTAAAATATTTGACATAAAAAGGGAGCTTGTAAAGGATTTTATAAAATATTCCCTGCCTGCGCTTGTAAATGATGTGATGTGGGTGCTTGCCTATTCGGTTTATTCAATAATAATGGGGCATATAGGCTCGGATATAGTTGCTGCAAATTCGATTGTGGGAGTGCCGACAAATATTTTAACAACCATAGGCTTCGCTGTTTCGTCAGGTTCTTCAATTCTTCTCGGCAAGGAGCTTGGAAGAAATAAAATAGAGGAAGCTAAACAGGATGCGAGCGCCATACTTTTTACAGCTTTTATCTCAAGCCTTGCGGCAGGACTTATATTGATTATCTGTCACCCTTTAATACTTCATATCGTTTCGGGAATGGGAGATATTACGGAAACGGCTTTGGATTATTTGAGTACAATGATATATATAAGCTCCGTATACCAGGTGGGACAGGTCATAAATACCACTATTATAACCTCGCTTTTCAGAGCCGGAGGCGATGCCAAGTTCGGCATGATTTGCGACATAGTGACAATGTGGACTTTTGCGGTTCCTGTGGGGCTTATAGGAGCATTTGTACTTGAGCTTCCGCCTATGACGGTTTATCTATTAATGAGATTGGATGAGTTTGTTAAAATGATACCGGAGTTTGTACATTATAAAAATGGAAAGTGGCTTAAAAATATTACGAGGGATATTGCGTGATAAAGTAAAAATAATATATTTATTCCGCGACAGTCACATGTGGTGCGGATTTGCGTAATAGGCAGGTCTGTCGGCGGGATTCAATTCAGGAGGTTTATATGAAAGATTACAGGAAGCTTCAAAACGGCAGTGACATAAGAGGCATTGCCATGGAAAATGAAACGGGCGCGGTTAATCTTACGAAAGAAGCTGTAAGGGATATAGCCGCGGCATTTGCCGTTTGGCTCAGAACAAAGAAGGGATATGACGAAAAAAAAGAGCTTCGTATAGCGGTGGGCAGGGATTCGAGGCTGTCGGGAGAAACTCTTGTAAACGCCGCGCTTTCAGGACTTACCGATGAGAATGTAAAGCCTGTGGACTTCGCTCTCGCAAGTACACCGGCAATGTTTATGTCAACAGTGCTTGAACCTTATAAATTTGACGGAAGCATAATGATAACGGCAAGTCATTTGCCTTGGTATAGAAACGGAATGAAATTTTTCACCGATGAGGGCGGTACGGGGCATGAGGAAATAGAGGAAATTATCGCCATAGCCGAAAAAATGCAAGATAAGCCGATAAACGAGATTAACGCGCCTAAAGAAGATTTTATGAAGGTTTACACCGAAGAACTTGTAAGTAAGATAAGAAAAGGAGCGAATGCCGCGGATTATGAAAAACCGTTAAAAGGGCTTCATATAATAGTTGACGCGGGAAACGGAGCGGGCGGTTTTTTCGTGGACAGGGTGTTAAAAGAGTTAGGAGCCGATACGGAAGGCAGCAGATTTTTGGAGCCGGACGGACATTTTCCGAACCATATTCCGAATCCTGAAAATAAGGAAGCGGCAAGAATGATAAAAGAAGCCACTATAGCTGCGGGAGCCGACCTCGGAATTATTTTCGACACGGATGTGGACAGAGCGGGAGCTGTATTAAAAGGCGGAAAAGATCTTACAGGAAACGCTCTTATAGCCGTGCTTTCAAAGATAGCGATAAAAGAACATCCGGGTACTACGATAGTCACCGATTCCGTTACATCCACAGGACTTGCGAAATTTATAAAGGAGAACGGCGGTATACACAGACGATTTAAAAGAGGCTATAAAAACGTAATAGACGAGGCGATAAGGCTTAATGAAGAAGGTATAAACAGCGAGCTTGCAATAGAAACCTCCGGGCACGGGGCTTTTAAGGAAAATTATTTCATTGATGACGGAGCCTATCTTATGGCAAAGCTTCTTATAGAAATGGGCAGAGGTACCGATATAAAAGAATTGGTAAACAGCCTTAAAGAGCCGGAGGAGGCTGTAGAAATAAGATTTCCGGTAACAGCAGGAAATGTGTCCGAAACTTCGGACAAGGTGCTTGATATTTTAAAGGAAAAGGCGGAAAAAATTTCGGGATGGGAGACTGAAAAAGAGAATTTCGAGGGAATAAGAATAAACTGTAATAAATTAAACGGAAACGGTTGGTTTTTACTTAGAAAATCCCTGCACGAGCCTATAATGCCGCTTAATATAGAAAGTGATGAGAAGGGCGGAAGTCTTGTTATAGCTGAAAAACTTAAGGAAGCGCTCTCCGATACGAAGGGTATAGACAAAACGGTTCTTGACAGATTTATAGAAGGAAAATAAGAGCAATTTCAGCCTGACTGTTAAGAAAAATCTGAAATTGTCGATATAAATGATAAGGGGTAGACCCTTGTTACTCAAAGTTTGCAAAAGGATTTGCGACATGGTTCAAGGAAAGGAGAAACAATGAGTAGTTCAATTACAAATGCCGCTCTTATGACGCCTGCGTACGAGGCTCCCAAAGCGGAAACTTCGGTAACGGCGGAGCAGGTGAAGGCGGGAGGCGGTAAGATTGTTAAAAACGCGCCTGAAGCAAAAGCAAAGACCGCCGATGCCGCTGTTTACAAAAAGAGTAAGGAAACGCCTAAAAACAAAGAGCCTTACAAAATCAATAAGATGAACAAAGAGGACAGAGCCGCCCTTGTAGAGCAGCTTAAAAGAGATCAGGAGTCAAGAAAGGCACAGCTTGTAAATCTTGTCTCAAAGATGATGACCGGACAGGGAAAGGCGGCGGCTATCGCTAACGGCGGTACCGATCTCACGAGTAAGCTTTTGGGCGGAAAGAGTGATAACGAAAACGATATCTGGAGATTTTTAGCCAAAGGAAACTTCACCGTAGATGCCGCTACCAAGAAACAGGCGATGGAGGATATTTCCGAAAAGGGTTATTGGGGAGTTGAGCAGACCTCAAAGAGAATGTTCGATTTCGCGAGCGCGCTTGCGGGTGATGATGTCGAGAAGATGAAGGAAATGCAGAAGGCTATGGAAAAAGGCTATAAAGAAGCTACTAAAGCATGGGGACAGAAGCTTCCGGAGATAAGCAAAAAAACTCTTGATGCGGCAAATAAGCTTTTTGAGGATTATTACACTTCCAAAAAGACTTCAAAATATGCATAAACCATGATAAGCCGGCGGCTTCTCAGATTAAGCTGCAGGCAGGCACGGCGAAGGTTGCGGGGTGAGATTGAATTAAAATAGGGATTTACCCTTGACACCCCCGTACAAATATGTTATAAATAAGACCGTTCGTTAGAACAGCTGCCGAAGACAGCAGGTATATCCGGATAAGGATGTGTAAGCGAAAGCGCCTGCCGAGGATGTAATGATTTTTTGGATATTACAGCCCATACTGTACGCAGTTATGGGCTTTTTATGTTGAATAAGTCTTACCTCGGAGATTTTGGCGGTAGAGGGATACTATTAGAAGCATTGCTTATCCCTGTCGGGGAGAACCGATGAGAGCGGCTTCGGAATGGAGGAAGATTATGCCAAAGGTTGAAATCAAACAGCCGATAATTGATGAGATTAAGAAGCATGCGGAAAACGCGAGCTCCGCAGTTCTTATTGATTATCGCGGACTTACCGTTGAGCAGGACACAAAGCTTCGTAAGGAGTTAAGAGAGGCGGGAGTTGTATACAAGGTATATAAGAATACTCTTTTAAAGCGTGCATTTGAAGGTACGGATTTTGCTAAGCTTGACGAAAGCTTGGAAGGACCTTCAGCAATTGCGTTTTCTTATGAGGACGCTACAGCGGCGGCAAGAATTGCAAGCAAATTCGCAAAGCAGGCAAAGGCTCTTGAGATTAAGTGCGGTATGGTAGAGGGGACTCTCTATGACGCAAAGGCAATGGAAGCTATAGCTTCTATTCCATCCAGAGAAGAGCTTATATCCAAGCTCCTTGGAAGCTTGCAGTCACCTATTACCAATTTTGCTCGTGTGCTTAAGCAGATTGCGGAGAAGAACGAAGCAAGCGCTTAAATATTTGTAACAGAGTAAAGAGTAAAATGTAAAAAAGATTACCAATTAATTTATGGAGGTATTTAAAATGACAACTCAGGAATTTATCGATGCCATTAAAGGCATGAGCGTACTTGAATTAAATGATCTTGTAAAGGCTTGCGAGGAAGAGTTCGGTGTTTCCGCAGCAGCAGGAGTAGTAGTTGCGGCAGCAGGCGCAGGCGCGGCGGCGGCTGAGGAGAAAACGGAGTTTGACGTAGAGCTTACCGAGATCGGCGCAGAGAAGATTAAGGTTATAAAGGTTGTACGTGAGCTTACAGGTCTTGGTCTTAAAGAGGCTAAGGAAGCTGTTGAGTCCGCTCCGAAGGTTATCAAGGAAGCTACAACCAAGGAAGATGCCGAGTCCATCAAGGCTAAGCTTGAGGAAGCAGGCGCTAAGGTTACTCTTAAGTAATGATGATTTAAAATTAAAAAGACTATATTTACAATCCGAAAGGACGGATACCGCAGTAAATTACGGTATCCGCCTTTTTCGATTGTATTTGAAAAATTTGGAGAAACTCAAAAATATCTTTTTTAATTTTCTTCATTTTTTTACTTAGAATGCCCCTTGTCCGCTATTTACACAATATTCAGGATAGAACAATCTGTTTTGGAATATGCCCTGAAACATTGATTTTATGCGGTATTCATAAAAAAATGAGGAAAGTTAAAAAAAACATCTTTCTATTGCTATTAGATAAATTTACGGATATAATAATCTGGTAAGGCATATTTCGATGAAAACATCGGTAAAGAATTTGGTTTTATGATACGGAGAGGGAGTTTATGCAGCTTAAGAGATGTGATGAATTAAATCCGGGGATGATTGTTGCCAAAGATATACACACAAGAGCGGGATTGTTGCTTTTAAATGAAGGTGACACTCTGAACGCGGAAAATATAGATAAGCTGATTAAAAATTCTATTTCTTTTGTTTTTATAAAAGATGAAAAGGATTTGAGAAAAGAAGCGCCTAAAAAAGAAGAGGCATTGGAGAAAAAGCCTGCCGAGCCGTTTTATATGAATGAAAAGGAATCCTATTATGACAGGATTCAGGAAAGCCAGGATTATAAGCAGTTCAGAGGTAAATTTTCGGCAGGAGTCGTAAAGCTGAGAGGCACCTTAAACAGGATAGTAAAAGGCAATCCGGATGCGGATTTAACTGCGAGCGCAAAAAAAATAGTTTCTGAAATGACTATGCCTAAGGGGTCTATTCCGATATTTGACCTTATGTCAAACATGAGACGATTTGATGACGTAGTTTATGTGCACAGCCTCAATGTGGCTATGCTTGCAGGGTTGCTTGCAAGATGGCTCGGCTTTTCGGATGACGATGTCGCTTTGGCACAGGAATGCGGACTTTTCCACGATATAGGAAAACTTACCATACCTCATGAGATAATTTCAAAGCCGGGTAAGCTTACAAGAGAAGAATTTGAAATAATAAAGAACCATCCAAGGGCAGGATATGAGATTTTAAAAAATCTTAATATGAATGAGCATGTATTAAACGCGGCGTTGCAGCACCATCAGAAATGTGACGGTACGGGTTATCCTGAAGGATTTAATCCTAAAAATCTTGATCCGTTTGCCAAGCTTATAACTTTGGTGGACATATATGACGCAATAACCTCCACGAGATCATACAGAGATATGGTATGCCCGTTCAAGGTACTTAGAATGTTTGAGGATGAAGGGATTACCAAATATGATCCTAAATATTACAGCGTTTTCTTACAGCATATAGCTAAGAATTTTGTAGGAAATAAAGTTTTATTAAGCGACGGAAGAACGGCAAAGGTTGTTATGACAAACAAGGTTTATTATTCAAGACCTTTGGTTGTATCAGGAAGCGAGTTTATAGATCTTGCAAAAAGAAAAGATTTATATATTGACGAAGTGGTTTAAGTCACATGAAATTATGAAGATATTATAAGCCTTCGGACGCGGTATATTCCGTATCCGGAGGCATTTTTAGAAAAACTGAGGGAGATTAAAATGAATATAGGTATAATAGGCGCGGGGAAAATTGCAGGAGTTTTAGCGGACACTATGAATAAAATGGAAGAGGCGACTCCTTATGCGATAGCTTCAAGAGATTTAAAAAGAGCGGAGGACTTTGCAAAAAAATACGGTGTTTCTAAGGCTTACGGAAGCTATGAGGAGATGTTAAAGGATGAAGAAGTGGAGCTTGTCTATATAGCGACGCCACATTCACATCACTATGAACACATGAAAATGTGCATAGAACATCGTAAAGCGATATTATGCGAAAAGGCGTTTACGTTTAACGCGGATGAAGCGAAAGAAATAAAGAAGCTTGCGGCAGAAAATAAGGTTTATGTGGCGGAAGCGATCTGGACAAGATACATGCCGGCAAGACAGGCTGTTGATGAGGTGATAAAGTCAAATATAATCGGGAAAATAAGCATGGTTACATGCAGCCTTGCTTATAATATAGGCGAAGTGGAAAGAATAATCAGACCGGAGCTTGCAGGAGGAGCCTTGCTTGATCTCGGCGTGTACGGCTTGAATTTTATTATAATGCATTTCGGGAAAGATATAGAAAGGGTAGAAGCTTCTGTGGTAAAGGCGGAAACGGGAGTGGATGCAAAGGAAAGCATAACTGTTATATACAAGAACGGTCTTATGGCTGTTACTAACCATTGTATTTACGGACGAGCGGATAATAAAGGGATATTTTACGGCGAGAAGGGATACATAGTAGTGGAAAATATCAATAATCCGAGGGCAATTGAGGTATATGACTCTTCCGACAAAATGATTGAGCATATAAACCTGCCTAAAAGGATAAACGGATATGAGTATGAGATTTCAGAATCAATAAAGTGTATAAAGGAAGGGAAAACGGAAAGTATTTCCATGCCTCTTGATGAAAGCGTTTATATTATGGAGCTTATGGACGAAATTAAAAAGAAGTTTTAAAAAGTGTGAAATTTTTACTTGAACAAAAGTAGGTCTGGTGCTATAGTAGATGTAGTAATAAAAACTACATCTAAGAGTATTGAGAACAAGGGGCGTTATATATGACAACGAAAGAATTAAAAAAATTTTTTGAGGAGCATCTTGTGCCGAGCAAGATATACAGCCTTAAAGGCAACCATAAAAACAAGATTTGTTTAGAGAAAAGAGAAGAAGGCTGGCAGGTATATTTCAGCGACGAAAAAGAAAGAATAGGTATTTTAAGCTTCGCTACCGAATCGGAAGCCTGTAATCGTATGAAAGAAGAAATAGAGAAAGTGATGGAGCTCGTATACGGACTTAAATTCTGCAATTTTGCGGTTTGCTGAGCTGTTCAAAAAGATATTTTACAGCTTTTTTTGAGTGAAGCAGCAAGAAAGCTTAAGTCTGGATAATGTTGTAAATTTCGGACGCAAGGTGTTATAATTGCCTTGCGTCTTTTACAGTTGTAGAAATGGGAATAAATATATTAAACGGAGGTTTTTATGAAAAATAATTGGAAATTCGGAGAGCTGAAATATATAAGACCGGATATTGAAAGACTTAAAGAAGAATTCAGCAAGCATACGAAAGAGATTAGAGAGGCTGAAAGCGCCGAGGAAGTTTTTCGTGTGATGAAGGATATGGATGAAATAATGGGAGAAGCGGAAACTCATTTTACTATAGCGAGCATAAGACATACTATCGACACTTCCGATAAATTTTATGAGACTGAGGATGCGTTTTCAAGAGAACAGATGCCTACGCTTATTCCTTTTTCTGTGGAGTTCAACGATGCATTGGCTGAGAGCGCATTCAGAAAAGATATTGAGAAAAAGTACGGAAAACAGCTTTTTATAAAAGCGGAGCTTGATAAAAAGAGTTTTACCGAAAAAAATATTCCGCTCATGCAGAGGGAGAGCAGTCTTGCGAACGAGTATCAGAAGATGATGGCTTCCTGCAAGATTGATTTTGACGGAAAAGAGCTTAATTTATACGGAATACAGAAATATTTCGAGAATAAGGACAGAGAGATAAGAAAAGCGGCATTTAAAGCCTATTCGGATTTTTACAATAAAAATGAAGCAAGGCTTGAGGAAATCTGGTCGGAGCTTATCGAAATAAGAAATGAGATGGGAAGAAATTTAGGCTTTGAAAACTATATTCCTTTAGGTTATATGAAACAGGGCAGAACGGATTACGGCAAGGCGGAGGTGGAGGCATTCAGAGAACAGGTAAGGGAGTATCTGGTTCCGCTTTGTGAAGAACTTTATAAGGCGCAGACCGGACGCATAGGTGTGGATAAGCTTTACAGCTACGACGAAAAAATGGTATTTGCGGACGGAAATGCCGTTCCTGCCGGAGACGATGACTTCATGATGGCGGAAGCGAAAAAGATGTACCATAAGCTAAGCCCCGAAACCGGAGAATTTATAGACTTTATGACGGAGCATGAGCTCTTGGATCTTAAAAATAAGCCGAATAAAGCTTCGACCGGCTATATGACGCTCTTTCCTTCGCTCAAAGTGCCTTTCGTATTCTCCTGCTTTAACGGTACAATATTTGATATGCAGGTACTTACGCATGAATTAGGCCACGCTTTTGCGGGATATATGGCAATGAAGGAGCAGGAGATAAGCGGCTACTATATGGAATCTACCGATATAGCGGAAATTCATTCTATGTCTATGGAGCAGTTCGCCTATCCTTATGCGGAGAGCTTTTTCGGAAATGAGGCGGATAAATACCGTTTCCAGCATTTGCAGGACGCTATAACGTTTGTGCCGTTCGGAGTGGCGGTTGATGAATTTCAGCATATCTGCTATGAGCATCCGGAGCTTACTCCGAAGGAGAGGACTTATGAATGGCATAAGCTTGAAAAAAAGTATATGCCTTGGAGAAAATATGATGAAACGGACGAGTTTATGAATAGAGGCGGTTATTGGTACCATAAGCTGCATATATATTTATATCCGTTTTATTATATCAATTATACGCTCACGACGGTCGGAGCTATGGAATTTAAAAAGAAATTCGCGGAAAATAGAGAAAGGGCATGGGAGGATTATCTGAAACTCTGCAAAGCGGGAGGGAGCCTCAGTTACCTTGAAACCTTAAAATACGCCAATGTATCCGTTCCTTTTGAAAAAGGAGCGGTGGAGCGTTCCTGCTCTTATGCGAGAGATATTTTACTTGAGAGCCTGAAAAAGCTTTGATAAAAGGTGAATGCATTGAATAAAACGAATTATCAAAAAATACTTGATGAAAAAATAGAAGAAATAACAAGAGAAGGCATATTTCCGAAGCTTCTCTTACATGCGTGTTGTGCGCCGTGCAGCAGCTATACTCTTGAGTATCTTAATAAATATTTTGATATAAGCATATATTTTTATAATCCGAATATAGACACGAAAGAGGAGCATGATACAAGAATAAAGGAGTTAGAACGGCTTACTTCGGAGATGCCGCTTGAAAATCCGGTAAAAATAGTGAGCGGCTCTTATGAACCGGAGGAGTTTTATAAGATAGCAAGAGGTAAAGAAAATCTGCCGGAAGGTGGAGAACGTTGCTACAGCTGCTACGAAATAAGACTTGAGGAGGCGGCAAGGGCGGCTAAGGCTATGAAAGCGGACTGTTTTACAACGACGCTTTCGATAAGTCCTTATAAAAATGCGGAGTGGTTAAATGAGATAGGCGGAAGATTTGCTGAAAAATACGACATTCCTTATCTTTTTTCGGATTTCAAGAAAAAGGGCGGCTATCACCGTTCCATAGAGCTTTCAAAAGAATACGGGCTTTACAGACAGGATTACTGCGGTTGTGTTTTTTCTAAAGCCGAGATGGAAAGAAGAAAGGCGGAGCGGGAAAACGTCTGCTGATGTTATGATTCCTGCTACAGGCGAGCCTGTAGCGGAGTTTTGCTCATCACGTGATGATGTTACTTAAGTTTTTTCAAAAGCCTGAATTTCACAGCATAAAAACCTGCGTATCTTATAATCACGTTTAAGACTAAAAGAAGCAGAGGAGCTTCCCGCAGGGAGTCAAGGGTTATATTTAATTTAAATAAAAATCCGTATCCGAGTATGAGGTGGAGAATCAGAGCGACAGGCAGACAAATCCTGTTTGCTATGATTTCCGCCTCATTTATGTTATAGGAAACTGAACCGTCTTTAAATGTTAAAGTTTTAACGGAAGTGTTATTTTTATATTTTGATACCGAAACGAAGTACAGGGCATTATAAAAAAATAGAGCGAAAGCTGCCGCCGGGTTTTTGCCGCCGAAAAGCATAAGGATTACAAAAATGACGGCAAAGCTGATATTTACAGCCGCTCTGCTGTACTTAAAGGTTAAAAAAAGGCTTAATTCGTTAAGACTGTCATAATTATCTTTTTTATTATTCAAAATTTTTCTCCCGTGAATTAAATTTAGTATACACACCATTATAGACAGGTGTTAAGGTTTTAACAAGAGCCGCAAAGTGATATAATCAGTCTGAGAAAATACTTGAACGGGTATTCACAAGAGATTTTATGAGGTGAAAATATTGATTTATTTAGAGGCAATCGGCACGGAAGAAGAAAAAACCAAGTTCGAGAGAATATATATTAAATATAGAAAAATAATGTTTTATACGGCGGAGCGTATACTTAATGACCGTCACATGGCGGAAGACGCTGTCCATCAGGCTTTTTTACGCATTATCAATCATATGGAAAAAATAGATGAAGCCGATTGTCACAAAACGAAGGCTTTTCTCGTTATTATTACAGAGCACATAGCGATAGACATTTACAGAAAGCGAAAACAGGAAGATACACTTTCATTTGATGAATTTGAAATATATATAAGCAGCGGAGCTTCTTTTGAAGATGAGGTTATTGATGAAGTTTCCGAGGCTGTTTTAAAGCTTCCGATAAACTATTCTACCGTTTTAAAATTAAAGTTTTATTTGGGATACAGCGACTTTGAAATTGCTAAAATTCTTGATATCACTGAGGATAATGTGAGACAGCGCATATCACGTGCTAAGAAGAAATTAAGCGAGCTGCTTGTGGAAACGGGGATAATGTGATGGGAAAAATAATAGATGATGAATTTCTCGAACTGCACGTAAAACGAGCTGAAGAAATTATGTTAAACGCCGTCGAGTCGAAAGCGGATTATGATTATAAATTTTCAAGCGGTTTTAACAAAAAGATGAAGAAGTTGATTAAATACGAAAGCAGAACTCCGCTTATGAGAAAGCTCATGAGCGGAATGAGAGCGGCGGAAGCGGTATTTATTGTAATAATAACCATGAACTTTTTGGCTATTGTCAGCGTGAAGGCTTACAGAATAAGGGTTTTTAAGTTTATAACCGAGGTTTTTAAATAGTATACCGAGATAAAAATAGGAAGCGATGAGATTACGGGCGACGATACCCTTGTTTACGCTTCGCCGACTTACGTTCCTAAGGGATATTCCGTCATAAAACAGACAGGTAATGAATATAAAAACTCTATAATTTACGCTGATAAAGACGGATGGGAGATAAATTATTCACAAGATCTGTTAGGGCATGCCGGAATTCTTTTAGATACGGAAGATGCTGAAACCGAGTATGTAGATATAAACGGAAATGAAGCGCTTTTAATAAGTAAAAAAGGACTGGTTCAGCTTTTTTGGCACGATAGATTTAATAGATATTTGCTATCAGGGTATATAAGTGAAGATGAAATCGTTAAAATGGCAAAAAGTATAGAAAAATAAAAAAATAAAAAATTTTTAAATCAGGTGTCACAAATCCGTCCTTTTATTCGTTTACATAATATCAAACAAAGGAAGGAGGGAGAAAGATGAGAAAATACATAGCTATTTTAGGGCTTTTCTGCACCGTGTTTTGCATGGGTAAGGAAAATGTGCCGGCGGCTGAAACCGGAAACGAAAAGCATAACAAGTAATGAAGTAACTTATTGATGTGCTTCAAAGAAAGGATGATAATATGAAAAGCTTATTGAAAAAAGGGGTTATACTGCTCTCTTTGATTTTAAGTATGAGTACCGCCTCTGTTTTTGCAGCCGACCAAACGGTGAACGGTGAAGCGGACTTTGAGCATAGCAATAATGCAAGTGAAGAGTCTAAAGTCGTTTCTTCCGATTTTCCGGAAGAAACGACAGATGCCATCTATGAAAAAGCTGAAACCGAGACAGCAACTCTCGAAACATATTATTTTGAACAGCCCCTATCGACGGTAGAAGAAGAACCTGAAGAAACCGATAAACTTCTTTTTTCAGCTGATGATATCAAAAATATGACTGAAGAAGAATTTTTTGCGGCGTTAAAAGCTGAATTGCCTTTGGAAGATGCGGATATAGAGCAGATTGTTTCATACTATAAGGATAAAAGTATTATTAAGTGAACTGCTCCGGATATGGATGTAAAAGTGGTTTCAGAATGGAATATTCAGCCATATTTAAGAAAGACAGCGAAAAAGGTCACTTATTCTACGAGTTGGATAGGTATTGACGCATATCGTTCATCTGTCGGAATGTCGAAAGGTCGCACAGAAACAAAAGAAATTTCAGAAAAACTCGGTTTTTCCGGTAGTGCTGAAATTAAAAAGGCTTTCAAAGCTTCATTTAGTACTGAATATATCGAAACCGCCTCAACTACAGTTTCAGAGAACCAAACTTGCCCGGCTTGGACGACAATGAATTGGAGACCGTATTTACTCTTTTTTGAAGACTATTATTATGGAAAAATGAAAACAACAACAACTATTACTACACCTTATGGAGTTACTAAAAATGTTATATATAAAGACCATATTGGAATAAATAAAAGAAAAATTACGTCATCAACTGAAGTGTGGGCAAGAGAAAATGTTAAGCGTAATATAAAAGCAACAACACCTATGCCTCCGACAGATGCTCCGAAGGTTTAATAAAAGTTATGTATAGCCGGCAATTAAGTAAAATATTCTGCTGAAAACAATACAATATCTAAAAATTTGTAGAGTATTTATATATATGTAAACCGGGAAGGAAGCGAAAAGAAATTATATATATAGCAAAAAATCAAATGAAGGCTATTGCTTTGTGAGCGCCATATAGCCAAACACGGCGGTTAAGAGAAATCTTAACCGTTTTTGTGATTTTTACTATGAAAACTGCTTTTAAAAGAGTATACTTACCGTATACGAAATAATATTTAAGAGGAGTGAAATTATGAAAAAATCATTTTGTCTTATGCTTGTATTTATTATCGCATTTTTAACTTCAGCCTGCGGAAATTCAACTGAAAATGACAAAAATACTCTTTCATTTCCGGTAAACGATTACGCAAAGACGGAATTTAACTCTAAAATATATGATACGGAAAAATTTTCACTTTCCTTAAATCTTCCTGACGGCTGGAGTGCTAAAAAGAGAGAAGCCGAGGGAGAGGAATTTGTAATGCTTTCCGTTTTTTCAAAATATGATATATTAAACAAAGATAAAGAATTGGTCGGAGTAGCGGGCTTTAATGTATATGAGCCTTACGAGGGTGCGGAAGAAGAACCTGCAGCAATCTATAATCAGATAGCATTGGGAAATGATTATCAGTTCGACGTGAGAGATTCTTATAATGTAGTAAACGAAACCGAAACCGGAAAAACCGCAGTTACCGATGTTTATTACGCTGCATCCGTAAATAACGGTAAAGAGAAGCACAATAAGGGAATTGTTTCTTACAATAAAGATTTAAAGGTCTATGTTGCTTTGGAATTTGAGGACGGAAAAATAACCGATAAAGAGTTGCAGGAGATAGCGAAAAGCGCGGTAATTAAGAAGTGAATTCTCCCCTTTGAGGCATAAAAACAATTTAGATGCCCCGCCTACTGACACGGGTAATTTATTAAAAATGCCGATGTTTACTTGACATTAACTCAAGAAATTTCCCCCTATCTTTTTTGCCTAAATAATAGTATAATTATATGACACAGCTTTAGAATTGATTTATACGAAAATTGATATAGATATACGGGAATTTGAAAGGAGAGTTCGGTTTATGCTTGGCAGCGATATCGGAATAGATTTGGGTACGGCGAGCGTACTTGTATATATAAAGGGTAAGGGAGTAGTGCTTAAAGAGCCTTCAGTAGTGGCTATAGACAGGGATACAAAGAGAGTGAAGGCGATAGGCGAGGAAGCGAGGTATATGCTCGGAAGAACTCCCGGAAATATAATGGCTATTCGTCCCTTAAGGCAGGGAGTAATTTCGGATTATGACGTTACTGAGAAAATGATGAAATATTTCATACAGAAGGCGGGAGGTAAACGTTTTTTCAGAAAACCGAGGATAAGCGTGTGTATACCGAGCGCGGCTACCGAAGTGGAAAAAAGAGCCGTGGAGGAAGCCACCTATAACGCCGGAGCAAGAGAGGTCGCCATAATAGAGGAGCCTATAGCGGCGGCTATCGGGGCGGGAATCGATATTTCAAAACCTTACGGCAATATGATTGTGGATATCGGAGGAGGCACAAGCGACGTTGCGGTAATTTCTCTCGGCGGTTCGGTCGTGAGCAATTCCGTAAAGGTGGCGGGTGATAATTTTGATGAAGCCATAATAAAATATATGAGAAAAAAGCATAATCTCTTAATAGGAGAGATGACTGCGGAGGAAATAAAAATCAAAATAGGCTCAGCATTTAAAAGACCTGAGCTTGTTACTCTTGATGTAAGAGGAAGAAATCTTGTGAGCGGACTTCCTAATACTATAACGGTAACTTCCGATGAAACATTGGAAGCGCTTGCCGATCCGTGCGGCGAAATTGTTGAGGCGGTTCGTTCCGTACTTGAAAAGACTCCGCCGGAGCTTGCGGCGGACATAGCGGACAGAGGCATAGTGCTTACAGGAGGCGGCGCGCTTTTATGGGGAATGGAGCAGCTTCTTGAGGACAGAACAGGAATAAATACCATTACCGCTGAAAGCCCTACCTCATGTGTGGCTATAGGCACAGGCAAATTTGTGGAATTTTTAAGCAATACCTCAAAATAATTCTGAAATTCGGAATAAAAAGGTTAAGAAAAGTTTAATATTTCCGATATATATAAGTAGAGTATATTTATCCCGATTACGGAGGAGAGAAATGATAAGAAGTCTTTATACAGCTTATACGGGTATGCTTAACGAGCAAAGACGAATGGATATCATGACAAATAATCTTGCAAATTCAGCAACGGCGGGCTTTAAAACTGAAAGCTCCTCAAGCCAGTCTTTTGAAAAAGTTCTCGGAATCAAAATAAGAGACGCTTCCGAGGCGTTTAATGACCGCTCTATAGGCAAAATGAGTCTTGGCGTGAAGGTTGGCGAGGTATTTACCGATTATACCCAGGGCGCTTTAAGAGAAACGGCGGGTAAATACGATTTGGCTCTTTCCGGCTCGGGTTTTTTTGCGGTAAGACACGTGGACAGAGCGGGAAATGAAACGGAAAAGTATACAAGAGACGGTAATTTCAGAATTACAAGAGACGGACATGTTACCGATGTATACGGAAATCAGCTGATGACGGAAAGCGGTGTTTTGCAAATTCCGGTTGACGCGGAGAGCGTTTCAATAGGTACGGACGGGTCCGTGTTTGTAAACGGGCAGATAATCGATAAATTAAAGATAGTTGATTTTGAAAATTATGATTATATAGAAAAATACGGTGACAATATGTACCGCACCGTAGACGGCGCGGAAGAAAAAGAGCCTGACGCGCAGGTTTTACAGGGATATATTGAGCAGTCGAATGTGAATTCCGTCAGAGAGATGGTGAATCTCATAACTATTACAAGAGCGTATGAGGCGGGACAGAAAATGATTCAGAACTCTGATAAAATACTTGAAAATGCCGTTAATTCCGTAGGAAGAGTAGGATAAGGTTAAAGGAGGTTTTTTATGCTTAGATCTTTGTGGAGCGCCGCTTCGGGAATGATGGCCCAGCAGGTGAATCTTGATACTATTTCAAATAATATAAGTAATATAAATACTACCGGATTTAAAACACAGAGCATGGAATTTAAATCCCTTCTTTATCAACAGTTAAAAGAACGCTCTACGGACAGCGAGGGGAATCCGAAACCGATAGGAGTTCAGGTCGGGCTTGGCGTCAGAAACGCTTCCATTACGGCGAAATTTACACAGGGAGCTGCTACCGATACCGGAGAAACCTTGGATCTTTTCATACAGGGAAACGGTATGTTCGCTGTTAACGTAAACGGAAAAATCGGTTATACAAGAAACGGACACTTCGGACTTGCCGCTACTGCCGACGGCGGCTGGGAAATAGCCACTTCGGACGGAAATCCGGTGCTTGATGTAAACGGAAATCCGATAAAGCTTGACGCAAGTTGGGATATGAAGGATATAAGTATAGATACCGAGGGTAATGTGCAAAGAAGAGTGGATGATGCGAAAAAGGGTACCACCACTTATGAAAAAATCGGAACTATAGCGCTTTATCAGTTTAATAATGCTCCCGGACTTACAAGAGGCGGCGGCAGTCTTTACTATGTATCGGATGCCTCGGGAGAGCCGAGAAGCGAGGCTACGGATAAGGGGCTTAGAAAGAGCCTTATAAAGCAGGGATATTTGGAAGCGTCAAATGTTTCCGCTGCGGATGAGATGGTAAATATGATAGTTGCACAGAGAGCATATCAGCTTAATTCAAAGGCAATTACCGCTTCCGACGAGATGCTTGAACAGGCGAATAATCTAAGGAGATAATAGGCTATGGAGCTTATGAATATAGGGAGTAAGTATTACGGCGGTCTTATGGATAATACCGTAAGTAATATGACGATAAATAAAGTTACGGATTCCATAAAAAAGGTGAAGGACGATTCCACAGACGAGGAGCTTATGGCTGCCTGTAAGTCCTTTGAGTCTTATATGCTTGAGCAGGTTATGGCAAAGATGGAGCAGGTGGCTCATGTATTTAGCGATAAGGACGATAAAGAAAATCAGTATGTATCTATGTTCAAGGACACATTTATAAAGGATATGTCGGAGAAGGTAACGGAAAATACCGATTTCGGCATAGCAAAGATGCTTTATGACTCTATGAGAAGAAATACAGTTATGCCTGAGAAGCAGTCGTGAGTTAATCAGTTTAAATTGTTATGAATTTTAATTGCCTGTATGTGACCGTGTGCCACTTACAGGCTTTTTATAAGAGATTTACGGGAGGCATGTTTACCTGCAATGGCGGAAAATACGGAAATTGTAAAAGGATATGTGGAAAAAATAGTTTTTCGCAATTCGGATAATTCCTATACAGTTGCGAATATAAGCTCTGACGGT
>CAUUHV010000014.1:0-54815 GCA_963545085.1 uncultured Catonella sp. | reverse complement strand
AACAAAGAAGAAATTATAATGACTTACGCCAAACAAATCGCAAATCTTTATTCATATACTTTTGAAAACATCATTACTTCCATTTCCACTGAAAGGCGTGATAAGAAGGAGATTTTACGACGACTTATTTCCGAACTGTACAGAGTTGACCCTGACAATATAGTCGAAAAACTGTATGCACAAATTTACGTCCTCGGTCAGTATAGTGAAGAAATGCGTGAAGTCGTTCTTGAAGCGTATTCCGGATGGCGAAATTCTCTTAAAAACATACTGATAACGTCCGATACCGAAGATACCGAAAGCAAAACCCGTTCTCTGCTCGTCCTTATCGAAGGAATACTGATTTACAGAATGAATGACGCATTATCTAAATCCGAGGCTCTGGAAATTATTTCAGACTTATTTGTGGATTCACAATGAAATACCCTTGTGATAAACAGAGCATTTCACTTAAAAATATTCTGTACTTATCCTTGCAAATCGTGTATAATTTCTTATAATCGTTGTATAATCGTATACAATCTAAACCGACTTGAAATTTTTATGATTTCAGACACTTAAAGGAGGTATAATTTGGCTACTTATAATTTACAGATAACGCCCGAAATTGAAGAGCTTACGAGAGAATGCCTTGAAAATTCCCGTATTGATACCTCTCTTTACGATGAACTTGATATTAAAAGAGGTCTTAGAAACATTGACGGTACGGGTGTAAGAACGGGACTTACAAAAATTTCCACCATCAATTCCTTTAAAATGATAAACGGAGTTAAAACACCTTGTGACGGTGAGCTTTACTTCAGAGGCATAGACATTCATTCACTTACCGACGGCTTTATAAAAGAAAAGCGTTTCGGTTTTGAGGAAATGGTATACCTTATACTTTTTGGAAAATTACCGACAAAAGAAAAGCTTGAGTCCTTTATAAAAGAACTTGCCGCACAAAGAGCTCTGCCGAGATATTTCGTGAGAGATGTTATTATGAAGGCTCCAAGCAAGGATATGATGAATACTCTCGCAAAAAGCGTGCTTACCCTTTATTCGTACGATTTACGAGCCGATGATATTTCACTTTCAAATGTTATGAGACAGTGTCTTAACCTGATAGCCGTGTTTCCTATGCTTTCGGTATACGGATACCATGCCCACAACCATTACAATAATAATAAAAGCCTTTACATACATCAACCTCGTAAGTCGCTTTCCACCGCTGAAAATATATTAAGATTGCTGCGTCCGGATAAAAAATATACCGAGCTTGAAGCGCGGGTACTTGACCTTGCTCTTGTTCTTCACATGGAGCACGGCGGAGGAAATAATTCCACCTTCACCGTACATGTGGTTACTTCCTCGGGAACGGACACCTATTCCACCATAGCGGCAGCTTTAGGCTCTCTTAAAGGTCCTAAGCACGGCGGCGCGAATATCAAGGTTATGCAGATGTTTGATGACATGAAAACCGCCGTAAAGAATCTTACCGATGAAGATGAGGTTGGGGCATATCTTTTAGGTCTGCTTCACAAAGAACAATTTGATAAAAAGGGACTTATTTACGGAATGGGACACGCCGTATATTCCATTTCGGATCCGAGAGCCCTTATTTTCAGAGAATATGTCAAGCTCCTTGCCGCAGAAAAAGGAAAAGATGAGGATTACGCCTTATACAGCATGGTTGAAAGACTTGCGCCTGAAATAATAGCGAAAGAACGCCATATTTACAAGGGCGTAAGCGCCAATGTTGACTTTTACAGCGGACTTGTTTACGACATGTTAGGGCTTCCTCCGGAGCTCTATACTCCTATTTTCGCCTGCGCGAGAATTGCCGGTTGGAGTGCTCACAGGCTCGAAGAACTTATAAATACGGATAAAATAATAAGACCTGCTTATGTTAGCGTACAGGATGAAGTGCCTTATATAAATATGGGCGAAAGACAGATGTAGAAACTTTCCGTACATACGCTTTTCAGGTATAATACGTTCATTCAGATTTGCCGCTCATAAAAAGACAGCCGTATTGAAAATATTTTTAATACGGCTGTCTTTTCCTTAAGCGATTACTTCCGATTATCCGGCTTTTTCTATTCTTTCATCTAAAACCTCAAGCAGCTGTTGCCTCGAAGTTACGGTCACGGCTTCAATTCCTAATTTTCTTGCCGCTTCGGTATTTTCCGGTCTGTCGTCATAAAAAACGCATTCCTCGGGCTTAAGCCCGTATGTATTCAGAAGATACCGGTAAATCCTTCTGTCGGGCTTCATCATATAAATATTTGATGAAATCACCGCTCCGTCAACCGCCTTTAATACTTCCGAATTACTCATGTGCTTTTCAAAAAATTTCTTCGGATAATTTGAAAGCAGATAAATTTTATATCCGATATCCTTCAGTTTATATACCCTTTCCCATACATCTTTTCTCTCCACATGCATAAACTCGGCATGAGTTATAAACCATTCTATCGTTTTCGCATCCTCCGGATACATTTTGGCATAAGCCTCTATAATAATTTCATCGTCTACCGTCCCCAAATCCATCACTTCCCAATGAGGATTTCTGAATATCTCCGTACCTACTCTTACAGCATCCTCTTCCGACATGCCGTGTTCAATAAGCATAGTCTTCCATCTGTACTCAAGCAGCACATCTCCTATATCGAATATCAAATTCTTAATCATTTTCGTTCTCCGTCTCGTGTTATAATTTGTTCTGAAATTTTCCTAACTTCAGCCGATTATAACACAAACATCTTCATAAAAACAATTTTCTCAATTAAGCTTCCGCGAAAATCAACTTTTATATATTTTTAATAGACAACTCAAGTTTTACTTTTAAGATACTGCCGTTATCCTATTTTCAAAAATTGATTTCCGCGTTTTGCATCTTAAAGCCGATTCTAAACATTAAGCTCCGAAACTATATCTTTAAGCATCTTGGCAGAAGCCTGTAATTTCTCCGTCTCATCTTCATTTAAAGGAATAGGTACCTGAGTTTCTATTCCGTCAGTTCCCACTATGCACGGCATACTGAGCACAACTCCGTCTATCCCCCGCTCGCCGTGCATCATCGTTGAAACCGGAAGAATGGATTTCTCGTCTCTCACTATTACCTCACAAATTCTCCTAACCGCCATCGCCACACCGAAATAGGTGGCGCGCTTTCTCTGAATGATTTCGTAAGCGCTGTTTTTAACCTGTTCGGCAATATTTCTCTCGGATTTGTCATGTTCAAAATGTCCCCTCATTTCGCAGAAATCATTGAGAGGAATACCTGATACGTTAGCGGAACTCCATGCCGCAATCTCGCTGTCACCGTGCTCTCCTATTATAAAAGCGTGCACGCTTCGGCTGTCCACTCCGAGATGCTCGCTGAGCCTGCTCTTTAAACGTCCGGTATCAAGCACCGTTCCGGAGCCTATTACCCTGTTTTCAGGCAGTCCCGAAAGCTTCATCGCAACCTGTGTAAGTATATCCACGGGATTTGCGACTATAAGTAAAATCCCTTTAAAATCCCTTTTTGCTATCTCGGGTATTATACTCTTAAAAATGCCTACATTCTTATGCACAAGGTCAAGCCTCGTTTCTTCCGGCTTCTGATTCGCTCCCGCCGTAACTATTACTATTCCCGCATCTTTAACATCGTCATAGCTTCCCGGATAAACCCTCATGTGCTTTGCGAAAGGTATTCCGTGGCTTATATCCATAGCCTCGCCCTCCGCCTTGTCCATATCCGCGTCTATCATAGCTATTTCCGAAAAAAGACCGCTCTGCATAAGCGCAAATACCGATGTGGAACCTACAAAACCGCAACCTACCATTACCGCTTTTCTGAAATTTATCATATTCGATACCTCCATTAAACCCGAAAATCAGGGTTAAACCGTGTTTATAAAGCTAAAACCCGAAGCTTCAGTCGGACATTATCCGCTTGCTTCGGGTTAATTATACTATATAAAACAGATTCCGCACAACTCTTTTAAAGAATCTGATTGATATGTATTAAAGGAAATGCATTATATCAGAGATTAAGTCTGCGCTTCATTATAAAGTTGTTTATAGCAAACAGTACCGCAAAATCAATCAAAAATCCCACTATATTTATGCCGCTTAAAGTATTTATAGCGCTCGCTTTAAGGTTTATGCCGTCCGATACCCAGTCAAAAAGCCCTATGTTTGATAATATTACTATCAAATATACCGTGACAGTCTGCATAAGCATATTAAGCGCAACATAGCTTATTATAGCGCCGAGGGTCGGATGCGCTTTCCAGTTCTGACCTATAGAAATCGAAAGAAACGCCATCATATAAAATAATATCACTGCCGATATCGCGTTTATTACCAACAGAGAAACTGTTATACCGGAAATATCTATTCTTTGAGACCAAATTAAAGCGGCTTTTATGACATCTGAAAGCAGCTTAGCCACTGCGTAAAGACTGCTTATTATCAATGTCACAATCGACCATACAACTCCTGAAATAAGCATGGCTCCGGTTATCTGTGCCTTTGTAACCGGAAGTGTATGAGTTAAATATCCCTCATTTGAGTACACCTTTCTGTAATATCTTGCTAAAAGATAAAGGGTTACCGCCACATTTGCTCCTATCATTCCCAAAACATAGGTAACCATATAAGTTTTATGTATTACGTTAAATGAATTTCCCGTAAAAAATCCGGAATTATTCATAAGCTCCAAACAATGTAAAACAAGGTGCATAAGAAGAAGAGCTATATTGATAATTCCCATTAACTTCCATGTATTTCTGAACTCGTTTTTAATCAGTTTGCCAAACATGCGAACACCTCCCTGAAAAGCCCGTCTATCGACTTGCCCTTTTCCTCTCTTATATGCTCAGCCGTATCGTTAAGGACTATTTCTCCGTTATTTATAAAAATAACATCGTCAAGCACCTTTTCTACATCCGCTATAAGATGAGTTGCTATTATAACGGATGAATCTTCTGCCACATTGCTTACAATAGTATTTAAAATATAATCTCTTGAAGCCGGGTCAACTCCGGCAATCGGCTCATCCAAAATATAAACTTTAGCCTTCCTGCTCATGACAAGTATGAGCTGCGCCTTTTCCCTGTTTCCCTTTGAAAGGAATTTAAACCTTGTTTCCGGATTTATGTTAAGCCTTGCAAGCATCTCAAACGCCTTAGTTTTATCAAAATCCTCGTAGAAATCCGAAAAAAGCTCGGTACATTCCTTAAAGCTCATCTCATCTCCCAAATAATCCTTATCGGGAAGATAAGAAATAATCTTCTTGGTGTTTACTCCGAGAGGTGCCCCGTTTACCGTCATTTCTCCCGCCGTAGCGGTAAGCAGTCCGTTTATCAGCTTTATAAAGGTTGTTTTTCCGCTTCCGTTCGGTCCTAAAAGCCCCACGATCCTGCCTTTACCGATATTTAGGTTTATGTCGTTAAATGCCGTCTTGAAACCGTATTTTTTGGTAAGACCTTTGCATTCTATAATATTTTCCATATTAAGCCTCCGTTAAAATCCTTTATCTCTAATTTTTTCCCGTATATACGGAGATAAGTTTTTCAATTTCTTCAAGGCTGTAACCGAGCTCCTTTAAAGATTCAACGCATTCCTTAATCGTCTTCTCCGCTATTTCTTTTTTCATAAACAGTATCTTTTCCTCATTTTCAGTTACGGTTCTTCCCATTCCTCTTTGTGTAACTATAAGCTCAAGCCTTTCAAGCTCCGTCATAGCTTTTTGCATCGTATTCGGGTTTACAGCCGCTTCCGCCGCCAAGTCCCTAACGGACGGAATTCGTTCCCCGAGCGGATATTCCCCTTGTATTATCCGCTTCATTATTTTTTCCATAAGCTGCGGATAAATGGGCTTTCTCTCATCCACGTCCCATGCCATACTTACCTCCTTTATGTTATTGTATTGGTGTTTTGGTGTATTATGTTATTAGTACAATAGCATAATTCCTGAATCCTGTCAACAGGCTTTTCAACTTTTTTATTTTTTTATAAATAAAGTTAAAAATAAAGCCCTCAAACTAAACCTTTTTGATTGTTTCTTCTTATCTTTTAAAACATCTTTTAATGTTCTTTTTCCTGAACCATGAATCCTTTTTAAATCGTAAAACTCATTATCAATTAAATAATCCGGCGTAAATATGCCTTCAGGCTTATTTATTTTCGGCAACATATAAATCTTCTTACCGGATACTTTTGATAATAGCAAGGCTAATTCTTTTTCTTCCTCATCATATTCAAACTTTATATCTGTACCGGATACCTTCATATAGTCAGGGAAGCCCTTCAAATGAAGCTTTGCTCGCAGAAAAGAAAAAAAACGGTCCGCAAACGCGAACCGCTATTTTAAAGAAGCTGGCGACGGGAGTCGGACCCGTGACCTCCGCACTACCAATGCGACGCTCTACCACCTGAGCCACGCCAGCAACACGCCGTTATTAAAATGACCGAGAATAAGTATACTAAAAAAAATTCTCTGTGTCAATCAAAATTTCAAAAATAGGGCTTGTATATTTCAGCCGCGCTTAGTATAATGAACAGGTATCGGTCTTGCCTAACATAAATATGGAACGGTATCGAAGCGCTCATAACAGGTTCGACTCGAAAGGTTGTAACCGTTTTGGAAGTTTCCTAACCGGATTTCCCTATATTTAAAGGCTTTCCGAGCAACATTTAAAACAAAATAATGCTTCGTTCTCTCCATCAGTTTCCTCTATTTACCGTACCGTTTTTAGAGTGCTGATGTGAAGATAAATTTGGAGATGTACCCAAGCGGCTGAAGGGTCCGGATTCGAAATCCGGTAGGTCGGCTCCGCCGGCGCGGGGGTTCAAATCCCTCCATCTCCGTCAGAAAATTTGCTCGCAAGTGATGTATATCGCTTGTGGGCTTTTTTCATTTCTCACAAGCCGAAACGGCAATCATAATCAGGAATCCGCCCTTTCGCAATATCTTAACCGCATGGCTGATACCGAGCTTTGACAAAATGCTGATAAAATCCATCCCACCCGCTCCGCTCTTAAAAGCATATCTTCATTAAGGAGAAATACCTTTGTTATTTTCATTGATAATTCGGCTATAACGCCGAATACAACCAATTTCAAGCCGAATTTATGAAAAATCGGTGAAAATACGTAAATTCAAGCCTTTTAGTATTTACCTATCCTCTCTTTAGATGTTATAATGTACAGGAAATTATTCAGCCAAAGATGCGGCAAGTATCATCACAACACAATCAGTTGCGGATTGTGCGCCGGTTATGCATGCGTACGTAAGCCGCTTTTTGAATAATTTTAATATACTGCAAGTTATTATATTACAAAGTTTTAGTTGTGCTTTAGGCACGGATTGACGAGGTGAATTATGGAAATTAAAAAAATAGCTAAAAAAGCTCTTTACGCAGGTATAGGAGCGGTAGATATGGCAGTATCGGCTGCAGGCGACGCTATCAATACTCTTTCCGAAAAAGGGGAGCAGGCGGCTGCAAACAGCAAAATGATAAACGAAGGCAAAAAAACCGTTGAAGAAATCAAAAAAAGCCTTTCGGAATCCAAAGCTACCAAAAGCTTTAAAAACGCCATAGACAATATGGCTGATATGACCAAGCAAGAGCGTGACGCGCTCAGAGAAAAGCTTAAGGAAATCGAAGAAACCGTTGAGGAGGAATTTGAAATTTTAGGCGAAGACTATGACCCTGAGAAAAAAAATAAATCCTCAGACTGCGAAAACGGTACATGCTCATTAGAGCCTCAGACTGATAAAAAAGGGGTTTCAATGACCTGCGACGGCAACACCTGCCATCTCACCGCTTCAGAAGACGAGGAAAAGAAAACCGAAGCTCCTGTCGGAAATTTTTCAGATTTCATTGACGATAAGTAAAATTTAACCTATGGCGTAAATAGTCCGATTTTAGATACCTTTCCCCCTACAACTGTTTTACCGTTGTAGAGAAAGGTATTTTTTATCCTAAAAAGGGAAAAGCGCCTGTATCCTAAAAGGAATACAGGCTGCATCTCCCCCCTCCCATTGCATTTCACAATGCTATGGGATTAGCTCCGTAAACTATGATATACCATTATGGATTAAAAGTCAACTTCCGTATCATAATAGCAACACTTAAAGAGTTTTTCCATCTCTTCCTGAACCGGCTGTCTTGGATTTGAACCCGTACAAGCGTCTGCTATAGCGTTCTTTGCAATTTCAGGAAGTCTTTCAAGGAACACCTCTTCAGGTACAAATCCTTTTTCGGTCGGATAGCTGTCCGCACCGTAGGTTCCGATACCGTGAGGAATCTTAAGGTCATCGTTCATGCTGCGGAGATACTTAATAAGGCTTGCGATTTTTTCTTCTTTTGTATTTCCGTCAAGCCCCATGAAATCGGCAATGTGAGCGTAACGCTCGGCAGCTATAGGGTCTTTCGCATTAAACGCGATTACCTTAGGAAGATACATAGCATTCGCTGCACCGTGGATAATATGAGCGCCGTAGTCCGCAAATATTGCGCCTGTCTTATGCGCCATGGAATGAACTATTCCGAGCAGAGCGTTCGAGAATGCCATACCGGCAAGACACTGAGCGTTGTGCATTCTGTCTCTTGCTTCCATATCTCCGTTATAGGATTTAACAAGATCATCCTTAATCATCGCGATAGCATGAAGAGCAAGAGGATCCGTATAATCGCAGTTAGCCGTGGATACATAAGCCTCGATCGCGTGTGTCATGGCATCCATACCGGTATGAGCAACGAGCTTCTGAGGCATGGTCTCAGCCAAATCAGGATCAACGATAGCTATATCAGGCGTAATCTCAAAATCCGCTATAGGATACTTGATTCCCTTTGAATAATCGGTAATAATGGAGAACGCCGTAACCTCGGTAGCAGTACCGGAAGTGGAAGAAATAGCACAGAAACGCGCTTTCTTTCTAAGCTCCGGAATACCGAAAACCTTACACATATCCTCAAAAGTACATTCAGGATACTCATATTTAATCCACATAGCCTTAGCCGCATCTATAGGCGAACCGCCACCGATAGCAACTATCCAGTCGGGACCGAACTTAAGCATAGCGTCCGCGCCCTTCATAACTGTCTCAACGGAAGGATCGGACTCGATACCCTCGAAAAGCTCAACCTCCATTCCCGCTTCCTTTAAATATCCGACAACTCTGTCAAGAAATCCGAATTTCTTCATAGAGCCGCCGCCAACACAGACAATAGCCTTTTTTCCCTTTAAACCTTTAAGATTTTCAATAGCACCTTTACCATGGTAAAGATCTCTCGGTAATGTAAATCTTGCCATAACAAAATTCCTCCTATACAATAAACTTCTTTTTTGCAATAGAAAAGTCTTTTCTATTGCTCTTTGTTATTTTTTTAACACATTATATTATACTACTTTTTTTGCAAAATGCAAACATTTTTACAGATTTTTCAGGAATTTTTGTTAAATTGTCGGATTATATAATAATGATTATCAAAATCATTATTATATAATCCGATGAATTTTTACCTTCACGTCGACTCTTCATTATCTTTTATATTATCCACGGCAATTAAAAGCGCCACCAGCTCTTCCTCATAGTTCGGATCAATAACGGTTATTACATAAGTATCTCCCCAGGTGAGGTATTCTTTTCTGATGCTTCCTACTTCCACTTCTCCGTAATAAACGCTGAAATCCATATCCCAAAAATTTCCCTGCAACTTAAGAGAATAACTGTCGGAAATTATATCTATATCCTTCTTAAAAAAGGTGAAATTCTGCCGGATTTTTATTGACTTTCCATTATTAAAATTCACGGTATAACGGGGCATAAATGTAAAAATTTCCTTATCTACAACAAAAGAGCTGCTGCCGTCCGCCTTTACAACACGCACTGTATTTCCTATAAACTTAAAATCCTGATCCACGTAGTACACCGCTTCCCCGCTCATGTCCATAACTTCATAATGATCCGTAATTTTAAAAACCTTCTGTTTTACATAAAGCTCGTACATATCCATCCTCCTTATTATTTTGCCTGTCAAAATAAAAAAACGGTAACGGTAAAGGGGGATACATCATCTTTAAGCCTCCCCGGTAAACTCTCTCAAAATAATCCGTAATATAGTTTCCGCTCGTCTTTACTTCGGTTTCCATATATTTTTAAAAATTTTCATCAAAAGAATTCCCGCTCCCTGTCCCAAAAGGCTTATCGCCCCATATATTGACGCATATATCCATGCGCTTCCGTTATAGTAAATATATATGGTAGGAATAAACAAAACCTCCGTAATTATCGTAAAAGCAAGACTGAAGCCGTTTTTTACCGCGCATACCGCCGATATAATGAAAACAGCCGCCGGAATAAGAATAAGTAAAATAAACATGGCACTTCCCGTATCTATCATAGCTTTCGGAAAAAGATAAAATACCGCAGCCGTTAAAATATAAAAAACAATCTTTGACTTTAAATTTTTCATAGCTTTTCCTCCGTTTTAATTCAAATCATTGAAATTCGTTTAAAATTATTCAATCCACAGGTTACCTGCCGATACGGAATTATTTCGGTTACACATCTCGCAATTCTCGCTAAAATATTAGTAATTCGCTCATTTTTTCAAACGGCTGTTTACTTATATTTTTTGCGGGTTAAAAGTATAAAAATCCTTTTAACACTTGTATCAGATACATTATACATGTTTTTTCATTTTTTTGCAGTCTGAAAATTTCTCCGGATTCCTCTTTTGACACCTGTGTCTTATTATGATATAGTATTGTATACACGAATACATTTAGGAGGTTGCAAATGTCCAAGGTTAATAAGAAATATTCGCAAATGAGTAAAGAAGAGCTTGTCTCCCTCCTTGAAACTCTCAAGGCGAATTATAAAAAAATTCAGGTAAGAGGACTTGAGCTTAATATGAGTCGTGGCAAGCCCTGTGTTGACCAGCTTGATCTTTCAATGGGAATGATGGATTCCTTAAGCAGCTCCTCCGATATGACGGACGAGAGCGGTACAGACTGTAGAAATTACGGTGTTTTGGACGGTATTCCCGAAGCAAAGGAGCTTATAGGTGATATGATGGAAGTGCCTTATGACCATCTTATCATTTACGGCAACTCAAGCCTTAACGTAATGTATGATACCGTATCGCGCTCCTATACACATGGAGTTATGGGCTCCACACCATGGTGCAAGCTTGATAAGGTTAAATGGATATGTATAGTTCCCGGTTATGACAGGCATTTTGCCATAACGGAATACTTCGGCATAGAAAGCGTAAGCGTACCTATGTTAAAAGACGGTCCGGATATGGACATGATAGAAAAACTTGTAGCATCGGACGAGTCCATAAAGGGAATCTGGTGCGTTCCTAAATACTCCAACCCTACCGGAAACTCCTATTCCGATGAAACTGTCCGTCGTTTCGCAAGACTTAAGCCTGCGGCAAAGGATTTCAGGATTTACTGGGATAATGCCTACGGTGTACATCACCTTTACGACAAGGATCAGGATCACCTTATAGAAATACTCGCCGAATGTAAGCGCGCCGGAAATCCGGATCTGGTATATAAATTCGCTTCAACAAGCAAGATCAGCTTTCCCGGCTCCGGAATAGCGGCTCTCGCAAGCTCATTAAATAACCTTGAGGACATACATAAGCAGGTTACTATCCAAACAATCGGTCACGATAAGGTTAATCAGCTCCGCCATGTGAGATTTTTCGGAAATATTCACGGAATGATTGAGCACATGAGAAAGCATGCCGATATATTACGCCCTAAGTTTGAAGCGGTTGAGGAAATTCTGGAAAAAGAGCTTGGCGGTACCGGAATAGCATCATGGACATCTCCTAAGGGCGGATATTTCATTTCCTTCGACACAATGCCGGGCTGCGCCAAAAAAGTGGTTTCACGCTGTGCCAAGGCGGGCGTTGTTATGACTCCGGCAGGCGCTACCTTCCCTAACGGAAAGGATCCGAAGGATACAAATATAAGAATAGCGCCTTCCTTTCCTTCCATTGTAGATTTAAAGGCGGCAACTGAGCTTCTTGCTCTGTCTACAAAACTTGTAACCGTTGAGATGATGTTAAAAGAAGATAATTTTACCGACTCTTCCGGAGCGGCTGAGAAATAAAGGCTTGAGTTTCCGCGTTTTTTTCATTTAAACATGACTCTATCAGCTAAAATGTACTTATTTCCGCCAAATTATTTTTGTTTATGAAACACTGCTTATAAGCGGCATAGTTAAGCCATGTTTATGAAAAAATTCGAAAACCCAGGAATAAAATAAATTACAAAATCGATATCCTTTATAATTAAATGTCCCCGTAAATCTTAAGCTTTACAGCCTCGGATTTACGGGGACATTTTGAATTTAAACTTCAAAATACTTTTTAAGAATTACAAAAAATTTCACGCGCTCACATCCACATTTCCTCCGATTGTTGCCGCTGCAGCGACAGTTCCCGCAGACGCGGAGATTTCCGTTCCGGTTGAGGCTTCTTCCTCGTAAATATCTTCCTCCGGTATATCATCTCTTTTTGCCCCTTCCTGCCAAACCGCATTTTCAGCCTTTTCGGCCTTCTCTTTCTCTCTCTCTTTTACCTTATCTTCAAGTTCTTTTATGAGCGATTTTTTGTATTTCTTAATCTTTTTACGTTTAACAAGCTGAGCGATATTCTTTGCCGCCATATAAAGTTTCATGTCATATTCCATTAAAGCTTTCTCATCCTTTGCAGGAACCTTATCTCCTCTGGAGATTCGCCTGAATATCGTAAGAATCGCGCCTAAGTGCTTGGTTTCCATTTTTTGGGCTTCCGCCTGTTCCATAGCTTCCTCGACTTTTCTTTTTTCTTCTTCCTCAAGTGCCTTTTTCTTCATTTCCTTAGCTATAGCCGCGGCATCTTTTTCACTTTTATTCGCTTTTTCCTTTGTATCCGCTTCAAATTTTTCTTTATCTTCAGCTTTTATAAGTTTTACATTATTTTCTCGTTTCGCATAGTTATAAACGTAGTTTGCGGTTTCCCGTATTCTCATATCCGCATCCTCCTTTCATACATGCTTCAATAATTTTCGTGTTTATTTCAAACAAAATTTTATATATTTAATATCGACATTTTCTTATAAATCATTATCTCTTAATTATTATGCTATCCCGAGTTTCCTAATTTTTTCATAAACATGGTTTAGCCATGTTTAAATAAAAAACGCAAAAACTCAAGTACGCCGTTCATTGCTTTTTTTACCTTCGAATTGTATAATAAGCTTATCATACCGCCGTATAGCGGTAACACTAAACAATTACTAAGGAGAACATTTATGAAAGTAGTAATTATCGGCACCAACCATGCGGGAATCGCTGCGGCGAACACCCTGCTTGACAACTATCCGGGCAATGAGGTAATTATGATTGACAAAAATTCAAACCTCAGCTATTTAGGTTGCGGAACCGCTCTCTGGGTAGGCAGACAGATAGACGGATATGACAAACTTTTCTACACGAGTAAAGATGCTTTTGAGAAGAAAGGCGCTAAAATAAGTCTTGAAACAAGTGTTGAAAGAATTGATTTTGATAAAAAAATTGTACACGGTATTAAAAAAGACGGAAAAAGCTTTGAGGAAAGCTATGACAAGCTTATTTTAGCCACCGGCTCTCTCCCGATTTCTCCATGCCTTCCGGGCTGTGATTTGAAGGGGCTTAACTTCTTAAAGCTCTTCCAGGAAGGACAGGCTGTAGACGAGGAAATAAGCAATCCCGACGTAAAAAATGTCGCTGTTATAGGAGCCGGTTATATCGGTGTTGAAATAGCCGAAGCGGCAAAACTCAGAGGTAAAAATGTAAGACTTTTCGATATCGCTCCAAGCTCTCTTGCAAGCTATTATGATAAGTGGTTTACCGATGACATGGATAAGGCTATTGCCGATAACGGAGTTGAAACTCATTTCGGAGAAAAAGTAATCGAATATAAGGGCGAAGGCAGAGTAAGCTCTATTGTTACCGAAAAGGGGAAATATCCGGTCGATTTGGTAATCAACGCTATCGGATTCATTCCTAACAATCTTTTAGGCAAGGATCATCTTAAGCTTTTTAAAAACGGTGCTTATATAGTTGACAAACATCAGCAGACCAGCGATCCCGATGTATATGCGGTAGGTGATTGCGCTACTATCTATTCAAATGCTCTCGAAGCCGACACCTATATAGCTCTTGCCACCAATGCCGTTCGTTCAGGAATAGTTGCAGGTCATAATGTAGGCGGAACTCCTCTTGAGGCTGCCGGAGTGCAGGGTTCAAACGCCATCTGCGTATTCGGTCTGAAAATGGCTTCAACCGGACTTTCCGTAAATGCAGCCGTAAAGGCGGGACTTGATGTGGAATATACAGATTTTGAAGATTTGCAGCGACCGGGATTTATGAATGAAAACGCTATGGTTAAGATTCGAATAGTTTATGAAAAAACTTCAAGAAGAGTTGTGGGTGCACAGCTTTCCTCAACAGAGGACGTTTCCATGGCTATTCACATGTTCTCTCTTGCAATCGAAGAAAAAGTGACCATTGATAAGATAAAGCTTCTTGATATTTTCTTCCTGCCTCACTTCAACCAGCCTTATAATTATATAACAATGGCTGCTTTGAAGGCGAAGTAAAAAGAATATTTATCACTGATGTTAAAAGAGCCTTTACAGGAAACTCATCCCGTAAAAGCTCTTTTTTTAAATCGTATAACAAAACTTACTCGGTCGGTGTCGGAACAATTACAGCTGCCGGTGTAGCCTCAGACTCCGCTTCAACTACGGTAACCAGGCAAAGATCATACCTGCCGTTATTTATAGCGGACATAACATAGGTCTTTCCCGGCGCCTTAGCTATAAGCTTACCTGTCGCGCTTACTGCAACGACATCGGGGTCAATGCTTGTAAATACCGCCGACTCGGCTGTAGTATTAGGTTTAAGTATAACCTGTAAGCTTTTCTTTTTACCGACTTCAATGGTAAGCTCACTGAGAGTCAGCCTTACACTTATTGCAGGCGGTCCGACATAAACCTTACATTTAAGAGGTGAAGCGTTTTGCGGCGCTCCCTTCAACGTAACCGTAATTGTCGTCTCCCCTACCTTTAAAGCTGAAAGCTTACCGGATTTTGACACACTTACAATACTGCTGTCATCAGATTTGAATTGCAAACTCTGATTCTCTGTCAAATTGTAAACTTTTAAAGTAAACTCATCATCTGTCACCATGGATATATCGGTGGCATTTAACTTTGGCTCTGCCACTTTTTCTTCCGTCAGTACCTCCCTCGCAAGCAGCTTTATCCTGCCCGACACAGGGGACGAAATCAAAAACAGCAGAACCAGACATGACAGAGATGCCTTGATTAGGTTTCTCATTATTATACCTCCGTCTGTCTTATGTGACTGAGGATATAATAAATCTATTTTTTGTCACAATCTTGTCAGCTTCAAAACTTTCTTAACTTGAAAATAACACAAGTTATACTATAATTATTGTAAAGGAGAAATTTTTATGGAATATATTAAATCCGACAAAGTTAAATATATAACGGTATAACGGCGGAATATGAAAAAATGTACGACAAATTTAAAAGGAAAATAATTGTACCGCTGTAAGACAGGGTAAAAGCGACCGTTAAATATGGTATAGACTACCGTAGACAGAAAAATAAAGTCTTGTTTTATCGCCGATTCCGTTATGAAGCAGGCAGGTATAAACCATAATTTTTAATCAGGAAGGTTATTTATGCAAAATATTCTTATTGCCGATGATAATGCGGATATTACTAAAATCCTTGCAGCTTACACTGAAAAAGAGGGATATAATCCTGTGGTGGCAAAAGATGGTGAGGAAGCCGTAAAGCTGTTTAAGGAAAGTGAGCCTGTGGCGGTACTTCTCGACGTTATGATGCCTAAAATCGACGGCTACGAGGTCTGCCGCATGATACGTGCGGAATCCAATGTTCCCGTAATTCTTGTAACCGCAAGAGGAGAGGATTTTGAAAGAATCATGGGACTTGATATAGGTGCCGACGATTATATAGTAAAGCCCTTCAGTCCCAGTGAGGTTATGGCAAGAATAAGGGCGGTGCTTCGCAGAATGAGTCCTGAAAAAACATCCGGAAATTCCGACAATAAAAACGTTAAAAAAATAGATAATCTTGAGATAAATCTTGACGAGTATTCACTTTATATAGGCGGAGAAAAAATTTCACTTACAAAAAAAGAAATAGAAACCATGTGGACTCTTGCCGAAAATCCCAATAAAGTTTTTACAAGAGATAATCTTCTTGACAGCCTTTGGGGATTTGATTACTTCGGCGACAGCAGAACGGTGGACTCTCATATAAAGAGATTAAGGGCAAAGCTTGACACGGTACCTCATCCTAACTGGCGCATAAAAACCATCTGGGGTATGGGTTATAAATTTGATACAGAGGTTTGATTTATGCAGAATTTTCCGTTAAAGAAAAAGACTGTCAGACGGACGGTTCACAGTCTTTTCTTTATTATGTTCAGAAATTACAGTTTTGTAATCGTCTCTTTCGCTCTGTTAACAGGTATAATCTTTCTCAGGCTTTACTCAAAATCGGCGCTTGATACAAATAAAAGTCAGCTTACCGATCAGGCTAAAGCCATAGCGACCAGAGTCGCGGAGTTTGTTGATGACGACGATTATATAACATATCCGTCCTTTCTCGAGGTTTTGGAGGAACTTGAAACTTCGGATATATGGATAGTAACAAATCCCGAAAATCCCATGCCTGTCAAATACACAAATACCGAAATTTCCGCGGAAGCTCAGCCTGAGCTTACAGAACTTTTAAAAACCGTTTTTTCGGGAAACCCGGCTACTCTTGATGTCTACTCCGAAACCTACGGAGCCAGTTATATTTTTGCCGCTTCTCCTATAAAAACCTCCGACGGTAAAACCGTCGGCGCGGTATTTGTAAACCAGGTCGCGGAGGGGCAAAGACTTGTAGTATCAAGAAGTTTCACCTTAATTACAATAAGTACTCTTATCGCTCTTTTAATCTCTCTTTTTATCGCCGTAATACTTACAAGGCATCTTGCAGGCCCTATCTCAAAAATGCGACAGACCGCCTTACGTCTTGCAGATGAGGATTATACCGCCCACACCGGAATAGTAAGAGAAGGGGAAATAGGGGAGCTTGCCGGGGCGATAGACGTACTTTCAGACAGACTTAATGCTGCCGCCGAAGATCGTAAAAGCATTGAGCAGATGAGGAGAGACTTTTTTGCCAATGTTTCGCACGAATTAAGGACTCCCATAACGGTCGTAAGAGCATATTCCGAAACACTTTCCGACGGAATAGTTACGGATGAAACCTCCCGTTACGAGTATTATCATAAAATACTTACGGAATGCAAGTCCATGGAAAGACTTGTAGGCGATTTACTTTCTCTTTCAAAATTGCAGAATCCCGATTTTGCAATAGAAAAGGAGCCGCTTAATATTGTTCAGGTTTTTAACGATATTCTAAGAAGCGCTTCGGCTATCGCGGCGGAAAAGGAAGTTAAAATAAATTTCGGATGTGATAAGGAAGTTCTTCTGTTATTCGGAGATTATGAAAGAATACGTCAAATGTTAATGGTTATAATCGATAATGCCGTCAAATTCTCGGAAACAGGCGGGCAAATCGATATTTCGGTAAACGAAGAAAACGGGCTTCCCGCGCTCTCAAAAGAAGCCTCTCCTTCTGATACCGTTATAAATATGGATGGAGAAACCTATAGAACCTTCGACAAAAAACTGGTTATAAAAATAGAGGACCACGGAATAGGAATATCCGATGAAGAACTGCCGTATATCTTTGATAAATTTTATAAATCAAAGCTTCGTCAGAACGCCAAAGGCTCCGGCTTAGGGCTTTCCATAGCCAAGCAAATCGCTTTAAGACACGGCGGAAACATAGATGTACACAGCGTAAAAGGAAAAGGAACAATATTCACTTTTGAATTTGCTGAAATTTTTGAGGGGGCTTAACCCCCTCTTTCTTCAGCTCTTTATTAACATTTTATATATTTCTTCCAGCTTTACCGGTTTCGAATAATAATAGCCCTGTATACTCGTTACATAGAAATTTTCCGTTACAAACTTCGCCATTTCCCGGGTCTCTATGCCTTCAACACAAACCTTTTTACCAAGCTCCTTAGCGCAGGCTGTAATCGCTCTCAAAAGGCTTTGCTTTGAGACATCCTCCTCTATGTTGATAATAAGACTTCTGTCTATTTTAATTAAATCTATAGGAAGCTCAACCATAAGATCGAGAGCCGAATATCCGGTACCGAGGTCATCAAGAGCCACATTTATACCGAGCTCCTTAAAAAACATCAAGTCATCTCTGAGCGCTTCTTTATCTATCAGCTTACATCTTTCCGTAAGCTCCACTCTGAGATTTTTGCCGGGAAAGTTTTCTTCCTTTATCAGTCTTTCCAAATCCGTTTTGAAATTGGGATTTTGAAGCTGCGGGTAAGCAAGGTTTATATTAAGCATAAAGTTCGGATTGTCTTTAAGTATATGTCCGGTATCTCTTATAGCGTTTTTCACTATCCATTTTCCCAACCTGTAAAAAAGAGTATCCTTTTCAAGCCACTCTATAAAATCATGCGGCGGCACATTATCATATTTCTCATCATTCCATCTTATAAGGGCTTCCATACCTTCTATCTTTTCGGTTACCGAATTTACAACCGGCTGATATACAAGATAAAAGCCTCTGAAATCCTTTAACACGCATGATCGTATATATTTAAGCTTTTCCAAAAACAGCTTATTACCCGAAAAAAGCTTATCATCGATGACAACAAGACTGCTGTTCTTCTCCTTCTTAACCTTGTCAAGCACAAACAAAGCACTGCTGTATACGGTATTCATATCAAGGTTGGTATTATCCGAAACAAGAATACAGCCCGCAATATCAATAACGACCTTATCCCCGTTTATGGTCATCTTCTCTTTAAAATAGTTTGCAATACTTCTGAATTTTTCTTTAATTTCATCAATATCATACGAATCCGCCCTGAACAGAAGCACAATTTTATTGCCCTCCGTCCTGTATATCATTCCTTCTTCACTTACAGTTCTCCACTGCTCCGCTATTTCTCTCAAAACCTTATTACCGAAGGCATATCCGAAGGATGAATTTATTTCAAAAAAATCTTTAACTCCTGCAATCAAAAGGTGATAGCCTTCGCCTTTTTCTGAAAATTCTTTCATTTTTGAAAACAGATAGTTTATATTGTAAAGTCCCGTAACCTGGTCTATGAATTGATTTTTCTGATGATTGGTAATAGTGCCTATAAGGTACTTGTTGTTTCCTTTAGCATCTCTAATTATTTTTGCCCTGCTTGAGCAGGTTACATATTCCCCTGCCTTATTGCGTATGCGAAATATCATATCATGCTCATCCGTTTCGCCCGCCATAAGCCTGTTCATATCGTAGAAAAACTCCATCCTGTCCTCTCCGGAAAGCCTGGAAAGCCATGTGTAAGAGCCTCCCTGTATACGGTTTCCGGACATTCCGAAATATTCTACCGCTTCATCCGAATAATACGAAAACTTATTTTCAAGGTTTGTCAGATAGAAATACCTTCCGTCGGCGGTTCCGGAAAACGCATTAAAAATATCGGGAAAATATTCCGCTATGCCTTCTCTGTTAATAGGGTCATTTTCGTAATCGCCTTTCATTCTATCCGCTCACCTCCCTCATTTTATTTGCATAAAAATGCAATTTTATCCCATCTAAGTATTCATAAAAATTCAAGCAAAATAATTAATCACTTAATTAGTATATCATTATTAGTGTCATTAAACAATAGTATCTGCTTTAATTTGTTCACAAAATTGTCATAAAATTGCCATATCTGTCACGTTAAACCTTAAAACCCAACTATTTTTCAATGCAGAGCTTTATCTCATTCTCATTAAGCTCCTCCCCTATTACAATTATTATATCCTGTCCCCTGTCTATAGGCTTTAAGCTGAAGCTTTCCGGGGTTGCGTTAAGCTCTTCCCATTTTTCACCGTCCTTTATAAATCCTTTGATTCTCATTACATTTCCAAAAGCTTTACCCGTAAAAAGCTTCCGTGCCTTTTCCTCAATCTCTTCTTTAGTCACACCCGATTCTATTACGTATACGGATGAATAATCTTTCTTGTCTATGAAATGCTTTTCATAATCATAAATTTGATGACCTGCTTTAGAAAGCTTCTCAAAATCTTCGTCTGTAAATTCGTTCCAGTTTTTAGTTATAACCTCATCTTTTAAAATTCTCTCACATTTGAACTTTTTCATAACGGAGTTCAGCCTGTTTATTATCGCTGAAAGCTTATCTTCATTTATTCCTGCAGTTTTACTCATAACAACGGCTCCCGCCTTTGAAAGCTGTGAGGTTAAAAGATACTCGGAATTAAAATTAAGCTCCGATTCTATTCCCGCATCCACTACGGTTATTATACTTCCTATCTCGTACCATGTATCAAGCGGTTCTTCATAAAGCACATCAAAAAATTCATCCGCGTCAAAAATCCCCGACGGCTCTACAATCACTCTGTCATACCCGCTCATTCTCATCGCAATAAGCTTGGTGCGAAATCTTCTCTTATGAGTTTCATAATCACAGCCGCCCGCTATCATCTCAAGCTCGCACTTATCGCCCATTATGTCGCCGAGGAGCATCATATCCACATTTACTGCACCGTAATCATTTTCAAGTATGCCTATATTGTTTCCTTTTGAGATAAGATATTTTGCGTACTTTTTTATAAACGTAGTTTTTCCCGAGCCCAAAAAACCTGTAATCAAATCAATCTTAACCATGTTACCTCTCCCTTTCTATTTTTTTCTCTCCCACTCTGTAAACCATATCGCAGCCTGCGATTGTCTGAAGTCTGTGCGCTATTATTACCAGTGTTTTCTTTCCTCGCAAACTGTTTATAGATTCCATAATAGCCGCTTCGGTTTCACTATCAAGCGCCGAGGTCGCCTCGTCAAAAATAATCAACTCCGGATTCGTGTATAATGCCCTCGCTATTCCGATTCTCTGCCTCTGCCCTCCCGAGAGCCTTACCCCTCTCTCTCCTATTTCCGTATCCGTTCCTTCAGGAAGTCCTTTTACAAACTCCTCAAGCTGAGCTTCTCTTAAGGCGTACCCGAGTCTTTCCTCGCTTACATCGTCTTTATCAATTCCGAAAGCCACATTTGCCCTTATCGTATCGTCAAGCATAAAAATCGACTGCGGTATATAGCCTATGGATGAAAGCCATGCCTTTTTATGCTCATCGGTTACCAAAACCCCGTCAACAAAAATTTCCCCGTCCTGTGGCGCCAAGAGACCCAAAAGTATGTCCACAACCGTAGTTTTTCCCGCTCCCGAAGCTCCCACTATACCCACCGACTTCCCTGCGGGTATTCTCATGCCTGCACCCGAAAGCACATCTTCTTCCGAATTGGGATAATGATAATTTATATTTTTTAAAAGAATCTCCTTTTTCAATGTAAACATCCCCGACTGCGCCTTTTTCCCCGCATGCTTACCTTTTACTTCCGTTTTATCTTTCTTCGTTTCAAACATTTCTATATTATCCAACAGCTTATCTAAAGACGGCTCATGGTAAGCCACCTGATTTATAGCACCTACAATTCTGTTAGCCGCGGGCATCAGCCTTACAGCAGCCATAGCGAAGGCGGCAAGGGTAGGCATAAGCTCATCAAGCGCTCTTCCCTTAAAAATCATTATACCTATCAGCCCTAACATTGAGCACATAGACATCATTTCTATTAAAAGTCTTGGAAAATGGTTAAGCAGAGCGCTCCATTTTTCCGCATTCGCGGTCTTTCCGGCGCTATATGAGAAGCTTTTTTCAAAATATTCTTCTTTACGGGCAACCTTTATTTCCTTTATCCCGTTTATCCCCTGAAGCAGCCATTTATTGCTTAAGGCTCCGTGTTTCTGCCATTCCACACCTTTTTTTGTAAGAATCGGTCTTATTACCTTCGAAATAATAAGAAAGGTCGCGGAAATAAGTGCCGCAAAAGTAACCGTCATAAGCGGATCGGCTATAAAAATGGTTACGGCAAGCGCCAAAGCTATAAGAGTTTCCGAAGCCATGCCTATAAGCACCATTAAAAGCGCATATACCTGAATTACATCTTCCTGCACGATTCTTAACAGCTCGCCGGATTTTACGTTTAAGAAATATTCGTACGGTCTTGAAATAAAAATATGAAACAGCTTTCTTGATGTAGCGTATCTGTTGTTATAAACAAATCTTGCCTGCAAATAATAAGAGAACATAAGGAAAAAGCTTTTAAAAACGAAAACAATGACAAGCATTCCTATGCAAAACACAGCAAAGGTTCTGTGAGAATGAAGGTCTAAAACTTTACAAATTTCCACGATTATTCCATTTTTATATATGATATTCGGATCCATTATCGCCGTTATAATAGGAATAATGAGAGAAACTCCCAAAACCTCCAAAAGCGCGCTTATAACAGTGACTACGAATAAAACCCCTATCCGGCTTTTCTGCCTCCTATCCATTATCCTATTAAACTTTTTAATAATAGAAATCATTATGAATCTCCTTTTAAGCAGCTTAAAATTTTAGCGGTCTGCTTAACGTTGTTCTTATTATTAACCGCAAATTCCGTTGTTCTCTGTCCTATTTTTAACAACTCTTCTTCGGGTTTTTCAAAAATACCGTTTATAACCTCAGCCATTTTTTCAGGACTTTTATCACTAAAATAAATCAGAACATCGTCATATTCATCAGGAATACCGGAAAGTTTAAATACCGCCACAGGCTTATTCCAAAGCATATACTCAAGATTTTTTGACGGAAATGAATACTTGGTATATTCCTCGTCCGCAGGTCTGGGATTGACTAAAACACCGGCTTCCGACTGAATTTTAAGAGCCTCTTTATATTCCACTATTCCTCTGTATTCTATCCTGTTATCCTTTTTTGCCGCTTCCTCTATCTCCGGTACGGCATCACCCGTGCCGCAAATTATAAGGCGTATATCTCCTTTTACAAATTTCATTGCCTTCACAAGATTAAGTATTCCGTATTTTTTTTCAAGAGTACCGGTATATACCGCAGTTCTGCTGAATAACGGTTTAAAATCCTCCGTTTTTGCAGCAAACTCCATGTCTATCATACCCTCGACAACAGTATAGGGCTTTTTATAAATGTTGTAGACGGACGACATTTTGTCGGTAAGAAAGGTGAAGCTGTCTACTGTGGAAAGGTACTCATTCTGTATTTTTATATCTATATTTTTTAAAAAAGAATATACAGGGCTTACCTTCGTTTTTAAATTCATATACTGTGGAAGATCAGGCACTATAAGATGAAAATTAAGTCCGTATTTCTCCTTTATCTTGGCTACAGCCTTAATAAAGGGAGTATGCGCCGAATAAGCTATCACATACTTCCTATTATTCTTATTTTTCTTAACCCAGTTCCTTACATACTTTTTTACATTAAAATATCTGCTTATATTCTTTATTACAGGAAGATTTAAAAAGGAGATATACTCTATCCCGACTCCTACCTTTTCAAACCCGTTTACTATAATGTCCGAATAAAGGGCAGGATATGAGCCTACAAAGGCTGCCGAGGCGAGAGTAAGCTCTAAATCCTTCTCTTTTAAAAGAGCGTTTATTATCCCCCATTGCAGGGCATTCGCCGCATTTTGTATATTACCCTTGCTTTTAGTGTTTATAATTTTCGAGGTTTTCGGAAACATTCCTCCCAAAAAAAGTATGCTGTCCATTATTTCCTCCAAACCGTTCTGTCCACTATTCCCGTATAGCTTTGAATTATTCTTACCGCCTTATCGCTCACATTTTCATCCGTATACACAGGCACGGGAATTCCGAAGGCCTTATCCTCATGCATTGAAACGGCGGTCTCTACAGCCTGCAAAAGCCCTTTTTCATCTATCCCCGCAAGGATGAAATCCCCTTTATCAAGCGCTTCCGGTCTTTCCGTCGAGGTTCTTATACATACAGCGGGAAACGCCATGCCCTCGCCTATATAAAAAGAGCTTTCCTCCGGCAGAGTGCCGCTGTCCGACACTACACAAAATGCCTTTATTTGCAATTTATTATAGTCATGAAAACCGAGCGGCTCATGCATTCTTACCTTGTCGGAAAGTTTAAATCCGCTCTCCGACAATCTTTTTTTAGACCTCGGATGGCAGGAATAAAGTACAGGCATATCATATTTTTCAGACAATTTATTTATAGCGTTAAAAAGCGAGGTAAAATTTTTATCCGTGTCTATATTTTCTTCCCGATGAGCTGAAAGCAGTATATATCCGCCTTCCTCAAGTCCAAGCCTTTTATGTATGTCACTTTTTTTAATTTCATCAAGGTTCGCCCTTAAAACCTCTGCCATCGGAGAGCCTGTAACATAGGTACGCTCCTTAGGCAGCCCGCACTCCGCAAGATAAGCTCTTGCCTGCTCCGAGTATGCCATATTTACATCTGATATTATATCAACTATTCTCCTGTTTGTTTCCTCCGGCAGACACTCGTCCTTACAACGGTTACCGGCTTCCATGTGAAAAATCGGTATATGAAGTCTCTTTGCCGCTATTGCTGAAAGACAGCTGTTCGTATCACCGAGTATTAAAAGTGCGTCCGGAGAAATATTTACCATCAGCTTATATGAGGCCGCTATAATATTTCCGACACTTTCTCCCAAATCCGCGCCTACGGCTTCCATATAAACTTCGGGATTATCAAGCCTTAAATCCTTAAAAAATACTCCGTTTAAATTATAATCATAATTTTGCCCCGTATGAGCCAAAATACAGTCAAAATACTTTCGACATTTTTTAATAACCTCGGAAAGTCTTATAATTTCCGGTCTCGTTCCTACAATAATTAAAAGCTTTAATTTTCCGTTATCTTTAAAATGAATATTTGTAAATTCTTTTTTCATATTCTAAACTCCGTTATCTATCAATTCTCTTTAAAACTGTCATAAATAGGAATACCGAAAATCCTGATTTTCAACCCGTCACGAAACCCTGTAACGGAATCATGGTCTAATCTATGATACTTTGTAATTTCATAGAGTATCGCTCGAAAACAAATACTTCCTCCATCTTTATATCTCATGGGTATTGGCACTAATAAAATAAGAACAAGCACAATACTTAAAATTATTTTTCCTTTTCTTTTCATAAACTATTTCTCTACCTTTTCGTAAAAAGTATCCGGCTTTTCCTTATCAAAACTTTCGTTAGCCCACATAAGAGTTATCAAATCCTCCGTTTCCGAAAGGTTTATTATATTATGAGTATAACCGGGAAGCATATGCACAGCCTCAATTTTATCCCCGCTTACATAAAATTCTATTACTTCATCGCTTCCGATTTTACGCTCCTTTATAAGAGCCTTTCCCGAAACCACTATGAAAAATTCCCACTTTGTATTATGCCAATGCTCGCCCTTGGTTACACCTGGCTTGCTTATATTCACGGAAAACTGCCCTGCGTTCTCCGTCTTTAAAAGCTCCGTAAAGCTGCCTCTTTCGTCCTTATTCATTTTTAGCGGAAAACTTACCTTTCCCTCGGGAAGATATGAAAGATAGGTTGAATACAGCTTTTTAGCGAAGCTTCCTTCCGGTATATCCGGCATTTTCAAGCTTTTCGGCTCGTCCGCGAACTTATTTAATAAATCAGCTATTTCTCCGAGCGTAATTTCATGAGTTACAGGCACATAGAGATATTTTCCGTTTTCATCGGGTAAAATCCTTTCACCGTCATAGTCGCATCTGTTTTCTTCTCCCGTGAGATTTCTTATAAGCTCGTTTACCAAATCGTCTATATATAAAAGAGTCAGTCTTGTGTCTCTGTCATTTATCTTAATAGACAGAGAGTTTGCCGTATTATAGCAAAATGTGGCTACTGCCGAATTATAATTCGGTCTTGCCCATTTTCCGAAAAGATTCGGAAACCTGTATATAAGCACTCTGCTTCCCGTTTCCTCTCCATACTTTAAAAAAAGCTCTTCTCCGGCAAGCTTAGACTTTCCGTACTCGGAGTCCTTAAACCTCCCTGTAAGAGCCGCCTGTATGGATGAAGCGAGCATTACCGGGCAGGTATTTTTATTTTTTTTAAGCTCGTTTAAAAGAGTTTCCGCAAATCCGAAATTCCCTTCCATAAACTCGCTGTCCTTTTCGGGTCGATTCACTCCCGCAAGGTTAAAGACAAAATCCGCTTTTTTGCAGTATTCTTTAAGCTCAGACATTAACGAGTTCATATCGTACTCATAAACCTCATCTATTTTCAAATTCCCTCTTGTCCTATCCTTACCGTCCCTTATGCCTTTAAGCGCTTCTGCAAGGTTCTTTCCCACAAACCCCTTTGCACCCGTTATAAGTATTTTCATTTTCGCTCTTCTTCTCCCTTCACAGGCTCTGCCACATTTCCAATTTTACAACACATCTCAAGTAACGGTCAATATGAGCGCAAAAAAGCGCACGATAAACGCATAAAAAGAAGGAAGTCTCGAATTTCGTATCCTTCCTTCTTTTTATAATCTCAACATTCTTCAAATATCGACTTATTATATTTATTTTTATTCAACACATATTTCAGCCCGTCCATACTTGTATTTAAAATCAGCTCTTTCGGGAATTTCGCTTCCTTAAGCAACTCCTCGGTGTAGTCAAAATTTCCTATGTCCATGCAGATATGGGCATCTGTTCCGCAGATTATATAAGTGCCGTATTTTTCACATGCTTTAAGCATGGTAAGTATATTTTCCTTCGCTCCCTTTCTCACGGAGTCCGGGTTTAACGAAGAGTTATTGAACTCAAGCGCCGTACCGTGTTTTACAGCCTGCCTCGCAAGCTCGTCATAGTTGAGCGGATACCTTGCGTCGTCCGGATGCCCTATTATTTTTACATATTTGTTCGACATAGCTCCGATATACGCATTCATATTTTCCTCAAGGCTTCCCGGCGATATACACAAGGTATGCAGACTTGCGATTACATAATCCACTCTCTCATATATTTTCCCGCTTATATCAAGTCCGCCACCATAGTCCACAATATTCGCTTCCACACCGGCATAGACCTTCATTCCCTTATATTCTCTGGGAATTATCCTGAAATTTACAAAATACAGCTCATTTGTGGAGCCGTCAAGAGCAGGCGCGTGATCTGAAAAACCGTAAGCCTTAAGCCCTGAATTATAGGCAAACTCCATATTTTCAATTATGGTACTGTACGCATGTCCGCTCGCTGTAGTATGCGTATGTAAATCATACAACAATTCCATATACTTCTCCCTGAAACTATATTTAACAATCCGCCGGAGTACCGCGCCCCATAGCAGGGAGTGCGGCATGCCGCCTCGGCGGCTGTCGCCGTTAAATATGCGAATTTTGCTTAAATACCTCTTCCATCGCTTAATTCAAGCCTTCCTATAGCTATACGGTTTCCGCTTTCTTTGTCAAACATTAAAATCTTCTCATCTTTAATGGAAATTGCGGTTTCCTTATCAACCTCATAATCCACACTTCCGAAAACTATTGCCGAAAGTATCATATCGCCTAATTTAAACTTTACCGTAGTTTCCATACCCGTAGGAAGAGTGGCGTAAATATGTGCCGGCGCTCCCTTATCGCTTATAGCTATATGCTCGGGACGTATTCCTAAAATTATTTTTTTCGCCTTTATATCAAAACTTTCTTTAGAAATATATTCGGCTTTCAAGCCGCAGAACGAAAGCTCCGCCTTATTCCCTTCCGTATGCATCACATCAGCTTCAATAAAGTTGATGGCGGGATTTCCCATAAAATCCGCTACAAAAATATTTTCAGGCTTGTTGTAAATCTCAAGCGGCGGCGCAAACTGCTGTAATACCCCGTTTTCCATAAGGCAAACCCTTGTTGAAAGCGTCATTGCTTCAAGCTGGTCATGGGTCACATAGATAAAAGTTGAGTTTGTGTCCATGTGCAACCTTTTAAGCTCCGTACGCATCTCTCCTCTGAGCTTGGCATCAAGGTTTGAGAGCGGCTCATCCATAAAAAGCACTTTCGGCTTTGTCGCTAAAGTTCTCGCTATGGCTACCCTCTGCTGCTGTCCTCCCGAAAGCTCGCTCGGATATCTGTCGGCAAATTTTTCTATCTTAAGCATTTTTAAAAGTTCGCTTACTCTTTCCTTTATATCGTTCTTTTTCCATTTGAGATTTTCCAGACCGAAGGCAATATTTTTATATACCGTCATGTGCGGCCACAAAGCATAATTCTGGAAAAGAAAGCCTATATTTCTTTTATCGGGTGTTACGTTAATCCCTTTTTCGGCATCAAATACGACAGTATCGTCAATAATAATCTGACCCGAGGTTGGCGTTTCAAGTCCCGCTATCATACGAAGCGTTGTAGTCTTGCCGCAGCCCGACGGTCCCAAAAGAGTTATAAAAGCTCTGTCTTCAATGTTCATATTCAAATTGTCTACAGCAACAAAGCTGTTTCCGAATTGTTTTCTTACATTCTTTAAAATTATTCCGGACATATCAATTACCTCCGACACCTTTATCTATTGACGCTCCCGTAAGCTTATTTATAAAAAGATTTACAAACACGACTATCATAATAATTAACAGATTGACGGCATTTCCGTACTGTGCCGCTCCCCTCTCGTTATATGACATAAGTACCGTCGTAAGAGTCTGTGTCTTTGAGCTTACAAGCATTATGAATAGTGACAATTCTCTCATACAGGACACAAACGGCAACAGAAAACCTGAAATTATACCCGCCTTTTGTATGGGTATGATTATCTTCACCATTCGCTTCGCCCAAGGCACACCGTAGATGGTGGCGGCTTCTTCTATTTCCGGTGAAAGTTGAAGCATTGAGTTCATTCCCGCTCTTGCGGCAAAAGGCAGATATTTCACCGAACCGGCAATAACCAAAATAAGAAACGAGTTCGCCAAAAATGAAAAGTTGGTGGATATGGCAAGATAGATGGCGCCGAAAGCCATGGAAGGTATTAAATAAGGGAAAAATGATAATCCGCTTACCGCGTTCGCAAGCTTCGTTCCCCTTTTTCTTACAACGGCATAACCTATAATTATACCGAAGCTTCCCGCCACAAGTGAACATATAATCGACAGCTTTAAAGAATTTTTGACGGCGAGCCAGAGTCTCGACTCCCTTAATATTCCGCTGTCACCTACCGTCGTTGATACGGTTCCGGCCTCTCCTATCCAATAATTAAGTGTCATATTGGACAGCGAGTAATCACCCGATTTTATTATTACCGATTCAAGAGCAAAGGATATAAGCGGCATTACGCACACAAATACAAGCACTACCGCAAGTATACCTGAAACTATATGCTTACCCGCCTTTAAGTCTATCAAAGATATCTGTGAAGATTTTCCCGTAACCGTCGTATAAGACTGTCTCTTTCCTATAAATACATTGTTCACAAGCATTACAAAGGCCCCGAGCGCCACCATGAACATTGCTATAATATAAGCCTGCCCTATAGCCGTAGTCTGTAAAGTCTTCATTTTAGTTGTCAACACATAGAAGTTTACGGGTGAACCCAAATAAATAGGAACGGCGTAAGACCCCATAACACTTGCAAACACCAATAAAAATGTGGATAAAACTGCAGGCTTCACTATCGGAAGTGTAATATGAATAAGCATTCTGAATCTGCTTGTCTTAAGCATCGTAGCGGCTTCCTCAAGATTAGCGTCCATATTTCTCAGTATACCGCCTATGAAAATATACGCAAACGGAGCATAGTGCAGACCTGTGACTATAACAAGCGGAAAAAGTCCGTATACGAACCATTTAGGTGCCGCCCAGCCTGTAACCGAATATATAAAACCTATCGCTCCGGTACCCACATTGGGATTTTTAAACATATTCAACCAAAAAAGAGCAAGTGTCCATGAAGGCAATATATATGGAAAAATGAAAGCTCCCGAAATAAGCTTCTTCCATTTCATATTTGTTCTCGTAATAAGCCATGCTACCGTTCCCCCGAATATGAGAGCAAATATCGCCGACAAGACGGACAACAGCACGGAATTAAACATAGGCTCATAAAAATTGATTAAGCTGTATTTATTTTCCGCCGTAAACAAAAGTTTCTGCCAGCTTTTAAGAGTGAGCGCACCTTTTTTTAATCCTGCAAATACCGCCAAATCCGTCGCGTGTGCCACAAATGTATGCCTTAGAAGTTCGAGCACGGGATAAAGCGTGAGCACGCACAACAATACGGCAAACACAAGCAAAATTATATTGGCGGGTTTTGATAAAAAAGCTTTAATATGATTTTTTATATTCCCCATAAATCCTCCATTATTATCTCGTTCAGCCTTTTCTTTTTAATCAAAACACGGCGTTATTTCCCGAATGATTACTCATAGTCTAACGCCGTGTCCAAAGATTCTAAAAGCTCCCCGTATCACTGCCTGCTTGTCGAATAAGTTATAAAATCAAGTATTCCGTCAGCATAAGCTTCGCTGAGATAATTCGTATCTTCTTTAACAAGGCACTTTTTCCAGAAATCCAAGTCCTTATCTCCCTCTAACGGACTTATGGTTGTATTTGCCGAATATGTGCCTATATCGGCAGTCTTTGTCTGAAAAGCCGACTTGAAGCCTTTTTCCGTCATAAGAAAATATATGAACAGTTTGGCCGTGTAAGGTCTGTCGGTATTTTTTATCATCTGTAAATACATAGGATACATGAATCCGCTGAAGCAGTCAGGCTGTTTTTCCTGATAAGCGGTAACGGTCAGATTCTCCTGCTTTACACTGTCATCTCTAAGCTTTGAGTAAACTATAAGTCCTACATTTCCACCGTTTCCGTCCGAAAGCTCGGTAGCTATATCACCGTCACCCGAACCGAAGCTTACATTAGGCAAAAAGCTCTTTATAAACTGATAACCCGCGTTTTTGCAGTTCTCATCAAGAGCTATGTCCTTGCCGTAATGCTCTTTGTACGCCTTTGCAAGCTTATCTGAGAATTCAGGGCTTGTTAAACCTGCCAGGAAGTTTTTATTAACGGACTCCTTGCTTATATCCTTCATAAAAATTTTTCCTTTATATTCGCTGTCTGTAAGCTGCCATACATTGGTAATTTCTTTCGGATTATCTTTATTATTGTATATAAACAATTTATTATAATAATAACAAACGAGCGGTTCTCTATCTTCTTCTTTGATTGAATCTTTAATATAAGGAGGCACATAGTTTACAACATAGTCATAGTTTTTAAGTTGCGTCTGGAATAAATATGAATCCTGAAGCAACGCCACATCAGCCGTATCCGTAGACTCGGCTTCAAGCTCGGTTGTAAGCTTTGTATAGAGGTCCTGTCCGCTCTCATTGTAATAATCACCCTTTATACCGTATTCCTCGGCAAAAGCATTTAATGCTTTCTCAACCCTGCTTGTAGGCGAATATACTCTGAAAACTCCCGCGTCTTTAGCTGCCGCCTCTTCCTGCGCCGCTTTTACAAGCTCTTCGAGAGTCATGTTGTCATCCGTAACTTTGCTTCCCTGTTCCATATCTGCCGATTTGCCGTCCTTTTTAACTTCATTCCCGCTGCAGGCAGTTAAAGAAAGCGCCATAGCTCCCGCCAACAAAAGACATAAAAACTTTTTTCTCATGATAATCTCCTCCGTTATTAAAATAATCCGTATAATCCCCAATTATCCGGAATTGCTTTTTGTTACTTATATTTTAATAAAATTCAGAAATTTATGTTATATATTCATTTGACTTTTATCTTTAATTTTTTGACATACTGTCAAATTATTCACCGAAATCCGCCGTTTCGAAACATAAAAAAGGGGCTGTCGCTTTAAGAAAAACATTATAGGATTATGTACGGCTTTGATAAGGGTTTATCATCATATCCTGTATGTTTTGTGCTTAATGCGACAGCTCCGCTCCGTCACGTGATATTTCACCTATTGAATAATAAAGTCACAACAGATAATAAAATTCCAATTACTGAAAGCGCTAAAGATTTCTTTTCTTTCCCTTCGAAAAAGCAGTATTTCAATCCGCCTCCAATCGAAATCAAAACAGGTAAGAGTACAGCTATTATTTTAGGAAATGTATTAGATGCATTTCCGGAAATGTCTATTTGTACCGTTACCGTTTCCGGCAGTACCATATAACCGTAGATACCTAAAGCAAGCGATAGCACAACTATAATTCCCAATACAATTTTCTTGTTCATTTTAAAAATCTCCTTAAAATTTCTTCTCGGTTTGATATTCCTTAGGGGTCATTCCCATTATTTTCTTAAAGATTTGCGAAAAATAATTACTGTCCGCGTATCCCACCTGTTCCGCCGCTTCAGCCACTCTTATGTCAAAATTGGTAAGAAGCCCTGCCGCTATATGTACCCTGTAATGCGTCAAATACTGTCCGAAAGTATAGCCGGTTTCCTTTTTAAACAATCTGCAAAAATAAGCTGAATTTATATCCAAATGGTTTGCTGCGGTAATATTCGATATATCCTTTCCGTAATTATCCCTTACATAGCTTATAGCTTCCTTTACATAATTATTCTTTGCGCGTATCTCCTTTTCAAGCTCCGTCCTGTCGTCTACTGATACGGAATTTCCCGTTAGCTTTTCTCTTACCTTCTCAAGACTCTGCTTAAGCTCCTCATATCTGAACGGCTTTAAAAGATAATCAACCGCCTCCAATTTCAATGCGCTGTGTACATAAGTAAACTTTTGATGAGCCGTAAGAAAAATATATCCCGCTTCTATTTGCTTATTTTTTAACAATTTTACCATTTCTATACCGCTCATTACAGGCATTTCAATGTCGGTAACCACAACATCCGGCCTAAGTTCCTCTATAATTACAGCTCCCTTTTTACCGTTTTGGGCTTCTCCCACAACCTCGCATTCAAGCTCGTTCCAGTCAAATGAATTTATGATTCCCTTGCGTACATAATACTCGTCTTCTACCACGACTACTCTAAGCCTTTTCATTCATTTTCCTCCTTGATTTCATAAGGAATTTTTACACTTGCTTTAAGTCCGTCCGTATTTTCAAGTATAAGTCCGTAACCGTGTCCGTAAGTAAGATATACCCTTCTGTGTACGTTATATAATCCAAGATGAGGTGTTTTATTTTCCGTATTTGAAAGGTTTCCCAATATGTTATCAAGAGTTTCCCGTTTCATTCCGTTTCCGTTATCGGCACAGCTTAAATAAATGTCATCTCCGTTTCTTTTCGCCTTTATAGAAATATTTAAACTTTCGTTATCCGCAAAACCGTATTTCACAGCATTTTCTACCAAAGGTTGTATCAAAAGTTTTAGAATTTTACAATCCTTAACATCTTCATCCATGTCTATATTATAGGTAAATATATCTTCTCCGAAGCGTATACTGATTATTTCCAAATACCTCTTTATATATTTCAAATCTTCACTTATATTAACTTTTTCATTCTGATTGCCTGCGTTGTAACGTAAAAGCTCCGACAGAGCAAGCACCATGTTTTCAGTAAGCTCGGGTGAAATACGACAGATATGTCTGATATTATCCAGAGTATTAAACAAAAAATGAGATTTAAACTGGCTCGCAAGCTGTTTTACTTGTACATAAGCCACTTCCTCCGCAAGCTCCTTATTCATTTCCATCTGCCTCTTTAAATTATAAAGCATTTCGTTGAAGCATTTTCCTATACTTTCAAACTCGGTACTGCTGTGGATTTCCAAAACAGTATTCAAATCTCCCCCCGACACTCCCAAAAAAGCGTCATTTAAAAGACTTATATCTCCTGTGGATTTTCTTGCCGCCCTTTCTATTCCCACCTTACCGAAGGTAAATATTACTATGAAAGCAAGCACCGAACTTATTAAAATTGCGATAATAAGCTTAGCGGCTTCCGTATAGTCAGAAATCGTATATACCGAAAGTCCCTCATAATTAAGATTTTTATGATAAATATAATAAAATCCCTCAGTTGTAACCGCAAGCCCCCGTTTATCCTGAAACGCCTTGTCAAGCTTACCTATATTATCCGTAAGTTTATATATCTCCGGAGTAATAGCCCAATAATCTTTCTCAATAAGTCCCGCCTTTATTTTATAAGCTGAAAAAATAGGTGTAAATTTATCTATACCTATTTTCAAAATAACGTAAACCTGTCTTCCTCCCTTATCTTTTATAGATCTTCCTAAAAATATGGATTTTTCCCTTCCTTTGGATATTGAAATATTAAGCTTATCAGGAAATGCTTCCGTAAGCTCAACTATACTCCATTGTCTTGAAATTATGTTGTTTTCCTCTTCTGATATATGCTCTATGCTGCTTACATACACCTTTTTGTCGCTGTCAAGTATATAGATTTCCGCAGGGAGCCCCGTCATGGAAGAAACTCTGTACATATCTGTAAGTATGGTATGCTGCCAAACCGTAGAAACGTTCGCAAGCAAAATATTTTCCGTTTGCCTGAGATTCAGCAAAAATGTATCGTAATACTCTATTGTTTTATCCAATGAGGCTCTTATGGTTCTGTTTGCCGTATGGTTTCTATATATTCCCCACAACAAACCTATACATATAACGAGGAATATACCCGTTATTTCAAGTGCCAACGCTCTTCTGAAAGCTTCATGCAAAATTATGCTTTTTAAATTATCTTTAAACGAACGCGCGCCCTTTTCCCGTTTTCTATGCTTCATTACCTGAAACAGCCTCTCTTATATAGCTTAATGAGAGAAGCTTCTCCTTTACCTGCTCCTTATTTAAAAGCTCAGTATTCTTTGAGTTGAATTCTGAAAGCGTTACTCTCTCCTTACTTCCCTCCGTAAAATATTTATCATAATTAAGGTTTCTGCTGTCGCACGGCACTCTGTAAAACCTTCCCAAATCTATAGCCCTTGCGCACTCCTCGTTTGTAAGCAGGGTTTCGTACATCTTCTCTCCGTGTCTTATACCGATTTGCTTTATCTTCTCCTTGTCTCCTCCGAACAGCTCGCAAACCGCCTCAGCCTGTACTCCTATGGTGCAGGCGGGAGCTTTTTGTACCAATATATCGCCGCTTTCCCCTTTTTCAAAGGCGAAAATAACCAAATCGACCGCTTCCTCAAGTGACATTATGAATCTTGTCATAGACGGCTCCGTAACCGTCACCGGCTCTCCTTTTTTTATCTGCTCTATCCAAAGCGGTATAACCGAGCCTCTTGAACACATCACGTTTCCGTATCTTGTACAGCATATTTTTGTCTTACCCGGTGATACCGTTCTTGACTTCGCGACTATCACCTTTTCCATCATAGCCTTGCTTGTACCCATTGCATTTACCGGATAGGCGGCTTTATCCGTAGAAAGGCAGATTATACTTTCCACACCGCTTTCTATCGCCGCCGTAAGTACATTTTCCGTTCCCATTACATTGGTTTTCACCGCTTCTATCGGAAAAAACTCACAGGAAGGCACCTGTTTTAATGCCGCTGCGTGAAAAATAAAATTAACTCCGTTCATAGCGTTTTTTACCGATGCTATATCCCTTACATCACCTATGTAAAATTTTATTTTCTCGGAAGCCTCAGGCATTTTCGCCTGGTACTCATGACGCATATCGTCCTGCTTCTTCTCATCTCTTGAAAAAATCCTTATTTCCTTTATGTCCGAGCTTAAAAATCTGTCCAAAACGGCATGTCCGAAAGATCCCGTTCCTCCCGTTATAAGCAAAGTTTTGTCTGTAAATATTCCCATTTTATCTTCCTTTCTTCCATTCTATTCAAAATGCTTCATTATTACCTCATAACTTTTTTCTACACGGTAATTCTCCTCTAAATATTCCCTTGCCCTTTTACCTGCTTTTTTTCTCATTTCCTTATCCTTAAACATAATCGCGGTCTTATAAAATTTTTCCTCATCGTCACTTACACAAAATTTGCCGAAGCCGTTTTTCTCGGAAATTTCACCCATATCCGAGCTTTCGTCCGTGCATACAAGCACGGGAAGTGAAGCCTTCATATAAGAAAGCAGTCTTGACGGAAAATTCGGTATAGTAAATCTCCTGTCTAAAAGAATAATACCTGCGTCACAGGCACTCGTAAGCTCCTCATATTCTTTTCGCGACAGAGTCTTTAATAAAGTAAGATTGTCGGATTCGTTTTCAGTTATATATTTCTCAAGCTTTCCATATTCCGTACCGCCGCCGCATATCACAAAATGAATTTCTTTCTCCTTCTTCATCCTGTTTATACAGCTTAAAAAAAACGGTATGCCTTGCGGAAGTCCTAAGTTACCTCCATATATGAAAATTAGCTTATCTTTCGGAATTTTATATTTCTCTCTTATCTTCTTTATGTCAGGCTTAATTCCTTCTATTTGTTCTACATTTATAGAATTAGGGCACACTTCTACCTTTGTAGAAGAAAGCTCGCTGTTATGTCTAAGTAAATATTCCACATTTGCGGGAGACATACAGCCTATATAATCGGAAATCCTGTATAAAAGCTTTTCCTTACCCTTAAAGAGAAGCTTTGCGGTAAAGTCCCCAATCAACCCTATATCCACGGCATTCTGCGGAAAAATATCCTTTAACATAAGATAGGTAGCCGCTTTATGCTTCCTTTTAAGCCGTTTCACCAAGCCTGCGATTGAAATCGGCGGCGTCGAATATAAAATAAGGTCAAATTTTACTCCATGAAAAAATTTCTCTATCCCTTTTTCATACTTAAACGGAAGCAAAAGCTGCGAAATTCCCTTTTCAAACATACCCACATTAAAAAGATTTCCCGTTTCACACTTTAAAAGACTGAGCCGGTTTTCTTCCTGTACTTCAGAGGATTCATTATACTTTTTTTCAAGAGGGCTTACTATATATATCCTATGCCCGTTTTGGCTGAAGCAGCGCATAAGATCCATATATATTCCCTCATCATAAACGGAGGAAATTTTCATGAGTGTAAGGAATAAAATATTCATCCAAAATCCCCTTTATTCATTCACACATTTTCCGCTTACCTTTATTACCTTCGTCGGACATCCTACTGCAGTAGAATCATTCGGTATATCCCCGATTACAACTCCTCCGGCTCCGATAATACTTCCCGCTCCTATCCGTTTTCCCTGTATTATTGCCGCTCCCGTTCCTACTTCCGTTCCCTTTTCTATACGAACGTTCCCCGATACGTTTACGGACGGATAAAGCGTCACAAAATCTTCAAGTACGGCATCATGCCCTACCGTACATGACATATTTATAATACAATGCTTACCTATTTCTATATTTACGGTTATTACGGCTCCTGCGCATATTATGGAACCTTCTCCTATTTTCACTCTGTCCGACATAATAACGGACGGATCCGTGAGTGTCGAAAAGCGTATGCTTTCGTTCTCCTTCAAAGCCTTTGCTGTAAGATCCTCCCTTACCTTCGCATTTCCGACCGCGCATACAAAATACGCCTCTTTATGCTCTTTTACTACTTCAAAGCCTCCAAGCACCGGGTAGTCGTTAATGACCTTTCCCTTTAATTCCGGCGCTTCGTCAATAAAACCCGAAATCTTCCACATTTTAGAGCTTAAGTTCATCCGCTCCGCAAGCCATGCCGCTTCTCTGCCCATTCCGCCTGCGCCTATAATAATTAGTTCTTTCATCCGTACACTTTCCAATAACCTTTCTTAATACCGCCCTCGTACTCTATTTTTTTATTTCCACGAACAAAGAAACCGTACAGACAAGCTTCTTTTCCTATATGGCGATTGCCGTGAGAGGGAATACCTGCGTTCTCTGCTGTAAGGCAATTTACTGTCTGCTTTTTATCATCGTTACCTTATTTCATCAAGCGCTTTTAACCACGAAGTCACGCAGGCGTCGGACGGCATTCTCCAGTCGCCCCTCGGCGAAAGAGAAACGTAGCCGACCTTAGGTCCGTCCGGCAGGCATGAACGCTTGTACTGTGACGCGAAAAACCTTTCATAAAACTTTTTAAGCCATTTATAAATAAAATCCTCGTCATATTCGCCTAAGAATGCCGTGCAGGCGAGCCTGTATACCTTATCCGGAGCAAAGCCCCATCTCATAATATAATACATGAAAAAGTCGTGAAGCTCGTAAGGTCCTACTATATCCTCCGTTTTCTGGGTGGTTTTTCCATCCTTATCCGGCGGTAAAAGCTCAGGGCTTACAGGAGTATCCAAAATATCAAAGAGGATTTCCGACAGATTTTCCTTTCCTTCCTCCCTGTATCTTTCCGCAAAATACAAAACCAAGTACCTTACAAGTGTCTTAGGCACGGAAGCGTTTAAGCCGTACATGGACATGTGATCTCCGTTGTAGGTAGCCCAACCTAAGGCAAGCTCGCTCATATCGCCTGTACCTATTACCATTCCTCCTATTTTATTCGCAAGATCCATAAGCACCTGTGTACGCTCCCTCGCCTGTGCATTTTCGTAAGCCGCGTCATGTATTTTTCCGTCATGTCCGATGTCTTTTAAATGGAGAGTAACCGATTCCTTTATATCAATTTCCGTAAAGCTTACATGAAGCTCCTTTGCAAGCTCTATAGCGTTATCATGAGTTCTGTCCGTAGTGCCGAAGCATGGCAGAGTCACGGCAGTTATATTTTCTCTGCTTAAACCCGACATATCGAAAGCCTTGCAGGTAACAAGCAGGGCAAGTGTGGAATCAAGTCCTCCCGAAATACCGATAACCGCATGTTTCGTACCCGTATGCTCAAGCCGTTTCTTTAAAGCCATAGCCTGAATCATTATGGCTTCCCCCAAATCTTCTTCTCTCTCCTCCTTTATTTCCGATATAAAAGGATTTCTCTTTATCTTCCTGTCAAGCTTTGTCATGCGAAGCTTAAGGCTCTCCCCTCCCGTCGAATTTTTTTCTTTTACATATATATCGTTAAAATAAAATTCAACCCTTGTATACTCGTTTTCTTTATCCGTCTTAAATGTATTGGTCTTTCTGCGTTCATGAACAAGTCTGTCCACATCTATATCGCTTATTATTTTCCCGTTCTCAAAGCATTTCTTTTCCGCAAGCAAGGCTCCGCCCTCGCAGATTATATTGTGACCTCCGAAAACAAGGTCTGTGGAAGACTCGCCGTTTCCCGCGGTAGCGTAAATATATCCCGCCCTTAACCTTGCGGAATGTTCCCTTATCACGGATTTCCTGTGCCTGTGCTTTCTTACTCTCTCGGGACTCGCCGAAAGATTTACTATAACTGTGGCTCCCGCCTCGGCATGAATACTGCTCTCCGGTATCGGAACCCACAAATCCTCGCATATTTCCGCTGAAATTTTAAGATTTTTCATATCCCCGTTTTCAAAAATTATTTTCGTTCCGAACGGTACTTCCTCCTTATTTTTTCCGAATTTCACGTTTTCTGTAACATCGGGAGCCTTTGCAAAATACCTCGCCTCATAAAGCTCGGAATATTCAGGCAGATTTTTTTTAGGCACTATTCCCAAAAGCCTGCCGCCCTTAAATGCCGCAACCGCATTATAAAGCTTTCCGTTTCTTTCAAACGGAAGCCCTGCAAAAACAAGAATATCAAGGTCTTTTACAGCCTCGATGATTCTTTCAAGCGTACTCTCCGCCTCTTTTAACAGCCTGTCCTGAAGAAAAAGCTCGCCACAGGTATATCCCGTCACGGAAAGCTCGGGAAATACGGCTATTTTTACACCAAGCTCCGCACATTCTTTTATATTTTTTATTATATTATCCCCGTTAAAATCGCAGTCCGCCACCCTTACATCGGGTGTAACCGCAGATACTTTTATAAAACCGTGCCTCATATATAATTCCTCCGAAAATCATCCTATTTTTCTATTTTATCTTCTTTAAACACTTTTATCAAGAAAGAATCCCGCTCCTCGGAACTCTTAGTTTGCTGATGGGTGTGAAAGTGATATTTATATTTCCGCCACAATACTCTCCTTACCGGAAAGCTTTTTATATAATTAAGAAATTACTAAGGAATTTCTTATTATATAAAAACACCTCCGACTTCAGAAAATTTTCCAAAGCGAAGGTATGTATTTTATTTGGTTCCCGCACAAACAGCAGTTTTGATATCCCGCTCTCTGTTGCAGAGTTGTCTCTTAATCAACCACTCATTCTTTCTTAATCTCTTCCGCAAGCTTATCGGCAAGTTCATCAAGCATAGCCTCCTGCTCGTCAAGAAGCGCCGATTTAATCACTACTGTTTCACCGATTTGTGTCATATTTTTCATGGAGTCAAGCTCGGCTTTCATACATTTACCCGCCATAGATGCCCATGAACCGTTTTCTATCAGAACATAAGCCCTGTTCCTTACGGTAAGCTCCTTCATCTCATGGAAAAAGGTAGCCATATTAGGATGGATTGAAGCGTTATAAGTAGGGCAAGCAAATACCGCCGTGCTGTATTTAAACATTCCGCTTATAAGATATGAAAAATGAACATTCGAAACATCAGCCACCATCATATTTTTTATGCCGCGATCCGCAAGCTTCATGGAAAGAACCTGACAGGCAAGCTCCGTATCACCGTACATTGAAGCGTAGGCAATTAAAACTCCCTTTTCCTCAGGCATATAGCTGCTCCATGCCTTATATTTCTCAAACAGGAACTCTATATCCGTTCTCCATATCGGACCGTGAAGCGGACAGACCGTTTTTATATCTTCAGGAGCCTTTTTAAATACCGCCTGTACCTGTGCTCCGTATTTCCCGACTATATTTGAATAATATCTTCTCATTTCATCGACAAATTCATGCTTACAGTCCATCTCATCATTAAATATGCGTCCGTCCAAAGCTCCGAAAGTACCGAAAGCATCTGCGGAAAACAAGATTTTATCCGTCATGTCATAAGTCATCATAACCTCAGGCCAATGAACCATCGGTGCCATAATGAATTTAAACTCATGCTTACCCGTGGAAAACGTATCACCTTCGCCTACTATAACGGAGTGCTCCGTTCTGTCCTCGTTATAAAACTGCGATATAAGAGAAAGAGTTTTTTTATTAAGCACAAGCTTCATATCCGGATATCTTGAAATTATTTCCGGAATAAGTGCACAATGGTCAGGCTCCATGTGATTGATAATAAGATAATCAAGCTTTCTTCCGCCCAGCACGGAAGTAAGGTTTTCCATAAATCCTCTGCCTACAGCATAATCAACCGTATCAAAAAGAACCGTTTTTTCATCCAATAAAAGATATGAATTATAAGTCATTCCGTTCGGAATAGGATAACAATTCTCAAAAAGCGCCATCCTTCTGTCGCTTCCTCCGATATAGTAAAGATCCTCCGTAATCTTCCTCACGCACTTCATTCTTTTTCTCCTTTCAGGGCTTTTCTGCTAACTTCATTATACAATATAGACTTGGAAAGCAAAAGGGAATAGTGAGCTTTACTGATTATATCTTGAGGTTTCTTTAAGTCTTGTAAGCGCTCTCGCAAGCGAAGCCTGACTCATCCTGTGCTCCTGTATGCTCTGTTTCTGCCTAAGCTGTTCTTTTGCTCTTTCAAGCGCTTCCTTAGCCCTGTTTCCGTCGATTTCATCAGGAAGCTCCGCAGTATCTACAAGCATGATTACCCTATTGTGGAAAATCTGAATCATACCGCTGCCGACTACGGCATAAGTAACATCTCCGTCCTCCTCCACAATATGAGCTTCACCCATATTCACGGCTATAACCATATCCTCATGATGAGCCCGAATAGCCTTCTGCCCGTCAGATACGGGAATGACTAACGTATGACACTGCCCCTCAAAGAAAACCCTGTCGCTTGCGTATATTTTAAGATAGAATGTTCTGGTAGTTACCACTTATACAGCCTCCTGCTCCATAGCCTCCGCTTTTTTCTTAACGTCCTCTATATTTCCTACATTAAAGAAAGCCGCCTCCGGATAAGTGTCCATCTCTCCGTCTATAATAGCCCTGAAACCTTCAAGCGTTTCCTTAAGAGTCACATACTTACCCGGAACGCCTGTAAAAGTTTCCGCCACGAAAAACGGCTGAGAAAGGAATCTCTGTATCTTTCTTGCCCTGTTTACCATCTGCTTATCCGCCTCGGAAAGCTCCTCCATACCTAAAATCGCTATGATGTCCTGCAATTCCTTATATTTCTGAAGCATTTCCTGAACTCTTCTTGCTATATAATAATGCTCCTCACCCACCACATCGGGCTCAAGCACTCTCGAGCTTGACTCAAGCGGATCCACCGCAGGATAAATACCCTGCTCCACTATCTTTCTCGAAAGCACCGTTGTAGCGTCAAGATGAGTAAAAGTTGTTGCCGGTGCCGGATCGGTAATATCGTCCGCAGGCACATACACCGCCTGTACACTGGTTACCGAGCCGTGCTTTGTGGATGCTATACGTTCCTGAAGCTCACCCACATCGGTAGCAAGAGTAGGCTGATAACCGACAGCCGAAGGCATACGTCCTAAAAGCGCCGAAACCTCCGAACCTGCCTGCACAAATCTGAAAATATTATCTATAAATAAAAGCACGTCGGAATTCATCTCATCTCTAAAGTATTCCGCCATGGTAAGCCCCGTTTCCGCGACCCTCATTCTCGCGCCCGGCGGCTCATTCATCTGTCCGAATACCAAAGCCGTCTTTTCTATTACGCCCGACTCTTTCATTTCCGTCCAAAGATCGTTTCCCTCTCTTGAACGCTCTCCCACTCCCGTAAAAATAGAGTAGCCGCCGTGCTCCGTAGCTATATTTCTTATAAGCTCCTGTATAAGAACCGTCTTACCTACTCCCGCTCCTCCGAAAAGACCTATTTTTCCGCCCTTTGCGTAAGGCGCCAAAAGATCTATTACCTTAATTCCGGTTTCAAGAATTTCCGCCACCGGACTTTGCTCCTCAAACGGAGGAGGAAGTCTGTGAATAGGCCAATGCGCAGTTTCCGACAAGTCGCTGCCGCCGTCTATCGTATCTCCGAATACATTAAACAGTCTGCCGAGTACCTGCTCTCCGACAGGAACCGAAATAGCCTTTCCCGTAGGAATAACCTTCATATCTCTGCTAAGTCCCTCTGACGGCGAAAGCATTATACATCTTACGACGTTTCCTCCCTGATGAGACGAAACCTCCATTACGCATTTACTTCCATGATTATCCACAGTAAGGGCATCTTTTATATTCGGTAAATCTTCATCGGGAAAAAGAACATCTACAACAGGTCCCATAACCTGTATTATCTTACCATTCTGCATATTTATTTCCTCAAATGCTGTGCTTTAGCTCCGGCGACAACCTCCGTTATCTCCTGAGTTATAGCTGCCTGTCTTACACGATTATATTCTATAGAAAGCTCTCTTATAATATCCGCAGCGTTCTCATTGGACGATTTCATAGCCATCATCCTCGAATTCTGTTCGGAACAGAAAGATTCTACCAAAGCTCCATAAGCAAAACCCACCAGATAATTCGGAATAACCGTATCAAGGACTTCCTTCGGCGTAGGAAGCATGGTAATATCCTGCTCTCTTATAAGTCCCGCGGGTATATTTCCCATAATCTTCTTCTTATCCAAGGGAAGCAGTGAAACCTTTTCAGCCTCAACAGACATACTGTTTATCATTCTTGTGTACACTATTGAAACTTCATCAAGCTCTCCCGCCTGATATTTTTCCACCACCGCGCCTATTATCTTCCTCGCCCTGCTCAAGGACGGATTCTGCGTAGTATACCTGAAATGAGCGTCTATTTCCACGCCCTTTCCTGTAAAATGAGCGCGCCCAAGCTCTCCCACTATATAAAGGGAATTTATCCCCGGCTCTTTTAACCATTCCTCAGCAAGCTTGATTATATTGTGGTTATATGAACCCGCAAGACCTTTGTCCGCAGTAACTACAATAAGACCTCTTCTTCTGTCCTCAGGCTTAATCTCCTCAAGGTTTCTGAGAAACACATGTCTCATATCCGGCATATGCCTTAAAAGCCTTGCGATAGCCATCTGAAGATTGTAGAAATACGGCTCGGTATCCTCAAGCTCCTTCCTTGCCTTTCTAAGCTTCGTGGAAGAGATAAGATACATTGCCTTCGTTATCTTGGCGGTATCTCTGATACTCAGTATCCTGCTCCTTATCTCTCTTGCGTTAGCCATAATCAATCACCATTAGCGGAAGCGGGAGACGACTCCCTCGCACCCAAATAAGTATCTCTGAATTCCTTAGCCGTCTTAATTATCCTTTCGGAAAGCTCAGGACTTAAAACCCCTCTGTTTTCGATTTCTCGCGCTATATCCGGATGCGCGCTGTCAAAATAAAGAAGCATTTTTTCTCTAAAATCCTTCAAATCCTTATTTTCCACAAGCATCATTACCTTACCTGTCGCCGCAACAAGAGTTATTACCTGTTCATGCATGGAAAGAGGCTTGCAAAGCGGTTGTTTTAAGAGCTCCATAAGCCCTTTTCCGTATACGAGCTGGTTTTTCGTAACCTGATCAAGATCCGAAGAAAACTGTGTGAACACTTCCATTTCCCTGTACTGCGCAAGATCTATTCTTATGGTTCCGCTCGCCTTCTTCATAGCCTTGCTCTGAGCGGCGCCGCCCACACGTGAAACCGAAAGTCCCACATTTACCGCCGGACGCTGTCCCGAGAAGAAAAGGTCGCTCTCAAGGAAAATCTGTCCGTCAGTTATGGAAATAACGTTTGTAGGTATATAAGCCGACACATCACCCGCCTGAGTTTCTATTATAGGAAGCGCCGTAATCGAGCCGCCGCCTTTTTCAGGTGAAAGTCTGCTGCTTCTCTCAAGAAGTCTTGAATGAAGATAAAATACATCTCCCGGATAAGCCTCACGTCCCGGAGAACGCTCCAAAAGCAGAGAAATCGCTCTGTATGCCACCGCATGCTTGCTTAAATCATCATAAACTATAAGCACATCCTTACCCTGATACATAAAGTATTCAGCCATGGATGTCCCCGAGTAAGGCACTATGTATTGAAGCGAAGATGAATCGGAAGCTGTAGCCACCATTACCACGGTATAACCCATGGCTCCGTTTTTTTCAAGAGAATTAACAAGTTTGGCTACAGTAGATGACTTCTGACCTATGGCAACATAGATACAGATAACGTCCTTTCCTCTCTGGTTTATTATCGTATCAACCGCTATAGAGGTTTTTCCGGTCTGCCTGTCGCCTATTATAAGCTCTCTCTGACCTCTTCCTATAGGAAACATCGAATCTATGGCAAGTATTCCCGTCTCAAGAGGCACCGATACGGACTTTCTGTCCACTATTCCCGGCGCTTCGTTTTCTATAGGTCTGTATTCCGAGGCTATTATTTCTCCTCTTCCGTCAAGCGGATTTCCGAGAGCGTCCACAACTCTTCCAAGAAAGGCTTCTCCCGTAGGTACTCCCGCCTTCTTTCCGGTTCTGCTTACTCTCGTTCCCTCTGTAACCGTTTCAGCCTTGTTAAAAAGGACACAGCCTATGCTGTCCTTTTTAATATCCTGCACCATTCCTCTGGCGCCGCCTTCAAAATCTATTATCTCTCCGTACATGGCATGGTCTATGCCCTCAATCTTAGCGATTCCGTCACCTGCGCTTATTACAAAGCCGACTTCCTGCTCGGAATGATCCGGAGAAAAATTCTCAATTTCATCTTTGAGCCTTGATATTCCGGAATAATCGAAATCATTTCCTTCCATATCGGAAAATTCCGTGTCATCCGGTTTTGATGAGCTGTCACTGCCTCCCGCAAGCTTTTCCATGAGCTGATCAAGTCTTCCTTTAGTGCTCCAATCATACTCCTTGGTACCTACTCTGAGTACAAAACCTCCGACAAGCTCTTCTTTCTTAATAAGCTCTATTGTTATCTTTTCCTTGTTTACACCGTTCTTTTTTGAGATAAACTCTTTTATCTTTTCAAGCTGGAAATCAAGAGGCGGTGTAACATAGAAAAGACTCACTTTCAGTTCCTTACCAAATTCCTCATGACTCACGGGCTTCACCTTCTTCTGATATAAATTCGTCGTAAATACGCTTGTTACTTTCATCATTAGTATTGGCTAAAGTAATCTTTGTCGCAGCTTCCATAATGAGCCTTGCCATTTCGGCGTCGCCTTCTCTCATAACCCTCTTATGCTCCTCTTTCGCCTGCTCTTTAGCCCTGTTTATCATATTTTCCGACTTTGTTTCAGCTTCCGCAATTATACGATCATATTCTTTCTTTGCATCTTCTCTCGCAGCCGCCACGATTTCATCATATTCCGCGTTTGCGCCCGCAAGCGACGTTTCATACTTCGCCTTTAAAGCGTAAGCATCCTTTTTAGCCGCCTCCGCTTCGTTAAACTTGCTGTTATTGGCTTCATTTCTTTTGTCAATAACATTATTTATCGGTTTAAGCAAAAATCTCTTTATCGCTATATACCATATAACTATATTTATAGCCGTAAATAAAAGGTTCCAATCTAATTTAAGCATTATTCCTCCTCATTTAGTTTGTTAAACCTCATATAAAATCACTTGAGGAAAATGAGCATAATGAACGCCATAACAAAGCCGTAAATAGCGGTAGCCTCCGCAAGAGCCGCACCTATAATAAGTACGTTTCTTATTTTATCAGCAGCTTCAGGCTGTCTTGCCGTAGCCTCCGCCGCCTTACCTGTAGCTATACCTATACCCACACCTGCACCTGCGCCCGCCAAAACAGCTATTCCTGCTCCGATTGCCAGTAAGTTCATATCCTTATATCTCCTTTACTAATTTAAAATATAACTACGGAACGAGAACTGTTTACCTGCGCGGTTCCTATTCCGATACTTCCTCTTCAAAAATATCCATTCCTATTCAAGCTGCTCGCTTATAAATAAGCCGGTAAGAAAGACGAAAACGTATGCCTGAATCAGTCCGTCAAAAACATCGAAATAAACTCCGAAAATCACCGGAAGCCCTACCGGAAGCACAGCCTCTATAAGCTTCATTACGGCAAACGCTCCGAGCACGTTTCCGAAAAGTCGCATGCAAAGCGAAAGCGGTCTTGTGAAAAGCTCAAGTATATTTATCGGCGTCATTACCGGAAGCGGTTTCGCAAAACTTTTTACCCACTTAAACACGCCTTTTTTTCGTATCCCGGCAAACTCTATAAGAAAGATACTGAAAAGCGCCAAAGCAGCCGTTACATTCAAATCCTTGGTAGGCGGCTTAAATCCCGCAATACCCACAAGATTGGCTACTCCCACAAATATCAATATACTTGTAAGAAAAGGCACATAATTTCCGCCCTCTTTGCCCAGGATATTTGAAACCACATTTTGAAGTCCGGTCACCGCCGCTTCAAGCGCAAGCTGACCCCTTCCCGGGTTTTCCACTTTAAGTTTTCTTGTAATGATAATTGAAAAGATAATAAAAAATGCAATAATTCCCCATGTCACAACGACCGATTCTGAAATATCAATTCCCCCGAACACAGGGATTGTAAAGACTTTTTCGACATTAAGCTCTTCAGTAAGCTTTTCTGCAAACTCTCCCATAATAACACCTTTATTATAATAAATACTTCACTTTTAATATATTATAACCGCACAAAAAACAAGAAATATAATGTAGCAGAGTCATTATATTCCTTATTTTTACCGTAGTCAACACACGTATCATAAAAACATATCTCTGTACCACATAAGTGAAGAAAGATAAGCCTTGTATACATCCTCCGTATCAATATTGAAAATAAGCATGGTTCTGCTTACCGCCTGCCAGTTGGCATCACCGTAATTTATAAGAAAGCTTAATACAGGCGAAAGCTCTCCTCTTCCTAAAAGCAGAGCGTCATTTATCTGTCTTGACACCTTCACCATCTTAAGCGCTTCTTCCATAGGTTTATCGAGAATTATATCAAGCACGGAGAAAAGCCCCATAAGAAACAGTTCCGGCGAAAATATCTTTATGCCGAACAAAGGCGCGAGACTTTCCGCAAATTTCGCCCTGATAAGTGAAAGTCTCGTTATCTCATTAGGCTTATCCGCACAAAGGCTTTTCGTAACAACCGTATTTATCCACCTTTTAAGCTCCTTCTGCCCGAGCATTGCAGCCGCGTTCCTCACTGAGGTAATCTCCGAGTTTCTTGACATTCTGTTTACAACCTCAAGGAGATTTATTACAAGCGCCGTATCTCTTGAAATAATGTCAGCCGCCTTTGAAAGATCAAAGTCTTTGTCATTTACAATATTAAGAAGCTCTATATAATTCGCCTTTAAGGGACTTACCTCCGTCTTGCCGCTTATTACCGGAGTACGGAAAAAATCTCCCTCATAAAGATAATAGCCGCCGTTTCCCACAAGTCTTTCATAATCCTCTTTGGAATCCACATTCACCGCACAAAGCTTTACATGCGGATACACCTGCCCGAAATATATTCTTGCCTTGTCTATTTTGATTTTTTTATGATCAAGCAGAATATAGTCCATAAGGTTTAAAACAGGCTTATACTCCTCAAACTGTTCTATTTTAAGCTTTCTTATAGCAAACCTGAACCCTTTTTCTTTAAGCTCCCTAACTCTGTTTACATATATAGGCTCCGGATTTATCTTATAATCCATGAGCAACACGAGCTTATCCGCCTGTGCCTCACACATATGCTCTATATCCGAAAAAAGCGAAATATTATTTACCTCTATAAATACCTCATTGTTTTCGGCAAGCGTACCAAGTCCTATGCTGTTTATAATATCGAGTCCCGGAATGCTGCTCGCCGCGTCAAGCCCGCCCGCTCCCAAAAGACTGGGATTAAGAAAATAATTCTCTCTCTGCGCAAAAATCGAATAGGCACAAACCGCCATACTGTTATCAAATAAAGGTATTAATGTAGCTAACATAAAAGTTTCCTTTCCCTTTGCAGTAAATTCTCAGGTTTCCCGTTTCCCCCTTAAACAGGACAAGGGCCGTTTCAGTATTTCATCTTTTGATTATACTTCACTTTCAGGTTTTTCTCATTACCTCTATCATTATATCTCTAAAACGTAACAATTTAAAGCACTTATTTGCTTGATTTTCCGCATTTTTTCATAAACACGGCTTAGTTATTCCGTTTATAAGTCGTATTGAAATAAGTGTACCGTTGAGAACACAGTCTGTATTTAATAATATATATGCGCAGTATGACGAAGCGCGAACGATTTACCTGCGCCGTGACTTTTAAAAAACGGAATTTTCTGAGTTTTCGCATTTTTTACTTTACAAGCAACACTATCTATGCTAAAATATCATACGCTTGTATGTGTAGCTCAGCTGGATAGAGCGTCTGACTACGGATCAGAAGGTCGCGAGTTCGAATCTTGTCACATACATCCTGCGGCATCGCTTTGGCGGTGCCTTTTTCATTATAGCATATATTTTCATTTTTTCCTATCGGGATATTTTCCGATAAACCTGAGCCACGCCGCCATTCCCGCCGCATGATTAAATTCTTCCGAAACCGCCAGTTTTTCAAATTCAGCCGTACTTATCAGCTCACAGCTTATCTGTTCCGTGCCGTCAAAATGAGTTTTTCCTCTTTCCTCATCGCAATATGCCGCCACAAGATGTATTTTTTCATTTGTAGAGCCGAAAGACGGGTGAAAATAGCCTAATCTCTCGATTTTCAGCGCCTTAAATCCGGTTTCTTCAAGAAGCTCTCTTGCCGCAGCCTCCATAACGCTCTCTCCGTCCTCTATGCCGCCGCCCGGAAGTTCATACTGCCACGACTCCACCGGATATCTGTACTCTCTCGCTACAAGCACTTTTTTTCCTACAAACGGCAGAATACACACTCCCTCTTTCATAAGTATGAATGAAAAAGGCGATGATTTGCCGTCTATCGTAACAGTTTCCGACTGAACCGTAAAGCGGTCGAACTTATCCGTCTTTATATTGCTTATTACCGCGTCGTTCTTTTCCTCTTTCATTTTATATCTGTCCTTTTTCTTCATTTCGATGTCTTTACTTTGCGTACGGAGATTTCGCCTATATGAAATATTATATAGCCCGTTATTACACCGATTGCATTTAATATAATATCATCCACATCAAAGATACCCACCTTGGTTAAAAGCTGAGTAAACTCTATGGCACAGGTAAACACAACACCTATGAGAACGGTAAACAACATTTTCCCCTTCTTCCTGTTTATAAAGAACGGAAAAAGGAAACCGAAAGGTATGAACGCAATCACATTTCCCACTATATTTATTAAAAATCTCCAAGCTCCTACCGTTTCATAGTTCTTTATATATCTCATTATTTCCTGAAACGGCCTGAAATTATACCTGTATTCGGTAAGTCCTTCTCTCCTTCCCATATCCTCACTGAAAAAAAGCAGATAGCAAAGCACGGCAAGGTAAAGAAAGAAGAGAAGTTTTAAGATAAAATCGTATTTTATATTATTCTTTTTTTTCATCACCCTCTTTTTATAATGAATACTCGCTCACAAATTTTTTTGTGAGATATTCTATATAATAATCCTCGTTAAACTCTTCTCCCGTCGCAAGCTTTAAAACCTCGTTCGTATTTTTTGTTTTACCGTATTTATGCACTTTTTCAGAAAGCCAACTCACAATCTTACCAAGCTCGCCATTTCTCAAAATTTCTTCTACGTTCATTTCCGTTTTCATCTGATGGAAAAGCTGTGCCGCCACGGCGCTTCCCAAAGCATAACTCGGAAAATATCCGAAGCTTCCCTGCGACCAGTGAATGTCCTGCAAAATTCCTTCGGCATCATCCTCAGGCTTAACTCCCAAATATTCTTCATACAGCTTATTCCAAAGCTCCGGAAGTTTCTCCACAGGATAATCCTCATTGAAAATCTTCTTTTCTATCTCATAGCGCACCATGATATGCAGGCTGTATGTTAATTCATCGGCTTCCGTCCTTATAGGAATAGCCTCCGCGCGATTTATAGCCGTTATAAAGTTATCAAGACTTATGTCCTTAAGCTCATCCGAAAAGAGTTTTGTAAGCTTATCGTAGACAGGCTCCCAAAAAGCCTTATTTCTGCCTACAATATTTTCAAGAAATCTCGACTGCGACTCATGAAGTCCCATGGATGAGCCTGTCCCGACCACGGTCTGGGTCATCTCATCGGGAATATCCATCTCGTAAAGCGCATGTCCCGCCTCATGAATTGTCGAAAAAATTGAGCTTTCGAGGTTATTTTCATAATAATGCGTACTTATTCTTACGTCCTTATTATGAAGGTGCAGGGTGAAAGGATGTTCCGTAACTCCGATTACTCCCTTATCAAAATCAAATCCCACATATTCGGCAATAAATTTACTGAATTTCTCCTGTTTTTTTAAATCATATTTCCTAAATAAAAAGGAATATTCCACTTGCGGTTTCGCCTGTATTTTCTTTAAAAGCGGCACTATATTCTTCTTTAGCTTGTCAAAAAACTTATCAAGTATTTCGGAATTGAAGCCCTCCTCAAAATCGTTAAGCAGAACATCGTAAGGCTTCTCTCCCTCCTTTGCCCTGTAAGCCGCAAAACGCTTTGTATAGTCGATTACCTTTGCAAGCATAGGCATAAATTCCGAATAATCCTTATTCTTCCTCGCTTTCGCCCATTTACTTGCCGAAGCGGGTAAAAGCTCGCTAAACTCTCTGTACTCCTTTTCCGGTATTAAAAGAAGCTTGTCATACTCCTTTTTTATTTCTTTTACTATAGCTTTCTCCACATCTGTAAGGTCGGAAGCTTTTCCGTTCTTTATATCCTCCGAAAGCTTATAAACAAGTCTTTTTACCTCATCATTCATTATAGCGGAATACACTTCTCCCGAAATAATGCCTATAACTTTAGCCGTACGCTCCACCGCTTCCTTAGGAGCCTCCGTTTCATTATCCCACTCAAACAAACCTAATGCCGTGCTTAATGCCATTTCCTTATCAAGATAAGGTTTTAAAGCCTCAAAATCTTTATTCATAATATCCTCCAATACAATTACATTTACTTAACTCCTTAAAACCGCTCCGATTTCTTCAAGCCCCTTAAGAATCCCGTTCATAGCCTTCGTTATTTCCGCTTCTTCAAGAGTCTTTTCCTTACTTCTGAAAACAATTGAATAAGCCATTGACTTTTTGCCCGCCTCAATGCGCTCACCCTCATATAAATCAAAAAGCTCAAGACTTTCAAGAAGTTCTCCCGTATTTTTTCTGATTACGGATTCTACCTCTCCTGCAGTAAGGCTTCTATCCATAACAAGACTTATATCCCTGCTCACAGACGGAAATTTTGCTATTCCTTCATATTTTACACCGAAATCGGCTCTTTCGTCTATCTTTTTAAGGTCAATATTCGCTATATATGCCCTGACTCCTATTCCGTAAGTATCAAGCACCTCAGGGTGTACCTCTCCTAAGTACCCGACGGACTCTCCCGCATAAATTATTTCAGCCTGTCTTCCCGGATGTAGGAAGCTTATCCCAGCCTTGGCATTATATTCGGGAAGTTCTTTCATACCTACCTTGTATAAAAACTCCTCAACCACTCCTTTTAAATCAAAGAAATCTCCCTCGCCGAACATGCCGAGCGTAAACTGCTTTCTCTCATCCGGATATTCGACAAGAGGCAAAGCCTCGGCTATATAGATATTCGCTATTTCATATAACCTTACCGTCTTATTTCTTCTTGCATAATTCACAGCAAGACTTGTAAGCATCCCTCCTATTGTAGAAGTACGCATTATCGAATAATCCTCTCCCAACGGATTCATTATTTTTATTGCTTTTCTTTCTGAAGCACCCTCCGCAAATCTTAATTTATCAAAAACCTTAGGGCTTTCAAATGAAAATGTCATACCTTCGCAGAAGCCGAACTGCTCCGCGAGTCTTCTCGCTTCTTCTTCAATACGCATGGCGAAAGTTTCGCCGCCGGCTGTGAACTCTCCGTTAGGCAGACTTACAGGTATCTTGTCATATCCGTAAAATCTTGCGATTTCTTCAGCCAAATCGGCATTCCTTAAAAGATCCTGTCTGAAGCTCGGTACTATAACGCTCTTTTCATCCTCAGCTATAGTTAAACCTATTCTGTCAAAATATTCTTTCGCTTCTTCCATCGAAACATCAATTCCCAAAAGTTTATTGCAGGCTGAAAGGCTGAACTCCACCCTGCTGTCCTCTCTTTTTACCGGATAAACATCGACAGCTCCGCCTATTACCTCTCCGACACCTATTTCCTCTATAAGCTCACATGCTCTGTCCATAGCTTCCATAGCGGTATTCGGGTCAAGTCCCTTTTCGAATTTTCCCGAGGCGTCCGTTCTTATTCCTAATTTTTTTGAAGAAATTCTTATATTCGTTCCGTCAAAGCAGGCCGCCTCAAGAAGCACCGTATTTACATCATCATTTATTTTGGAATTCTCTCCACCCATAATTCCGGCTATTCCTACACCCTTTTTGCCGTCCTTTATAAGAAGCACGGAACTATCAAGCTCGCGCTCTTCACCGTCAAGGGTAATGAATTTCTCACCGGCTTTCGCTCTCTCAACTATGATTTTGTTATCCTCTATTGTAGAAAGGTCATAAGCATGCATAGGCTGCGAATATTCGGTCATGACAAAATTTGTTATATCCACTATGTTGTTTATAGGTCTTATACCTACCGCCGAGAGTTTTCTTTGCATCCACATAGGTGAAGGAGCTATTTTTACATTTTTTACAACTCTTGCCGTATATCTTTTGCAAAGCTCAGTATCTTTTACTTCAACAGATATGAAGTCGGAGACGTTCTCATTATTTCCGGTTTCTTTCACCTGATGAAGCTTAAACGGCTTACGGAAGGTGGCAGCCGCTTCCCTTGCTATACCTATAATACCGAAGCAGTCAACTCTGTTACTTGTAACCTCATACTCTATAAGAGCGTCTCGAAGTCCTAAGGCATATATGGCATCGCTTCCTATTTTTATATTTTCATAACCTGCCGTTTTATTGAAAATATAAATACCGTCCTCTTCCGCTTCCGGATAATATGTCTTATCCCTGCCTAACTCACCTAATGAGCAGAGCATGCCGTCCGACTCTATTCCCCTTAATTTTCCTTTTTTTATAATAACACCGTCCGCAGACTTACTTCCGTCATGTCCGCAGGCAACCCTTCCTCCGTCAAGCACAACAGGCACTACCGCCCCTTCGAATACGTTTGAAGCTCCGGTAACTATCTGTATTTCCGTACCGTCCTCGTCCGTCTGCACCTTACAAACTACAAGCTTATCCGCGTCGGGATGTCTTTCTATCTTATTTATCTTTCCTACTATTATTTTTTCCAGATTTTTATCAAAATATTCTACCGACTCAACCTTAGTTCCGCTAAGAGTCATCGCCGCCGCATATTCCTCAGGCGAGCAGTCGAGCTCCGGCACTATTTCCTTTATCCATGATAACGGTGTATTCATCTTTTTCTCCTCCCGATTAAAACTGTCTTAAAAATCTTACATCATTTTCATAGAGCAGACGCATATCATCCACCTCATATTTTAGGAGAGCTATTCTCTCAAGACCCATGCCGAAAGCGAATCCCTGATATTCTTCAGGATCTATACCGCTCATTTCAAGCACATGAGGATGTACCATGCCGCAGCCGAGTATCTCTATCCAACCCTCGTTTTTGCAGAAGCGGCAGCCCTTTCCCTTACATTTGAAACAGGAAACGTCCATTTCTGCGGACGGCTCTGTAAACGGAAAATGGTGCGGTCTGAACTTAACCTTGGTTTCTTCTCCGAACACCTCTTTTGCAAATTCGGCAAGAGTACCCTTAAGATCCGCGAAAGTAACGTTTTTATCTATTACAAGCCCCTCCACCTGATGG
>CAUUHV010000013.1:0-57491 GCA_963545085.1 uncultured Catonella sp. | reverse complement strand
CCAAGAGTAAAAAGTAGTTGGTTTTGATAACAATTAGAACAAAATTTGAATTTAAAAACTTCTGTACCATGTTTTGCGGTATGGAGGTTTTTTTGTTTCTCAAAATTCTGTTTAATATGACGATAAGATAAAGAAAACTTAAATATTTCATAAAAAAATTTAATGAAAATTTCATATTCGGACAGTATTGCTTGCAAAAAACCTTTAAATGGTATAAAATCAAAACAAAAGTGGTGGAAAGTGGTGCTTAAGTAACATAAAGTGGAGAAAAAGGGAGGTGATTTTGCTTATGTTTACAGGTTCATATGAGCATACTGTAGATTCAAAAGGCAGAATCATAGTACCGGTGAAGTTCAGAGAAGGGCTTGGAGAGAGCTTTATGGTTACCCAGGGACTTGACGGTTGCCTTTTTATATATCCTATGAGTGAATGGGAAGAATTTGTTAAAAAGTTACAGGCGATTCCCGGAACAAAGGAGGGCAGACAGCTTCAGAGATATTTTTTGGCGTCTGCGTCGGAGGTGGAAATAGACAGGCAGGGCAGAGCCTTACTTCCTTCATTATTAAGAGAAAAAGCCGGCATAACGAAATCTGTCATTCTTGTAGGAGTTATAGGTAAAATAGAGATTTGGGATAAGGACGAATGGGATAAAGCCAATACTTATAAGGATATGGATGAGGTTGCCGAGCACATGGCTCAGTTTGATTTGAGATTTTAACCGGAGAATATGTGTATGAAAGAAGAATTTAAGCATATTCCGATAATGCTTGACGAGGTTATGGACGGACTTGCCGTAAAGCCGGACGGGATATACGTGGACGGAACTCTGGGAGGTGCCGGACATTCTTCGGCCATAGCGGCAAAACTCGGTGAAAAGGGAAGACTGATAGGTATAGATCAGGATGGAGACGCCATAAAGGCGGCGGGAAACAGGCTTGAAATATATGGAGATAAAGTAACCGTAGTACGAAGCAACTACGCTCAGATGACCGAGATTTTAAAAAGCCTTTTTATAGAAGAGGCAGACGGTATACTGCTTGATTTGGGAGTGTCTTCCTATCAGCTTGATACCGCGGAGAGAGGATTTTCCTATATGGAAGACGCTCCGCTTGATATGAGAATGGACAGAAGAAAAGAGATCACGGCGAGAGATATAGTAAACGGCTATAGTGAAAGTGAATTGGCAAGAATAATAAGAGAGTACGGAGAAGATAAGTTTGCGGCGAAAATTGCCGGAAAAATAGTTTCCGAAAGAGAGAGGAAAGCTATAGAAACCACCGGAGAGCTTGCGGAAATCGTAAAATCGGTTATTCCGGCTAAATTTGCCATCACGGGCGGGCATCCCGCAAAGAGGACGTTTCAGGCAATAAGAATTGAATTGAATGAGGAACTTACGGTGTTAAGGGACTCTATTGAAAAAATGACGGAGCTTTTGGCAGATAGAGGAAGAATAGCGGTAATAACCTTTCATTCTTTAGAGGACAGGATAGTAAAGACGGCATTCAAAAAGCTTGAGAATCCGTGTATCTGTCCGCCGACATTTCCGGTGTGTGTTTGCGGAAATAAATCAAAGGGAAAGGTTATAACTAAAAAACCGATACTTCCGAAAAGTGAGGAAATATCGGAAAATAGGAGGGCTAAAAGCTCCAAACTGAGGATATTTGAGAGAAGAAAAGCGTGAGAGGTAAATGAGTATGGGAAACAGGTATTTAACAAGAGGAACGGAAGCTTTAAGCGAGAGAAATTATGTTAACGTTCCCGAGCGGGATAGAATAAGTATAAAAAGAAAAGTTAAAAGAAGAAATAATGCCGGGGAAGGCGGTTATGCCGATTCCTCATTTGCACCTTCAATAAATTTGGCGGGATTTTTCATTTTGACGGCGGTGGCGATTTTTTTATTATATTCATGTATTCAGTACCTGAAAATATATGATGAGATAGGCAAAACGGAGGTAAAGACGAAGGGAATCATATATGATACCGATGAACTCAGAGTCGAAAATAATAATAAAGAGGTTAAAATTTATTCTGGAATAGATCTTGAGAAGATAAGAGAGACGGCTATAGATGAGTTGGGTATGGTTTATCCTTCGGAAAACACGATTGTCACCTATAATACGACGAACAACAGTTATGTAAGACAGTACGGAGACTTAAAGGGAAATGAAGAAAAAAGTATATTTGAGAGAGTGCTGCAGATGATTGCTGCCAGATAGGAGTTTGATATGGCAGAAAAAATCGGCACGGGTAAAAAAAGAAAAATCACAAAATTAACATACAGAATGCGAAAAAAGCTTCTTTTTACATTCAGTATGTTTTTGCTTTTGTTTGTATGTGTTGTAGGCTGGCTCGTATTTACGGTATATGTGAAAGGAGATACATATAAGAAAAGGATGCTTTCACAGCAGACTTATGTAAGTAATGTAATACCGTACAGGAGAGGCTCGATAATGGACAGAAAGGGAGTAATATTAGCGCGTTCCGTAGCGGTTTACAATCTTGTGCTTGAGCCCAAGACCGTACTTAAAAGGGAAGAAACTTATAGAAGACCGACTCTTGAGGCGATAAACAAGTTTTTCGGCATTTCGCTTAAAGAATTGGATAAAGTAATGGAGGAAAAACCGGATTCATTTTATGTATTGTTAAAAAAAGACATTTCTTATGATGAAATGACGGAATTTACCGATTATGTGACGGAATTTAATAAAGAAGCGGAGGAAAACAGGCAGCCGAATAAGGAGAAGATTACAGGTTACTGGTTTGAAAAATACTATAAAAGGCAGTATCCTTTAGGTGAAGTGGCATCGGATATTTTGGGTTTTACCAATTCCGGAGATGTAGGCAACTGGGGTATAGAAGAATATTACAATGATAAGTTAAACGGAAAAAACGGTCGTAAATACGGATATTTCAATTCCACACTTGAGCTTGAGGAAACGGAGCTTGAAGCTAAAAACGGACTTAACATAGTTTCCACTATAGATTCCGATGCGCAAAAGATGACCGAGGATATCATTAAAAAATATATGAAGTCCGAAGGAGCCGAAAATTTGGGAGTAATAATAATGAACCCTAATGACGGTGAGATTTATGTTATGGCTTCGGATAAGGAATATGACCTTAATGAACCGAGAAAACTTGATAAATACTATAAGTCCGATGAAATAAGCAAGATGACGGATAACGATAAATTAGAAGCGTTAAACGGAATCTGGAGAAATTACTGTATAAGCGACATGTATGAGCCGGGTTCCACCTTTAAGCCGTTTACGGTTTCCGCCTGTCTTGATCAAGGAGTAGTAAAAGAGAACTCGAACTATTCCTGCGACGGCTTCGAGGAGGTGGCGGGAGAGACAATACGTTGTGTAAAGAGGGAAGGGCACGGTATAATAACTCTTTCGGAAAGCCTTGAATTCTCATGTAACGATGTAATGATGCAGATAAGCAGGAAACTCGGCAGAAAAGATTTTTCAAGGTATCAGGCTCTTTTCGGGCTCGGTTCAAGAACGGGTATCGACCTTCCGGGAGAATCGGTGGGACTTACCTACAGTGAAGATAAATTAAATCCGGTAGAGCTTGCAACAAACAGTTTCGGGCAGGGAGTATCGGTAACGATGTTACAGATGGCTGCGGGCTTTTCTTCCATTGTAAACGGAGGGACTTATTACAGACCGCGGATTGTTAAGGAAATGACAAATGATGCGGGACTGGTTATAGAAAAAAATGAGCCGGTAGTCATGAAAAAGACGGTAACGGGACATACGGCAAGTTTTATAAGAGAGGCTCTTTATAAAACGGTGGAAGAAGGAACTGCAAAAAAAGCAAAGGCGGCAGGCTACAGGGTAGCGGGTAAGACCGGTACTGCTCAGAAAATAGATAAGGTGGAAGGTGTCGGGAATGTAAGGTCCGATACAAACTATGTACTTTCATTCATCGGTTGTGTGCCTTATGACAGTCCCGAAGCGGTGATTTACGTGGTTGTAGACGAGCCGCATGTGGCCGAACAGGAAAAATCAAGCGCCGCAACCGCTCTTGCGGGAGAGATAATAAGCAAGGTATTTCCCGTTATAGGAATCTATCCTGAAAAAAATGAATAAAAAGCAGTTAGAGAGGAAAAATGATTTATGTTGTCGGAAGGTTTATTTGTCAGAGCGATTATAGCTTTTATAACCACGGTTATATTATGCCCGGTTTTTATACCGATTTTACACAAATTGAAGTTCGGACAGTTTGTAAGAGATGACGGACCGGAAAGTCACTTGAAAAAGGCGGGAACCCCGACTATGGGCGGGGTGGTTATCTTAGGTGTTTTTACTGCGGTAAGTCTTTCGGGAGCGGCTGAAAAGCCGGAGATTCTTCCTGTAGTATTTTTAACTGCGGGCTTCGGCTTTGTGGGATTTCTTGACGACTATATAAAGCTTGCTAAAAAACGTTCTTTGGGATTAAAAGCATGGCAGAAGTTATTGTTACAGTTTATCATAACGGCAATTTTTTGCTATATAATAATGAGGTATTTTCCTGAGCTTACCAAAATACTGATTCCTTTTACGAACGGAAAGGTATTTTGGGATTTGGGAATTTTGTTTGTACCGTTTACTTTCATAGCTGTACTCGGTACGGTAAACGGAGCAAACTTTACGGACGGTCTGGACGGCCTTGCATCTACCGTTACCCTGATAATCGCTTTGTTTTTTGCGGCGGTCGCTTTTCCGTGGGGTTCGGGAGTTTCGGAACCTGCTATGATAATGACGGGGGTTTTGGCGGGATTTTTGATTTTTAACGCATATCCCGCAAAGGTTTTTATGGGAGATACCGGTTCTCTGGCGCTCGGAGGATTTGTGGCTGCGGAGGCTTTTATGCTCGGCCTTCCGATATTTATAATAATTGTCGCTTTTGTTTATCTTGCGGAAATATTATCGGTTATGATTCAGGTGAGTTATTTTAAAATAACTCACGGAAAAAGAATCTTTAAAATGTCGCCGCTCCATCATCATTTTGAGCTTTCGGGTTTTGAAGAAACGAGAGTTGTCGCTTTGTTTTCGTCTGTGACTTTTATTCTTTGTATAATAGGGATATTAGCTTTATAAACATGTTTTAACGGAGAAAAATATGGAAAGAACGGCAGTACCGATAAGAAGAACGGTTCCCCGTACGAGAAGGCACTATGATTTTACACTTATGTTTTTGGTGATTTTCGCCTGTACGGTGGGACTTATTATAATATACAGTTCAAGTGCCTATATAGCTCAAAGCAAAGGGCTTTCATCCACTCATTTTTTATTCAGACAGGGGATATCGGTTCTGTTAGGCATCCTCGGTATGATATTTTTCTCTATGGTGAATTATAAAATTTTTTTGCTGAAGCTTCCGCTTATAAGGATTAGAATTGCCACCTTTATATTTTTGGTAGCAAATATACTGCAATTCTATGTTTCGTATTTGGTAAAAGATGACCGAAACGGCTCTGTAAGATGGATAAATATAGGTCCTTTAAGTTTTCAGCCTTCGGAAATATCGAAACTTGCAGTTATAATTTTCGTAGCCGCGGTTTGCAGCAGAATACCTAAAAGAATGAGAAAGGTAGGAGGTTTTTTTCAGATTGGCGTTTATGTGGCGCCTATAATCGCGTTTATAGCCAAAGAAAACCTGAGTACGGCGATTATAGTCGGAGTTATATTTGTTTCTGTCTGTTTTGTGACAAGTACAAGGTACTGGTATTATTTTTTGGCGGCGGCGGCGGGAGTTGCCGGCAGTATAGCTTATGTACTTTTGAATAAGGGATACCGCAGCGAAAGAATAACGGCATGGCTGAATCTTGAGGGAAGTGAAAAGGGACATCAGATATTGCAGGGACTTTACGCCATATCCTCGGGAGGGATTTTAGGAACGGGTCTCGGAGGAAGTGTACAGAAATTCGGTAGGGTTCCGGAAGCTTACAATGATATGGTTTTCACAATAATATGCGAAGAACTGGGGCTTGCCGGCGGCATAGCCGTAATAATACTTTTTATACTGATTCTTATGAGAATGTTTTCGATAGCGCTTAACGCGAAGGACCTTTTCGGTTCGCTTATAACGGTGGGTATAATGACGCAGATAGCGATACAGGTTATACTTAATGTGGCGGTTGTTACAAATTTCGTTCCCGCTACGGGAATAACACTTCCGTTTATAAGTTACGGCGGTACGTCCGTCGCGATTTTACTGTCGGAAATAGGAATTGTGCTTAATATATCTTCTAAGATTGAGTACAGGGATATGTTGGAGGAGGTATGAGTAAAAAGAAAATAATACTCGGAATTATTTTAACTTTATTGCTTGCGGTCTCGATATTGATTGTCTACTCCGTTTCGTCTTTAGACGAGCTTGTTATTAAAGGAAATACTTACTACAGCGAAAAAAGCTTAAAAAAGATGCTTATCGATAAAAAGATTTATAATAATACATTTGCTCTTTATATAAAACTCAAATACGGACCGAAACTTTCAATACCTTTTATAGATGAGACGGACGTTGATTTGAAGGGACCCCATTCTCTTGTAGTAAGAGTCTATGAAAAGGATATTATAGGCTGCATTCCTTATATGGGAGAGTATGTATGCTTTGATAAGGACGGAATAATGGTCGGAAGTATAACCGAAAAGAGGAAAGATGTACCGGTGGTTACCGGAATAGAGTATAATAAAATCGTGTACAATAAGGAAGTGGACACCGAAAACGGCGGTATTTTTATTGTAATATTAAATCTTACGCAGCTTATCAAAAAGCATGAAATAAATGTTGACAGGATTGATTTGAAAAAGGACGGGAGCGTAGACCTGTACAGCGGAGGGATAAGGGTTCTTTTGGGGGACAGAATACATTTTGACGAGCAACTTTCAAATCTTACCGCTATACTTGATAAATTAAAAGGAATGAAAGGGATGTTGCATATGGAGCGGTATTCCTTAACGGACAGAAGAGTAGTGTTTGAAAAAGAAGAATGAATTACGGCTCCACCCGCCGCGGAAGTGAAATTTATTAAAAAATGCGGAAAGTCAAAAAAAATCTTGATTATTTAGCAAAAAATATATATTATTAAGTGGGAGATTTTGTGTATTTGTAAAATTCAGTATGCCAAACTTATTCATATAAGAAGATTGAGGAGGAAGAGACCTTGCTTGAGATAAGGAATGATGAAACAGAGGTTGTTTGCAGAATTATAGTTGTAGGAGTAGGCGGTGCAGGCAACAACGCAGTAAACAGAATGATAGATGAGGACGTTCAGGGAGTGGAATTCATCTGTGTAAATACGGATAAACAGCATTTAAAAAACTGTAAAGCGCCTGTGTGCATACAGATAGGAGAGAAGCTCACCAAGGGTCTCGGAGCGGGAGCGGTTCCTGAAATCGGACAGAAGGCGGCTGAAGAAAGTGAAGAGGAATTAAAGAATGCTTTAAGAGGAGCCGAAATGGTGTTCGTAACCTGCGGCATGGGCGGCGGTACGGGTACGGGCGCGGCTCCGGTAATAGCCGGCATAGCAAAGGAAATGGGAATACTTACCGTCGGTATAGTAACAAGACCGTTTTCCTTTGAGGCAAAGACAAGATCAAATAATGCTAAAGAAGGAATTGAAAGACTTAGAGATGCGGTAGACACTCTTATAGTAATTCAAAATGACAAGCTTCTTGAAATCGTGGACAGAAGGACTTCGATGCAGGATGCCTTAAGAAAGGCTGATGAGGTGCTTCAGCAGGGTGTTCAGGGTATTACCGACCTTATAAACGTACCGGCTCTTATAAATCTCGATTTTGCGGATGTTACAACCGTAATGAAGGATAAAGGGCTTGCTCATATAGGTATAGGTATGGGAACGGGAGATGACAAGTGTCTTGAAGCGGTTAAGATAGCGACTACGAGTCCGCTTCTTGATACCACAATAGCGGGTGCGAGCCATGTTATATTAAATATATCCGGAGATGTTGCTCTTGCTGACGCGAATGATGCGGCTAATTATGTAAGAGATCTTACGGGTGAAGATACAAACCTTATATTCGGAGCCAAGTGTGACGATGCGGTTAAGGATGCGGTTACAATTACAGTAATAGCAACCGGACTTAAAGAAGAGCCGGGCATGGGCTCTATGAGAGGAGAGCTCGGCAGAAGAGGAAGCGGTATAAGAACCGGAAGTACCGGACTTGGAAGAAATGGAGTTACGGGAAGCGCAAGAGAAGCGGTAAGAAGCCCTCAAGCTTCGCAGAGTATCCACAGAAATCCCGCTCCTGAAAAGCCTGTTCAGAAAAGCGGTACGGGAAACGATAACGGCGGAATTAAAATTCCGGAGTTTTTGAAAAAGGGACATAACAGGTAATAGATGGGAAAATTGCATGGGCAGGTGAAAATATGAAATGTCCGTTTTGTATGAAGGATGATACAAGAGTTATAGACTCCAGACCGTCCGAGGATAATTATTCAATAAGGCGAAGAAGGAAATGTGACAGCTGCGGCAAGCGTTTCACTACTTATGAAAAGGTGGAGACTATTCCTCTTGTTGTAATAAAAAAAGATCAAACGAGAGAGCCTTATGATCGGGCAAAGATAGAATCCGGAGTATTCCGTTCCTGTCATAAAAGACCGGTTCCGGTAGAAGCTATAAACGCATGCGTTGACGCTGTGGAAAACGCGGTATTTAATATGGAAGCGAGAGAGATACCGAGCAGCAGCATAGGGGAGATTGTCATGGAGCATTTAAAGGAGCTCGATCAGGTTGCTTATGTAAGATTTGCTTCCGTTTACAGGGAATTTAAAGATGTAAATACATTTATGGATGAATTGAAAAAACTTCTTGTATAATTTGGGAGATGAGTTGATTTTTATGTTGGAAAGAGAGATTTTCGGAACGGATGTTTACCACATTTTATCGGCATTTGTGATTTATAGCGTGCTCGGCTGGTTGGTAGAATCTATTTATATGTCATTCTGCAACAAAAAAATAACAAACCGGGGTTTCGGGAAAGGTCCTTTTTGCCCTATATACGGAGTGGGCGCTATTGCGGGATATATGATTTTAAGCCCGTTAGAAAATAATTACATAGGCCTGTATCTGGCGGGGGCAGTTTTGGCAACTACATTTGAGTATATAGTCGGACGTCTTATGATACGTTTCCTCGGAGGTCTTTGGTGGGATTATAACGAAAAGCCGTTTAATTATAAAGGTATTATCTGCCTTGAAAGTACGGTTGCATGGGGATTTTACGCGATTATCATTGTGAATTTTCTAAATTCCGCCGTTTATAGGCTGATAGGAAGAATTGAAAGAGAAATCGGAGTATATATTCTCACAGGTGTATTTATTACGGTATTTATAGATTATTCCATACAGCTTATGAAGGTTTTTAATGTTGATATTAAGGAAAAGTATAAAAGGGTCGGAGAGAGAATAGGAATTTTCAAATAGTGAAAATTTCAAATATTTAAGCGGCGGGCGAAAAGCCTGCCGCTTTTTTCTGAAAATGCAGATATCGCTTTCATGTGAAGCGCACAATGTTTATTAAGGAAAGGTAGAGCCTGTAACGGTTGTAATTTCGGGATGGATATATATGGTTTCATACGGCGCGGCGGGATTTTCCATACGATAAAAAATCTGAAATGCCAGTTTTTTTCCGAGCTGCCTTGTTTTTACGGAAGCTGTGATTATTTTGTCTGCTACGTTTACGTATTCCTTGCTTCCGTCGAAGCCGCTTATAAGAACGGGTTTCTTAAAACGTTCAGGGTGTTCGCTTATATACATACACACGAACTGTGCCGTATAGTCGCTTACGCACATTATTGCGTCCGGAAATTCCGTTAAAGAGCTCATATAATCAAAAATTATATTCTGATAATTATATATTCCTATGCTGTTTATGAAACAAAAGGACGGATCGTGCTTTATATTATTTCGTTCAAGCCCGTCTATAAAGCCCTGATAGCGTTCAAAATTGGTACGGGCATAGCTTATATCCCCTATGAATCCGATTTTTTTACAACCGTTTTTAACAACGGCATCCACCATTTCGGAAAAAATCCGTCTGCCTTCTATAAGCACAAGATCGCATTTAAGCACATTTTCGGAAACGGAAGGAACAGTATCCAAAAAGACCTTCGGAATGCTGAGAGAATTGAGTTTGCGTATTATGTTTTTATCATAGATATTGAGGGTTACAAGCCCGTCCGCTTCTCCGTCCGTTAGTATGGAAGGAAGCTGAAAATTGTTTGTATAGCTGCCGGGCATATAGGTATAAACCAAATTTATATTATACAAAGAAAGTTCTTTTGCGAGACTGTGTATTATGTCCGTCCAGAACATAGCGGAATCGGGACGCGACACAACGAGGGAGACGGTTTTATATTGCTTGTGCTTTTCCTCGGAGCCGGAGATTCCCTGTACATGGCTCATATAACCGAGTTTTTCGGCGGCTTCAAGCACGTTTCTTTTAAGTGTCTCCGAAACACCGCTTTGTCCGTTGAAAACCTTCCAGACACTTACTCTGGAAATCCCGAGGTTTTCCGCTATATCCTGCATTGTTACCTTTCCCATAAAATTCTCCCGATTGTCTGCTTGATTTACGCGGACAATGAGCCGTATGGCAAGTTTGCTTGTTCATACGGTGACTGCCGCGGGGGTGACATGCCGCACTGCCTGCACCGCGGTATGTCCGTTTTGAATTTTTATAATTCTATATATAATTGATTTTATAATAAAAAGTAAATAAAAACAACATATTTTGTTTAAAAAAGTTAAAAATATATAAAAAGGAATTAACAAAGTAAAAATATGGATGTTTGTTGAAAATGAACTAAATATTTAATTTCAGTAGAATTTGAAAGGCGAAATTATTGAAAAGAGCTTTGTTTTAGAAAGAAAAATGTTAAAAATATGTTTACTTACAGTAATTTATTAAATAAAAAAGTTGCAAAATGTTAAAAGGTATGATAAAATGTTGACAAGTTGATTGAAAAAGATAAATGAAACGGATATAGTGCGGAGAATCAGGAGGTAAGATGAGCGGTAACAAAGAAGGTCTTGCATTGCCTAAGAAAAAAAAGAAATGGACAAAGGATGATACTGAATTAACTCTGCTCGGCATACCGACTTTTATATGGTATGTATGTTTTTGTTATTTACCTATGTTCGGTATAGTAATCGCTTTTAAGGAATTCAAGCTTAAACCTAAGACCGGATTTTTGCAGAGTCTTTTTCAAAGTAAATGGGTAGGCCTTAAAAATTTCAAGTATTTTGTGGCTTCGAATGATTTCCTTCTTTTGTTAAGAAATACAATAGCTTATAATATTGTGTTTATAATTTTGGGAATTCTTATTCCGGTTACGCTTGCAATTATGATAAGTCTCATTCACAGCAGGATCAAGTCGAAGGTATATCAGACGATGATGTTCTTGCCGCACTTTATGTCGTGGGTTGTTGTAAGCTATTTTGTATTTGCTTTTTTAAGTCAGGACAAGGGCTTTATAAACGGAATGCTGAGCGGTTTCGGAATGGAAAAGGTAAACTGGTATTTTGAGCCTAAATACTGGCCGTTCATACTTATTTTCATGCAGCAGTGGAAGAGCATAGGTTACAGCATGGTGGTATATCTTGCCTGTATAACGGGTATAGATTCGAGCCTTTACGAGGCGGCGGTAATAGACGGAGCCAGCAAATGGCAGCAGGCGAAGTATATAACGCTTCCGAGTCTCAAAACTGTAGTAATAATGATGTTTATTTTAAATGTAGGAAGAATTTTCTACTCGGATTTCGGACTTTTCTACCAGGTAACGCAGCAGATTCCTGCGTCATTACATGATGTGGCGTCCACATTCGATACTTATGTTTATAACGCTTTACGTTCGAATGTTCCTATAGGAAAGACGGCCGCCGCTTCCGTAGCGCAGTCGGTGGCATGTTGTATAACCATTCTGGCAGCGAACTTTGCGGTTAAGAAGATAAATAAGGAGCAGGCTATTATTTAAACTCTGATTATTTACAAAACATCAAGAAAATGAATAGTCAGGTCGCGGGCTTGCGATTATTTGTTTCGAAGATGCATGGTAATATCGTCCTGTAGTCGCAGGTTGAAATCATCCTGTCAGGCTATATCGCTCAGATTGAGAGGTCTATGACCTGTACCATGAATATTCGGGTTTAATGAATAAAAACGGTTTAAGTAAGGAGAAATCAAGTGGAGAGTAAGACTGCTAAGAAAAGCAAGGGTTTAAATCAAATCAAACCCGCTACAAATGTGGTTTTTAATATAATTTTTGTGATTTTATCACTTATGTGTATAGTTCCGGTGATTTTCGTTTTTATCATTTCGATATCTTCCGAGGATTCGCTTGCGAAAATCGGATACAGCTTTATACCTATGGAACTGTCGGACGCGGCTTATCTCTACCTTTGGAAAGAAAAGGTAATGATACTGAAAGCGCTGTGGGTTTCCGTCATGGTGACGGTGAGCGGTACGCTTTTGGGACTTGCGCTCACAACTTCAATGGGGTATGTGCTTTCAAGACAGAGCTATAAATTGCAGAATTTTTATACATGGGTTATATTCATACCTATGATATTTAACGGAGGACTTGCGGCAAGCTATGTTGTAAATGATAAGCTGCTTAATCTGGGAGATAGTGTACTTGCTTTAATTCTTCCGCTTGCGGTGTCATCATTTAACATTATTATATGTAAGACATTTTTCAAAACCACTATACCCGATTCGGTAATAGAGTCGGCAAAGATTGACGGGGCTACCCAACTTGGAATATTTACAAGAATAGTGCTTCCTATATCGAAGCCGGTAATTGCGACAATCGGACTTTTTCTAAGCTTCGGGTATTGGAATGACTGGTTTTTATCTTCTCTTTATATAAGGAATGCGGATCTTATATCTCTTCAGGCATTGCTTAACAATATGGTTAAGAACATACAGTATTTGGCAAGCAATCCTGACGGCGGAGCGAGTATGCAGCAATATCTCGCAACTATGCCGAGAGAGTCCGTAAGAATGGCAATCGCAATAGTTATAGTAGTTCCTATAGCCTGCGCTTATCCGTTCTTCCAGAGATATTTCGTAACGGGACTTACCATAGGAGCGGTTAAAGGTTGAATCTGAAGTGGAGACACTTTTAGAGTATAAAAAGTACTGACAAAAGAAAGGAGAACTTTGTAATGAAGAAAAAATGGGGAAAGCTGTTAGCACTGGCACTTAGTGCTACTATGGCGCTCAGTCTTGCGGGTTGTGGAGGAAAAACCGATACTAAGACAAGCAGTACAAAATCTGCGGATACCGCTAAGACTTCGTCGGTAAAATCCTCGTCAAAGATGGAGGAGAACAAGACCTCTAAGACAAGCGAAACCGCTATGCCTGAAGAAATTGTAAATCTCAAGTGGGTACAGGTGGGAAGCGGACAGCCTGACAACTATAAGGCATGGCAGGAAAATATCAACAAATATTTGGGTGAGAAAATCGGCGTAAATATTGATGTTGAAGTGGTAAGCTGGGGTGACTGGGACAGCAGAAGAAGTACCCTTGTAACTACGGGCGGCGATTATGATATCATGTTTACAAATGCAAGCACATATGTGCAGGATGTAAAAGTTGGAGCCTTCCTTGATATAACCGATTTACTTAAGGATAATGCGCCAAGTCTTTATGCGTCCATGCCTGAGGCTTATTGGAACGCTACAAGAGTTGACGGACAGATTTATGCCGTACCTACATATAAGGACAGCTCGATGACTTTCTATTTCATCTTTGTAAAGAAGCTGCTTGACAAATACGGTATTGACGTAAATTCTCTTAAAGACCTCACAGATATTACCGAGCCTTTAAAAAAGATTAAAGAGGGTGAAAACGAAACTCCTCTCGTACTTAATAAAGAAGGTATTTCCAACTCTCTTGTAGAGAAGAAGTACGACAGTATGGGACTTCCGGGTCTCGGTGTAAAATATAGCGACAGCAGCAAAAAGCTCGTTCCTGTTTTTGAGCAGGAAGATGTAATGAAAGAGCTTAAGCTTATCCATGAGTGGTATAAGGAAGGACTTATCAATCCTGATGCCGCAACTCTTGCGGAGAAGCCTAAGTACAGACCTTTCGGTATTGAGCAGGGCTGGAGCGGAGCAGCAAAGACTGTTTGGGGTCCTAATATGGGCGAGGAAGTTGTAGCAGTGCCTTGGGGCGAGACCGTTCTTTCGAACGTTACCGTAGGCGGTTCTCTTAACTGTATATCTGCAAGCTGTGAGCATCCTGAAAAGGCGCTTCAGTTCTTGGAGCTTATAAATACGGATACTTATGTAAGAGACTCGTTCTTCTACGGTCTTGAGAATGATGACTGGGTATATACCGCAGACCATAAGGTTCATAAGAACAACGACGAGTGGAAGATGGCAGGATATACACAGGGTTCGTTTTTCCTTGTTTCACAGAGAGATGATGTAGACTTCAATCAGTGGGATGAAGTTAAGGAGCTTAACGCTACAGCTACTCCTTCTCCTGTACTCGGTATCAACCTTGACATTTCCGAGTTTGAGGATGAAGTTGTAAACTGCAAGGAAATTTACGGCAAGTATGCAAGTGAGCTTTTCACAGGTACGAAGGATCCTGAGGTTCTCGTAAAGACCATGATGGAAGAAATGAGAAAAGCAGGTTTCGATACAATACAGGAAAAGGCACAGACTCAGATTGACGCCGCAAAGTAATTAGAGTAAAATGAAATTTATAAGAAAAAATCCTATATAAAGGGTTTTCCACCTACAGCGGGTCGCGAAAGCGATATCTACATTTAACAAAGAGTTTTTTCCCGAATTTGTCCGTAGAGCGGGCGGCTGACGGAAAAAACTCTTTTGTCTGATATCACAAAAGGAGAATTGACATGAGTAATGAAATTAAATTGCCTCCTATACCTTGGGAGGAGGATAATACCGGAGGTAAAGAGCCGATATGGAGATATTCGGAAAATCCCATTATAGGCAGAAACGGAAACAGAATTTCAAATAGTGTATTTAACAGTGCCGTTGTAAGATTTGAAGACGGGTTTGCAGGAGTATTCAGATGTGACAGCCGTTCTATAAGTATGGATATTTTTGTGGGAAAGAGCAGAGACGGTATAAACTGGGAAATTGAGGATACGCCTGTTAAGTTTGAAGGCGCCGATGAAGAGATTTTAAAAAGAGAATACAGGTACGACCCGAGAGTGTGCTTCATAGAAGACAGATACTATGTTACATGGTGTAACGGTTATCACGGACCTACTATCGGAGTGGCTTATACCTTTGATTTTAAGAAGTTCGTGCAGCTTGAGAACGCTTTTCTTCCTTTTAACAGAAACGGAGTTTTGTTTCCGAGGAAAATAAACGGAATGTATATGATGTTAAACAGACCGAGCGATAACGGTCATACTCCTTTCGGCGACATTTTTATAAGCCAGAGTAAGGATATGGAGTTCTGGGGAAGGCACAGACACGTTATGAGTACGGTTAAGGGCGATGCTTCCGCATGGCAGTCCACTAAGGTAGGTCCGGGTCCTATTCCTATTGAAACGGACGAAGGCTGGCTTATGATTTATCACGGTGTAATAAATACCTGTAACGGCTTTGTATACCGTATGGGCATAGCCTTGCTTGACTTAAATGAGCCTTGGAAGGTAATTGCCCGCAGTAAAAATTATATCATGGCTCCTTGGGAATATTATGAATGTGTCGGAGATGTACCTAATGTGGTTTTCCCTTGTGCCGCACTTCATGACAAGGAAAGCGGAAAGATAGCTGTTTATTACGGCTGTGCCGATACCGTAACTGGTCTGGCTTTTACGACGGTAGACAGACTCCTTGATTATGTAAAAAAGAACAAGCTGTAAAGAGCGTTTATCTTGGGCATCATTTTGATTATAGGAGAAATATATGAGATTTTTAGATAAGAGGGTTAAGGTTATTTGTGATAATCTTAACAAACTCAAAATAAAGCAAAAGCTCACGCTGGACAGATGGCAGTATAAAGAAGGAAGATTTTTCAGACCTGAAGAGGCTGTCTCGGATTCCGCTTCTTTTACGGAATTTGATTCTTTAAATATGCATTGGTACGGAAGGGACAAACATTACTGGTTTAAAAATAAAATTACCGTTCCTGAAAGCATGGCGGGAAAAAGGATTTATTTAAAACTTGCTACCCAGATAGAAGAATGGGATGATGCTAAAAATCCGCAATTCCTTGTGTTTATAAATAATGAAGCGGTACAGGGAATGGATATGAATCACAAGCTTTTATTTTTAGGTGATAAATTTAAAGGCGGTGAAGAACTTAATTTTGACATTCAGGCATACAGCGGAATTTTGCATGATGAATTTCTCTTTATTGCTTCAATAGTTGAAATAGATGAGGAAATAGAAGGACTTTATTTTGATCTTTCAGTGCCTCTTTCGGCTTTTCCGAGAATGGCGGAGGACGATAAAAACAGACAGGATATAGAGGAGATTCTTAATGAAGCGGTAAATTTCCTTGATTTAAGAACTCCTTATACTAAAGAATTTTACGACGGAATAAAGGCGGCAAGAGATTATCTAAAAAAGGCTCTTTATGAAGAACACGCAGGATATGACGACGTTATAGCAACATGTATAGGACATACGCATATAGATGTGGCTTGGTGGTGGACTGTAGCTCAGACAAGAGAAAAGGTGGCAAGGAGTTTTTCCACGGTACTTAAACTTATGGAGGAATACCCCGAGTATAAGTTCATGTCGAGCCAGCCGCAGCTTTATGTATTTTTAAAGGAAAGATACCCTGAAATCTTCGAGAAGATTAAGGAGAAGGTGAAAGAGGGCGTTTGGGAACCTGAGGGCGGTATGTGGCTTGAGGCGGATTGCAATCTTACTTCCGGAGAGTCGCTTGTAAGGCAGTTTGTGCACGGCAAGAGATTTTTTAAAGAGGAATTTGGGGTAGACAATGAAATCCTCTGGCTTCCGGACGTGTTCGGATATTCAGGTTCTTTACCTCAGATTATGAAGCGATGCGGCATAAAATATTTTATGACAACAAAGCTTGCATGGAATCAGTTCAACAAAATTCCTAATGATACCTTTATCTGGAGAGGAATAGACGGTTCTGAGGTATTTACACATATGATAACCACCCTCGGTATAGGTCAGCCTGTAGCTAATTTTTTTACTACCTATAATGGAGAGCTTCATCCCGATGCTTTGATGGGAGGTTGGGAACGTTATCAGAACAAGAGAATAAATAATGACATTCTCATATCTTATGGCTTTGGTGACGGCGGCGGCGGTCCTACCAGAGAAATGATTGAAACGGCAAGACGTATGGAAAAGGGTGTAAAGGGTATTCCTAAGGTAAGAAGGGAGTTTGCGGGGAAATATTTTAAAGAGCTTGAAGCGAGGGTTAAGGATAATAAGAGGCTTGAAACCTGGGAAGGTGAGCTTTATTTTGAGTACCACAGAGGAACTTATACCTCTATGGCAAGAAACAAGAGAAGCAACAGAAAATCGGAATTGGGACTTATGGATCTTGAATTTTTCTCGGTGCTTGCCGACGGAAAATTAGCTTATCCTGTAGCGGAACTTGATAAAATGTGGAAAACGGTGCTTCTTAACCAATTCCATGATATACTGCCGGGTTCTTCCATTAAAGAAGTCTATGAGGTGACTAAGGAGGAATATGCACGTATAGCCGATACTCTTGAAAAAGAAACCGAGCTTAGACTTGAAACGCTTGCAGGTGAAAAAGAGGGTATAACCGTATGGAACACTACGGGACATAATCGTTCGGATATAGCCGTACTTCCTGCAGGAGAGTATGTCGGACTTAAATATGAGGACGGCAGACCTGTAAAGCTGCAACATACAAAGGACGAAACGGTAGCTTTTATTGAGAATATTCCGTCAAAGGGCTATAGAAATCTTTATTTTGACAAAGAGGAAAAAAGCGGGAAGCTTCCTTTTACGCTTACCGGCGATAAGAGTCTTGAAACTCCGTTCTATAAGATTGAGCTTGATGAAAACGCTCTTTTAAGCAGAATTTTCGATAAGGAAAATGACAGAGAAGTCTTAAAAGCGGGAGAAAAGGGCAATCTTTTACGTATGTATGAAGATAAGCCTATTTATTACGATAACTGGGATATAGATATTTTTCATACGGAGAAATACTGGGACGCTCTTTCCGTGGAAAAAACGGAATGGCTTGAAATAGGAGAGGTAAGGGCTACCCTTCTTGTGGAGAGGAAGATAAGCAATTCTCTTATCAGACAGAAGATTCATTTTTATGCCGATAAGAGAAGAATAGATTTCGAAACCTATGTGGACTGGAAAGAAAGTCAGCATCTCTTAAAGGTACATTTTCCTGTGGATATACATTCCGATGAGGCTACCTTTGAAATACAGTTCGGAAACGCGGTAAGAAAGGTTCATACCAATACAAGCTGGGATGAAGCGAGGTTTGAGAGCTGTGCGCAGAAGTGGATGGATTTCTCCGAGGGTCATTACGGCGTAGCTTTACTTAACGACTGCAAATACGGTCATTCAGTAAGAAACGGAGTTTTGGGACTTACTCTTATTAAATCAGGTATAGAGCCTAACCCTACCACGGATCAGGAAGAGCATTTCTTTACATACGCTCTCTATCCTCATAGAGAGAACTGGCGCTACAGTGATGTTTCCGATGAGGCTTATAACCTCAATCAGCCGCTTAGGGCATGGAATAAGGCTATGGAAGAGGATGTATATTCTTACGCCGAAGTTGATAAGAAAAATGTCGTAATCGAAACAATTAAAAAGGCTGAGGACGGAAACGCAGTCGTGCTTCGTCTGTATGAGAGAGATAATGCAAAGACTTCAGTTAAACTTTCGGTGGATACCGAATTTTCAAAGGCGTTTATCTGCAATCTTTTAGAGGAAGAGGAAACGGAGCTTAAACCGGAAGAAACCGTAAACGCTTACGGAAAGAAAGTAAAGACGGTGAGTCTTAATCTCAGAGCCTTTGAAGTGTGCACAGTTAAATTTGTATAGGAGGCATTATGTATATTTTACCCGAGCCTAAAGAAATCAGACAGGGAGAAGGAGCTTTTTTAGCCGAAAGCGGCATGAGAATCGTTTCTGAGGATGAAGTCCTGAAGGCAAGTACCGGTTGGGCTTTACCCGGAATTTTAAGGGACGAGCTTTTAAAATGGGGTGGAGTGAATGCGGAAATTTCCGCGGGACAAGCTTTTAAGGGCGATATAAGTCTTAAAATATGTAAGGAGATTGCCCCTCAAAGCTATAAGCTTTCAGTCACTCCGGATATCATAGAGATAAAAGGCGGAGACAGAGCAGGAGTCGGTTACGGTATCCATACTCTCTGTGAGCTTATAAAAAGAGAGGGCGGATTTATTTCGAGTGTAGACATTTCGGATGCTCCGGATATGCCTGCGAGAGGATATTATATGGATCAGGCGAGGGGCAGGATAATGAAGCTTTCTTCGCTTAAAAGAATGGTTGATACCATTTGTCGCTATAAAATAAATCAGTTTCAGATTTATATAGAGCAATCCTTTTTGTTCAGAGGGTTTTCCGAGATGTGGAGAGAAGACACCGTAATTACGGCGGAAGAGATAATGGAGCTTGACCGTTACTGTAAGGATAGAGATGTGGATCTTGTACCGTCCATAGCATGCTTCGGTCACGTATATGAGCTTTTAAAGACAAAAAGCTTTGAAAAATACTGTGAGCTTGAAGAATCGGCAGGAAAACCGTTCTCCTTCTGGAGCAAGATGCAGCACCATACGGTGAATGTGTCGGATGAGTCATCCTTTGAACTCATGAAAACGATACTTGATGAATTTTTACCTTTATTTTCTTCAAAATTTGTAAATATTTGTGCAGATGAGACTTTTGAGCTCGGTAAGGGAAGATCTAAGGAGCTTGCGGATAAGGTCGGAGAAGACAGGCTTTATGTGGATTTCCTAAAAAAGCTTTGCGGGTATGTAAAAGATAGAGGGAAAACACCTATGTTCTGGGGGGATATTATTTGCAAAAACCCTGAATATATAAAAGAGCTTCCCGAAGATACGATTTGCATGAGCTGGGGTTACGCGCCCGATCAGGACGGCACGGCTTGCAAGCTTATGGCTGAGGCGGGAGCGGTTCAGTATATCTGCCCGGGGGTATGCGGTTGGAATACATGGATGAACAGGCTTGATAACGCCTTCCTTAATATAAGAACAATGTGCGGCTATGCTATGGAATATAAGGCTGTAGGTGTATTGAATACTGATTGGGGCGATTTCGGTCATATCAACAATCCCGACTTTTCCATCCCGGCAGCTATCTACGGTGCGGTGTTTTCTTGGAATTTTGCGGCTTATTCCGGCGAGCCGGATAAGGTAAAGGAAGAGCTTAACAGGAAGATTTCCGCCTTGGAATATGCCGATACTTCGGAAGCCTATATAAGCTTGCTTGAGGAGGCCGCTACAAAACAGATTTTTGACTGGTGGAGCGCGGTAATGTATTATGAAGACCGCCACATAGAGGGCAGATACGACAAAAATACGGAGCCTTCCGAGTTTAACACCCATAGTGCTGTTAAAGAAAATTTAGCGAAGTTTAAAGTGGACATAAAAAAGGTTGACGAGGCTGAAGCCGCTCTTAAAGAGATTAGAATCAAGCTTAGAAAGACTGCCGCCTCAATGGATACTTCTTCACGAAGATCGATATATAAAGTCGATAACGCTATATGGGCGATAAGACTTTGGAATAGAGTCGGAAAAGCCGTACTCTGTGAAAACCTTGTAACGGAAGCCGAAAAAGAATCTTTGGCGGCGGAGCTTGAGCTTTGGTATATGAAGTATAAGGATATATACAGAGAGGGCTCAAAGGAGGGAATGCTTCACAGGATATCAAGAGTGGTATTCCGATACGCCGATATGCTTAGAGGAATAGAAAATCCTGAATGGAAATTCCACGGAAGGTAAAGAAGAATTGAGCAGGAGAATGTCAAAAACTCCTGCTCATTTTATTATAAAAGACGGAAAAAATGAAGCAAAACACTTGAAATTTGTTCAAAATGGTGATAAAATTCATTTTATAGCAAACGATAGATATAAAAAATGCCAAGAGAAGCAGAGAGGCGCAGTTGTGATATCCTAAGCTTGTTTGGGTGTCGCGGTGCGCATTTTGTTTGTCTTCGGACAGGTTATATCCGTCGCAGGTTTATATTCTAATAAAATTTAAGAGAATTACGGAGGAGGGCAGAATGAAAAAGAGAATTGCTTTAGTATTGGGTCTTGCAATGCTTGTAACGTCGCTTGCCGCATGCGGAGGCAAAACGGGAGGAGATACCGCTAAAAGTAAAACTTCAGGTACTACGACCGCTTCATCATCCAAACAGGCTTCAAGCGCCGGTACTTCATCGGGAGCTGAAACGAATGAGGTTACGGTACCTGCTCACAAAGAAGGACTTATTATCGGAACCGATGCCGATATTAACAACCTTGATTTGCAGGAACAGCAGGATCAGATCAATAATATAGTATTAAAAAATACGCATCAGACTCTTGTATTTTTCAACAACGGGTCGGCGGGTGACGAGAGATTCGTTCCATGTCTTGCGAAATCATGGGAATTTACAGATGATACTCATATAAAAATGGCATTAAGAGATGACGTTCATTTTAATGATGACGCTAAAACTCCTATGACAGCCGAGGACGTTAAGTTCACTCTTGACACGGCTACAACAAAGATGGCGGCTTCAATACTTAAGGGGTATGTGGGATGTACGGTTGTAGATCCTTACAATATTGAGATTGAGATAGAAGAGTATAATAATGAGTTTATACAGTCGCTTTCTTCCGTGCCTCTTTCAATTCAGTCGAAGAAGGCTTATGACGACGGGATTGAAAAACCTTATTATATAGGAACCGGTCCTTATAAGTTTGACAACTGGGTAGAGGGAGAATATTGCAAGCTTGTTAAGGTTGAGGATTATTGGGGAAACAGTCTTCCTGCCGACGATAACCTTGCGGCGGGAGTTGCGGATTATATAGAGTTCAGACCTTATATAGAGGCTTCATCAAGAGTTATCGCATTACAGTCGGGTGAGATAGATGTATGCGTGAATCCTCCTATTAACGAACTTCAGTTTCTTGAGGAGGATGAGAAAATTACGGTATTTGAAAAAACCGGAACAAGACTTTTCTACTTTGCGTTTAATGTAACAAAGGCACCTTGGGACAACCAAAAATTAAGACAGGCGGTTGCCTGCGCCATAGACAGAAACGCCGTGCTTGACGCAGCGGTATACGGCAAAGGAACTCCACAGAAAACCATACTTAACAGAGGTCTTTGGGGTTTCTATGACGATATGGAGGGCTTTAACTACGATGTGAACAGAGCAAAGGCTCTTATGAAAGAAGCGGGCTTTGAAAACGGCGGAATCAAGACGACTCTTACTTTCGCTTCGGGCGCTCCTTATGAGCAGATAGCTACCGTTATTCAGGCGAATTTGGCTGCGATAGGTATAGAGGTTACACTTTCTCCTATGGAAACCGCAACTTTAAAATCCACTTGTTCGGAAGGAAATCAGGAGCTTTTCCTCTGGAGATGGAATGAGGATTCAAAGGTTGACTTCGTATACAGAGACCTTTTCTATACGGGCTCGGGCTCAAACTACCATCATTATTCGGATCCTAAGGCTGATAAGCTTACCGATACTGTCGCTACGGAAAAGGATCAGGAAAAGAGAATGGCTGCCGGCAAAGAATTGCAGGAGTATTTAGTTGATGCCTGCCCTCAGGTTCCTCTTTATATAGCGAATCTTGTGATTGCGTATAACAAAAACCTCAAGGGGGATTATTTCTACGGAGGCGGAAACCACGATTGGAGACACGCTTATATAGCTGAATAAGCATAGTCGGGAAGAACTGCCGCAAAAGCGGGTAATTCCGCGTTTGCGGCAGTTTTATATGAGCGGATAATGAAAATGTTTTGCAAGAACCCGAAGGAATCTTGCGTTGGCGGGTGGCAATACTTCCCGCATCCGCGTTATTTAATATTAAGGGAGAATTAAACGGATGAGCAGATATATTTTAAAAAGGCTCGCTATGCTTATTCCCGTAATACTTGTGACTTCATTTCTGATATTTTGGGCTATGAGTCTTACGGGAGGCGATCCGGCTTTGATGATAGCGGGAGATAAGGCTACTCCGGAGCAGGTTGAGCAGATAAGAGAAGAGCTTGGGCTTAATGAGCCTTTCATGGTGCGATATGCCAATTATATGAAAGGAATGGTAACGGGAGACATGGGGAAATCCTATGTTACCAAAAAGGATGTTTTTAAGACCTTTATGGAAAAGCTCCCGAATACTCTTGCGCTTGGAGGAGCGGCTGTTTTAATAGCTGTTATTGTTTCCATACCGTTAGGAATTTATACGGCTATCTATCAAAATACATGGAAAGATACATCGGGTATGGTTTTTGCTCTGTTCGGCACTTCGATGCCTAATTTCTGGCTCGGTCTTATGTTAATCATAATTTTCTCGCTTAATTTAAAAATTCTTCCAAGCGGAGGAAAATCCGGATTTTCAAGCATAATACTTCCCGCTGTAACTGTAGGATTCGGACTTGCAGCGCTTATAACGAGAACGACGAGGTCATCCATGCTTGATGTATTAAGGCAGGATTATATGACGACGGCAAGAGCTAAAGGATGTCCGGAAAAGAGAGTGATATTCACGCACGGACTTAAAAACGCTCTTATTCCGATAATTACGGCAATAGGCTTGCAGATGTCACTTGTAATTACCGGCTCCGTACTTGCGGAAACCGTATTTTCGTGGCCCGGTATAGGCAGACTTGTTTACGATTCCATTTCAAAAAGAGATACTCCTATGGTTACCGGAGCGATAATAATGTGTTCAATACTGATGTGTATAATAAATCTTGTCGTGGATTTGATTTACGCCTTTTTTGATCCTCGTATCAAGGCGCAGTACAGCAAGAAGAGGTGAGGAAGATGGCAGGAGAAAAAAAGATTAAAAGCCGTACGATGTTTCAGGAGACCATGAGGCTTCTGTTTAAAAATAAAGGAGCCGTTATCGGAATGATTTTTTTAGCGCTTCTTGTTATCGCGGCATTGATAAGCCCGTATATTTTTAATTATGATATAGACATAGTGGGTCAGAATATGGCTGAAAAATTGCAGGGACCGTCGCTTACGCATTGGTTCGGAACCGATGAGTACGGCAGAGATCTTTTTGCGAGGGTTTTATATGGCGCAAGATACTCTCTGGTCATAGGAGCGGGGTCCGTTATGATAGGGCTTGCAGTCGGTATAATCTTAGGAGCGCAGGCGGGGTTTAAGGGCGGAATAGTTGATTCCGTAATAATGAGGGGAGTGGATATATTTTATTCCATACCTAATATAATGACGGCGGTGGTTATAGTTTCGTTATTAGGTACAAGTACCGTAAATCTTATGATAGCACTCTCGTTTTCATGCGCGAGCAGCTTTTCAAGAATAGTGAGAGCTTCGGTAATGACCATAAGGGATCAGGAATACGTGGAATCCTCTTACGCGATGGGACTTCCTACATGGAAGATTATTTTAAAACATATACTTCCGAACTGCCTTTCACCTATTATAGTGCAGATAACATTACTTATAGGAACGACTATAATATCGGCTTCATCCTTAAGTTTCCTCGGAATAGGAGTGCCTGCGCCGGCACCGGAATGGGGAGCTTTACTTTCTGCAGGAAGAAACCATATAAGGGACGCAAGTCACATGTGTATTATACCGGGACTTACCATAATGGCTACCGTGCTTGCGTTAAATCTTTTGGGCGACGGACTCAGAGACGCTCTTGACCCTAAACTTAAGAAGTAGGAGATATTTCCATGGAAGAAGAATTGGTACTTAAAATAAAGGATTTGGAAGTCTGTTATGAGACGGAGGATGCCAACGTTCGCGCGGTAAACGGAATTGATATAGAAATAGCCAAAAAGCGTACTCTCGGTTTGGTTGGAGAAACAGGGGCGGGAAAGACAACAACGGCACTTTCTATTTTAAATCTTGTACCGAATCCTCCGGGAAAAATAAAAAACGGTGAGATTTACCTTGATGGAGTGGATGTGCTTAAAATGTCAAAGGCGGAGCTTGAGAAAATGAGGGGCAATGATGTTGCTATGATTTTTCAGGATCCGATGACGGCTTTAAACCCGGTCATGACTGTCGGCGAGCAAATCGGTGAGAGTATAATGCTTCACAGGAATTTAAGCAAGTCGGAAGCGATTGAAAAAGCTAAAGAAATGCTTAATATGGTCGGAATTTCGGAAACGAGAGCTTTCGATTATCCTCATCAGTTTTCCGGCGGAATGAAACAAAGAGTAATAATAGCAATCGCTCTTGCCTGCAACCCTAAGCTTCTTATAGCGGATGAGCCTACGACGGCGCTTGATGTGACAATACAGGCGCAGGTGCTTGAGCTTATGAAGCAGTTGATACGCGAAAAAGAGATGTCAATGCTTCTTATAACGCATGATTTGGGTGTGGTTGCAGAGGTCTGCGAGGACGTTGCCGTGGTCTATGCCGGAAGAATAGTCGAGAAGGGAACGGCGGATGATGTATTTAACAGAATGAGGCATCCTTATACTGAAGGACTTTTTGAGTCGCTTCCAAACCTTAAAGAAAGAGGAGAGAAGCTTTATTCCATAAAGGGACTTATGCCGGATCCGTCAAATCTGCCGGGAGGCTGTGCCTTTGCGCCGAGATGTCCCTATGCTACACAAGCTTGCGAAGAGGCGGTTCCCGTTTTAAAGCCTGTGGACGGAAGCGCTACTCATTTTGTGGCGTGCAGAGCGGCGGAAGATAAGAACTTTAAGTTAAGGAGGAGTGAAAATGCCTAATAAAACTATTTTGGAGGTTAATAATCTCACAAAGTTTTTTAACACTCCTGCAGGACTTTTACACGCGGTAGACGGGGTAAGCTTTAAGATTGAAGAAGGAAAAACCCTTGGCATAGTGGGAGAGTCGGGCTGCGGCAAGTCTACAACGGGAAGAACTATTTTAAAGTTAATCGAGCCTACGTCGGGTAAAATAATATTTGACGGAAAAGACATAACGAATTATCGAAGAAGACGTATGCGCCCGTTAAGACAGGAAATGCAGATGATATTTCAGGATCCGTTTTCTTCGCTTGATCCGAGACAGACCGTTATGCAGCTTATAAGCGAGCCGATAATAGAACACAGGCTTCTAAAAGGTAAAAAGGAAATCGAGAGAAGAACGCTTGAGCTTATGAGTACCGTGGGACTTGCTGAAAGGTATATAAACGTATATCCTCATGAGCTTGATGGAGGAAGAAGGCAGCGTATAGGTATAGCAAGGGCGCTTGCCGTAGAGCCTAAACTCATAGTCTGTGACGAACCGGTATCGGCGCTTGATGTTTCCATACAGGCACAAATACTTAATCTTTTAAGAGAATTACAGGAAAAAATGGGACTTACCTATATTTTTATTACTCACGATCTTTCCGTGGTTAAGTATTTTTCGGATGACATAGCGGTTATGTATTTAGGTCAGATGGTGGAAAAAGCTCCGTCGGATATTCTTTTTAAAAACCCTATGCATCCTTATACCAAGGCTTTGCTTTCAGCTATTCCGCTTCCTATAGTAGGCAAAGAAAGACCTCAGAGGCAGCTTATTAAAGGAGAAATAACCTCTCCGGTAAATCTTCCGGACGAATGTCGATTCAGAAAGAGATGTGACTGTATAGGAGAATACTGTAAAAACGGAAATCCTAAGTTAAAAGAGGTTGAACCCGATCATTTTGTTGCTTGCAGTATGTGCGGATAAGGAGTATAATAATACATATAGCAATTTGAGATGTATAGATTTAATTTAATATTATGTGCAGAGAGAATGAGAGAGCATAGTTTGAAAAAGATATATAAATATCTTGTTTAAACTATGCTTTTTTGTGGGCGATAAACTCGAATATGTACGCCGGTACCGATGAGTTTGCGTATAAGGGGAGCAGGAAATAGGTGAGAGGATTCTTTACATGCTTGACGGAGTAAAAATTGGAATCCGTTATCGGAGGAATGAAATGAGTAAAACTGAATATGATGTGGCGGTTATAGGGGCGGGAGTTATCGGCTCCGCTGTTGCGAGGGAGCTTTCAAGATACGAGCTTTCGATTTGTGTGATTGAAAAAGAGGAGGATGTCTGTTCCGGTACCTCGAAGGCAAACAGCGGTATAGTGCATGCCGGATATGACGCCAAGCCGGGAAGCAATAAGGCGAAATTTAATGTTGAGGGAAGCAGGATGATGCCGGAGCTTTCTAAGGAGCTTGATTTTGAGTATGAGAGGAACGGCTCTCTGGTACTGTGTTTTGATGAAAACGACAGGTATAAGCTTACGGAACTCCTTGAAAGAGGAGAAAAGAACGGAGTAGAAGGCTTAAGAATTATTGAAGCTGAGGAAGTAAGGAGGCTTGAGAAGGAAATATCGGACGAGGTTGTTGCCGCGCTTTATGTGCCTACAGGCGGCATAGTATGCCCGTTCGGCATGACAATCGCTTTTGCCGAGAATGCCTGCGACAACGGAGTGGAGTTTAAATTTCTTACAACGGTTGAAAAAATAGTAAAGGAAAATGACGGATTTAAAATCTTAACGGATAAAGGTGATATTTCAGCGAAATATATTGTAAATGCGGCAGGGGTCAACGCCGACATCATACATAATTCAGTAAGCGAAATAAAGCTTCACATAACCGCAAGAAAAGGGGATTACTGTCTGCTTGACAGAAGTGAGGGAAATTTTGTTAAGCACACGGTATTTCAGCTTCCGGGCAAGATGGGAAAAGGAATTTTGGTTACCCCTACGGTGCACGGAAATCCTCTTCTCGGACCAACAGCCCTTGACGTGGAAGATAAGGAGGATACATCCACAACGGAAGACGAGCTTAATTTCGTGATGAAGATGGCGGTAAGAAGCATGAAGGATATACCTTTTAGAAGCACGATAACCTCTTTCAGCGGCTTAAGAGCGCATGAGGACGGAGATGATTTCATAATTGGAGAGGCTTCTGATTGCGAGGGATTTTTTGATGCTGCGGGAATAGAGTCTCCGGGGCTTACAAGTGCGCCGGCAATAGGAAAGTATCTTGCGGAGCTTATTGCAGAGAAAGCGGGATCTGTGCTTAAAAAAGAATGGAACGGAAAGAGAAAGGGAATAACGAAGCTTAGCGGACTAAGTAAAGAAGAAAGAGAGGAGCTTATTAGAAATAATCCTTTATACGGCAAAATCGTATGCCGTTGTGAAGAGATAAGCGAGGGGGAAATCGCGGATGCCCTTACAAGAACTCTCGGAGCGGTTTCACTTGACGGTCTTAAAAGAAGAGTAAGACAGGGAGCCGGCAGATGTCAGGCGGGATTTTGTACTCCGAGGGCTATGGAGCTTATAGCAGAGTATAAAAAGATACCGATGGAGAGAGTGAGCAAAAACGCTCCGGGCTCGGAAATACTTGCGGACAGGGAGGAAGAATGATGTTAAATCATGATATCGTAATAATAGGCGGAGGTCCTGCGGGACTTGCCGCCGCTTTATCCGCAAAGAAAGCGGGAGTCACGGATATTCTTATAATAGAAAGAGATGTTCATTTAGGCGGAATCTTAAATCAGTGCATACATAACGGTTTCGGACTCCATACCTTTAAAGAGGAGCTTACGGGACCGGAATATGCAAGTCGTTATGTAGATATGGTAAAAGAAGAAAATATTCCGTATAAGTTGGGCAGTACCGTTTTGAATATAAGCAATGATTTAATTGTAACGGCGGTAAACGAGGAGAACGGTCTTATAGATATTAAGGCGAAGGCGATAATTTTGGCTATGGGTTGCAGGGAGCGCTCAAGAGGAGCCTTAAACATACCCGGCTTCAGACCGGCGGGAGTATATTCCGCAGGTACGGCGCAAAGGCTTGTGAATATAGAGGGATACTCCGTAGGTAAAGAAGTGGTAATCTTAGGTTCCGGCGACATAGGACTTATTATGGCAAGAAGAATGACTCTTGAGGGAGCCAAGGTAAAGCTTGTGGCGGAGCTTATGCCTTATTCGGGCGGACTTAAAAGAAATATAGTGCAGTGCCTTGATGATTACGGTATTCCTTTAAGACTCAGTCATACGGTAGTTAAGATACACGGCAAAAAGAGAGTTACGGGAATTACAATAGCCGAGGTGGGAGCGGACAGAAAGCCTGTTAAAGGTACGGAGGAATATTATGACTGCGATACCCTGCTTCTTTCGGTAGGACTTCTGCCTGAAAACGAGCTTTCAAAATCGGCAGGAGTTGCTTTAAGCGGAATAACCGGAGGTCCTGAAGTAAACGACAGACTTGAAACGAGCGTAAAGGGGATATTCGCTTGCGGAAATGTGCTTCATGTACATGATTTGGTGGATTATGTATCACAGGAGGCTGCGATTGCGGGAGAAAACGCGGCTGAGCTTGTTTTAAGAGAAAGAGAAGTCGAAACTGAGAATTTTGTAAGAATAAGAACCGGAGGCGGAGTGAGATACTGTGTTCCACAGACGATAGATACGGAAAATATGAGGGATAAGCTTAAAATCCGTTTTAGAGTGGGCGATGTTTATAATGATAAGTTTTTGAATGTTTATGCGGACGGAAACAGGATTGTACATCAAAAGAAAAAGGTAATGGCTCCGGGAGAGATGGAAGAACTTATGTTTGATAAAAGTAAATTAAAAGGCGCGGGAGATATTGTGATTTGTCTCGAGGAGGAGTAAAATGGAAGAGAAAGAGTTGACCTGTATCTGTTGTCCTATGGGTTGTCAACTGAAGGTGACGATTTCGGATGAAGTGACGGTTTCGGGAAATAAATGCGGCAGAGGAGCGATTTACGCTAAAAAAGAAGTTACAGATCCGAGACGGGTTGTAACTTCTTCGGTAAGGGTAAAGGATGGTGAACTTGCGATGGTTTCCGTTAAAACGGAATCTGACGTGCCTAAGGACAAAATATTTGACTGTATGAGAGAAATAAGAAAAGCTGAAATTACGGCTCCGGTACATATCGGAGATGTAATAATAAAGGACTGTGCCGGTACGGGAGTTCGGATAGTGGCTACAAAAAACATTCTGAAAGCGGTCTGTTAATTAAGGAGATATTGATATGAAGGTTTACGCGCACAGGGGATATAGAGGAAAATATCCCGAAAATACCATGCTTGCTTTTGAAAAGGCGGTGGAAGTCGGAGCGGACGGAATAGAACTTGACGTACAGCTCACAAAAGATGGGGAAATTGTAATCATTCATGACGAAACTGTGGACAGAACTACCGACGCGAAAGGTTTTGTGAAGGATTTTACGCTTTCGGAGCTTAAAAAGCTCGATGCGGGCAGGATAAAGAACGGAGCGTTCGGATTTCAGGAGATACCTACACTCGGAGAATATCTGAATTTTGCAAAAAAACACAATATAATAACCAACATAGAGATTAAATCGGCAGTTTATTATTATGAGGAGCTTGAGGAAAAAACTCTTGATATGGTTAAAGAATATGAACTCGGTAATAAAATAGTTTTTTCTTCCTTTAACCATATGTCAATAAATCTTTTAAAAAAGCTGGCACCGGAAATAAGGGGAGGAGCTTTGCTTGAGTATATAGACCTCGGAAATCCGGGTTATTATTGTAAAAAGCACGGATTTGACAGTTTCCATCCGGATCATGCGACTTTTACTAAAGAAGATATGGAAAACTGCAAGAAACACGGTATAGAGGTGAACGTGTGGACGATAAATGACATGGGAGTGCTTGAAAAGCTTTATGAATGGGGATGTGACGGTGTCATAAGCGATTATCCGGGAGTATGTAAGGGCTGGCTGGAGAGTAAGAAGGTATGAACGATACTATCATAGATATGCTTGAAAGCTCTCCGATAGTGGCGGCGATAAAAAATGATGAGGGGCTTTCGGAATGCTTGAAATCGGAATGCAATCTTGTATTTATTTTATACGGTACGGTATGCGATATAGCGGAGACTGTAGAGAAAATTAAGAATGACGGAAGAACCGCGATAGTACATGCCGATTTGATACAGGGGCTTTCCGCAAGAAACGAGGCTGTGGATTATATAAAGCATAGTACAAGGGCGGACGGTATAATAAGTACAAAGTCCTCCCTTGTGAGGTATGCCATGGATATAGGTATGATAGGAATTTTAAGGACTTTTATTATAGATTCCATAGCCATGGAGAACATTCACAGACAGATACATAGTATTTCTCCCGATATGATAGAGATAATGCCCGGAATAATGCCGGAAATTATTGAAAGGATTAAGAGATTTACTGATACGCCTGTTATAGCGGGAGGACTTATTGCCTCGAAAAAAAATGTAATGGATGCTTTTAACGCCGGGGCGGATGCCATTTCAACGACGAAAAAAGAGCTGTGGTTTATATAAGTTGAGGAAGGCTTTGAAATTTATTGAAAGAATTGATTGTTAAGAATGAGATAAGGCGATTTATGTAACAATTCAAGCAATCCGAGTAAGCTAAGTGCGGAGACCGTTTGAATTGTTACATGAATAGACTTGCTGAAAGTGACTGAATTTTCAAACAAATGATTTTACTATATTTGACTAAAAAATAAAGGCTGAAACATGGAGGGACTGAATGAAGCTTGCGGAGGCATTGCAGGAGAGGGCGGATTTAAACAGGAAGATAGCGGAATTAAGGCGCAGGCTTGAGAATAATGTGCTTGTGCAGGAGGGAGAAGAACCTGCTGAAAATCCGGAGGAGCTTTTAAAAGAGTTAAATGAGGCTGTTTCAAGGCTTGAAGAACTGATGGCGGCTATAAACCTTACAAATTGCGTAACAAAGGTTAAAGGGATGACTTTGACCGAGCTTATTGCTAAAAAGGACGCTTTGATGATAAAGCTTTCCGCTTATAAGGAGTTTGTATTTACAGCGGCACAGAGCACGGACAGGGCAAGGGGAACCGAAATAAAGGTAAAATCGTTATTAAAGGCTTCAAATTTGCAGAAAACCGCGGACAGTACCGCGAAGGAAGTAAGAGAGCTTGATAATCTTCTTCAGGAAACCAACTGGAAGACAAAGCTGATAGAAAAATAATTAAATATTCCATAAAAACCGCTATGTAGACAAGCAAGATTGTTTTGAAGGGCTTGTCTGCTGTGAAAGTAAAAAGAAGGTAGTCTTATAAGCGCGCGTATCGGGCGGCAGCTGCCAAAGCTGTAATTATGGAGGCGTGTTAAGAGCGGACACAGGGTTCGAATCCCCAAGAACTGTTATGCTCCGACAGCTTACAGGTGTATTGTTAAAAACAAATAACAGAGTATTACCGGATACGAATTGTAGGATGAGGGAGGCGTAGGGGATTTTGAAAGCTATTTACATAAGGGCTTGTAAGGTGTATAATTAAACGTGTTTGAGAGATTCTTATCGGCTTGCCGCAAAGCGGCAGACCGTCTTTATGTTTTCCAGTATTAAAAGTGTAGCGCTATCGGGAATAACGGGGGTAATAACCTCTGTTGAGGCTGATGTCAGAAACGGGCTTCCGTCATTTAATATGGTAGGATTTCTTTCTACCCAGGTTAAGGAATCGGGTGACAGAGTAAGAGCCGCCATTCTTAATTCGGGCTTTAAGCTTGAGCCTAAAAAAATTCTTATAAATTTTTCTCCCGCAGATATCAAAAAGGACGGAACGACCTTTGATTTGGCGGTAGCTATGTCAATATTATCTACAGAAATTAAATTTAATGAAAATTATATCGAAGAAACCGCATTTGCGGGTGAACTTAGCCTTAACGGAGGATTAAGACCTGTAAACGGTATTCTTTCCATGGTATGTGCCGCAAAAGATGCCGGCATAAGGAGGTTTATCCTTCCGGCGGAAAATTATAGTGAAGCGGCACTGGTAGAGGGGATTGGAATAATTCCGGCGGAGAGTCTCCTTGAGGTAAAGGAGATAGTAAAGAATGAATTGGAGAGAAATGAGGAAAAAGAATGCGTTAAAGCGGATAGAGATGAAATAAGGGCAAGAGATTTTTCTGAAATACAGGGACAGGAAAATGCGAAAAGGGCAATAGAGATAGCGGTAAGCGGTATGCACAATATAATAATGATAGGACCGGCAGGCTCTGGTAAAAGCCTGCTTGCGGGATGTATTCCGTCCATAATGCCGGATATGTCGAGGGAGGAAAGTCTTGAAACTACCAAGATACACAGTGTTTGCGGAGCTTTGGGAAATGTAAACGCGCTTATAAGCAAAAGACCGTTCAGAACGCCTCATAATTCCATTTCAGTTCCTGCCCTTGTAGGAGGAGGAGCGGGTAATAATATAAGAGCGGGAGAAATAAGTCTTGCGCATAACGGAGTGCTGTTTCTTGATGAGCTTCCTGAATTCAGTAAACAGACAATAGAAATTTTAAGACAACCCATAGAAGAAAAGAAAATAACAATAGGAAGGGTGAAAGGAACGGTTACCTATCCTGCTGATTTTCTGTTGGCTGCGGCTATGAATCCCTGCAAGTGCGGTTTTTATCCGGACAGGAGACTTTGCGGCTGCGATGAAAACAAAGTAAAGAATTATCTTATGAGGGTGAGCAGACCTATTATAGACAGGTTTGATATAGTTACGGAAGTGGCGAGGGTTTCTATAGAGCACATAAAAAATAAGAATAAGTCAGAAGCCTCGGAAAGTATCAGAAAAAGAGTGTGCTCGGCAAGAGAGATACAGGAAGAGAGATTTAGGGGGATGGGAATTCATTTTAACAGTCAGATGGACAATAAGCTTACGGAAGCTTTTTGTCCTCTTGATAATAAAGCCAAAAAGCTGCTTGAGGCGGCATACGAAAAAAACAATATGAGTTTAAGAGGATATTACAGGATATTGAAAGTGGCGAGGACAATATCCGATTTGAATGAAAAAAAAGAAATATCGGAAAAAGAGATGGCAGAGGCTGTGCATTATAGGGAAATGGCGGAGAGGTTCTGGAGATGAATAGAGAAGTTTTGTATTTTTGGCTTGCTAAAACGGGATATGTTGGTAAGATAAAACATGATATTTTATTAAAAGCTTACGGAAGCCTTTATGAGGCGTTTTATAAAATAAAAGCGGGAGAATTTAAAGCGGTAAACGGACTTGGAGTAAAGCTTTATGAAAGATTGAGGTTTATGTCCGATGAAGTCACGCTTTTACGAGATTTGGAAAAAATGGAGATATCCGGAATAAAATTTTCATCATATTTTTCAGAAAATTATCCGGAAAAGTTGAAAAATATATATTCTCCGCCTATCGGGCTTTTTTATAAAGGCAGACTTCCGGAAAATAAGGAAAAGATTATAGCAATAGTGGGATCCAGAGCGGCAAGCGAAAAGGGACTTTACAAGGCGGCAAAAACAGCTGAAGCCTTGGCGGCTCACGGAGTCGGAATTATTAGCGGCATGGCTGCAGGGATAGACACGGCGGCTCACGGAGGAGCGTTAAATGCAGGAGGAACCACTTATGCCGTACTTGGCTGCGGAGTAGACATCTGTTATCCTAAAAGCAGCCTTTATATTTATAATGAAGCGGCGAAAAAGGGAGGGATAATATCGGAGTACGCGCCGGGAACGGAGCCTTTAAGAAACAATTTTCCTTTAAGAAATCGTATTATAAGCGGGCTTTCGGACGGAGTGCTTGTGGTTGAAGCCATGGAAAAAAGCGGAAGTCTTATAACGGCTGATATGGGACTCGAACAGGGAAAAAACATATATGCGATACCGGGAGAAGCGGAAGCGCTTTTAAGCGGAGGAACGAACAGACTGATACAGACGGGAGCTAAGCTTGTAATGGATTATAAAGACATTTTGGAGGATTTTGATTTTGAGTACGGACATACCTTCAGAAGTCTTAATAAAAATTTAACCCTTGAAAGCAAAGAAAAAATGGTGTATGCTACCCTCTGTTTGGAGCCCAAGCATATTTCGGACATTACTGAAGAAACCGGATATGAGGTATCCGAGCTTTTCATAATCCTTTTCAATCTTGAAAACAAGGGCTATGTGAAGCGGACCGGTTTTGAGCATTATGTAATTTCGAAGTGAGTTTTAAAGAATGATGAGCGGAGATAAAGTTGAAAAAGTTTCTGAAAGGAAGAGTTATATGTCTGTTAATTTAGTTATAGTGGAGTCACCGGCGAAAGCAAAGACAATTAAAAAGTTTTTGGGAGCTAATTATAAGGTACTGGCATCAAACGGTCATGTAAGAGATCTTCCGAAAAGTCAAATGGGAATAGATATAGAAAATGATTTTGAGCCTAAATATATAACTATAAGAGGAAAGGGAGATTTGCTCTCGGAATTAAGAAAGGAAATCAAAAAAGCAGATAAAATTTTTCTTGCGACCGACCCGGACAGGGAAGGAGAAGCTATTTCATGGCATCTTGTAAAAGCGCTTAAACTTGAAGATAAGAAGTACAGCAGAATAACTTTTAACGAGATAACGAAAAATGCCGTAAAAACGGCTATAAAGGCTCCGAGAGATATAGATATGGATCTTGTGGACGCTCAACAGGCAAGAAGAGTGCTTGACAGAATCGTGGGATACAGCATAAGTCCGCTGTTATGGAAAAAAGTTAAGAGAGGTCTTTCGGCGGGAAGGGTGCAATCCGCCGCTTTGAAGCTTATCTGCGACAGAGAAGAGAAGATAAATGAATTTATACCTGAGGAATATTGGACTCTTGATGCCGTTATTAACGTAAAAGGCATGAAAAAACCGATAAAAGCAAGATTTTACGGAGATGATACAGGTAAGCTTTCCATAAACTCAAAGGAAGCCGTGGATAAGCTTGTTAAAGCCGTAAAAAAGAAATCATTCAAGGTTACGGAGGTTAAAACCTCGGAGAGAATAAAAAAGGCTCCGCTTCCGTTTACTACCAGTACCTTGCAGCAGGAGGCTTCAAAGGGAATAAATTTTTCCACACAAAAGACCATGAGAGTAGCCCAACAGCTTTATGAAGGTGTGGAAGTAAAAGGGAGAGGAACGATAGGTCTTATAACCTATCTTCGTACCGATTCCACAAGAATCTCGGAGGAGGCGGCGAAAGCGGCTGAAGAATTTATAAAGAATAATTATGGAGAAAAATATATTGCGGGGGACGGGGATAACGGAAATAAGGGTAAAAGGATACAGGATGCGCACGAGGCGATAAGACCGGCTTATGCGGATCTTACGCCTGTTATGGTTAAGGATTCTCTTTCAAGAGATCAGTTGAAGCTTTACACCCTTATATGGAAAAGATTTATGGCAAGCCGTATGAAGCATGCCGTTTATGAAATTAAATCAGTTAAAATATCCGCCGGAGGCTATACCTTTACAGCGACGGATTCAAAAATAATCTTTGACGGATTTATGTCCGTATATACCGAAGCGGATTATGTAAAGGAGGCCGCCACACAGGTGGCAAAGCTTGATGAAACTTCCGAGCTTAAACTTGAAAAGCTTGAGGAAACACAGCATTTTACACAACCTCCGGCACATTTTACCGAAGCTTCGCTTGTAAAGACTTTGGAGGAACTCGGAATAGGAAGACCGAGTACCTACGCTCCTACCATAACTACAATAATAGCAAGAAGATATGTTTCGAAAGAAAATAAAAATCTGTTTGTTACAGAGATAGGCTTTATAGTAAATAAAATTATGAATATCGCTTTTCCGGAGATAGTGGATGCCAATTTTACCGCAACTATGGAAGGGCTTCTTGATAAGGTGGAGACGGGAAGCGTTCAATGGAAAACGGTAATAAGAAATTTCTATCCCGACCTTGAAAGAGAAGTGGAAAAAGAAAACGAAGAATTGGAGAAAATTGAGATAACGGATGAAGTCTCGGAGGAGCTTTGCCCTGAATGCGGAAGAAATTTAGTAATAAAATACGGACCTCACGGGAAATTTTTAGCCTGCCCGGGATTTCCGGAATGTCGTTTTACAAAGCCTTATTTTGAAAAAACCGGCATTTCCTGTCCTAAGTGCGACTCGGAAATAGTGATAAAAAAGACACAGAAGGGAAGACGTTTTTTTGCCTGTGAGAAAGCTCCTGAGTGTGATTTTATAAGTTGGCAGAAGCCTGCAAAGGAAAAATGCCCTAAATGCGGAGATTATATGGTGGAAAAGGGGAGCAGCAGGCTTGTTTGCGCGAATAAAGAATGTCAAAATGTAATTACGGCGGTAAAATGATTTCTGTAAAATGTTACAAAGAGTTTTACTGCGCAGTATTCGAATGTTACAGTTTATGTACGGAATGACATTTTTGTATGAATTAATATTTATGCAGAGCATCCGTATAGGCGTTTAGCCCCGTGCTGTAAAGGTGTATTGACAAAATAATCTGAATTTTTTAAAAAATTATTCAAACGCTATTGATTTTATATACAATTTTGTGATACTATTTCAGTATAATATTTTATCTCAATTTGTTCCGGCGACAGGCGAATTATAACAGCAAGCTTGTTTGCGGGTACTGTGACTGCCGCAAGGGTGAGATGTAACGCCCCCCTTGGGCTTGGAAGCAATTTAGATACCGTGCGGTTTGCGGTCAGGCATTCATTTATTAACTTTACGGTGTTTGTAGGCGTTTTGATAAAAATTATCATTGATTTCGGAGAAAGAGCGGTTATATCCGTTTAAGCTGCGGATAATTGAGATTTTATATAACAATTTCTCGGATCTTTACGACATTTCATGAGCACAGCCTGTAGCTTATTGAATTACTCTTATACGATTACTGCCGTGCTTATATGAGATATGCGGAGGTCAGGGAACGGTTCTTGTTGATTTTGCATATAGAGTCATTGGGGAGGCTCATTATGAGTGTACAACTGTTAGACAAAACAAGGAAGATAAACAAACTTCTGCACAACAACAATTCACACATGGTCGTTTTTAACGATATCTGCGACGTTCTGAGCGACATTCTTGATTCAAACATCATGGTATTAAGTAAAAAGGGAAAAATCCTCGGAATTAAAAACAGAGAGGATATTTCACCGATAAAGGAGCTTATAGAGGACAGTATAGGAGGATATATCGATATCGACCTTAATGAAAGGTTGTTAAACATACTGTCCACCAAGGAAAATGTCAATCTTACGACATTGGGATTTGAATTTGAAGGTGTTGAGGAATATGAGGCGATAATAGTTCCTATTGATATCGCCAGTGACAGACTTGGGACGCTTTTTATTTACAAAAAGGCGGAGCCGTATACGATAAATGATATAATTTTATCCGAATACGGAACTACTGTGGTCGGACTTGAAATGATGAGATCGGTAAATGAAGAAAATGCCGAGGAGAATCGAAAGATTCAGATAGTAAAGTCCGCTGTGAATACTCTGTCTTTCTCGGAGCTTGAAGCGATAACACATATTTTCAAAGAGCTTGACGGCAACGAGGGGATATTGGTTGCGAGTAAGGTTGCCGACAGAGTCGGCATTACAAGGTCGGTTATAGTAAACGCGCTCAGAAAATTTGAAAGCGCGGGAGTTATAGAGTCGAGATCATCCGGAATGAAGGGAACTTATATAAAAGTTCTTAACGATGTAGTATTTGACGAGCTTGAAAAAGTGGGCGAGAAGTAAAATTTTTAGTTGCAAAGGGACTTATGACGTTTTGTCAACAATCCTTTTGCAACTTTTTTCGTAAGATAGTTGTAATTTTTTCTAAATATATTTATAATGATTTTGTTAAACATATTTATCAAAATGAAAGAGCTTGAAAATATTTGATATTTTAAGTTTACAACAAAATATTTGATAAGGAGAGTTTTTCTTTTATGATAGCTTCGGATGCGTACAATTTTATAAATGTACTGAACAAAGCGGCTGACGCAAGCTGGGTACGTAATAATGTAATATCAAACAATATAGCCAATAACGATACTCCCGGTTATAAGAGAAAGGATGTAAGGTTTGAGTCTTTTCTTGAAAGGGAGCTTATAAGAGGAGGCTCTTTAAGGAGCAGGGTGGCAAATACAAGACTGGGCGGGCTTGACCCGGTTGTGTATACCGATTATTCGAACCTGAGCTACAGAGCTGACGGAAATAATGTGGATATACATACGGAAAACGCTTATCTTGCGGAGAATCAGTTGAGATATCAGACTCTTACGGATTGTATGATACAGGAGTTTTCAAGATTAAAGACGGCTTTAACAGCAACGACAGCCTGATAATATACATCAGAGATAATTTTTGAGAGGGGTATGGACAATGTCAATTTTCGGTGCTATGGATATCAGTGCCACGGGAATGACGGCACAACAGCTGAGAATGGATGTAATTTCGCAAAATATAGCGAATATAAACACTACGAGAGATGAAAACGGCGGTGTTTACAGAAGAAAGAATGTGGTTTTTTCCGAAAAAAATGTTACCGGCTTTTCGCAGATACTTTTAAAAACTGCGGGAACCGTGGGAAACGGAGTTAAGGTTACCCGTATTTTTGAGGACAGAAAGAGTCCTCTTAAGCTTGTATATGATCCTTCACATCCCGACGCGAATGAGGACGGTTATGTTGAGTATCCTAATGTGAATACAGTTCAGGAGATGACCGACATGATAGATGCGACGAGGTCATACGAGGCTAACATAACTGCTTTTAACGCTACGAAAAACATGATACTTAAGGCTCTTGAAATGGGCGGTTCTCAGTAAGGAACGGGGTTTGACGTTAATATTATTTTTCGGAGATTATTGATATGGATATGAATATGATAAACGGTCTGGCTTCTCTCGGAAGAGTAAACGGAGCGGACAGAATAAATCGGAATCCGGAAACGGAGGCTCCAAAAGGCGCGGAGGGCTTTGAAAGTATTTTCAAATCGGCTCTTGATATGATAGAGCAGACCAACAGCTTGAGTAATGCCGCCGAGCGTGAGGAAATGAATTTTGCTTTGGGGTATATGGATAATGTAAGTAATCTTATGGTGGCGCAGAGAAAGGCGAATATCTCGCTCCAGTACACCGTAGCGGTCAGAAATGCCGTTATGAGCGCGTACAGAGAAATAATGAACCTTCAATTCTGATACTTAACTTTGCATCGCCGGGGGAAATTTACAGATGAATGCGATTTTGGATAGATTTAGAAAAATTCCGGCACGTTTTCTGGAATTTTGGAATAAATATAAGCCGGTACAGAGAATACTCATGATAGCGGTCGCTATAGGCGTATTTTCGGCTATAATTTTGTTGTCTTATTTTGTCACCAGACCTGTAATGACAACACTTATAAGTGCTGAAACCACATCGGAAACCGCAAAAATAAAGGATTTATTGGAAGCTGAAAATATAAAATATGAGCTTTCGAATGACGCTCTTACAATTTCCGTAAGTGAGAAGGATTATTCGGACGCTCTGCTTGTGCTTGCAAAAAATGACATTCCGTCCATAGGAATGTCGATTGATAAGCTTTTTGACAACGGATTTTCAACGACGGAGAGTGAGAAGAAGCTTAAAGCGAACATGTATAAGCAGGACTGGTTAAGGCATGTTTTGCTTAAAATGGATCATATAAGAAACGCTATGGTTTCCATAACGACACCAAGCACTGGAAACACGCTCTTCGCGGAAACAAAGGATACTTCGGTAAGTGTTATACTTACCGTTGATAAGGGGTTTAATCCGGAAAGCGCCAAGACTATAGCGAATATACTTGCCGGAGCTGTCGGAAACAGTGACACTAATGCTGTGAAAATAGCGGATCAAAGCGGAAATCTGCTGTTTAACGGAGCTGAAAACGATATATTTAACGGCGGTATAAATTCCATAAGTGATTATGCCAAAGGCGTAACAAGCGCCAAGGAAGAAGAGCTTTATAAAATTTTGGTAGGCCTTCCGGCTTATGATGACGCGAAGATAGCTCCTAATTTTACATTTGACATGAATAAGGTCAGCTCGGTTTATACGGAATATACGGCACCGGAGGGAGCGGATCAGGGACTTTTATCACACAACTATTCCTATAACGCACAGAACTCGGCGGCAAACGGAGGAATTCCGGGTACGGATTCAAACAGTGAAACGGATTATATGTTTGAAAACGGAGGTAATTCACAGGGAAATGTAAAAATAAATGAAAACGATTATCTTCCTAATAAAAAGATAACCAATATGGAAGCGGCTATGGGAGCCATTAAGCCGTCGGAGTCGTCAATTGCGATAACTCTTATTTCATATATGAACTATAACGAAGCCGAAATGGAAAAGAACGGGCAGCTTGAAGGAACTACTTATGATGAATTTATGCTTGCCAATCAGGAGGCGAAGGAGCTTACCGTTCCTCAGAATGTGGTAACCCTTGTTTCAAGAGCTACGGGCGTTCCTGAAAATAATATACAGATTCTTGCATGGCAGGTTCCGATGTTTATTCCTAAAGAGAGCGGAGGTTTCTTCACTTTCACCAATATTCTTATGTTGGTGCTTGCGGTGCTTATAGTCGCGCTTCTTATCTTCGTGGTATTTAAGGGACTTGCACCTGTGGAAGTAACGGAGCTTGAACCGGAGCTTTCGGTGGAGCAGCTGCTTGCCACAACTAAGGAAAATCAGTCTCTTGACGATATAGAATTCTCCGACAAGTCGGAAACAAGAAAGATGATAGAGAAGTTTGTGGATGAAAATCCTGATGCTGCCGCACAGCTGTTGCGTAACTGGCTCAGTGATGATTGGGGGTAAATAATGTCCAGAACCTATGCTGAATACAGCGGACTTGAAAAGGGAGCTATTCTTATGATAACTCTGGGTCCGGAAAAGTCATCTTCGGTTTTTAAACATTTAAAAGATGAAGAAATAGAACAGCTTACACTTGAGATAGCAAACACCAGAAGCGTTTCTCCGGAGATTAAAAATGCGGTTTTGGATGAGTTTTATGAAATTTGTCTTGCTCAGCAATATATTTCCGAGGGCGGTATAGGCTATGCGAGAGATCTTCTTGAAAAGGCGCTCGGCGCAGATAAGGCGCAGACTGTAATAGGAAAGCTTACGGCTTCATTACAGGTAAGACCTTTTGAATTTGTGAGAAAAGCGGATGCTTCACAGCTTTTAAGCTTTATACAGGACGAGCATCCTCAGACTATAGCGCTTATTCTTTCGTATCTGCCGGTTTCTCAGGCGGCGGCGGTAGTATCTTCTTTGCCGCCTGAAAAGCAGCCTGATGTGGCAAGGCGTATAGCGCAGATGGACAGAACGTCGCCTGATGTAATTCAGGAGGTGGAGGAAGTGTTGGAAAAGAAGCTTAACTCGCTTGTCAATCAGGACTACACCATTGTCGGCGGTGTTGACAGCATAGTAGAGATTCTTAATACCGTAGACAGAGGTACTGAAAAGCATATTATGGAAACTCTGGAGCTTGAGGAACCTGAGCTTGCGGATGAAATCAGGAGAAAGATGTTTGTATTTGAGGATATTCTTACTCTTGACAATAAATCCATTCAGAGAGTTCTCAGAGATGTTGATAATAACGATCTTGCCGTTGCACTTAAGAATGTTAGCGAGGAGGTTCAGACTGTCGTATTCAACAACCTTTCAAAACGTCTTGCTTCCATGATAAAGGAAGATATGGAATTTATGGGACCTGTACGTGTTAAGGATGTAGAGGAGGCACAGCAGAAGATTGTCAATATCATAAGAAAACTTGAGGATACGGGAGAAATTATCATATCCCGAGGAGGAGGAGATGAGATAATTGTCTAATATTATCAAGTATTCGAGAGCGGGTACCGTATCAGATATGGTTATCGACTCCAACTCAAGGGCTGATGCTGTTCTTACCGCTATTTTAAGGGAAAGAGAAGAGAAGGAGAGGGCCGAAAGGGAAAAAAAATGGGAAGCGTTAAAAGCTGAAACCGGTTTTAAGGAGCTTGACATTGCCGAACATTCGGCAGCCCACAATCCTGCGGATATAGAAGCCGAGGCGAGACGAAAAGCCGAAGAGATAATAGCAAATGCAAATGAACAAAAAGAAATAATACTTAATCAGGCCTTTACGGACGCAAGACTTAAAACGGAAGAAATAAAGGAAGAAGCTTCCATACAGGGCTACAGAGAGGGCTTTAATAAGGCTACGGAAGAATTTGAAGCTAAAAACGCGGCGCTTAAGGAAGAAAAAGAAAGGCTTGAAAAGGAATACAGAGAAGAGCTTGAGAGACTTGAACCGAGATTTGCAGAGCTTGTGATATCCTATGTGGAAAGACTTACGGGAATACTTGCGAGTGATTATGAAGATGTTATATATAATATGATTGTTTCCGCAATAGACGGAGCGGATCCAAGTAAAAAATATATTATACATGTTCCTAAGGAGCAGTATGAGTATGTAAGCTCAAGAGAAAATTATGTAAGAGAGCTTATAGGAGAGTATTCGGAAATAGAGGTGGTGTCGGACTCGACACTTCCGCTTAATGCCTGCAAGATAGAAACTGATTCCTGTATTATCGACACGGGACTTGATACAAGACTTAATATTTTAATCAATTCTTTAAAGCTTTTGGCGGGTGACAAAGAAAACGGTTAAATACAGACGGAGGAGGGGTTATAAACTTGGTAGATATCGAAAAATACTATGAGCTTTTAAATACCCCTTTGGAAAAGCACTATGGAAAGGTTACAAAGATGATCGGCTTAACCATAGAATCTTTGGGACCTAACGCCAATCTTAACGATCTTTGCATAATATACTCGAATGATAAGACAAAAAGAGGAATATACGCCGAGGTGGTGGGGTTTCGCGATAACCGTATTCTTATGATGCCTTACGGAAATGTTGAGGGCGTAGGAGTTGGGAGCCTCGTAGAATGTACGGGGGCTCCTTTTCATGTTAAGGTAGGCTATGAAATGTTGGGAATCCCGGTAGACGGTTTGGGAGAGCCTATAGATAAAAGCAAGGTTTTTGATACCGAGGGAAGCTATTCGGTAGAGGCTATGCCTCCAGACCCGCTTTCAAGAAAAATGATAGATGAGGTGCTTCCTTTAGGTGTAAAAGCGGTCGATTCTCTTTTAACTATAGGAAAAGGACAAAGAGTAGGCATATTCGCGGGTTCCGGTGTGGGAAAGAGTACTCTTATGGGAATGTTCGCGAGAAATACTAAGGCAAGCGTAAATGTGATTGCGCTTATAGGCGAGCGAGGCAGAGAGGTAAGGGAATTTATAGAAAGAGATTTGGGTGAGGAAGGTATGAAACGTTCCGTGGTGGTGGTTGCCACGTCGGATCAGCCGGCTCTTATCAGAAAAAAGGCGGCAAAAACCGCTACCGCAATAGCGGAATTTTTCAGAGACAGGGGAGAGGATGTGCTTTTGATGATGGACTCTCTCACCCGTTTTTCTATGGCACAAAGAGAAATAGGGCTTGCGAGCGGCGAGCCTCCCGTAACAAGAGGATATCCGCCGAGCGTTTACTCCGAGATGCCTAAGCTCCTTGAAAGAGCGGGAAATTCCGACAAAGGTTCCATAACAGGGCTTTATACGGTGCTTGTTGACGGAGACGATATGAACGAGCCTATATCCGATACTGCAAGAGGTATTCTTGACGGGCATATTATTTTATCAAGAACATTGGCGCAAAAGAATCATTATCCGGCTATAGACGTTTTGCAGAGCATATCAAGATGTATGGCGACAATAGCCGAAAAAGAGCATAAAAAAGCGGCAGGGATAATGAAAAATGTAATGGCTACCTATAACGGAGCGGAAGATCTTATAAATATAGGAGCGTATAAGAGCGGCTCGAATCCGGACATTGATTTTGCAATAAGCAAGATAAAGGAAGTAAATAATTTTCTCATGCAGGAAACTGATGAAAAATTTACCTTTGAAGATGAGATAAAAGGACTTAAGGATATTTTTGAAGAAGAACAGTAAAGAGAAGAGGGAGAAAGAATATGGCTAAGTTTAAATATCGTATGCAGAGTATTCTGAACCTCAGATGTAAGCTTGAGGAGCAGCAGAGAGCGACTCTTGCTTCCGCCAGATTCAAATTAAATGAAGAAGAAGGCAAACTTGACGAATTGTTCAGACGAAAACGGGATTATGAGGAAAATATAAGAGAAGCCTTTAAAGAAAAATTTAATGTACATGAAGTAAGAATGCGAGGTCAGGCATACGCAAGCATGGATTATTTTATAACGGAGCAAAAGACGGAGGTAAAAAAAGCCGAAGTCACGGTAGAAAAAGAGCAGGATAAAATGATAGAGGCTATGCGAAGAAGGAAGATTCAGGAGAAGTTAAGAGAAAAGTTTCATGAAAGGTTTTTAAAGGAAGAGAATTATAAAGAAGCCCTTGCAGTGGATGAATTGGTTTCTTATAAATACGGAGTGAAAGAGAAGGGAGGGAGAATTTAAATGGCGGATTTTGAGAATGTAGCTGATATGGATGATTTTGAAGAAGAGCCTGATGATAAAAAGAAGAAAAAAAGAGGTAAAAAGGATAAAGCCGACAAAGGAGAGGAAAAAGACGGTGTTTTAAGCAGAATACTGACTTTTCTTATAGTTATTTTTATAATAGCTATATGGCTTGCGATTTTTGCCTTTCTTATAAAGTATGATGTCGGAGGTTTCGGCTCCAATGTATTAAGACCGCTCTTAAAAAATGTTCCCGTGGTAAGCGATATACTGCCGGAGGTTTCGGACGAGCAGCTTGCAAAGGAAAACAGCTATCCTTACAGAAATTTAACGGAGGCTATGGAGCGCATAAATGCTCTTGAAGCCGAGCTTAAGGAAACAAAAGGAGCGAATACCGGAAACGCGAATTATTTGGCGGGGCTTGAAGCGGAGGTGGCGAGACTTCGTACTTTTGAGGAAAATCAGCTGCAGTTTCAGGCTGAAAAAGACAGATTTGACAGAGAAGTGGTATTTAACGACAAGGCGCCCGATATAGAGGAATATAAAAAATTTTATGAAGGCATAGAACCTGATAATGCCGCTGAAATATATAGACAGGTGGTTGAACAGCAGCAGGTTAATAAAAAGATAGTGGAGCAGGCGGAAATGTTTAAGAATATGGAACCTGCAAAGGCTGCCGCCATTCTCGGCGGAATGAGCGGAGACCTTGATCTGGTATCGAAAATTCTTCTTAATATGAAAACGAGCGAGGCGGGAGCGATCCTTGCCGAGATGGATTCCAATATGGCCGCCAAGGTAACGAAAAAAATTTCTTTAATTCAACAATAACAGGGGTTAAGTTTCTCTCCCTCTTATCCGATATACAAATATGGTGGAGTTTATCTTCGCTAATATACGGATAGGAGGGAGATGTTTATGTTTACAGGACAGGTAAAGCTGTCCGCCGAGAAAGTGCCCGCGCAGGCAAAAGTAAAAGCGGGAAATGTGGTTGATACTTCCTTTTCAGAGCTTTTCTTAAAGGAAAATAAATCAGCCGATACAGCCGATACGGGGCAGAATCTTAAAGCAAAGGGCTTTATTAAAAGAACTGATGCCATACCGGATAATTCATCCAGGAACAATCAGTTAAAGTTTGATAAAGCGGATGATAAGATGAATTTCGTTTCGGTAAACCCGAAGGACGGTTCGGTAAGCGATTCGTGCTGTTATGACAACGGGATTCTTATGAAGGAACGTCCCGGAGATGAAGATCTTGAAGCGACGGAAGTGCTTGCTGCACTTATCAACGGTCTCATAATGAAAATTTCCGAAAATACGGGAATAAGCGAAGATGAGATTAAAAACTTTGTGGCGGACAGTAATTTTGTATTTGAGGATTTGCCGGACATGGATACATGGAAAGGGCTTGTAGTGGAGGCGCACGGTCTTAATGACGCTTCCGAGATACTTACGGCTGATGAAGCCTTTAAGGATCTCAATGCTATAGCCGAAATATTGAAGGATTTTAACGAATCTGTTGAAATGAGGCAGATGACCGCCGGAATGACAGAAGGGGTCACAGATACAAAGGATACTTTTAAAGAAGCGTTGGAAATCTTATTTTCTTCGGTAAAGGATGAGAATGTCATTACAGCCGACATTAAGAAAGCCGGAGATACGGAGAATGGAGCGTTTGCCATAACGCAGGATGAAGAAGCGCCTTTAGAGCCTGTTATTGCAGAAGATAAAGAGGACGTTTCCAAACCGGGAGGAAACGGTGTATTTAAGAGAAATACATCCGTTTCGGTACATACGGAAAGCGGTATTAACACGGGAAACCGTATTTTTGAAAACATAATAGCGAGTGTTGAAGGGCTTGAGGGAAGTGATTCTCTTGCTGAGGGAGTTACTGTAAAAGAAATTTTAGACCAGGTGACGAGCCAGATAAAAAATCTGCGCGCTCCGGATCATACGAGCCTTGAGATGATGTTACAGCCTGCCGCTCTCGGCAAGGTTGCTATAAACGTGTCATCAAAAAACGGTGTGATGCAGGCGCAATTCAGGGTTGAGTCTCCTGAAGCGAAGGCTGCGCTTGAGAGTCAGATTGCGGATTTGAAGCTTAACTTTGAAAATCAGGGACTTAAAGTAGAGCATATTGAAATTATGCTTTCAGAAGCCGGAATAGGCGGAAGAGATTCCGGAAAAGAAACTGATGGACAGCCTGAGAAAGGCAAAAACAGAAGTTTAAGAAAGATTGATTTAGAAGATGATATAGAAGCGGAAGAAGTTTCAAAGGAAGAGGCGGTAAGAGCCTATACCGGAGGAGCGGCGGGAAGCAACGTGGATTTTACCGCTTAAGTTTTTATGTAAACACCGCGCGGAAAGGTGAAAATATGGGTGATTTCAACGCAAATTATAATTCCGTTAATACTAAAGACGGTCTTATGGCGCAAGTTATAGACGGAGTTATCAGAAAAACAAATCAGGTACAGAAGCCGAAAACGGCAAAGGAGATGAACGCTCTCGGCAAAGACGCTTTTTTGAAGCTTTTATGCGCGCAGATGGAAAATCAGGATCCTTTGCAGCCGCAGAGTAATACCGAATGGGTTACACAGCTTGCTACATATTCCACTCTTGAAGAGATGCAGAATATGAATTCTACCATAAACAATTCTCAGGCGATGGGACTTGTGGGTAAGCATGTTGTACTTGCGACAAAAAATGCCAACGGACAGGATACCACAGTAAACGGAGTTGTGGATTATGTTTCAGTTAAAAAGGGTAAGGCATATCTTTCCATAAAGGGAAATCTTTATCCTGCGGAGGATTTGCAATCCGTAATAGATGGGAATTATTTAAATAACAGTGTACTTCCTAAGGTTCAAAAGACCGAGATGGAGTTTGATAAGAAGAAACCTGCCGACGTGAGATTTAAGGTAAGCTTCGGCGGAGAGTTCGGAAAAGCTACGGGTCTCGGACTTACATTGAACGGCAAGAATATTCCTACCGATAAGTTTAAGGTATATGACAACGGAGATGTGGTTATTTCCAAAGAGGCACTTAAAGATTTGCCTAAGGGAAGATATAAGATAAGGGTTACTTTCAATAATCAGCTTAGAACGCAGGATTCCGACAGTCTTACATTAAAAGTGACCGAAGGACAGGAAGGAAACCAGGGAAACGGCTCGGGAACACAAAAACCCGGGAATAATAACGGCGGCGCGAATGGCGGAACAGGCGGTACGAACGGAAATAACGGAAATAACGGAAATAACGGAAATAACGGAGGAAAGACCGGCGGTCAGACAAATCCGCCTACCGGAGGAACGCAGAATCCGGGGAATAATAACGGCGGTAAAAGCGGAAACGGAGGAAAGACCGGCGGCGCCAATAATGGAAGTAACGGATAAAAAAATGAAGTTTGGAAATTTCAAAATCGGGAGGTGAAGGAGTGGATATAAAGAATACAGGTTTTGAGACTGCTTATAGGCTCAGAGAGAACCTTTTAAATAAAAACACGCCTGACAGAATCCCGGGAAAAACCCATAATGAGAAACTGTTTACAGAACAGAGTTTCAGGGATATACTTATTTCAAAGACAGCCGGAGAGGAAGGCGCAAAGACGCTGAAATTTTCAAAGCACGCGAACCAAAGGCTCGCGAGCAGAAATATAAATCTTTCCGACGAGCAGATGGCAAGACTTTCCGAGGGAACTGACAGAGCAAGAAGAAAGGGCATAAACGAGTCCCTCATAATGGTGGATGAGCTTGCTTTTATTGTTAATATTAAAAATAATACGGTTGTTACCGCTGTAGAAGGCGGAGAAGAAAAGATTTTTACAAATATTGACGGAGCCGTTATAGGCTGATTATATGGAGGATATTTATTATGATGAGAGCGCTTTGGTCAGGTGTGGCAGGTCTTAAAACACACCAGACAAAAATGGATGTTATAGGTAACAATATAGCAAATGTAAATACGGTAGGTTTCAAATCAAGCTCGACCGTTTTCTCTGATGTTTTTTATCAGACAACGCAGGCTTCCTCGGGACCTAATAACGAATCGAATATAGGTGGTGTGAACTCGAAGCAGATAGGTTTGGGCTCGACTGTGGCGGCTATTTCAAAAAATATAACCGGTACGGGCGGCTCGCAGGCCACAAATAATGCGCTTGACTGTATGATAACGGGTAATTCCTTCTTTGTTGTAAAAAGAGGAAATGAGACTTTATTTACAAAAAACGGAGCTTTTACGGTAGATGCGGACGGTACGCTTTGTACATCGGATGGAGCTAAGGTTCAGGGATGGCAGGTGGACCCTGACGATCCTACCAAGATTAAGAAGGATTCCGTGTCGAACCTTAATATAATGTCGGCGGAGAACTCCTATACCGATCCGGAAGCTACTACGGCTACCAGATTTTCAGGAAATATAGATCAGAATGATACACAGGTGGGGCCTACATCGCAGGGGCGTACTTTCCAGATGAATTTCTATGACAAGCTCGGAAATCCTTATACTGCGAAGTTTACCATAAAACAGAGCTCGACTTCAAAGAACGGTTATTGCGTGGAACTTACCGATATACTTTCTAACGGAAAGTCTCTGATGTACAAAAAAACGGTCGATTCTTCAGGTACGGTTAAATATGAGTCTACAGGTTGGGGCGCTTCGCTTACCACAACAAAAACTCCTTTAGGAGATGTTAGCGGTGCCGAGGTTGATGAAAATACGGGAAAGATAAATTTCGGCGACAGAAAAACTTTCGGTATGGCATTTAACGGTACCAACGGAAAGTTTGACACTCTTGTGGAAGATGTAACCAAAGACGACACTACCGGAGTTTGCGATTGGGATACGAGTACAATTTCCGACACCGATCCTAAGATAGGCAAGATGTATCTTAATATAGGCGGTAAGAGTCCTAATCCGTTTGAGAATATAGAGCTTGATTTTTCGAAGATGACAATGTTCGCGAACTCCGCTTCATCCAACATAGAATCCGAGAGAGGCGATGCCGCAGGAAACGGAAAGGGTAAGATGAAGGGCACCATGACGGGTTGCACCATAGATACCTCCGGCAAGATTTACGGAGCCTATGATAACGGAGATCGTAAGCTTCTCGGTCAGATAGCTGTAGCGAGCTTTAAGAATCCGGGAGGTCTTGAGGCTAAGGGAGGAAGCTATTTCACCGAGACGATGAACTCCGGAAGATTTGACGGAATAGGGAAGGATGTTACCGATGACGGCGGAAAGATAAACACCGGAATGCTTGAGATGTCAAATGTGGATCTTGCCGGTCAGTTCACCGATATGATAACAACACAGAGAGGTTTCCAGGCAAACTCGAGAATAATAACGACTACGGACACTATTTTAGAGGAGCTTATAAATCTTAAGAGATAAGTAAGAATAAAGAATATATAAATTAGCTGCTGTAAAGCAAAATTTTCATAATTTGTAAATCGTAAATTACTATATTAAGGTTTTCAGAATATGAAAAAAATGCTTTAAAGCAGCTTTTTTGCGGTAAAACAGCTTGTTAATCAGGTGTTCATACTTATTTTAACAGATTTGACTATCCGTATTGATTTTTTATAATTTAATTATTATAATTGTTGTGGAAGTTATGTCTTACAGAGGGGGAGCTTTACAATCGTTTATTCCCGTGAGCGGAGAAATATACAGCATGTCCGTTTGTGTATATGACGAATGCAGCGGGGAAGTTCACGTAAAAAACATCCTGAAAAATGTCTCGATTAAGAGCGGAATTGAGCCGGCAGATGTTTTGGTGTTTTTGTTTTGTTGCCCCGCAGGTTTTTTATAGGCGGATAAAACCCGATGTAAGACGGTTTTAAATTTATCGTTATGGAATCGGAGGTCCTCGATGATTGACGTAACCAAGATGAACGGTATGGAATTCACCGTAAACGCGGACCTTATCGAAGCCGTAGAAGAGGTGCCTGATACCGTTATCACTCTGACCACAGGAAGAAAGATAATGGTAAAGGAAAGCAGGTCTCAGGTAAAAGAGCTTGTGAAAGCCTATAAAAACGATATTTTTACGGGCAGGATTTTAGAAAATTAAAACGATTGGAAGGTGGCAGTTTTGGACATAGCAACATTGCTCGGAATGGTAATAGCTCTCGGTTTGATGCTTTATTCTATTATGATGGATAATCCTGCGGCCATAGGCGGTTTCTTGGATGTGGCGTCCGCGCTTATTACTTTCGGAGGAGCGTTTATGATTATGCTCGCTTCTTCAAAGAGTATAGGCGATTTTGTGGGAGGGATTAAATCCTTCGGTCTTGTATTAAAGCCGCTTAACCTCAATCAGTCGGAAGTGATAAAAAATATCATAAATCTTTCAAATGTTGCAAGAAAGGACGGGCTTCTTGCGCTTGAGGAAGCTTCGGGCGGCATAGAGGACGTGTTTCTTAAAAAAGGCATTCTTCTTATAGTGGACGGTACAGATCCGGAACTTGTAAGAAGTATTCTTGAAACGGAAATATCCTGTATAGAGGACAGACATAAATCAAAGATAGGTTTTTGGGAAGGTCTTGCCGCAATGGGTCCGGCATGGGGAATGATAGGTACCCTTATCGGTCTGATAAACATGCTTGCGAACCTTTCGGACCCGAGTTCCATCGGTCCTTCCATGGCGATTGCTCTCGTCACGACTTTTTACGGTTCTTTCCTCGCCAACTGGCTGTGTGCTCCGGTTTCAAATAAATTGAAATCGAATAACGCGGAAGAAATAATGCTTAAGGGAATAATGGTGGAAGGTATACTTTCGATACAGGCGGGAGAGAATCCGAGAGTGATTGAAGAGAAGCTGAAGTCGTTCTTAACTCCTTCGGAGCGTGAGGCATTCGGCTCGGAGAACGCCGGAGAGGAATAAATATGGCAAGAAAACAAAAACAGGAAGAAGCACCTGCAGGAGCACCGGCATGGATGGCGACTTTTTCCGACCTTATGAACCTGCTTCTCTGCTTTTTCGTACTTCTTTTTTCGATGAGTTCTACGGATACCGCAAAGTATAATGAGATAGTGGAAGCTATAACATCTACTTTCAGCGTGTTTTCGGGAGGCGGTTCCGCACTTGATAAAGGAATACTTATATCAAGCGGAGTCAGTCAGTTAAATGAGTTAGCCGAGTATTACTCCAACTTAGGCGCGGAGAGTACGGCTAAGGATGACGGTACCAAGGGCGGCTCGGGAGGAACCGAGAAAACGCCGAATTCCGAAGAAAAGACGGAGGAAGAGAAGAAAGAAGAGGCTTTAAAGAAATATCAGGAAGAGTTGAAGGCGGAGGCTGAGAAAAATTACGAAAAGGTTTCCGAGGCTCTTAACGAGTATAAACTTGATGATGTGGTCAAATTAAACATGGACGCTTCATATAACTATATAGGGCTTAACATAGACGGATATTTCCTGTTCGACCCCGGTAACGCGGAGCTTAAGAAAGGGGCGGACGAGATACTTGATAAGGCGGCGGCGATTCTTTTGAAATTTAAGGATTCGGATATAGTTATAGAAGGTCATACGGATAATGTGCCGCAGACAAATACCGTGAAGTATAAAAACAATTTATGGCTTTCGTCGGCAAGAGCATCCAATGTGCTTGAGTATCTGACAGGAAAGGGCGGACTTGATCCTGCAAAACTTTCCGCGACGGGTAAGGGGGAATACCATCCCGTGGCTTCAAATAAGACGGCGGAGGGTCGCCAGAAGAACAGAAGGGTTGAGATTAAGATATTTAATAAGGTCGCTAATTAAAAAATTATATAAGATTTAAAGAAGAGGGGACAGTTATGAAAAAGAATATGCTTACTATCGTCGCAATAGCGCTAAGTCTTGTCAATGTCATTTTGACGGCGGTGCTCGTTTTTTCCGTGGTACCCGCGATGAACGCGACAAACACTCTTGTGTCAAACGTGGCTTCGATTATAGACTTGGAGCTTGAGTCGAATACGGCTTCCGCCAATAAGGTTGTTATGAGTGATATGGATGTGGTTACCTTTGATACTCCTCTAACTATAAATCTTAAGGGTACGGAAGGCGATAACACGGATCATTTTGCGGTTATAGATAAGATTTCGGTTTATCTGAATAAGACAGCGGACGATTATAAGACTCTCTCCGAAAATGTAAAGAATTATGAAACCGCTATAGACGAGATGGTTACAAACGGCTTTAACCAGTATACCAAGGAAGAGGTTCAGAATAACAGAGAAGTGATTAAGGCGGGTATTTTAAAAAGTATACAGGAGAAATTCGGAACTCAGACTATAGCAGATATTTCATTTAAGAATCTGAGACTTCAGTAATAACGGTTTTTATATAAAAATGAGATTTTACATTGTAACGAAGTGTTGATAGTACCTTTTAGGGTGGTGAGGCTTAATGAGTGATGTACTCTCGCAAAATGAGATAGATAGCCTTTTAGCGGCTATAAACAGCGGAGAGGTGGATACGAACGATTTCAAGGATACTGACGAAAAAGTAATAAAAGACTACGATTTCGCAAGACCGTCGAAATTTTCAAAGGAACACCTCAGAACGCTTGAATCCATATTTGAGAACTACGGAAGGCTTATATCTACCAATCTTCCGGCGTATTTAAGAAAGAGTGTTCAGGTAGAGGTGATAAATTCCGAAGCGGTGGCATATTCGGAGTTTTCGAACGCTTTATCGACCCCGGTTTTACTCGGTATACTTTCCATGTCGCCTTTAAAGGGCAACTGTATAGTGGAGATGTCAAACAACTTGGGATATACGATAATAGACAGGCTGCTCGGCGGTACCGGAACTCCTATAGAAAAAGCCAGAGAGTTCTCGGAAATAGAAGTGGTAATAATAGAGCGAATATTAAATATCTGTACCAACTTTTTACAGGAGCCGTGGCATAATGTAATAGTGCTTGATCCGAGACTGATAAGAATAGAGACAAATTCACAGTATGCTCAGATAATATCTCCGCAGGAGATGACGGCTATTATAACACTAAGTCTTAAAATCGGTAATGTAGAGGGGTTGATGAACTTCTGTCTTCCGTTTTCGGCACTTGAGGATGTCATGGACAAGCTTAATACGAAGTATTGGTTCTCAAGTCTTCAGGAAAAGGATGATACGAGCTATGAGAAGCAGATAACCGATGTTATTGACAGAGCACAGATTCCTATAAGAGCGGTTCTCGGAAAAAGTGTCGTATCGGTAAACGATTTTGTTAATTTACAGCCGGGAGATGTCATAAGGCTAAATTCCCGCGTGGATGATGAGCTTGACGTATTTGTAGGCAATATGAAGAAATTTAAGGCTTTGCCCGGGGCTTCTTCGGGTGTGTATGCAGTAAGAGTAACTCAGGTAATAAGAGAGGAGGAATAAGCCGTGGATCAGATGCTTTCTCAAGAGGAAATAAACGCGTTGCTCGGTGGAATGGGAGATGACGGCTCGGAGAGTTCTTCCGATGATTCCGGGCTTTTATCGGTAGAGGAAAAGGATGCGATCGGTGAGATTTCCAATATAAGTATGGGGACTGCCGCTACAACCCTGTCCACACTTTTAAGTCAGCGGGTAAATATAACCACTCCTAATGTTTCTATAGCTAAATGGCAAGAGATCTCCGATTCCTATGACAGACCGTGTGTATTTATACAAATTTCTTATATAGAGGGTCTTGACGGTAACAATATTCTTATATTAAGAGAAAACGATGTAAAAATCATAACCGACCTTATGATGGGCGGAAACGGTGAGAATGTCGAGAAAAATGAGCTTACGGAGCTTCACCTTTCGGCTATATGTGAAGCAATGAATCAAATGATGGGCTCCGCAGCCACATCCATTTCATCGGTGCTTGAAAAGAAGGTGGATATAAGCCCTCCTACTGCAGATCTTATAGATCTTGACGGTGAAATTGAAACGGATAATATAGGAGACTTTTTAAAGGGTTCATTTGTAAAGGTTTCTTTCAGACTTGAAATCGGTACTCTTATAGATAGCGAGCTTATGCAGCTTTATCCTATAGATTTTGCCAAGGCTCTGTATGAGAAATTCAGAGCTTCTTCGGAAAACGATTCGGGTCCGGCACCTGCTGCGCCTCCGCTTCCTGCAAAGGCACAGGTACCGCCTCCAAGTTACAGCTCGCCTTCACCTTCTCCGGCAGCAGCTATGCCTGCACCTCAGATGCCTCAGGTACAGCCTGTCAATGTGGCTCCGGTTCAGTTCCAGACCTTTGACAGTACGATTAATCCTATAATGCAGCAGGAGAATATCGGGCTTATCATGGATGTGCCTCTTGAGGTTACGGTTGAGCTCGGCAGAACAAATAAGACTATTAAGGAAATTCTTGATTTTTCACCGGGTACTATAATAGAGCTTAATAAGCTTGCCGGTGAAGCTATAGATGTACTTGTAAACGGTAAATATGTAGCAAAGGGAGAGGTTGTGGTTATAGAGGACAGCTTCGGAATAAGGATTACGGAAATTGTTAAGTAGTTCTTGATGGAGGTAGATTTATTTTATGTTTCTGTCAGGAGGAATGTCGGCTATAAGCAGTGTCGCCGAAGTGGTCGGAATGTTGACGGCTTTTACTGTAGTTTTGGCTGCTGCTTATTTTGCGACAAGATATCTCGGTAAATATGCCGCGGGCGGACGAAACGGGGGGAATATACATATTCTTGAAACCGTGAAGCTTGCTCCGGAGAGATATCTTCAGATTATAGAAATTTCCGAAAGATATTTTTTAATAGGAGTGAGTAAGACTGATATTTCTTTGATAACTGAGCTTAAGAAAGAAGAGGTGAAGGATTACCGCTCCGAAATTAAAACCGATATCAGGATTCCGTTTAAGGATTTGCTTGATAGGGCGAGAAAAAATAAAGAAAAGGACTGATGAGCATGAAAACATATCCGTTATTTAAAAGGCGTTTTTGCCTGCTTTTTCGTGGAATTGTTTTTGCGGCTCTGTTTACGGTTCTTTTTTTTGTTAAGCCGGCTTATGCCGTTGATAACAGAACGGGAAACACCGTGGACAGATCGAGTAACGACAGTAAAAGCTTTACTACCGGAACTTCTCCTTACCAGATCGGCATAAATTTTACTACAAACGGTGATGAAAAGGGGATGGCGGCGACTGTAAGGATAATCCTCGCGCTTACGGTAATAGGGCTTGCGCCTTCGCTTCTTATAATGCTTACTTCTTTTACGAGAATAATAGTGGTGTTGCATTTTGTGAGGTCCGCGCTTACTACGCAGACGACCCCGCCTAATCAGGTTTTGGTGGGACTGGCGCTTTTTCTTACATGGTTTATAATGTCGCCTGTGTTCGGACAGATAAATACGGATATGATAGCTCCGCTTTCGAAGGGGGATATAAGCGTTTCGGAAGCATACGAGGCGGGAATAAAGCCGCTTCGCACTTTCATGTATAAGCAGACGAATACAAAGGATATAAGACTCTTTCTTGATATTGCCGAGATAGATAATGTGAACAGCATGGAGGATATTCCTACAAACGTGTTGATACCGGCGTTTATAATTAGTGAGTTAAGAGCGGCGTTTATAATAGGTTTTTGTATCTACATTCCGTTTTTGGTGCTTGATATGGTGGTGTCGTCCACGCTTATGTCAATGGGTATGATGATGCTTCCGCCTACTACCATATCCATGCCGTTTAAAATTCTACTTTTTATAATGGTGGACGGCTGGGATTTGGTTATAGGAAATCTTGTGAAGTCATTTGTAAAGTAACGGTATAAATGTCAGATGCTTTTTATGCCTACACTATAAAGTAGGAGGTGGATTATGAGTCAGGATACTGTCATAGATATAGCGAGAGAAACGGTTTCTCTTATTATAAAACTTTCGGCGCCGATGCTCCTTGCCTCGCTTGTGGTGGGACTTGTTATAAGTTTGATTCAGACAATAACATCCATTCAGGAACAGACTCTTACCTTTGTTCCGAAGCTTCTTGTTACCATGCTTATGATACTTCTTACCGGAGGCTTGATGATGACGATTTTAGCAGTGTTTTATATGGTTATTTTTTCTTGTTTGGTTAGATTTTTTTAGGAGTTGTTTATCTTTTTGTTTTCGGTTTGTTT